>NZ_MSAJ01000035.1:0-374225 GCF_044510355.1 Pseudomonas sp. DD1 | reverse complement strand
CCCACCCCCCAGCCAACCCGCCTACGTCCTGCACAGCCGCGCCTACCGCGAGACCAGCGCCCTGGTGGACTTCCTCACGCCCCAGGGCCGGCTGCGCGCGGTGTTGCGCAGTGCGCGGGGCAAGGCGGGCACGCTGGCGCGGCCATTCGTGGCCCTGGACGTGGAGTTTCGCGGCAAGGGCGAGCTGAAAAACGTCGGCCGCCTGGAAAGCATCGGCACCTCGGCCTGGCTCAATGGCGAGGCGCTGTTCAGCGGCCTCTACCTCAATGAACTGCTGATCCGCCTGCTGCCCGCCGAAGACCCCCACCCCGCGGTGTTCGATCACTACGCTGCGACCCTGCTGGCCCTGGCCGAAGGCCGCCCCCTGGAGCCGCTGTTGCGTGCTTTCGAGTGGCGTCTGCTCGACGACCTGGGCTACGGTTTTGAACTGAGCAACGACCTGCACGGCGAGCCCATCGCCAGCGACGGCATGTACCGCCTGCAGGTGGATGCCGGCCTGGAGCGCGTCTACCTGCTGCAACCCGGCCTGTTCCAGGGCACCGAGTTGCTGGCCATGGCCGACGCCGACTGGAGCGCCCCCGGTGCCTTGTCTGCGGCCAAGCGCCTGATGCGCCAGGCCCTGGCCGTGCATCTGGGCGGTCGGCCGCTGGTCAGTCGCGAGTTGTTTCGAAAGCCCTGACATCCCCGTGTATGCTGTGCGCCGATTCTTTCCCTTTTCAGGAGCGCTTCCGTGACCACCAGCAATCGCATTCTTCTTGGCGTCAACATCGACCACGTCGCCACCCTGCGCCAGGCCCGGGGCACTCGCTACCCTGATCCGGTCAAGGCCGCGCTGGATGCCGAAGAAGCCGGCGCCGATGGGATCACCGTGCACCTGCGCGAAGACCGCCGGCACATCCAGGAGCGCGACGTACTGGTGCTCAAGGACGTGCTGCAAACGCGCATGAACTTCGAAATGGGCATCACCGAAGAAATGATTGCCTTCGCCGAGCGCATCCGTCCGGCGCATATCTGCCTGGTCCCGGAAACCCGCCAGGAACTCACCACCGAAGGCGGCCTGGATGTCGCCGGCCAGGAAGCGCGGATCAAGGCGGCGGTCGAGCGCCTGTCGCAGATCGGCAGTGAAGTCTCGCTGTTTATCGACGCCGACGAACGGCAGATCGAAGCCTCGCGCCGCGTGGGCGCCCCGGCCATCGAGTTGCACACCGGCCGCTACGCTGATGCCACCACCCCCACCGAAGTGGCCGAAGAACTGCAGCGCATCATCGACGGCGTGGCCTGTGGCCTGCGCGAGGGCCTAATCGTCAACGCCGGCCATGGCCTGCACTACCACAACGTCGAAGCCGTGGCGGCGATCAAGGGCATCAACGAACTGAACATCGGCCACGCACTGGTGGCGCACGCGCTGTTCGTCGGTTTCAAAGGCGCGGTTGCCGAGATGAAAGCGCTGATCCTGGCTGCCGCCAAGCTTTAATCGACGCCAAAGACTCAACGTGGGGCGGGCTTGTGTGGGAGCGGGCTTGCCCGCGATAAGGGCGTTTCAGTCGATACCTCTCTTGACTGACACAGCGCTATCGCGGGCAAACCCGCTCCCACACAAGCTTGCTCCCACATAAGGCCTTTCCCACATGCGGCAATGCGAAGCCTTACTGTTTAGCCGGTAGGGGTGTATCGTATTTGCCCTTTGCGGGCCTTGGGCCTGCGCAGATTTGTGAGGTTGTTGTGTCCCGATCCTTTTCCCGTCGACAAATCCTTGGTGGCCTCGTCGGCCTGGCAGTCGTGGGTGTCGGTGCCGGTGGCGCCTATCGCTACTGGCTGGGGAAAGTCGCGGACGCCAGCGCCGGTCGCGATTACGAGTTGATCGCCGCTCCGTTGGACGTGGAGCTGGTGCCGGGACACAAGACCGAGGCTTGGGCCTTTGGCCCCTCGGCACCGGGCACCGAGTTGCGCGTACGCCAGGGCGAATGGCTGCGGGTGCGCTTTATCAACCATCTGCCGGTTGCCACCACCATCCACTGGCACGGCATCCGCCTGCCCCTGGAAATGGACGGCGTGCCCTACGTCTCGCAACTGCCGGTATTGCCCGGTGAGTATTTCGACTACCAGTTCCGCGTGCCGGATGCCGGCAGCTACTGGTATCACCCCCATGTCAGCAGCAGCGAAGAACTGGGTCGTGGCCTGGTCGGTCCGTTGATTGTCGAGGAGCGCGAGCCCACCGGCTTCCAGCACGAACGCACCCTGAGCCTGAAAAACTGGCATATCGACGAGCAGGGTGAATTTGTCGAGTTCAGCATCCCCCGCGAAGCAGCCCGTGGCGGTACGGCCGGGCGCCTGTCGACCATCAACGGTGTGCCGCAGGCGGTCATCGACCTGCCTGCCGGGCAAATCACCCGGGTGCGCCTGCTCAACCTCGACAACACCCTGACCTATCGCCTGAATATCCCCAACGTCGAGGCGCAGATCTACGCGCTGGACGGCAACCCCATCGAGCCACGGCCCCTGGGCAAGGAATACTGGCTGGGCCCGGGCATGCGCATCTGTCTGGCAATCAAGGCTCCGCCGGCCGGCGAAGAGCTGTCGATCCGCAATGGCCCGGTGCGCCTGGGCACCTTCCGCTCGGTGGCCAACACCGACGCCCCCGGCGAGTGGCCACCGGCGTTGCCGGCCAACCCGATTGCCGAGCCCGACCTGGCGAATGCCGAGAAGCTCAACTTCAATTTCGAATGGGTCGGCTCGGTCTCGGTCGATGTCGAAAACAGGCCGCCGAGCCTGTGGCAGATCAACGGCCAGGCCTGGGATATCACCGACAAGACCTGCGCCGACCGCCCGATTGCCAAGCTCGAGTTGGGCAAGAGCTATATTTTCGAACTGAAGAACATGACCCAGTACCAGCACCCGATCCACCTGCATGGCATGAGTTTCAAGGTCATCGCCTCGAACCGCCACAAAGTCACGCCGTACTTCACCGACACCTACCTGCTGGGCAAGAACGAACGCGCTCGCGTGGCGTTGGTGGCGGATAACCCTGGGGTGTGGATGTTCCACTGCCATGTGATCGACCATATGGAAACCGGCCTGATGGCCGCCATCGAGGTGGCGTGATGCGCCAGATACGCCCGACGGCGATTATCGACCGCAGCCGCGACCAGGACTTTATGCGCGAAGCCCTGGCCCTCGCCGCCCAGGGCGCGGCCCTCGGCGAAGTGCCGGTGGGCGCGGTGCTGGTGCAGGACGGCGAAATCATCGGGCGCGGCTTCAATTGCCCGATCAGCGGCAGCGACCCCAGCGCCCACGCCGAGATGGTCGCCATCCGCGCGGCGGCCCAGGCCGTCAGCAACTACCGCCTGCCGGGCAGCACCCTGTATGTGACCCTGGAACCGTGCAGCATGTGCGCCGGGCTGATCGTCCACTCGCGCATCGCGCGGGTGGTGTACGGCGCGCTGGAGCCCAAGGCGGGGATTGTGCAAAGCCAGGGGCAGTTCTTTACCCAGGGCTTTCTCAATCATCGAGTGATGTATGAAGGCGGGGTGTTGGCCGAGGAGTGCGGAGCGGTGTTGAGTGAGTTCTTCAAGGCGCGCCGGGCTAAACCCTGACCTCAATGTGAGAACCAGATCAATGTGGGAGCAGGCAAGCCAGCTCCCACATTTTTGATCTGCATTTTCTCAGGGCGATTGGGGGTTACTTCTTGGCGATGATCACCGCGCGCATCGGCGCCGGCAGCCCTTCAATCGTCTTGCTGTGATCCTCAGGGTCGAGGAAGTCACTCAGGGACTGATACTTCATCCACTCTGTCCCGCGTTGTTCCTCGACCGTGGTCACGCTCACATCCACGCAGCGCACCTCAGTGAAGCCGGCACGCCGCAGCCATAGCATCAGCGCCGGCACCGAGGGCAGGAACCACACATTACGCATCTGCGCGTAACGGTCTTCCGGCACCAGTACCTGTTGTTGATCGCCCTCGATCACCAGCGTTTCCAGCACCAGTTCGCCGCCCTTGACCAGGCAGTCCTTGAGCGCCAGCAAATGCTCGATCGGCGAGCGGCGGTGGTAAAACACGCCCATGGAGAACACCGTGTCAAAACCTTCCATGTTCGGCGGCAGGTCTTCGAACGGGAAGGGCAGGTGCCAGGCGTTGGGCGCCGACAGGTAGCGCTGCACCGCCTGGAACTGGCAGAAGAACAACCAGTTGGGGTCCACGCCAATCACACTGTCGGCGCCGGCGCCGAGCATGCGCCACATGTAGTAGCCGTTGCCACAGCCCACATCGAGGATGCGCTTGCCCGCAAGGTTCAGGTGCGGCGCGACCCGCGACCATTTCCAGTCCGAGCGCCATTCGGTGTCCACGTGCACCCCGAACAGGTTGAACGGGCCTTTGCGCCACGGGCTCAGGCCCATCAGCGCGGCATGCATCTGCTCACGGGTTGTGTCATCGCAATCGGTGTCGAGGGTCAGGCCGTTCAGCAGGTCGACTTCGCTTGGCAGGATCTTGGGCAGCGCATCCAGCGCACTTTGCCAGCGCGCCAGGTCGCCATGGCCCTTTTCCATTTTTGCATCGAGTTGTGCTTGCAGGCCCTGGGCCCACACGGCCAGGGGAGTGCCGACCAGATGGCGGGCGAGGGGGGACAGATCAATCATGGCAAGGCAATCAACGAGGCAAAGTTAAGACACTGGAACCACGGCACGACTTTCGAGAACCCGGCCGCCAGCAGGCGTTCGCGGTGTTCTTCGAGGCTGTCGGGCTTCATGACGTTTTCGATGGCGCTGCGCTTCTGGGCGATTTCCAGTTCGCTGTAGCCGTTGGCGCGTTTGAACGCTACGTGCAGATCGGTGAGCAATGCATGTTCTTCGGGATCATTGAAGCGCAGTTTTTCCGAGAGAATCAGCGCGCCACCGGGCAGCAGCGATTGGCGAATCCGCCCGAGCAAGGCCAGGCGCTCCTCGGGGGCGATAAATTGCAGGGTGAAATTCAGCGCCACCACCGAGGCCGGCTGGAATTCTAGGGCGAGGATATCGCCTTCGATCACCTCCACCGGCAGCAGCTCCTGGAACATCGAGTCCTGGCCGTTGAGGTATTCGCGGCAGCGCTCGACCATCGCCGCCGAGTTATCCACAGCGATCACCCGGCAACCGTCAGTGCGCACGTGGCGACGCAGGGCCTGGGTCACCGCGCCCAGGGACGAACCCAGGTCGTACAGCACGCTGCCCGGCTGGGCAAACTGCGCCGCCAGCACGCCGAGGTTCTCGACAATCGTCGGGTAACCGGGCACCGAGCGCTTGATCATGTCCGGGAACACCCGCACCACGTCCTCGTTAAAGGCGAAGTCCGGCACCTGGGGCAAGGGCTGGGCGAATAGGCGATCGGGTTCTTTGCTCACGGCTGTTCCGGCGACGAAGTGGAAAAGGCCGGCATTTTAGCCAACTTGGCCGAGCGATGCGCGCCTTCTCTGATCTGTGGCGAGCGGGCTTGCCCGCGCTGGACTGCGCAGCAGTCCCATCTAGGGGGCCGCTGCGCGCCCCAACGCGGGCAAGCCCGCTCGCCACAGGGGGAGTCAGGTCAGGGGCGTGCGGCGCGGCTGGGAAAAGGCCGAGGCGGTGATGCCCCACTGTCCCAACCAGTAGGTGATGATCAACAGGTACGGTGCGGCATCGAAGGTCACCACAAAGCGGTTGATGCCGATCAGCGTGTCGGAAAACACAAACAACGCCGCGCCGACGGCCGCCAGCTGCGCCGAGCGCTTGGGCACGTCGCTGCCCAGGCGCGCCAGTGCACGCCAGAGCATGGCGCTGATCACCAGCGCATACACCACCACCGGAATCAGCAAGTCGCCCAGGCCGTGGGATATCAGGATGCTCAACAGGATCGCCCCAACCCCCAGGGCCAAGGCCAACGGCAACAGGGCCGGGCGCCGGCAGTCGCTGAAGTAGGCTTTGAGATACGCCAGGTGCGCGAACAAAAACGCGCCCAGGCCGAAGATAAACAGGTCGCCGGGCCAGGCCAGCAACACATCGCCCACCACGGAGAAGATCAACCCCAGACTGATCCAGCGTCGATAGTCACTGGGCGGCGCATCATGCAGCCAACCCAACAGCGCCAGTACCGGCAGCGGCTTGACCAACAGGCACAGCAAGGTGGCATGCGTGCTCAGGCCGTAGATAAAGGTACCCGCACCCATCAACGCAAGAATCATCCATGGCATATCAGTTCACCGTAATGGCGCAGTCAAAGGTGTCCACCGGATTCACTTCCGGGGCCCAGGGTTGTTGGGAGGTCAGGCGCAGGCGGCCAGTGCCTGCGGTAAAGGCCTGGAAGCGCCAGGTGGATTGCCCGGCGGCACCCACTACGCCGGCGTCCTCGGGGTTGCTGTAGACCTCGGGGCCGAGGCTGCGCAGCACGCCGCCGGCCGAATCCTGGATCGCCCAGCGATAACCGGTGGTGGGGTTGCTCGGCAAGGTCAGGGTCAGGTTTTGCCCGGCCTTGAGCTTGAGCGGGCAGGCGCTCTGTTTTTCGACGGTGACGTTTTGCTTCGGTGCACTGGCGCAAGCCGCGAGCAGGGCGAGGCTTAGCGGAAGAAGCAGGCGGGCAGCGGTCATGAAGGCTCCGTTTATTGGCGACGAAGGGCGAGCATAACCGAAGATGAGACAAGGTGTTACAGCAGGGTTTTGTGTTGAGGCGGCTGACGCCATCGCGGGCAAGCCCGCTCCCACACTTGAATGTGTTCACATATCAAAATGTGGGAGCGGGCTTGCCCGCGATGAGGCCAGTGCCAACGCTACAGATCTATCAGAACAACACCTTCGCCACATCCGCAAAGCGCTTGGCAAAGTGCACCGTCATGCCTTCCTTGAGGTACTCCGGCAATTCTTCAAAGCTGCCCCGGTTGGGCTCCGGCAGGATCAGTTCATGGATCTTCTGGCGCCGCGCCGCAATCACCTTCTCGCGCACGCCACCAATCGGCAGTACGTGCCCGGTCAGGGTCAGTTCGCCGGTCATGGCCACGCCTTTTTTCGGCGGCTGGTTGCGCGCCAGCGACAGCAATGCACTGGCCATGGTCACCCCGGCACTCGGGCCGTCCTTGGGCGTGGCGCCTTCCGGCACGTGCAGGTGCACGAAGGCTTCGTCGAAGAATTTCGGATCACCGCCAAACGACTTCAGGTTGGAGCTGATGTAGCTATAGGCGATTTCGGCGGACTCCTTCATCACTTCACCCAACTGCCCGGTGAGCTTGAACCCACGATTGAGCGTGTGGATACGCGTCGCCTCGATCGGCAAGGTCGCGCCGCCCATGCTGGTCCAGGCCAGGCCGGTGATGACACCCGTGCCCGACAGTACCTGCTCGTTGCGGAACACCGGCATGCCCAGGGAGCTTTCCAGGTCCTTGTTGCCGATCTTGATCACCGAGTCCGGCTCATCCAGCAGCTTGACCACCGCCTTGCGCACCAGCTTGCCCAGTTGCTTCTCCAACTGGCGCACCCCGGCTTCACGGGCATAGCCGTCGATCAGCGCGCGCAGGGCGCCATCGGTGATGCTCAGGCTGTTCTTGGCCACGCCGGCTTTTTCCAACTGCTTTGGCCACAGGTGACGCTTGGCAATGGCGACTTTTTCTTCGGTGATATAGCCCGACAGGCGAATCACTTCCATACGGTCCAGCAACGGGCCGGGGATTGAGTCCAGGGTGTTGGCGGTGCACACGAACAGCACTTTGGACAGGTCCAGGCGCAGGTCCAGGTAGTGATCGAGGAATTCGACGTTCTGTTCCGGGTCGAGGGTCTCCAGCAGGGCCGACGCCGGGTCGCCCTGGTAGCTCTGGCCCATCTTGTCGATCTCGTCGAGCATGATCACCGGGTTCATCACCTCCACATCCTTGAGCGCCTGCACCAGCTTGCCCGGCAGGGCGCCGATGTAGGTGCGGCGATGGCCCTTGATTTCGGCCTCGTCGCGCATGCCGCCGACGCTGAAACGGTAGAACGGCCGCCCCAGAGACTCGGCGATGGATTTGCCGACGCTGGTCTTGCCCACACCCGGCGGGCCTACCAACAGCACGATGGAGCCGGCGACTTCGCCTTTATAGGCGCCGACCGCGAGGAACTCGAGGATGCGACTCTTGATGTCGTCCAGCCCCGCATGGTGTTTATCCAGGACTTTGCGGGCGTGTTTGAGGTCGAGTTTGTCCTCGCCATACACGCCCCACGGCACCGAGGTCGCCCAGTCCAGGTAGTTACGCGTGACCGCGTATTCCGGCGAGCCGGTTTCGAGGATCGACAGCTTGTTCAGCTCTTCATCAATGCGTTTCTGCGCCTGGGCCGGCAGCACCTTGCCTTCCAGGCGCTGCTCGAACTGTTCGACGTCGGCGCTGCGATCGTCCTTGGTCAGCCCCAGCTCCTGCTGGATCACCTTGAGTTGTTCCTTGAGGAAAAACTCGCGCTGGTGCTCGCCGATCTTGCGGTTCACCTCGGCGGAGATTTCCTTTTGCAGGCGCGCGACTTCCACCTCTTTGCGCAGCATCGGCAACACTTTTTCCATGCGCTTGAGCATTGGCACGCAGTCCAGCACTTCCTGCAACTCGTTACCGGTGGCCGAGGTCAGCGCGGCGGCGAAGTCGGTCAGGGGCGACGGGTCGTTGGGGCTGAAGCGGTTGAGGTAGTTCTTCAGCTCTTCGCTGTACAGCGGGTTGAGCGGCAGCAGTTCCTTGATCGCATTGATCAGGGCCATGCCGTAGGCCTTGACCTCATCGGTCGGCTCGCTGGGCTGGTGCGGGTATTCGACCTCCACCAGATACGGTGGGCGGTGGTGCTTGAGCCAGGTCTTGATGCGCACGCGGGTCAGGCCCTGGGCAACGAACTGCAGCTTGCCGTTTTCGCGGCTGGCGTGATGCACCTTGACCAGGGTGCCGTACAACGGCAGGGCAGAGGTATCGAAATGCCGCGGGTCTTCGGGCGGCGTGTCCATGAAAAACAGCGCCAGGGAGTGGTGGTCGGATTTGCTCACCAGCTCCAGGGTCTCGGCCCAGGGCTCTTCATTGACGATCACCGGCAACACTTGCGCCGGGAAGAACGGCCGGTTGTGGATCGGGATGATATAGACCTTGTCCGGCAGATTTTGCCCAGGCAGGGCCAGGCCGGTGTTGGACGACGGAGTTTCAGCGTTTTCGGGGTCGGCGTAGTCGTTGAGGTCGATATCGGGGAATTCTTGCTGGTCGCTCATGGGGCACCTGCACAGTGAAGTATGGAGGTTAGATGGGGCAGGTGAGCGGTGGTTTCAATGGCCCGGCGTGGTTAGCAACAAATTGCATGACATTTTCGAAGACCCCTGTGGCACTGGCTGTTTGTGCGGCACCCAGAAACCTTCAGCAAATCAGGGGCGATTTTATGCCTGCGTGCGCCGTTTAGACGGTGATCTGTCGTCAAAATAATGTCAGCCAACCTCCCGTATTTATTAGGTTTACTTCTGCTCGGCGAAGACTAATCTGGGTTTTCCAAATGTTCGGCATCGACGGGCATTTATTTGACACCGGGCCGCCAGTCGCGAGGGAAGCGTATGACAAAAGGGCGCTTGAGCTGGGGCGTGGGCACGCTGCCAGGAGGCAAGCGGATGAAATGGCGCCACGCCTTCCAGGCGCGGCTGGCCGGGGTGTTGGCGTTGCTGCTGCTGGTCGTGGTGGGCGCGGTGTATTTTGCCGTGAAAGTGGCCACTACCCGGGCCGTGGAAAATCAGGCCCTGGTGCAACTGGAGACCGGCAGCCGAGTGTTCGAGCGCCTGCTGGACCTGCGCGGGCGGCGCCTGCAATACGGCCTCGACTGGCTGACGGTGGACGAACAGTTGCGCCGTGCCGTCGCTGAGGGCCAGCCGGCGGCGATCCTTGCGGCCCTGCACCGGCAGGGCAGCGGCATCCGTTCCAGCGAGGTGTTTGTGCTGGGGCTGGATGGGCAGGTCATCGTCAGCACCCTGGCTGGCGTGCCGGCGCAGCAAGTCTTTCCCTACGCCGAGGCGCTGCGTCAGGCTCGGCGCAATTCCCTGCATATGCTCGTTGTCTCCCTGGCCGGCCGGCCGTTTTTGCTGGTCCAGGAAGATGTGCTGGACCCGCTGCCCATTGCGCGGGTGGTCATGGGCTTTTCCATGGATGAGGTGTTTGCCGCCGAGTTGCGCTCCCTGAGCAACCTGGAGGTGTCGTTCATGAGCGTGGACAAGGGCCAGCCGGGCGCCTTGTTCAGCACCCAGCCCGTGACCGATCGCCCGGCCATTATCGAGGCGCTACAGGCTTCGCACCCCAGGGCGCTGGCACAAATAAGCGAGTTTCACGGCCAGCGTTTTCTCAGCCAGGTGCTGCCCCTGGCCAACACCGGCGATGGCGGGCAAGTCATGGCCTTGCTGCAAAGCCCGCTGGACCAGGCCCTGCAATCCTTTGCGCCGCTGGACCGGCAATTTCTCGGCATCGCCCTCGCGGCCCTGCTGGTCTCACTGGTGGGCGCGCTGTTGATGGCGCGCCGCGTGTCGCGCCCGCTCGATGCCCTGGTGCAGGCAGCCGAGCGCATTGGTGGCGGGGATTACCGCACGCCAGTGGCGGTGCGCGGCAAGGATGAATTCGGCCTGCTGGCCCGCGCCTTCAATGCCATGCAAAGCGGCATCGCCGTGCGCGAGCGGCAACTGGCGCACAATGCCCTGCACGATGCGCTGACCGGCCTGCCCAACCGCGCCCTGGCCATGGAGCGCCTGGGCAGTGCGATCAGTGCGCGGCGGCCGGTGGTGCTGCTGTACCTGGGGATTGAAAACTACCGGGTGATCAACGAAGGCTTTGGCCCCCAAGGGGTCGAGGAAATGTTGCGCGAAGCCAGCCGCTGCCTGCTGTCGAGCCTGGCGGCCGGGGATTCGGCGGCGCGCATTACCGGCAGCGAATTTCTGGTGCTGTTGGAAAACACCAAGCTCGACAGCGCCGTGGCCCGCGCCGACCGCCTGTACAGCCTGCTGACCGAACCGCAGCGGGTGGGTGTCGATGAACTGCGCCACGAAGTGAGCATGGGCATTGCCGCCTACCCCGAAGATGGCCAGCAGGTCGAAGAACTGATCAGCCGCGCGGCCATTGCGCGCCACGATGCGGCCGCGCTGCCCGGCTATCTGCAGATCTATCAACAAGACCGCGACCTTGCCCATCAACGCCAGATCAGCCTGATCCGCGACCTGCGCCGCGCCGCCATCGAAGACGAATTGTTCCTGTGCTATCAACCCAAGCTCGACCTGCGCCACGGCTACGTGCGCCAGGCCGAGGCACTGTTGCGCTGGCAGCACCCGACCCTGGGCCTGGTGTCCCCCGTCGAATTCATCCCCCTGGCCGAACGCTCCGGCAGCATGGCCAGCCTGACCCATTGGGTGATCGAAGAGGCGATCCGTCAGTTGGCAGAGTGGAGCGTGCGCGGGCTGGAGGTGCAGCTGTCGCTGAACATTTCGGTGGACGACCTCGGCGACGAAGGGCTGGCGCCGCGGGTGACCGAACTGCTGGAGCTGCACGGGGTATTGGCCGGGCAGTTGATTTTCGAGATCACCGAAAGCGCGATCATGCACAACCCGGAACAGGCCTTGCGCATCCTCGAGCAACTGCGCGGCTGTGGCATCAGCCTGTCGGTGGACGACTTCGGCACGGGCTACTCATCCCTGGCCCAGTTGCAGCGCCTGCCGGTGCAGGAGCTGAAGATCGACCAGTCCTTTGTGCGCAACCTCGACAGTACCAGCGGTGACGCGGTGATCGTGCGTTCGACCATCGAGATGAGCCACAACCTGGGGCTCAAGGTGGTGGCCGAAGGGGTGGAGTTCGAACCCAGCCTGAGGCTGCTCAAACAATGGAATTGCGACACCGCCCAGGGCTACCTGATCAGCCGGCCGTTGAATGCCATGGCCTTTGAGATGTGGATGCGCCGGGATCGCAGTACGGTGTGACGGGTCCGGCGCGGTCAAAATATGGGAGAGGGCTTGTGTGGGAGCTGGCTTGCCTGCGATAGCGGTGGGTCAGTGCAACATATGCCAACGGATCCACCGCTATCGCAGGCAAGCCAGCTCCCACATTTGAGTTGTATTTCAAATAAAAAACCCCGGAATTCCGGGGTTTTTTTGTTGCAGCTGTCGCTTAATCCGCCAGCTTGAACGCCATCACATAGTCACCCTGCTTGGTCCCCAGGGAACCATGACCGCCCGCCACGACCAGCACGTACTGCTTGCCGTCCTTGCCGGTGTAGGTCATCGGGGTGGTTTGCGCGCCTGCAGGCAGGCGGCCTTCCCACAGTTGCTTGCCGTTTTTCACGTCATAGGCACGCAGGTACTGGTCGAGGGTACCGCTGAGGAAGGACACGCCACCGGCGGTGGTGAAGGTCCCGCCCAGGCTTGGCACACCCATGCTCAGGGGGATGGGCACTGGCGAGCTGTCACGCACGGTGCCGTTCTTGTGCATCCAGATGGTCTTGTTGTTGGTCAAGTCCACGGCGGCCACATAACCCCAGGCCGGTGCCTGGCATGGCAGGCCCATTGGCGAGAGCATGGCTTCCAGGACCACGCCATAAGGCGTGCCTTTGTTCGGCTGCACACCTTCGGTCTCGCTGACACGCGGGCCCATGGCGGCGATTTTTTCTGCCGGGATCATGGTCGACTTGAACGCCATGTAGCTTGGGTTGACGAAGGCAATCTGGCGCACCGGATCAACCGAGATGCCGCCCCAGTCGAACACGCCGAAGTTGCCGGGGTAAACGATCGAACCTTGCAGCGATGGCGGGGTGAACGGGCCATCGTAGCGCAGGGATTTGAAGTCGATCCGGCAGAGCATTTGGTCGAACGGGGTCACGCCCCACATGTCACGCTCCTTGAGGGGCGGTGGCATGAAGTTGAGGTCGGACTTGGGCTGGGTCGGCGAGGTGTGATCGCCTGCCACTGCGCCTTGCGGTACCGGGATTTCGTTGATCGGCACCACCGGCTCGCCCGTTGCACGGTCCAGCACGTAGATGCTGCCTTGCTTGGTCGAGGCCATCACGGCTTGCTTCACGCCGGCCGCTGTCTTGATGTCGATCAGGCTTGGCTGGCCGCCCACGTCCATGTCCCACAGGTCATGGTGGGTGAACTGGTAGTGCCAGCGCACTTTACCGGTGTCGATATCCAGGGCGGTCAGGCCGGCAGCGTGCAGCTCGGAAGCCGGGGTGCGGTAGCCACCGAACTGGTCCGGGGTCTGGTTGCCCATCGGCAGGTAGAGCATGCCGAGTTTTTCATCGACGGCGAACATCGACCACATGTTGGGCGAGTTGCGGGTGTAGGTCTTGCCTTCGGCAATCGGCGTGGTGTCGTCCGGGTTGCCGCTGTCCCAGTTCCACACCAGCTTGCCGGTGTGCACGTCGAACGCGCGGATTACGCCGCTTGGTTCGTCGGTGGAGACGTTATCGGTGACGTGACCGCCAATGACCACCAGGTTCTTGGTGATGGCGGGCGGCGAGGTGGAGTAGTAACCACCGGGGGCGAAGGTGCCGATGTTGGCGCCCAGGTCGACCTGGCCTTTGTCGCCGAAGTCTTCACACATCTTGCCGGTGTCAGCGTTCAGTGCGATCAGACGGGTGTCGGCGGTCGGCAGGAAAATGCGGCGCGGGCAGGCATTGGCGGCTGGCGCGGCGGCGCCGGTGGCCGGGCTTTGCTCGGTGGCGGCGTAGGCCGCGTCATCGTGATACGACACGCCACGGCAGGTCATATGCGCCCAACCCTTGAAGTTCTCGGCTTTCTGCGTCGAGAGCTTAGGGTCGAAACGCCAGATTTCCTTGCCGGTGTCCGGATCAAGGGCAATCACCTGGCTGTGCGGTGTGCACACGTAGAGCATGCCGTTGACTTTCAGCGGGGTGTTTTCCGCGGTGGTTTCACCGGGGTCGCCCGGGCCAGGCAGGTCGCCGGTGCGATAAGTCCAGGCCGGTACCAGCTTGTGGGCGTTTTCCGGGGTGATCTGCGCCAGCGGCGAGTAACGATCACCGAAACCCGAACGGCCATAGGAATTCCAGTCGCCATCGGCCTGGGCCGGCGCGGCGTTGGTCATGCCCGGTACCGCGTCGCGGTCCAGTTGGCCCTTGATTTCACCGGGGTTGGTGAACTGGCTGGCCACGGCGGTTGCGCCGGCCAGCACCACGGCTACGCTCAGCGCGCCGGTGCCCAGCGGGGCGGGTTGGCCGCGCAGCAGGGGACGGCGGAACCACGGCAGCAGCATGACGATGCCCAGGCCGAACAACAGGGCCAGGCGCGGCACCAGTTGCCACCAGTCCAGGCCGACTTCCCACAGAGCCCACACTGTACTGGCGAACAGCACCACAGCGTACAGGCCCAGCGCCGCGCGGCGCGTAGCCAGCAGCAGGACGCCGGTCAGAGTGATGCCGATACCGGCCAGCAGGTAGTACAGCGACCCGCCGAGCATGCTCAGCTTGATGCCCCCGGCCAACAAGGCCAGGCCCATGATCAGCAGCAAGATCCCCAGCAGCCTGGGCAGCAGGCGGCTTGGGCTTGAAGCACCATCAGTGCTCATAGTGTGATTCTCCGTGACGTTTAAAGTAGTCCCGCGCTTGTTCACTGTAGATGACGTTTGTGCGCGGGCTTGGTTCAGGTCTCATTGCGTTTATTGCGATTCAGAAGGACGCTTGCAGCTTGATCCCGCCGACCAGCGCGTCATCCACCTGGGCAACGGCCCCCGGATGCCGGATGTATTGCAGGTTCGGGCGCACCGTCAGCCAGTTGCTGACATGCACGCCGTAATAGAGCTCGGCGCTGTATTCGGTGTCTTGCACCGGCAGGTAGGCGGCGTCGTCGAAGTCGTAGACCGCACGGGCCTGGTTGCTGGCCTGGGCGTTCTTGCGATAGGCCGGGTTGACGTGCACGCGGGCCACGGCAAAGCCGATATCGTCCTGGGCGCGGGCATCGAACGGGCCTTTGTAGACCACCCCGGCCTGCACATAGTTATCCACAGCGTTGGTCTTCTTATCGTGCATCGTCGCGTTGGCGAACACGCTCAAGCCACGGCTGTTGTCGCTGGCGAGGCGGGTGACCTGCTGCTGCACGCCCAGCCACACACCGTGCTTGCTGGAGGCACTGCGATAGGCCTCGCCACTGACGGCGGCGGGCTGGTCGTGGCGGTCCTTGTAGACATCGCTGGCCTTGGCGCTGCTGTAGTAGTAACCGGCGCGGTATTCGCCCGGCAGGCCATGGAACGTTGGCGTCCACACCAGCTCCACCGGCAGCAGGGCGCCCTGGGTGCCGCTGCCACTGAGCTTGAAGCCATTGCCGCGATCGAGGTTGGACGGGTTCTGTTCATAGGCGCCGACCTGCGCGTACAACTCGGGCGTCAGGTGGTATTTGACCCGCAGCGCCCATTGGCTCACGGGCCAGTTGTACCAGATGCCACCGACCCAGTTGCCCACCTGGGAGCCGCAGAACGCCAGGTTCTGGAAGTCACAGGGGAAGCTGTTGAAGTCTTCGCCTTCGCCAAAACGCCCAGCTTTGATATCCAGTTTTTGGTCGAAGAATTTCTGCTGGTACCACATCTGCGTCAGGCGCCAGGTCTGGCCACGGCCCCAGACTTCCTGGGACGAGGTAAAACCGCCGACCCGTGGGTCATTGATGCGGTCATTGCTGATGTTATTGCCACTGCGCTCGGTGATCGTCAGTTGGAACTCGGCGTCGTGCCAGCCGAGGATCTTCTGCAGGTCCAGGTGGCTGCCGAAGGCCCATTGGTCGCTGTAGCGGGCGGTGCGGTCATGGTCCGAGCCGCCATGCAGGTTGCTGCCCATCTCGCCGGTGTAGTCGATCTTGAAGTCGTAGCCTTGTTGAGACAGCGCTGTCCGGGAGCCGCCGAAATCACCCAGCATCCACGGTGACTCGCGGTCAAAGGCAGGGGCGGCCTGGGCACAGGTGATCAGGCACAAAGGCAGCAGCGCAGCGCACAGGCGCAGTGTTGGGAAAGCAGGCATAGGCAAGGGCAGGTCTTAATAGTTTTTGGTTTTAGTACGCAAACGGCGACCGGCAGGGCGGGCGCGCATCAGGTTTTTGGGTGGCAGATGAAACGTTTCAGGTTGTTGCCGACAAGGATAAAGCGCCGGCACGGGGAGAGAAAGGGCTAATCGCAAGATGGATTATTTCGGATTTGGTAACAGTCGGCGCAGAGACCGCAAAGCAGTGAGGGAGCTGGCTTGCCCGCTCCCACAGGGGATCTCGTTTACAGCACGGGTTTGGCTAGACCACACAACTTGATGTGGGAGCTGGCTTGCCTGCGATAGCGTTGGGTCAGCACCGGAAAGGCTGGCTGACCCACCGCCATCGCGGGCAAGCCCGCTCCCACAGGGGGGCTTGTCTGCAGCACGAGTTTGGCTAGACAACACATAGCTCCCACAGGTTGAACATCCCTGTCTGTCAGAAGGTCGTGCGCAGGCCCACCTGCACGCTGCGCCCCGGTGCCGGTGCGATATCGCGCAGGATCGAGCTGGCATAGCGCACGGTCTGGTTGGTCAGGTTCTCGCCGTCAACAAATGCCAGCCACTGGCTGCCACCCAGGTTGAAGCGATAGCCGGCGCTGGCGCCCAATGTGGTGTAGCCATCGGTCCCGCTTTCGTTGTTCGGCACCCGACCCTGGCCAGCAGCATGCTCGACATCAATGCGCGCCTGCCAGCGATCCAGTTCCCACAGCAGGCCACTGTTCAGGCGCAGCGGCGCAATACGGGGCAGGGCTTCGCCGGTCTCCAGGTTGGTGGCGCGGGTGTAGTCGCCCGACAGTTCCAGGGCAAATTTGCCGTAGGCGCTTTCGCCAAGTTTCCAGTGATCCTGGGCTTCGAAGCCAACGAAACGTGCGCGTACGCCGGAGTAGGTGTATTCCGGGATGCCGTCGGCGTCTTCTTCGCCTTCGTCATTCAAGGTGCGACCGCTGTTCAGCAGGCCGATGTAGTTGGAGAAGTGGCTGTAGAACACGCCAAAACTGCCCTTGTGCGTGCCATTGTCAAAGCGCAGGGCCAGGTCGCTGGCCACGGCTTTTTCCTTGGACAACTTGGCGTCGCCCACTTCATAAGTGCCGGTGGCGACGTGGGCGCCGTTGGCGTACAGCTCGTAGAAGGTCGGCGCGCGCTCGGTGTAGCCCAGGGTCGCGGCCAGCGACCAGATGGGCGTGAGGGTATACACCGCGCCCGATGACAGGCTGCCAGCGGTGAAGCTGCTGGAGGTGTTGGCATTGGCAAAGCGCTCGTTGCCCTTGCCGTCCGGGTCGACAGTGGTGTGTTCCAGGCGCCCACCCAGGCTCAGTTTCAGGCGCTCGGTGGCCTGCATTTCTTCGAGGATAAACAGCGCGCCGGCATTGGTCTCGGTCTGCGGTACGAAGGCTTCCTCGCCCAGGGCGGAAAATTCGCTACGGCTGACCTGGGCACCGACGATGCCGTCGAAAGGCCCCATCGGCTGGTGCCGTGCTTCGATGCGCGCCTCATAGCCCTTGTTCTTAAAGGTGGTACCGGTTTCGCCGCCTTCGATTTCCCGGTGTTCGTAATCGGTGTAGCCAGCGTCGAGTTTGACCGAGGTAAACGGCCCTTGCAGGTTGCGGATTTCGGACGCAAAGGCGTAATGCTCTTGCTGCATGCGGATGCGCACATCCTGTTCGGCGGGCGAGCCGTAGTTGCTGTCGGAGTTGCTGTAGGACAGCCCGGCGTAACCGTCGTCCCAAGTGTAGGAACCGCCCACTGCGCCACTGTCCTGACGCCCATCGCTGTTGCCCAGGCGGCCGTTTTTGCCGGGGCCGTTTTCACTTTGCGGGGCATGGCGGCTGCGGGCGTAACCGGGGATTTTCAGGTCGTTGAATTGCCGTGCGCTGGCATCCAGGTGCAGGGCGAAGCTGCCGTTGCCGGCTTCCAGCTTACCGGCGCTGCTGCGGGTGGTGTCGGCGCCGCCGTAGCGCAACTCGCCCGCGCCATGGATGCCTTCGATGGCTTCGGTGGGGATGCGGTTGTCGAAGGTATTGACCACGCCACCGATGGCGCTGCCGCCGTAGAGCAGGGCGGCCGGGCCACGGACGATCTCAATGCGCTCGACATTGACCGGGTCCAGCGGTACCGCATGGTCATAAGACAACGACGAGGCATCCAGCGCGCCGACGCCGTTGCGCAGGATGCGGATGCGGTCGCCATCCTGGCCACGGATGATCGGGCGGCTGGCGCCAGGGCCAAAGTACGACGACGACACCCCCGGCTGCTTGTTCAGGGTTTCGCCAAGGCTGCCTTTTTGTTGCAGGGTCAGGTCATCGCCTTCCAGCACCGTGGTGGGCGAGGCCAGTTGTTGGCTGCCCAGCGGGTTGCCGGTGATGATTTGGGGTTGCAGTTCCAGGGCGTGGGCCTGGGTGCCGATCAGCAGGGCGGCGGCCAGCGGCGTCAGGCGCCAGAGAGGGGAGAGGGACATCGGGGGTTCCTTGGCAAAGCAGAGAAGGTTTGATATGAATGGTTACAATATAACATCTCTTTTTCGTCCGGGAAGCGGAACTTTTTCAACGGCTATAGTGAACACGGTGCTTCCGCCTGCCTGGCCTCTCGGCTAAGGTGCGCGGCTTCCTCTTTATTTACTTGGCAAAGGCCCGGCATGACCGCATCGAATAACAACCCCCTGCACGGCGTTACCCTGGAACAGGTGCTCACTGCACTGGTGGCGCATTACGAATGGGAAGGCCTGGCCGAGCGCATTGATATCCGCTGCTTCAAGAACGACCCGAGCATCAAGTCCAGCCTCACCTTCTTGCGCAAGACCCCGTGGGCGCGGGAGAAAGTCGAAGGCCTGTACGTCAAGCTGATGCGCACCAAACGCCCGCTGGACTGATCCCATGAAGCGCTTTATCGCGTCAGCGGCGCTGGCCGGCTGGGCGGGCCTGGCGATCCAGCAGTACCTGGTCCTCTACTCACGCTGGATGGCCGATGCCAGCCTGTTGGGTGGATTGGTGAGTTTCTTCAGCTTCTTCACGGTGCTGACCAACACCCTGGCGGCGGTGGTGCTCAGTTATGCACTGGTGAATCGCCCTTCAGCCGGGCGCCGCTTTTTCCTGCAGCCTGCGGTCAGCAGCGGGATAGCGGTGAGTATCGTCGTGGTGGGCCTGGCGTATAGCCTGCTGCTGCGGCATTTGTGGAGCCCCGAGGGCTGGCAGTTTATCGCGGACGAATTGCTCCACGATGTGATGCCGCTGCTGTTCCTGGGGTATTGGTGGCGGTGTGTGCCCAAGGGGACGTTGTGCCTCAGGCACATCGGCTATTGGGCGATCTACCCGTTGCTGTATTTCGTGTACGTGCTGCTGCGCGGGCATATGCTGGGGCAGTATCAGTACCCGTTTATTGATGTCGACACCTTGGGATATCCACAGGTGTTTATGAATGCGGGGGGGATATTGCTGGGGTTTGTGGCGGTGGCGTTGGCGATAGTGGGGCTGGACAAGATCCCCAAGGTAACGAAGGACTAATGTGGGAGCGGGCTTGCCCGCGATTGCAGTGGATCAGTAGCAAATGTGCCGACTGATACAGCGCAATCGCGGGCAAGCCCGCTCCCACATTTTGACCGAGTGAGCCCTATTCTTCGTCGCTGCCCTGGGCTCGCCAGTAGCCCACGGCCTTGACGAACTCGTCGTTGAGCTGGTGCTTATCCAGCAGCACCCGCCGAACCTGGCGTGACAGCTTGGTCTCGGTAGCCACCCAGGCATACAGCGCCCCGGCCGGTGGCTGCAGGTGCTCCACCGTGGCCAGCAGATCATCGACCCCGCGCATCACCCAGATCACTTCCACATCCGCCGCACTGTCGAGCGCCTGCTTTTCGTGCTCATCGGCAATTTCAATCACCGCCAGCACCTTGCGCCCCGCCGGCAGTTCTTCCAGGCGCCGGGCAATGGCCGGGATTGCGGTTTCGTCGCCGATCAGCAGGTAGCTGTCGAAGATATCCGGCACGATCATCGAGCCCCGTGGCCCGCCGATGTACAGGTGTTGGCCGACGGCAGCCTGCTCGGCCCAGGTCGACGCCGGGCCGTCGCCGTGCAGCACAAAGTCGATATCCAACTCCCCGAGGGCCAGGTCGAAACGCCGTGGTGTGTAGTCGCGCATCGCCGGTTGTGGGCCCTCGCCCTTGATGGTGAAGCTCGGGCTCTGCAGTGCGGCCAGTTCGGCGGCGTTCTGCGGGAACAGCAGCTTGATATGGTCATCGCTGCCCAGGCTGATAAACCCGGCCAGTTGCTCGCCACCCAGGGTGATGCGGCGCATGCGCGGGGTGATATCGACCACCCGCAATACCTGCAGGCAGCGGCGTTTGATCTCGTGGGTGACGCGGTGGATGACGGGCTTGTTCATTCACTTTTCCCCTGTACAGGTTGGACGGCCGGGCCATCCACAATGGCTTGGGCGGTGCTGTTGAGCAGCCCCGCAACACGCGTGATTTCTTCCGGGCTCCAGCGCCCGTGGTGCAGTTGCAAGGCATGGCGCAGGTTGTGCACCGCCTCGTGGATCTCGGGTGGCCGGTCGTGGCCGCGCAGTGAACGCTTGCTGACGTCGATGCGCATGCGCACACCGTCCAGGGCAATTTTCTGTTCACTCAAGAAGAGACGTCCGGCGTCGGTGATTGTGTAGCGTTTTTTCCCGCCCTCGGCGTCGCCACTGATCAACTCGCTTTCTTCGAGGAAGGTCAGGGTGGGGTAGATCACCCCGGGGCTGGGGCTATAGGCGCCGTCGAACAACCCTTCGATCTGGCGGATCAGGTCGTAGCCATGGCACGGCTGTTCGGCGATCAGCGCCGGCAGGAGGATTTTCAGATCGCCCGGGGCAAAGACTCGGGGCCCCCGGCCACCGCGCTCGCGGCCTGGGCGTTTCTCGAAGCCGTCGCGGCCGTCACCGGGTTCACGGTGGGAATGATGGTCTCTCATTGTCACGCTCTCTGTGGGTGTCTAAGACATAACGTAAGATATATCTTATGGCTCGAGCAATGCCTTCTGACGAACGGTAGGGCGCCAACCCCGGGTGCTATCACCGGCGCCACAGGCTGATTTATAAATGGTCGGTCTAAATAGAGTTGTGGAGTTTTTGCTCTAAAGTAAGTTCTGCTTAGCTATAGCTATTCGTGTACTCCATTTCTTACGGAACGATGTCTTATATAGGTAAGCCGAACTAATGTTGCATGTATTACCGGGATGACAGGTAATACGTGACTTATTGAGTTTTCAGGATTTTTTCTGCCTGCATAGAGGGTTTGATAACTACGCGCTACACGGAAATGGCTGGCTTACCTGAAGTTGGAATCGGCAGATAATTTACTTGCGTCTTAGGACTCAACTTGGAGTTGGGCTTGTGGCGCGTCATGAAGTTTCGATCGAGTCGAATCTTTAACTTACTTAAAGTGACAACAGGTATTTAACGATGCTGAAAAAAACTGCTTTCGTCCTGCCATTGGTCTTGTTGGCTATCGGCTCTTCCAGCGTATTTGCTGCCGGTGAAGCCACCAGCGTCATCAACATCAAGGCAACCATTCCTACCAAACAGTTCCACGCCCAGCCGTTGGATCCGGATTTCGGTAAGGATGAAACCATGTCCTACAACACCGTCACTGGCCAATTGAGCCAGATCCGTGCCACCTACGCGGTAAAAAATACTGACGGTTCGATCAAGGCCTACATCGAAGGCGGCCCGGCATCCCTGAGCAACGGCACGTCCTCCATCCCCCTGACCACCTCCTTCAACGGCGTGACCCTGACCGGTTCGCCACTGGAAGTCGTGGATGACGCCAGCTCCACCCCGGGCACCCAGGCCGACATGGTGGTTGTGGCCGCCAAGCCAGCCGACACCGACGCAGGCCTGTTCACCACCAACTACACCGTGGTGTTCGATCACGAGCCACGCGTTGCGCCGTAAAGGCGACCTGTTGATCAGTAAGCATCGGCTTATTGCTTAGCCCTACCGATCGACAGGCAGTCGCTGTCGGTTGATCGGTATTCAAGTATTCCCTGTGCGTAATCAGAGTATCCGTTCATGTTCCCGATGATTTTCATCGCGGCAGCGCTCGCCTTGTTGTTTTGTACGGGGGCGTTTGCAGCTGACGCGGCAACTGGCACAACCCCAAGAAGTTTGCTGTCCCAGGCCAAGGGTTTACCGGCTGACTTCGAGGAGCATTTTTTTGATGTGCCGTTGGCGGTACGGGTCGAACTGGATGAGGAGTTCGTCTCTGAGGCGATGATTGTCCTCACCCGCGACGACCGCCTGACCCTGCTGGATTTCACTGACCATGAAGGCAGTGTGATCAAGGATGTCGAGCGCGACCGCTGGGGTGACTACCTCAAGCAGGGTGTGCCGTTGGGGGCCTGCGAAAGTGGCTGCCCGGATCAGTTGCTGGCGGTGCACTACAACCTGGAAAAGTCCCTGCTCACATTGCTCACCGAGAATGCCGAGCGTGAAGGGCAAGAATCGAAGTACTACTCCCTGCCCACGGGCGGCAGCACGGGCCTGATCGTGCGTAACCAGCTGAATATCAGTGGCGGCCAGGGCCAGGACCTGGGCGGACGCCTGGGGCTGGATGCCAGCGGCAGCCTGGGCAATTGGAACCAGGTGCTGAACATGCAGTTCTCGCGCTTGGGCGGCCCGGATGACGATGCCCTCAACCACGCCGTGTACTCGTTGTACTCCCAGCGTGAAATGCACGGTGAGTTCCTGCGCCTGGGTTACTTCACGCCTAACGCCGAAGGCCTGACCCGGCAACTGCGTACGTTCGGCGCGAGCCCCGACACCGCCGTGGGCGTGATGTACGGCAGCTCCGACAGCCTAATGATCAGCAATCCCAAGCCGAGCATCTACCCCATTTACGTCACGGCCAATCGCCAGGCCTCGGTCGAGATTTACCGCAACGGGCTGTTGATCAACACCCAGGCCGTTACCACGGGCTTGCAGAGCCTGGACACACGGCCCTTGCCCGGCGGCATCTACGAGGTGGAAGTGCGCCTGGTGGAAGACGGGCAGATCACCAGCACCACCCAGGAGTTGGTGTACAAGCCCAATAACTGGCGCAACCTCGACAACCGCTGGCGCTACAACGTCTTTGCCGGGCAAGAAAGCAAACTGCTCAGCAACTGGGACGAGCAACCCAGTGGCGACCTGACCGCCGGTGCCTCCCTCAACTATCTGGCTCACCCTCGAGTGGTACTGGGGTTGTCCGGGCGCCAGGTCAAGGACAACATGCAGTACGGCACGTCCGTCGACTGGTCCCTGGCCAATAACGCCAGTCTCTATGCCAACATCTACCAGACCGATAATTACGGCACCGGCGTCGACTTCAACAGCCTCTACAACTACGGGCTGGGCAGTGTGGTGCTCAACCACACCCGCAGTTGGCTGGACAACCGCAACACCTACGAAACCCTGCCCGACGGCACCCGCATTCGCCAGCGCGATATCTTTGTCGGCCAGACCAGCCAGTCGTCGCTGTCAGTGAACCATCGCCTGAGTAACCTGCGTTCCATCAACGCCCGGTTGGCTTATAGCGAAGGCAACGTTCAAGGTCTGGGGCTGGATCTGGGCTGGACCGAACGGGCTCACCTGTTTGGCAATGACGCCAACTGGCGACTGTCGTTGTTCGACCGTCCTGCCAGCTCCAGCACCGGCGACAAGCGCAATCGCGGGGTCGACCTGAGCGTCAGCCTGGCCCTTGGCAGCCCGGGCGAACAATGGTCGGCCAGCATCGGTACACGCACCTCCCGTGACGGTGGCCGCGACAACAACGGCTCGCTGAGCTATCGCCGCGACCTGCAGGATCATGTTCTGCAAAGTGTTTCGGCCACCGCCCTGGTTGACACCTACGGCGTCGGGCTGTCCGGCATGGCCAGCTTCCAGACCGATGCGGTCAATGGTGACGGTTTTGTGCAGCGCTCATCGTTCAATAACGACCTGACCGGTGGCCTCAACCTGGACAGCACCTTTGCCGTCGGCGGGCAGCGGATGGTGCTCACCAGCCAGTATGCCGGCAGCGGTTCGGGGATGATTGTCGACGTTGAAAGCGATGTGGACGACATCGTCCTGCGGGCCGATGACTTGAGTGGCGGCAGCACCATCTTGCGACCTGGGCGCAACTTCATCCCAATCGCCGCCTACAAGGGCAGCTCGGTCAGCTTCGACTTCGACGGCAACCACGCACCTGCGGCCAATATCCAGCCACCGCGCACGGCCTACCACCTGAACAAGGGCGGCGTGGACTATCGCAAGATCAGCGTGATGCGCACCGTCACCGTGCTCGGGCGCCTGGTGGACCCCCAGGGCAAACCGCTCAAGGGCCACCACATTCTCAACCACGCCAGCCGTGGGGTGAGCGAGGTCGATGGGTTTTTCTCCCTGGAAATGAACGCCAGCTCGCCGACCCTCGAAGTGCGGCGTAACAACCAGCTGCTGTGCCAGTTCCGCCTGGATACCGCCAATGCGCACAGTGAAAACGACGTGCTGATGATTGGGGATTTGCGCTGCACGCCGGACACCCTGGCCGACTCCACCTTTACCCAGCAGACCGCAGGTTGAGTGGCATGACGAGATTACCGACCACCATGAAACGCATCAGAACTTTGATCTGCCAGTTGGGAGGAGTAGGCGCTACGTTGTTGTTCAGTTCGACGGCGGTGGCGCTGACCCAGGACATCACGGCCGTGTTTACGCCGGACCCCGGCAATCCGTTTGTGAACCAGTTTCGTAATACAACGCCTATCAGTTCTATTTGCGAGTCTCACATTCCAAACCAGTGCAAGGCGTTGAATATCTTCAGCCTGCGGGAGTGGAACTTTGAGGCGTTATCCAACGGGCCGATCCTGGCCAACCATGAGAATGACCGCCAGGGCTATTACGTAAAAGTGCCATCCGAGTGGCGAGATGTGCTGGTGACGCATAACAGAACCGGGGAAGTCGAGACCGTAAAGATGCGTATTGCCGGGCTAGGTGGCGTCTGGACTGCGGCCAATCCGCCGGGGGTGGCGGCTTGGGCGCAACCTGGACGCGCATGGCATGCGCAATGGCAAAACGCTCCGAGCCCGTGCCGAAGTACTGGTCACCTTAAGTTTACCAATGCCTCTGCCACGTATTTCTGGTTGGTCCCTGAAGGAGCAGGCGCCTGTGGTCGCAAGCCCTCGCTGGATATTCCCAGGTTGCGCCTGTTCCAACTCGAGTATGCCTATGAGCTTAAAACCCCCAATCCGCTAGGCATGTCCAGCGGTGAATACTCTGGCAGCCTCACCTACACCATGGGGCCTGGGGGAGACTATGACTTCGGCGATGTGCTGATTCCGTCGGACAACCAACTGACCTTCAATTTCGCCCTGGAAGTGCAACACCAGCTCCAGGTGGACGTCCCCCCGGGCGGTAACCGTGTCGAACTGGTGCCCCAGGGCGGCTGGCAAGGCTGGGTGAACCAGGGGCGCAAGCCGGCACGGTTGTTCCGTGACCAGACGTTCAATATTTCCGCCTCGTCGCGCTTCAAGATGCAGATGGCCTGCGATCAGGTCGTAGGGGACACCTGCGCCTTGAAAAACACCACGGACGGTCATGAAGTGCCGCTGGACGTCAGCGTCAGCCTGCCCCATGGCCTGAACCGTGAAGACGGCAGCGCGGTGAATCGCCAGCCGCTGCTGCTCAGCGGCGCCGGCACCGAGCAGTTCAATCCGGGCTTCTACGTCAACAGGCGGCCCGGCACCCTGCACTTCGAGGTCAAGAAAGATTACGCCGAGCAGATGCTCAGTCGAGGCGGTAGCACCTACACGGGCCAGGTCTCAGTGGTCTGGGATTCACAAATATGAGCTGCCGTCAGATAGAGGCCGTCAGTGGTAGAAACATGAATGTAGCGAAGTGGCTAGGGCGTGGCTCGCAGGTGGCGGCCAGCGTGTTACTGGCGTCGCTGGCAATGCCTGCAATCGCTGTGGAGATGAGCATTCATGCTGAGTTTCGGCCGGACCCTGCACAGCCGCACTTGAATAAGTTCGAGAACAAAACGCCCAGTGTTGGTTACTGTGTTTCATTCCCTGCCCAATGTAAGTCCTTGAACATATTCAGCCTCAGGGCTGCTATTTCGGCTGAGTCCGTGACGCAAATCTCTGCGTTTCATACGGATCAACGGCAAGGCGCAATGTTTAAGGTCCCAACGGAGTGGCAGGATCTGACCGTGGTGCATCGGCAGACTCAGGAGACCGAGACGTTAAAGGTACGGATCATGGGGGTCGGTTCGACATATTCCATTCCCAACCTGATTAGCCTGGTCGGAGGGGGCGTGACACCTTTGCAGGCTCATCAGAGAATGTGGACCGGCTCCAGTTGGGTGTACCCGCCGCGCACCTGCCTGGGCACCGGGGTGAGCCTTTATGGGACGATAACCTATGGGTTTTTCTGGCGAACACCCGTCGGCTCTCTATGTGCCAGACAGGCCAGGTTCGACATTCCCACCATGCGCTTAAACAGCCTGGAGTTTGCCTATGAACTCATCACGCCCAACCCGTTGGGCATGTCTTCAGGGGAGTACATCGGTAGTCATCAATACACCGTAGGGCCCGGCAAGGACTTCGATTTGGGCGACGTGATGATGCCCAGCAGCCCTACGCTGACTCTGAATTTCACCCTGGCGGTGCAACATGACCTCAAAGTCGAAGTTCCCCCCAACGGCAACCGTATCGAGCTGGTACCCCAAGGCGGCTGGCAAGCCTGGCTGAATCAGGGCCGCAAACCTGCGCGTCTGTTTCGCGACCAGACCTTCAGCATTTCTGCCTCGTCGCGTTTCAAGATGCAGATGAGCTGTGAGCGGTCTATCGGCGACACCTGTGCCTTGAAGAACACCACCGACGGCCACGAGGTGCCGCTGGACGTCAGCGTGAGCCTGCCCCATGGCCTGAACCGGGCCGACGGCAGCGCCGTGATTCGCCAGCCGCTGCTGCTCAGCGGCGCCGGTACCGAGCAGTTCAATCCGGGCTTCTACGTCAACAGGCGGCCCGGCACGTTGCACTTCGAGGTCAAGAAAGACCACGCCGACCAGATGCTCGAGCGCGGTGGCAGCACTTACTCGGGCCAGGTCACGGTGGTCTGGGACTCGGAACTTTAAATGAGACTGATGAAGATGAAACATCTGTTGGCGCTGTGTGCGCTGTGCTGGTTGCCGATCTCGGCACCGGCCGCTCCCAACATCAATGTCGGGGTGTTCTATGACTACCTGGACGGCGATAAAAGTACCTACCTCAAACGGGTTTTCAACGGCGGTGACAGCACGGCATTTATCAAAGTCTCGGTGATGGAGATCCTCTACAACGCCGACGGCACCTCTGAGGAAGTGGAGCTCAAGAGCAACCTCGAGAACACCGCCCGCGACGGCTTGATGGCCACCCCGGCACGCCTGATCGTCCCTGCCGATAGCATGCAAGGCACACGTTTGCTGTACCTGGGCGAGCGTGACAAAGAGCGCTATTTCCGCCTGCGTTTTGTGCCGGTGATGCCGGAGCCGGAGGACGATTTTGCCGTCTCCAGCGACGAGCGCGAGGCCTATAAAACCAACCTCTCGGCCGGCGTCACGGTACTGGCGGGGTTTGGCACAGTGTTTTTCGTGCGGCCCAAGGTCACGCGCTTTGCCACCCGTATCGACGATCAGCCCACTGAGTACGGGATGCATAACGATGGCAACAGCGTGGTGGTGGTCGACCAGTTCAAGGACTGCGCCAGCGACGGTGCCCAGGAATGTTTGCCCGTCACCAAGAACCACATCCTGCCGGGCCGTGCCTTCAGCTTCCCCAAGCAGGCAGGGCGTACGTATCGCTTCACTCTGGTCGAGGGCAGCGAGAAAAAACCATATGAGGTCAAAGGCTAATGGTCATTGAAAGAGCACATAGGCACGGGCACCGCCCATGCAGAGGCTGCAAAGTCGTGTTGGCAGCACTGTTACTGGTGGTTGTCACGTTGCTCAGTACCCAGGCCCACGCGATCCGTGAAGAGCAGGTGTTCGAGGTCTCCGTCACCATTCCCACCGCCGACTTTTATGTGCTGCCGATCAACCCGGTGTTTTTGGAGCGTGAGCAAGAAATGGCGTGGAACCTGGTGACCCGCACGCTCAAGCCGTTGCGCGAACACTTCGACGTGAAAAACAGCGCCGGCGGGGTTGTCGCGCGCCTGGGCGATCTGCCGGTGCTGTCCAACGGCCGGCGCCTGATCCTGTTGAACGTGTCCTTCAACGGCCAGGCGCTGGACCTGACGGACACCCTGGTGGTGCCCGCCGATCAAGCGCGGGTCGGCAAGCGAGTGCTGTTGGACATTGCTGCCGTCGAGCCGGAGGACGGCTACGTGCCGGGCGACTATTTTGGCAGCGTTAACCTGATATTCGACGCGTTGCGACCGTAAGAGGTGGTTATGAAATACGTTTATGCAGTACTGGGCGCGTGGCTGTGGTCCTTCAATGCCTATGCCGGGCCGGCCATCAATGTCGGGGATTTTTACGATTACTTGAATGGCGACAAAAACACTTATCTCAAGCGCGTGTTCAATGGCGGCACCAGCACCGCGTTCGTCAAGATCAATGTCACCGAAATGCTCTACAAACCCGATGGCAGCTACGACGAAGTACCGCTCAAAAGCCAAGGCGACGGCATGGTGCGCGATGGCCTGATGGCCAGCCCGGCACGCTTGATCGTGCCGGCCAATGCGATGCAAAGCACGCGCTTCCTGTTTATGGGCGAGCGGGACCGGGAGCGTTACTTCCGGGTGCGCTACTTGCCCGTGGCGCCGGAAAAGGACGATGACTTTGGCGTCAGCGACGAGGACCGCGCGGCGTATGAGGCCTCATTGACGGCAGGTGTGCGGGTGATGTCGGGGTACGGCACGGTGTTCTTTGTGCGGCCCGAGCACAGCCGTTTCGATACCCGCACCGAAAACGGTGGCCGCACCTACACCCTGCGCAACGCCGGCAACACCGTCGTGGTGGTGGATGAGTTCAAGGACTGTTCGGTAGCGGATCGCACGGACTGCGCCCCTGTGACCAAGAACCATATCTTCCCGGGGCGGGTGTTCAGCTTTGAAAAACAGGCCGGGCGGACCTACCGGTTTTTCCTGGTGGAAGGCAGCTCCGAGAGAGTCGTCGAGATCAACGGCTAGGGCGCGCGGCACAAGGTGTGGCCAGCGGGCTGCAAATAGGGCGTCAGCACCGGCGCCATGCCCTTGAGCACCTGTACCGGCAGCGCCGAGGTAAACGTGAAATTCTGCGCACCGTTGCCGGGGACAAAGGCGGTCAAGGTACCGAAATGCCGGTCGCCGATATAGAACACAAACGTCGCCGTGCGGTTGATTGCCTTGGAACTGAGGACGCGCCCGCCGGCGCCAATGGCTTCGATGCGATTATCCCCGGTGCCGGTCTTGCCGCCCATGGCCAGTGGCGTGCCGTCGGCCAACTTGAAGCTGCCCGACAGCCTTTTTGCGGTGCCCGCGTCCACCACCTGGGACAGCGCACTCCGTAGGGCTGTGGCGACTTCGCTGGGCATCACCCGCTTGCCTTTATCGGGGTGGTTCACCAGCCGGGTTTCATAGGGCGTGCCCGGGGCGAAGTGCAGGCTATCGATCCGCAGCGTCGGTTCACGTACCCCATCGTTCAGGATCGTCCCCACCAGTTCCGCCAAGGCTGCCGGGCGGTCACCGGAGCTGCCGATGGCGGTGGCCAGGGACGGCACCAGGTGGTCGAAGGGATAGCCAACCGCCTGCCAGCGCTGATGAATATCGAGGAACGCCTCAATCTCCAGCATGGTGCGGATACGGCTGTCCCGGGCGCTTTTGTGGCGGCTCTTGAACAGCCAGCCATAGACTTCCTGGCGCTCGTACTGGCTGGCGGCGACGGCCTGGGTGAAGGTGGCGTCGGGGGTGTTCAGCAGGTAGCCGAGCAGCCACAAGTCCAGTGGGTGGACCTTGGCGATATAGCCTTGGTCCGGCAGGTCATAGGCGCCGGGGCCGTAGTCTTGATAGAGCTTTTCCAGGCGCGCATCGGTGAGTTTTTCCGCGGCCTTGGTGCCGGTCAGATGGGAGCGCACAAAGCTGTTGAAGCTCTGCTGGCTGGCCTGGGGCAAGAGGTACCGGTGCACGGCGGCCAGGCGAATGGCGGTGGGGTGAATGCTGTCGAGAAAAGTCGCTAGCCGGGCCTGGGTGTCCTTGTTGCGGTACTTTTTCCAGAACCGCAGCAAAAAGGTCTTGCCCTCGCGGTCGGCAAACTGGGCCAGGTATTCCTGGCGGCGCGGGTCGTTGTCGTCCTTGAGCAACTGGGCGCTGTTGCCCGGTGCCTGGTAGGTGCTGTAGCGCACCAGGTCACGCATCAGCCGGATAAACGGCAGGTTGATGGATTCGCGCAGGGCATCACGCAGGGTCGGGTTGCGGCCATTGTCTTCGTTGCGAAAGTTATTGAAGTGATGCAGGCCGCCGCCGGTAAAAAAACGTTCGCCGGGGCTGGCGGAGTACTGCCGGTCGAGGGCCGCGTCGAGCATGTTCGCCAGGCTCCGGTCGCTGTTTTGCACCAGGTAATCCACGGCCCAGCGGGACAGGCGGTCCTGCTCGTCGAACACGACTTTTTTCAGCGCGGCGGGCGTCTGCCCGGCATAGCGCGCGTGCAGTTCGCCGATGATTTGCAGGTAGGTGGTGAGCACCCGCAGCTTGGCGGTGGAGCCCAGTTCCAACTTGCTGCTCTCGTTGATATCGAAGGGTTGGTCGGTGTTGTCGGTTTGCACCCGCACCCGGGCGCCGTCGGGTGTCATTTCGTAGAGGTTGAAGCTGTAGCGCACCTGAGCGGTGCTGGCCGCGGTCAGCAGGCGCGGGCCGAGCAGGCCGAGTTGGCCGGCGACGCTCGGGTCTGCCAGGCGCTTGAGGTACTCGGTGGCCTGGGTTTGCAGATCGCTTTGCAGGGTACTGGTGGCGGCCAGGTCGAGGCGGTCCAGGTCGTACAGCGGACGGTTGAGCAGGGCGGCCAGGCGGCTACGGGCGACGCTGATGCCTTTGTTGGTTTCGATTGGCCGGAGGGTGGGTTGCTGCTGCCAGTCCCGGTAGTTGACCTGACTGGCCAGGGCCGCCGTGGACAGTGCCGGTTCGATCACGCCGTTCTGGGCCAGCAGGCGGATATGGCTGTCGGTGAGCTGCGCCAGCTCATCGCGGCCCTTGGTCAGGTAATGGGACGGGCGGCGCTGGGCAATCATCAGTGACAGCACTTCACGCAGGGCCAGGCCTTTTTGCGCCAGGGTTTGCGGGTCGCTGCCGGCGAGCAGGGCGTTGGTCTGGTTGAAGTCTGCGCCGTACCACACCCGCAGGCCCTCGGCCATGCCATGCACTTCGCCATGCCCCGGCACTGCCGACAACGGCACGCTGTTGAGGTAATCGCGCACGAGGTTTTGCCGTGCCTTCAGTGTCTGCGGACCATTCTGATAAGTGCGCACACTGGCGGAAATCATCTGACGAATTTTTTCGCCGCCGGACAGGGTCAGCCCGTCGGGGGAGTGGCGGTACTTTTCCAATTGCGTGGCGAGGGTACTGCCGCCCGCCGTCTGGCCGGGCAAGTGCAACACTTTGGCGACCTGGGACCAGGCCGCCTTGGCAAAGCGCGGCCAGTCCACGGCGGGGTTGGCCTGGGGCTGGGCGGGGTTGAGCAACTCGCGGTTTTCGATAAACAGCAGGCTGTTGACCACCAGTGGCGGGATGTCGGCAAAGGAAGGGTAGAGCTGCTGCGGGTAGCTGAACTGGTACAGCGCGGTGCCACGGCAATCGGTGATCGACAAGCCCGCCTGAACTTTCTCGGCATAGGGCACGAACAGGCCGTGGCGGGTGTAGTTCATCAGCGCGTCGGAGAAGCGCGCCTGGGACTGGATCAGGTAATCGCGCTTGAGCAGCCTGGGTAAGAAGTCACCCAGGGCGCTGTAGCCCAGGCGCTGATCGAACGGGCCGGCACCGGGGTAGACGATGGCATCGCTGGGGCCGGGCTGCACGCTATAGGTCAGGGTCGCCGCCAGGCGACTGAACTCCCGCGCCTGCCACTTGGACGTGCGCACTTCCCGGGAAGCGGCAAACCCCAGCGCGATCAGGCCCATTACCAGCAACAACCACAACATACGCCAGGCATAGCGTCGTTTGCGGGGCTTTTGGGGCGGTGGCTGTTCATCCGGGCTGTCGGTTGGCACCGCAGCCTTGGTCGAATTGGTTTGCCACAAAGCACCCATAGTCGATTGATCCATTCACGCAGATTGATCGGACTTGTCTGAAGCTTAGACGCTGGTTGGCGTGTGGGAAGGATTTGTGTGGAGTGTGAGATTTTGGCCGAATGCACGTGGCGGGGTGCGGGGGGATCTACCTATCTCTCGTGTGCTGGTGTTTGGGTAGGTGTGCATATCCGTTGTTTACAGCCAGCCCTCTGAATGTCTGCAAACACCGCGAGCGGTGCTCAGGCAAGGGGACAAGCCCCCGCGCCAGCACACCGCAGGGGAGGCCCGTCCTAGAGCCATCCCCACAGGTAAATCCGCCAAAGGTAGGGGCATGACTGTGCACCATCCTTGTGCAATACTCGCCGCCGTTTAATGAAGGCAATTCCTACATTGCCCAGGTGATGCTCCTCCGTAAAAGGCGCTTTTACCGAGAGTTCTCGCTGAATCTTGCTGTTTATTGAGTGAAAAGCCCTGCTCATGGCTTTTTATACTGCACCCCCGCTGAGCGGGCCCGGTTTCTAGGGCCAGGCAGGTTTGCCCAAAAGGCAGCCTGGCAGGAGGGCGTCGTGGCGATCCGCCGTGATGCCGGACACTCGGTGGTTCATATCCAATAACAAAATGAGGTTGTACCCCTATGCCTGTTGGCAACCATCTGCCCCATGGCGAGACCGCTCAAGGCGGTCCGCTCAAACGCGAACTCGGCGAACGGCATATTCGCTTGATGGCGCTCGGCGCCTGTATCGGTGTCGGTCTGTTCCTCGGTTCGGCCAAGGCCATCGAGATGGCCGGCCCGGCAATCATGTTGTCCTACATCATTGGTGGTCTGGCGATCCTGGTGATCATGCGCGCCCTCGGTGAGATGGCCGTACATAACCCGGTGGCCGGTTCCTTCAGCCGTTATGCCCAGGATTACCTCGGCCCGTTGGCGGGCTTTCTTACCGGCTGGAACTACTGGTTCCTCTGGCTGGTGACCTGCGTTGCGGAAATCACCGCCGTTGCCGTGTATATGGGCGTGTGGTTCCCCGATACGCCGCGCTGGATCTGGGCCCTGGCGGCTCTGATCAGCATGGGCACGATCAACCTGATCGCAGTAAAAGCCTTCGGTGAGTTCGAGTTCTGGTTCGCCCTGATCAAGATCGTCACCATCATTGCCATGGTTATCGGCGGTGTCGGCATCATTGCCTTTGGTTTCGGCAACGACGGCGTGGCGCTGGGGATTTCCAACCTGTGGGCCCACGGCGGCTTTATGCCCAATGGCGTGCAGGGCGTGTTGATGTCCCTGCAGATGGTGATGTTTGCCTACCTCGGCGTGGAAATGATCGGCCTGACCGCCGGTGAAGCGAAGAACCCGCAGAAGACCATCCCCAATGCCATCGGCTCGGTGTTCTGGCGCATTCTGTTGTTCTACGTCGGTGCGTTGTTCGTGATCCTGTCGATCTACCCGTGGAATGAAATCGGCACCCAGGGCAGCCCGTTTGTGATGACCTTCGAGCGTCTTGGCATCAAGACGGCTGCCGGCATCATCAACTTCGTGGTGATCACCGCCGCGCTGTCGTCGTGCAACGGCGGGATCTTCAGCACCGGGCGCATGCTCTACAGCCTGGCGCAGAACGGCCAGGCCCCGGCGACCTTCGGTACCACCTCCAGCAACGGCGTGCCGCGCAAGGCCCTGCTGTTGTCGATCTTCGCCCTGCTGCTGGGGGTGTTGGCCAACTACCTGGTACCGGACAAGGTCTTCGTATGGGTCACCTCCATCGCCACCTTCGGTGCGATCTGGACCTGGGTGATGATCCTGCTGGCCCAGCTCAAGTTCCGTAAGAGCCTGAGCCCGGCCGAACAGAAGGCCCTGAAGTACCGCATGTGGCTGTACCCGGTCAGTTCGTACCTGGCCCTGGCGTTCCTGGTACTGGTGGTGGGCCTGATGGCTTACTTCCCGGATACCCGCGTGGCGCTGTATGTGGGCCCGGTGTTCCTGGTATTCCTGACCGTGCTGTTCTACGTGTTCAAGCTGCAGCCGACCCAGGACGGTCTTGGCGCGCAACGTTCGGCGTAATCCCCTGACCCCTGGCCTGCCTGTTTGCTTCACAGGCAGGCCAGTCGCGCTTCAGACGTGCATCAACGTCCGTTGCGTGCCCTCGGTCAACTGACGCACAAGGCGGTTCTGTTCGGCCGTTTCCTCGTCGAGCAGTTGCTGGTGGCGGGTCCAATACTCATCCGAGTCCTTGGTCGGAAACTCCTGATTCAGCGCGCCGACTTTGTAAGCGATGGTGCCCTTGACGGTGAAAAACGCTTCCGGCTCGCTGCTGGCCAGATACTCGATCCAGAAGTCGGTCATCAAGATTGCTTCCTGCAACGCCGGTGACTGGCCGAGTGCCCGCAGACTCCTGCGCGCTTCATTGACCACCTCGTCGGTGACGTAATCATCCACGGTGTACAGCAACGCCAGTGGATAAAACGGCAGGTTGAATTCACGGGCCAGTTTGTCCCGCAGGTAAACGGTGACCTCGGCGGGGTCGACTTCAAGCCCGGCCTGCTCGCGCTCAAGAATAAACCGGTCGCAAAAGTGATCCAGCTGGTTCAGGTAAAAGCAGCTCTTGGCCAGCTCTAGCAATGCCCTGTCGGCCAGGTAACTCCTTGGCTGCTGCTTGGCCTGATGGATCCGGTGATGCAGCTCCATGTTGGTAAATGCCAACAGGACGCTGTCGCCGCAATTGCCTGAACCATAGGTATTGAGGCAGACCGCGTTGCGCAGTTGCGTCGACTCGCCCATGGCGATCAGCAAGGTCCAGACCCGCTCGGTCAGGCGCGCCCTCGATGCCGTGTGGCGATAGGCGTGGGTCCGCTTCAGGTCACGCAGCACCCGGAACACATCATCGGCCCTGGCGGTTTCATTCGCTTTCAACTGTTCCCACAGCTCTCGGCGGGCGGGCACGTCTTGTGCCGCGACGGCTGTCAGCCAGGTGTCGAGGTCGTTTGCCGCTACGGGAGCATGGGCCGGTGTGCGAAGTTGCCCGCCCAGGCGGATGCCGGTATCCAGGCGGTATGTGTCGATGCGCGCCAGGGTCTCGGCGGACAACGGGTTTTCATGGAGCAGGGTGTTGCGATTGGCAGTTTGCAGCCATGGGTTGGTGAAAACCTCTTCAGGGATGGTGGTGATCCCGTTTGCCTGCAAGTGCAGTTCTGTCAGGCTTGGCAGGGCGCTGGCGCCGATGGGCCACTGAGTGATGCCTGTATTGGCCAGGTGCAAGGTAGTCATCTGCAGCATCCGGCTGACATCCGGTACGAGGGTCAGGTCCGGATTATCGTTCAGATCGAGTTTCTGCAGGTTGACCATGCTTGCCAGGCGTTGCACAGACTCTTGGGTCAAGTGCAGGTCGTTGTCGTTCAGGTCAAGGTGGGTAAGTGTGGTCATGTCGGTGATCGCCTGAGGCAGTTCAGTCAGGCGACAATCAATGCGCAATGCCTTGAGCTGGGTGAACTTGCCAAGAAACTCCGACCCTGTCGCAGGGAACGCATTGCCGGTAATCCGCAGGTATTCAATGTGATTGAAGCCGGTGGTGCCCGTCAGGAATGACGCAGGAGGCAGGCCTTCGTCGTCCAGTTGCAACTCCAGCGAGGGCACGTTGAATAGCCCGGCGATGTAAAACGTAGCGTTTTCCTGACGCCATGCGCTGCGCAGTTGGTAGGCAATATGGCGTCGCCTTCCGCGGTTCATGCCCAGGGGATCGTTGAGCTCGTTGTCGGTCGGCAACAGGGTTTCACTCCAGCGCGACAGCTCCACATCCATGGCCTGATACTCCGCCTGGCGGCGTTCCAGCTCGAGCAGTTTTTCTGGGTCGCTCATGTTCAATGACTGCAGCAGTCGCCGTGCATCGTCATTGTTGAAATGGGGGTACAGCTCTTGGACCTTGGCCACCAGGTCCGGTGGCCGGGGGCCGCGAAAAGGCCAGATTCGTTGCCATAACGGATACACCAGGAACGAACGGTCAACACCCATCGCCGGTTGCATCCAGGGTTGCAGGTGTGGGATATCCAGCAGGCCCTTGATTTCAATACGGCGGGCGAAGGCCAGTTCGGCAAGCTGGTACTGCAGCTCGGCGATACCGCTTTGGGTGTCAACCTGAATCAAGCTCTGCTCGGCAGCAGACAAGGTACTGAGAATGACCCGCAGCAATCTGTTCGATGGCTGGCCCAGCGGTTCGCCCTGTTGGTCATAGGCCTGATAACCCCGGTTGGTCCTGGCGATCGTCTTGCGTGATGTCCCCACCAGATGCCCTGCCGTTTCCAGCAAGCGTCCCTGGTTGTCCCATTCGCGAATATCAATACGCAGGGTTTTCGGCCAGGCGGGCAGGAGTCGCAGCAGGTACAGGGTGATCCGGTCGCTGTCGGCATTGGCGCAGGCATCCACATACAGGCCTTCGTACGCACGGTTCAGGCGCAAGTCGTGGGCACTTGTGCGCGCCTGCTCCGCCAGGCGCAGGCTCAATTGGTTGTGCTTATGCAGTTGTCTGAGCTCCCGTGACGAGGCCTGGCCCAGGATCGCCTTGACCGTGCTGGTGGGCAGGTCCGGGTGCTTGGCCTTGAAACGCCGCTCTTGCTCGGTGCCGCCGGATTCGCTGCGTCGGTACAAAGACTTGAGGAGTTGCGCCCGCTCCCGTTCGGTGTATTCGACGATCCGGGTGACCAGTTGGACCAGACGCTGCTCGGTGGTCTTGGGGACCTGCCCCAGGAGGCCCTCGATAACGTCATCGTGGGGCACGATGGCCTCGAGCAGCCGGGCACTTTTGAACTGCGCATCGGTGACCGTCACCACCTGGTTGTCGGGCCGCTGGTGCTCGGGGTATTGGTGGGTGACGCGATTATCGCGGTCGACAATCTGCAACACGTGGGTGTCGGGCCATCCGGGCAGGCTGGAAATCACCAGCAATTGCAGGTCCGGACGGGCGAAAGGGTTGCTGGGCAGGGCATACATCGCCTCGATGAACCGGTTGATTTCCTGGTCGATGCGCAAGCGCTTGCACGTATCGGCCAGCAGCGGCGGCGATGCCCGATTGCCACGGTGTATCTGGCGCAATACATGGGGCGGGGTGTCGGTCAGGGCGAGAATGGACGTGGCCATATCCTTGGGGAATGCGTAGTGGTCGCTGCCGAGGCGATAGAGCAGGCTGTGGTCATCCCAGCTCATCGGGTTCTCGCTGGACAGGCGCCAGGCACCTTCACCGTTGTGCTCCAGGGTCGGGGTGTCGACGCCGACCTTTTGCGGGTGCATGAGCCGCCACTTGAATACCCGTCTGTCATAGATGATCCGATACCAGGAGCCAAACAGGGGCAGGTAATGGTCACCGCTGAGGGGAAGCAGGCCCAGGGCATCGAGCTGCAGTTTGTGTGGCAAGGACAGGGTGTGTTCGTACTGCGCCAGCGAACCGTTGGCCAGCCTGACAAAGCCTGAAGGGCCGCGCTGGTTGCTCATGTAGTCGCCCAGGGTAGCGCGCAGGCCCAGGGCATCGGTTTCGCTGCTCATGCTGAGTAGCTGCCGTTCATGGGGTTGCAGCACTGAGCCAATGGCCAGGTAGAAGCTGTCCACCGCCGGTGACACGGCAATCGTGCCGGCATTGCGCATGTCATAGGCCTCGTAGACGCCTTCGCCGAAGTGGCGCAGTTCCACGGTGAGGTCGTCGGGGCCGCTGGAGACATAAGGGCTGGCGATGGTGTCAGCGATCACTTCGGTGATGACGAATCTGCGTTTGAGACGTTGCTGTATCAAGGCGGAAGCGAACTCCCTGGCCCATTGGTCGGCGTCGTTGTTGAACTGACGGGGGTGATACAGCGCGTCGATGGCGGCGTCGATGCGCAGGGCAGTGCGGTGAGTGTCCAGCAACTCATAAAAGGCCGTCGGCAAAAGCCCGCCACGCAGGTAGGCCTGTTGTTGGCTTGGGCTCAGTGGATGCTGTTCCAACAGCCGTTGGAGCAGTGCCGGTGACAATGGGCTGTTGAGGTCGCGCATTTTTTTCAGCAGCGGGGTGACGGCCACCAGGGGCTCTGCTGCCTTGACCGGCAAGAAACGCCGGACAGTGGGGGGCGGCAGTTGCTCGCTTTTTTCATAACTGGCGTAGTTCACCAGGGCCGCGAACAAGGCCGTGCGTTCGCGCCGTGCCAGGTCTGCAACGGCACGGCGCACTGCCATGATCCGCTGGGCGGGCGTGGCATCGGCTTGCTCCGTCAGGCCCAGTTGCGAGGTGTCGGGCTGCAGGCTGATGACCAGGTCCAGCAGGGGTTCGGCGCGGTAGCGCGGCTGGCCGCGATGACGTTCGGCCTGGTAACTGCCGTCTTCGTTGCGCACGATTGTCAGGGTCGTCAATCCAGGCACCCGCTGTTCAGTCTTGCCAAAGGTTTCGATCACTGAGCGTTGTGGGTCGCTGATGCTCAACAGGACTGCGGCGGGCCACTCGGGCAGTTGGGGCAGCAGGCACAGCACCACGCTATCGCCATAGGGGGGCAAATAACCGGCTTCGTGGAAGTGTTCGATAATCTGCTGGATCACCTGATCGGCCTGCAGGCGCCGCACGCCTTCGATCAGGTTCAGGGGGGGCGGTGCGCCGCGCCAGACATTTTCCAGGATGGCGCGGGAGGTGGCGGTGCTGCGCAGCATCCGTTCCAGGTCGACCGGGGAGATGATCGACGAACCATTGTGCAGCATCTGTTGCAGCAACTGCGTATCCGACAGGTCTTGGGTGTGGTGCAAGTCGAAGGTCCAGGCTTGCAACTGCGGGGCAAACACAATCGCAGGCTTGTAGGTGCTGCGGCTGTTCTTGAGCACGTAGCGCTGATTGTGCTGGTCGTGGATGACCTCGGCCACCAGGGTCTGGCGCTCGTGGTGCAGTTTGACGTACTGCCTGCCTTGTACGGTGAACACGCACAGGGCATCGGCACTTTTACCTTCGAGCAGGTATTGCTGGTCATGGGCGTAGTGGCGGGCGTCGGGTTTCCACAATTCATCCACGCCGTCGGGGCGCGTGACCTTGCGCGGGTTACCCAGCTGTTGCAGGTAGTGGAGCATGCGCTGGCGATGGGCTTTGCCGGCAACGCTGATCAAGCGCCCGCTGACGGCCAGATCGGCGACATCGGTCAGGGTTGAAGCGAAGCCGCTGGCGTCGCCCTTGATGGCCTCATCCAGACCTGCGCTGACGCTGTAGGTCATGCTGCCGAGCACCGCCAGTTGCATGACCCGATTCATCCCCGTGACCCCACCGGGCAGGGGGGTGAGCAACAGTTGCAGGACTTCGTTGGCGATAGCGGCGGTGGCGTCCTTGAGCGCTTGCCAGTCGGCTTCGGAGCGGGTGTTGGCGAGGGTGTCGATATCGGCCTGGCAGCGCTGGATCTGGCGATAAGTCAGGGCTTGCAGCAGGGTTTCGGTGGGGCCGGTGGCAGGGTCGGTGGCGAAATGAATGTCGTTGAGCGTCTGTTCCGGGAAGGCTTTGTGAAAGCCGTCATACAGAAGCCCGGCCAGCCAGCTCATGCCCTCGGGGCGTGGTTCCTGGGTCAGCAACGGCCGGAACAACGACAGGCCTACCAGCGGTAATTGGCGGGAAAACCAGCCGAGGTCGCTTTGCTGGTGACTGTCGAGCAACTGCTGGCGAAAATCAGCCTCGGCCGAGCGTGCGTCGGGGTGGTAGCGGAACGCGCCGCCGGGGCGAAAGGGGAAATAGGACAGCACCGCGAGGCTGGCCACTCTGATCAGCAGCAACGGAACGGGAATCGTACTCTGCCAGGGCACAAAGGGCACGGCAATCACGGGGGTGACGCCGGAGGTCAGGCTCAGGCTCTCGACGACCAGGGGCGGCCCGTTGCCCTCGATCAACGCCGTGAGGCTGTCGTATACCGCCTGGGCCATGCCGTTGTGGGCACGGTTGCGCCAGGCGTCCAGCGCATCGAACCGCAACAGTGCCAGCGCCGCCTCGCTCATCAACCGGCGCAGCGTGCCGCTCTCGCCGAGTGTGGCCTTGATCTTTACTTGCAACTGGTGGCCCAGGTCCAGCTCGCGGGCGATGGCGATGAACGCCCGGGCGTTGAGGCTGCGATCGCCATCGGGGCCTACCACGCGGCTGGCGTCCACCAGGCTGTAGCCGGAGTTCTGGCGAATGGCGGAGGTAAAGCCGAAATTCACGCAGGCGGCTTCCCACAAGGTCATGCTCTTGACGTGTTCGATTTCGCGCAGATTGCTATCGGAGCGGCGGGGCACGCGGATGTGGCTGCCCGGCTGACGATCCCAGGGCAAGGCTTGCTCGACCTTTTCCAGGTAGGTGGTTTCGAAGCGGTACAACTGCGGGTCGCGTCCGCCGATCCGATTGCGCAACTGCATCAGGCCGTCTGTCTTGAAGGCCCGGACCACTCGCTCTTTCTCGGTTTCAACCGCCGCCAGGGCTGCGAGAGCGTCGCGTTGCAGCTGCAGAAAGCGTTGTTTTTCCTGGGTGTCCAGGCCATCGAGGGCCTGGAGAACGTTGCGCTGGATCAGCTCCAGCGCCTGTTGTTGGGCCCAGGCGGTACTCGATTGCAGATTGCCAGACAGGCCGTTGAGTAATTGATGAGTCGGCATGTGCTCTACCTTTCACGATAAGTGGAAGGTAGATGGAATCAGCCCGCACCCAGGCTCGGGGGCTAACTATTTAAGGGGCGCTCATCACTGCGCCGGGCCTGGTCCAGTTGCTTGTTGAACTCCAGCCATGCCGCCAGCCCAGCCATCAACGCCAGGCCCAGCAGTGCACTGAATATCTGCATCGGCCAGGCGTCGTCGACCTGGGCGTTGAGCATATCCGCCAGCGGCGCCAGTAAGACCCCGAGGCAGAACACTTCCAGGGAATAGCGACCCATGCGGCAGCTTTGTTGCGCCAGCCAGTTTTGTGTCCAGGCGCGGCCAGGCAGCAGCTTGGCGGTGACATAGGCCAGGGCGAGGAAGTGCAGCAGGCGCACCGGCGACAGATCGGTCTTGCTGATCGGGTACAGCAGGTTGCTCAAGGCGGCGGGCATCAGCTCATCGTGGATCTCGGGCCAGCGCCAGGACACGGTAATCACGCCGGCCAGCAGTGTGTAGGTGGCGGCGGCAAGAAACAGCGGTTGTCGCTGCAACGGCCGGGTCTCAGGTGCATGGGGCTGCCCGGCGCGGATTGCCGCCGCGCCGCCGAGCACGAACAATAACTGCCAGGTCACCGGGTTGAAGTACCACACGCCATCGGCAATCGCCGCCAGGTTCCAGCCCAACTTGGGCGCCAGCAGGTACACCACCAGCGACACCGCCACCACCGCCAGGGGCGCGCGCACAAGTACCGGCAGCACCAGCGGCAAACCGAGCAGCAACACGATGTACAGCGGCAGTGGGTCCATCAGGTTGGGCTTGAAGCGCAGCAGCAATTCATCGGTCAGGGCTTGCTGCGGGTTGGTGATGAAGTGCGTGAGGCCCATTTCCTGGACCAGGTCGCGGGTCTCTACCTTGCTGTTGGCGAAGAAGACGATGCCCATCAGCATCGCCAGCAAGAAAATATGCACCACATACAACACCCAGGTACGGCGCAGGATTTTCAGGCTGACCATCCAAAAACCTTCGCGCTGCAACACTTTGCTGTAGGCCAGTATCGAGGCGTAGCCAGCGAGGAACACGAAGACTTCGGCGGCATCGCTGAAGCCGAAGTTACGCAGGGTGATCTGACCAAGGGGGTTGTGAGGCACGTGATCCCAAAAAATGAAAATCAACGCCAGGCCTCGAAAAAAGTCGATGCGCGGGTCGCGTCCGTTAAGCATGGCTGCGGGCTCTTGAACAGTGGGTTAAATAGTGACCCGTGAGTATCGGCAATGGTCCTGCCGCGCATCGGGCGGGCGCAGGTTGGCGGTATTTGTAAGCAATTGCAAAGGATGGGTATTACTGAATGTCTCAATTTCGGGATGGGATTATACCGTCGGTCGTCTAACCGTCCCCACCTGTTATTTCTGACAGTAGACGAGGTTTTGTCGGCATGGCTTGCTTGCCCATCGACGGCGATGGGCAACGAGGCGCGATGGTGGCATGGGCAGACTATGGATGGGGTTCTCCACCTACACGGTGATCGGCATCGCCAATACGGTGATCCACTGGCAGCTGTTTTTCGTGCTCCGGGCCGCCTTTGATCTGAGCCAGGCCTTCAGCAATTTCCTGGCCTTTTGCGTGGCGGCGACCTTTTCGTTTTTTGTGAATGCCACTTTCACCTTTGGTATGGCGGCTTCGCTGGGCCGCTACCTGCTGTTCATCTTCTGCCTGGGCAGTTTGAGCCTGGCGGTGGGGTGGCTGGCGGATCGCTGGCGCTTGCCCGGGCTGGTCACCGTGGTGGTGTTTTCCCTGGTCAGCCTGGTGTGCGGTTTCCTGCTATCGAAGTACTGGGTGTTCCGCAGGTCCGCCCCATGAGGCTCTCGCTGATCGTGCCGTTGTTCAATGAGCAGCAGGCGACACACCTGTTTTACCGGGCCGTACGCCAGGAGCCGTCGTTGCAGGATCACGAAGTCGAGATCGTGTTTATCAATGACGGCAGCACCGACCGCACGGCTGATATCGCCAGGGATATCGCGTTGGCCGATAGCAATGTGGTGTTGATCAACTTTTCCCGCAATTTTGGCAAGGAGCCGGCACTGTTTGCCGGCCTGGAGTACGCTAGCGGTGAGGCGGTGGTGCCCATGGACGTCGACTTGCAAGACCCGGTTGAAGTGGTCGCGCGCCTGATCGAGAAATGGAAGGAGGGCGCCGATGTGGTCCTGGCCAAGCGTCGTGATCGCTCCAGCGATGGCTACCTCAAACGCCACAGTGCCTCGATGTTCTATCACCTGCTCAATCGCATCGCCTACACCCATATCGAAGAAAACGTCGGCGACTTCCGCCTGATGGACCGCAAGGTGGTGGACGTGATCAAGGCGTTGCCGGAGCAGCAACTGTTCATGAAGGGCGTACTGTCCTGGGCCGGGTTCACCGTGGCTATCGTCGAATATGACCGGGTTTGCCGGGTGGTCGGCCACAGCAAGTTCAATGCCTGGAAACTGTGGAACCTGGCGCTGGAGGGCATCACTTCGTTCAGCACCTTGCCCTTGCGGTTATGGAGTTACATCGGTGCCGGTATTTCGTTATTGGCGCTGGGGTACGCGGGGTATCTGATCATCGCCAAATTACTGTTTGGCAATGAGGTGCCGGGGTATCCGTCGCTGATGACGGCGATTCTGTTTTTAGGCGGTGTGCAACTGATCGGGATTGGCATATTGGGGGAGTATGTAGGGCGGATCTATATGGAAGCCAAGCATAGGCCGCGGTATGTAGTCGCCAATGTAGTGAAGAACCAGGAGACGCCAGATGAGTCAATTTGACGGGGTGGCTATGGGCGTTGCTGATAACTCGAAGCGAACAAAAATTGATATTTCCCTGGCTCTTATAGCGTTCTATTTTTTTGTGTTGTTGGTTTCCGTGGGGGTGCGGTTTGCCGAGTTGGCTGAAACCGGTATATGGCTTGATGAGGCTTTCAGCCTGCTGCTGAGTATGAAGCCGCCTTCTGAAATTCTGTTTCATACGGCCCGTGATGTTCATCCGCCACTGTACTATCTGATGTTACATGAGTGGATCAAGGTGTTCGGTAATGGCGCTTTTGCCGCCCGCAGTCTGAGTGTGTTTTTTGGGGTTGTTTCGGTGGCGCTGGGGATCTGGTTGTCGCACCTGTTGCTCCCTCGACGTGCGGCAATGCTGGCAAGCATATTATTGGCGATCTTTCCGGCGGCCGTTCGCTACAGCCAGGAAGTCCGTATGTACTCGTTCCTGGGGGCTTTGATGCTGGGCGCGACGATTGCATTTATCTACTGGCTTGACCGTCCGCAGAGTAAAGTTCCGCTCGCCCTGTACATCCTGCTGATGGTGGCAGGGCTTTATACGCACTATTTCGCGGCTTTATGCCTATTGTCCCATTGGGCCTATATTTCGCTTCTGGCAACGTCTCGACAGATAAAATATAAGTACCTGTGGAGTCGTAGTTGGTGGCTGGCCAATGGTTTGATTGTGATTTGTTTTTTACCCTGGTTGCCCAGCCTGCTAAATCAATTGACGTATTCGAGGTTGGACTGGATCGCCCAGCCGGGTATTAAGGAATTGGTCGAGCTGACTTGGTTTTTTCTGAACTTCAGTGAAGGTCAGCAGGTGCCTGTCTGGGGGGGTTATGGCCTGGCCTTGGTGGTGTGGATCGCGTCCGTATTTATTTGTCTGTGGGATGCAAGTGAGCGAAAAAATAATGCACTTCTTGTTGTGTATGTATGGTGCCCGATAGCGGCGATCATGCTGGTGTCATTGTTTTGGCCGCTGCTGTATCCACGTTATTTTTTATTTGCCGGGCTGGCGTTGCCTCTCGTCATTGCAATGGCACTGGAGGGCGTGTCGACACGAAGTAAGTCGGCGTTCGTCATCGGTTTGTCAGCGGTTATTCTGCTTGAGTTGAATGGTTTGTGGCATGTGTATAACAAGACGTGTACGTGGTGTTATGAAAACAATCAGCTGGGCGCGCTGGCCGATTATGTTGACCATACTTCGCAGCCGGGAGACGGGGTGTTGGTGCTGGAGCCTTTCATGCACTTGTCCATGATCTATTACCTCAAGAACGAACGTCCTGCGATGCAGTACACACCAATAAACGCGGATGGCACATCAGGGCGTCCCAACGGGTATCAGATTTCCACACTGATTCAAGACAAGGCCGATCAGATCTATGTCGATGACCTGGAATCGCTCACAACGGCCTCAGGCCGACTTTGGCTGATTGATGCCCAGGACCGTGGCACCCTCACGCGAAAGCTTCCTGCCCATTGGCAGTTGCTTGGCACCTATAGGGTAGGTAAGGAAAAAGCCCAGCTTATGGCTATTTGCCCGTTGGCGAGTGGCTGCCAGAAACCGCCTCTTCAATGAGGGATTAAAACCCATCCATCAACAACACCCGGCAAGGCTTGGCCTGATACGCGTTGATCTGCGGCACCAGCCGGGTGAAGTGTTCGGTCTGGCAGTGGGCATCCAGCGCGGCCTGGTCGGGCCATTGCTCGATAAACACAAAGTGCCCCGGGTCTTTCTGGTCGACGAACAAGTCGTAGGCGATGCACAGCGGTTCCTGGCGGGTTTTTTCCACCAGTTCGGCGTACCAGGGGCGCACGGTTTCCAGGTGTTCGGGTTTGATAAAGTCTTCGGCGATCACTTTCAACACAACATTTGTCCTTTAAGCCGCTTCTACTTCATGGGGCTCGAAACTGTCGGCCCGCGCCATTTGCCACATCCGCGAATAAAACTCGCCGTTCACTTCACCGGTCAGCAGTTCCCCTGGCTTGAGGAACACATGCAACTGCGAGAACAGCTTGATCTCGGTGGCCGACATGCGCCGTACCAGGTGTTTGGCCGACAACTGCGAAGGGTGATCCAGGCCGGCCGCCGCGAGCATTTCCGCGAGGGCCTTGAGGGTGTTGCGGTGGAAGTTGAACACGCGCTGGGCCTTGTCCGGTACCACCAGTGCGCGCTGGCGCAACGGGTCCTGGGTGGCCACGCCGGTTGGGCATTTGTTGGTGTGGCAGCTCTGCGACTGGATGCAGCCGATGGCGAACATAAAGCCCCGGGCCGAGTTGGCCCAGTCGGCGCCGATGGCCAGGACGCTGGCGATATCGAAGGCGCTGACGATCTTGCCGCTGGCGCCCAGTTTGATTTTGTCCCGCAGGTTCAGGCCCACCAGGGTGTTGTGCACAAACAACAGGCCTTCACGCAGGGGCACGCCGATATGGTCGGTGAACTCCACGGGGGCGGCGCCGGTGCCGCCTTCCTTGCCGTCGACCACGATAAAGTCCGGCAGGATCCCAGTCTCGAGCATGGCCTTGGCGATGCCCATGAACTCCCACGGGTGGCCCAGGCAGAATTTGAAGCCCACGGGTTTGCCGCCGGACAATTCACGCAACTGGGCAATAAAGTGCATCAGCTCAATCGGCGTGGAGAAGGCACTGTGGCGTGACGGCGAGATGCAGTCTTCGCCCATCATGATGCCACGGGTCTCGGCGATTTCCTTCGTCACCTTGTGCTTGGGCAGGATCCCGCCATGGCCGGGCTTGGCGCCCTGGCTCATCTTGATTTCGATCATCCGTACCTGCGGGTTTTGCGCCTGCACGGCAAAGCGTTCGGGGTCGAAACGGCCGTCGCTGGTGCGGCAGCCGAAGTAGCCGCTGCCCAGCTCCCAGGTCAGGTCGCCGCCGTTTTCCCGGTGGTAGGCGCTGATGCTGCCTTCTCCGGTGTCGTGGGCGAAGTTGCCGAGCTTGGCGCCCTGGTTGAGGGCGCGGATGGCGTTGGCGCTCAACGAGCCAAAGCTCATGGCCGAGATATTGAACACCGACGCCGAGTACGGCTGGGTGCACTGCGGGCCGCCGACTACCACGCGAAAGGCGCTGGGGTCGCTCAACGGGGCCGGGCGCATGGAGTGGCCGATAAATTCGAAACCGGACTGGTACACGTCGATCAGGGTGCCGAAGGGTTTGTCGGCGCTTTCATTCTTGGCCCGCGAATACACCAGCGAACGCTGGGCCCGGGAGAAGGGCAGGGCGTCGCTGTCGGACTCCAGCAGGTACTGGCGGATTTCCGGGCGAATGCCTTCCACCAGGTAGCGGATATTGCCCAGGATCGGGTAGTTGCGGCGCACCGCGTGGGGGCTTTGCAGCAGGTCGAACACGCCGATCAGGCTGAGCACGCCGGTCACCAGGGTCATCGGCCAGAGCCATTCGTGTTGGATAAAGGGGAGGCTGGCGAGGGTGAAAATGACACACACGGCAAAGAATGCATAACGGCTAAGCAACGACAGGCTCATACGGTTTCCTTGGGTTCGGACGCTCTATGACCTGTAGGAGCCTGCTCCTACAAGGTTCTATTCTTTATGCGGTTTCACGGTTCAACACGGGGCCCAGCTTACGGTCGAGTTCCTTGCCGGGGCAACCGCAGAGAACCCAAGCCTCTCTTGGTATTGCAATACGTTCTCGTTTGGGTGCATTATTTACGTTACTGTATAACGTATTAATCCTGCCCAGATGCCCCGGAGGCCCTATGAAAGCTGGTATTCACCCCGACTACCGCACCGTGCTGTTCCACGATACTGCCGCCGATGTGTTTTTCCTGATCGGCTCCACGGTCGACACGGATCGCACCCACCAACACACCGATGGCAACACTTACCCTTACATGGCCCTCGACGTGTCCAGCGCGTCCCACCCGATCTACACCGGGCAGCAGCGCAAGACTCAGGTCGAAGGGCGGATTGCCGGGTTCAACAAGCGGTTTGCCTCGTTTGGCTCCAGCCCCAAGCCCGCTGAAGCCTGAACAGCAGAGGCGTCACGCCGCTGTCTGCCGAATCGGTAGCACCACCCGAAAGGTGGTGCCCCTGCCGACTTCACTGCTCACCGAGATATCTCCGTGGTGTTTCTTGACGATGCCATAGGACAGCGACAGCCCCAGGCCCGTGCCTTCGCCCACCGGCTTGGTGGTGAAAAACGGGTCGAAGATTTTCTGCAGGCTGTGGGGCGCAATCCCGCAGCCGTTATCCGCCACCTCCAGCCACACCCGATCGCCCTCGACCCCATTGCTGAGGGTGATCGTGCCGCGCTCCGGGCCCATGGCCTGGGCTGCGTTGATCACCAGGTTCATCACCACCTGGTTGATTTGTGAGGCCAGGCATTCAATCTCGGGCAGGGGCTGGTAGTGCTTGATCACGTCCGCCTTGTGCTTGAGTTCACTGGCCACGATGTTCAGGGTCGAGTCGATCCCTTGCTGCAGGTTCGCCCATTGCCATTGCTCGTCGTTATCGACCCGGGAGAAGTTCTTCAGGTCTTTGACGATCTGCGTCACACGGCCGATGCCGTCCTTGCATTCGCGGATCAGGATCGGGATGTCCTCTTTGAGGAAGTCCAGGTCCAACTCGTTGCGCAAGGCGCTCAGTTGTTCAAGGCAGTCACCGGGCGCCAAGGCTGCCTCAGCCTGTTGATAGGCGTCGAGCATGCGCTGCAATTGTTTGAAGTCACTCTCCAGCGTGCCAAGGTTGGAGGTGACGAAGCCCACGGGGTTATTGATTTCGTGCGCCACCCCGGCGGCCATCTGCCCCAGGGAGGCCAGTTTCTCCGATTGGATCAACTGGCTTTGTAGCTGCTTGCGTTCGTCGATTTCCTGCTGCAAGGCCTGGCTGGCGAGGGTCAGTGCCTCGGTGCGTTGTTCTACCAACTGCTCCAGGTGCCCGGTCTTCAGGCGAGCACGACGGGCCATGTCCCATTTGGCCGCCAGGGTATTGGCCATCTGCTGGACTTCGATATTGTCGAAGGGCTTTTTCAGGATCAGCAGCCGGTCGTGGGCCTTGAGACGCGACAGCAACTCTTCCCAGGAGTAATCCGAGTAGGCGGTACACACCACCACTTGCAGGTCCGGGTCGACCTTCCAGAGTTCTTCCATGGTCTGTGCGCCGTCCCAGCCCTGGGGCATGCGCATGTCGACAAAGGCCAGGGCGTAGGGGCGTGCTTGTTGCATGGCGGTACACAGTAGTTGCAGGCCCTCCTGGCCGCCATAGGCCGAGTCAAGTTCAAACGGTGGGGCCTGGGGTTTGGCGGCCTCGCCAAACAGTGCGCTTTCCATTTCGTCCAGTGCCGCGTTCTGTTCCATAGGCGGCATGAGGATCTTGCGAAAGTCTTCGTGGATCGACGGGGTGTCGTCAATCAGCAGGATGCGCCGGTTCGGGGGTTGATTCATGGTCAGGTCTCGGCACGCTCAAGAGGGATTTGCAGGGTAAACACGGCCCCCAGGCCGGGCCCATCGCTGTGTGCGGTCAGGTGACCATTCATTTCGATGGCGGCCAGGGCACAGCTGTGCAGGCCGAAGCCGTGGCCTTCCTTGCGGGTGGTAAAACCATGGGTAAAGATCCGCGTCATGTTCTCTGCGGGGATGCCTTCGCCTTCGTCCTTGACGCTGATCTGCAGGGTGTCGCCCTCCACGGCCTGGACCGTCAGGGTTATCTGGCGTGGCCGGTCGCTGAGGTTGGACATGGCGTACTTGGCGTTGCTGATCAGGTTCACCAGAATCAACAGCAACCGGTGTTTGTCGGCCATGACCTCGGGGACCGGCTGATAGTCCTTGACCACGGTGACATGGTGGCGACTCAAGGCCCCGGAATTCATGCGCAGCGCGTCTTCGACCAGGGCGCTGATATGGACCGGTTCCAGCAGCTTGGAGGCGCCAGCATAGGACTGCTGGGTGGAGACGATGTCCTTGATGTGGTCGACGCTCTTGGTCAACTGCACCAGTTCATCGGCCATGCCTTGCTGCTCGATGGCAATCGCGTCCACCAGTTGATTGAGGTATCCCGGCAACATTTTGCCCTTGTCATCCTCCGTCAGGAAGGTGCCCAGGTCATGGGGATGCTCGTTGATCAACTGCATGGCCTTGCCCAGCCCCAGGGCCTTGCTGGCCCGCAGCTTACGGGTGACCAGGTCGGCGGACACATTCACGCTGTTGAGCACGTTGCCGACGTTGTGCAGCACATTCGTGGCGATTTCCGCCATGCCGGCCTGGCGGGCGCTGTCGAGCAGCTCGCTCTGGGCGTCCTTGAGTTCCCGGGTGCGTTCCTCGACCCGTTGTTCGAGGCTTTCGTTGGCGGCCTGCAGGGCGCGGTTGACCCGGTTGATCTCGGCGAAGCTGCGTAACAGGCGAACAGCCAGGTACACCAGTACCAGCATCAATAACGTCGAAAACACCAGCAGGTAACGGTGGTACTTCTGCTCGGTCAGTTCGGCGACCCGTTGATCCTGGTCGAGTTGGTTGGTCATGACGTCCAAGTGCTCGGACAGCGGGATTGCGGCGATGCGCTCAAGCAAACTGTTGACCACCGGTTGCTCACGCAGAATCAGGGCAATGTGCTTGCTGAGAAGCTCGATAGGGCTCTGGAAATCCTCAGGCAGGTGTTCTTTGTTGATCGCCAGTTTGTTCAACCCGACAAGAATCTCTGCGGCCTTGTCATTATTGGCAACCAGCGCGAACTCAAGACTGCTGAGCAACAAGTCGTAGGTGTCGCTGGTAACGTCTTGCAACTGCAGGCGGCTGTTGTCGTCCAGCAGTCCGAACTGCGCCTGGATATCGTCCTCGGCGGTCGGCAGGAAGGCCAGGGAGTTGCGCAGCAAGGCGTTATGGGATTTGAACTGGTCCACCAGCCGCGCTTTTTCCTCGACCGCCGCTCGATAGTTATTCTGTTCCCATTGCCATTTGGTTGGATCGGCATGCTGGTGCAGGTGCTCGCGCGCCTCCAGTTCGGCCCAGAGGCTGTTCATCTCGTTGAGCGGCGCGACCAGCGGGTCGTAGTTGTGGGTCAGGGCGATCCGCGCCTTGAGCACCTCGCTGTCCCATTGCGCGTTCAATTGCTTGATATGGCGGATCAGGTCCCGGGACGGGGTGTAGTTGCTGCTCTGGTCGGTGGAAGACTTGATGTACAAAAAAACCAGGATCGAGGCCAGCACTAAGGTGACGAAACCGAGCAGGGCCAGGCTGGCGCGGCGAGTCAGCTTCATAGCGGCTTGCCCTCCCACTCGCCGGTCAGTGTCTTGAGGAACAGCGCAATCCGGGCCTTGTCATCCGCCGACGGCGTGCGTCCCAACTGGTACTTGAACATCACGTCGATCGCCTCGTCCAGGGTCTTGGCCGAGGCGTCGTGAAAGTACGGGGCGGTGACGGCGACGTTACGCAGGCTGGGCACTTTGAACACATGGCGGTCTTCCTCATCCAGGGTGACCAGGTAGCGCCCCAGGTCCGCGTCCACCGGGTTGCCGCGGTCCTTGAAGTAGTCACCCAGCACGCCGAACTTTTGGTACATGTTGCCCCCGATGTTGACCCCTTGATGACAGGCAATACAACCGTACTCCTTGAAGCGCAGGTAGCCCTGTTTTTCGTCATAGCTGAGGATGTCGGTGTTGCCCAGCAGGTACTGGTCGAAGCGTGAATTGGGCGCGAGCAGGGTGCGTTCGTACGTGGCCAGGGCATTCTGCACGTTGGCGGCCGTGACGCCATCGGGGTACGCCTGGGTGAATGCGCGTTGATACTCAGGCGCAGCGGACAGCGTCGCGACCACGGTTGGCCAGGTGTTACCCATTTCCACGGGGCTGGTCACCACTTGTTCGATCTGTGCCTCCAGGGTGTCTGCCCGGGCGTTCCAAAACTGTTTGAAGTTCAGGCTGGCGTTGAACACCGTGGGCGTGTTGAGGGCCACGGGCTTGCCGTCGAAGCCCAGGGAGAAGGGTTTGTCATCCGCGCCGCCTTTGGCCAGGCGATGGCAACTGGCGCACGACAGGGTGTTATTGATCGAAAGACGCGTTTCATTGAACAGCCGACGCCCCAACTCGACACGGGCGGCATCCAGCACCGGCGTTCCAGGCAGCGGTTTGAGCGCCTCATCGAGTGGCGCTGCGAGTGCCGTTGAGCCGCCCAGCCATACGCCGAATACCAGGCTTATGACCCATGCCGACGGGTAACGCGGTGATGTATTGCTCAACTTCAATTCCTTGTGAGCAGAGAATCATTGATCCGGCATCAGATGATGTGGGCCGGTTTGCAGCAGCCGGGCAAAATCCTCGGCCGCCACGGCTTTGCTGAACAGATAGCCCTGGCCCTCCTCGCAGTGCCGGGCCTTGAGGAACTCCAGTTGTTCGACGGTCTCCACGCCCTCGGCAATGATATTGAGGTCCAGGCTCTTGCCCAGGCTGATAATGGCACTGATCAATTGCATGTCCTGGGTGTTCTCGCCCAGGCCACGAACAAACGACTGGTCGATTTTTAGCACATCGACGGGAAAGCGCCGCAGGTAACTGAGGCTGGAGTAGCCGGTGCCGAAGTCATCAATGGCCAGCCGCACCCCCATTTTTTTGATCTCGTGCAGGATGGCAATAGTGTCCTCGACGTTTTGCATCAATACACTTTCGGTAATCTCCAGCTCCAGCAGGGCGGGCGCCAACCCTGTCTGCTCGAGTATGGTCGCAAGGTTGCTGACAAAGTCGCGCTGACGGAAGTCGATAGCCGAGATGTTCACCGAGACACAAATGGGCGCCAGGCCCTGGGCTTGCCAGCGTTGCGCCTGTTCGCAAGCCTGGCGCAAGACCCACTGGCTCAAGGGCACGATCAGGCCGCTGTCTTCGGCCATCGGGATGAAGTCCGATGGGTAGACCCAGCCATGAGCCGGTTGAAACCAGCGAATCAACGCTTCGGCGCCGACAATCCGCCCACTCTTCAAGTCCAGCTTCGGCTGATAGTGCAAGACGAACTCATCGCGCTCCAGGGCCAGGCGGATAGCGGCCTCCAGGGTCTGCTGCTGGCGCGCGATGAGGTTCATGTCTTCGATAAAAAAGCTGAAGTTGTCCGGCCCCTGTTCCTTGACGTTACGCATGGCGGTTTCCGCCTTCTTGATCAGCTCCACGGCGTTGAAACTGTCATTGGGGTAAATGCTGATGCCAAGGCTGGCAGTGACACGCAGGTCATGGCCCGCCACATGGCGGGTGCGGCCCAGAGCCTTGAGGACCTTCTCGGCAATGCTTTTGGTTTGCTGGGGGTGATGAATGTCGTTGAGGATCATCACGAACTCGTCGGCGCCATAGCGGAACACCGAGTCGGATTTGCGGACCGTTGCCGCCAGGTCCTCGCCGACCTGTTGCAACACTTGATCGCCCACGGGGTGGCCCAGGGCGTTGTTGATACGCTTGAAGCGGTCCAGACCAATAAACATCACGGCCAGTTGAGTATCGTGGCGCCGGCCCAGGGCAATGGCCTGCGTCAGTCGGTCGCCGAGCAACGTGCTGTTGGGCAGGCCGGTGAGGGCATCGTATTGCAGCAGGTGCGAGACCTTGAGCAGTTCCTGGACCCGTTCTTCGATCGTGCGCTCCAGGTTCGACACCTTGAGCAGCGCATCCTGTGCCAACTGCCATTTCCAGGTCAGGGCACTGGCCATCTGACGGATTTCCAGATGGTCGAAGGGTTTTTTCAGGATCAGCAACTGATCGCTGAACTTCAGGCGCGCTTCAATCGCTTCGAAGGAGTAGTCGGAATAGGCGGTACACAGGGCGATTTGCAGGTTGGAGTCGATGTTCCACAGCTGCTCGATGGTCTCCAGGCCATCCCACCCCGGCGGCATGCGCATGTCGATGAACGCCAAGGCGTATGGCGCGCCATCAGCCAGCGCCTGGCTCACCAACGCCAGGGCTTCCTGGCCCTGGTAGGCGGAGTCCAGGGTGTAGCGCTGGTGAACCGCGGGTGCCGTACCGAACAGGCTTTGCTCGATACTTTCCAGCGTCTGGTCAGCGATGGCCTCGGCACAGAGGATTTTGCGGAAGTCCTGATGGATAGAGGCCGTATCGTCGACGATCAGAATGCGTCGGTTTGCATGTTTAGGGCGCTGGCTCATGACCCGGACCCATCGGCATGCAACAACATGGAGGGGTGCATAAGGATTCCTTTCCGCAACGGGTGAGAGGAGTGAGTCAATTGCTGACTCTATGTACAAGCGTAGTCGGCTCCCTTGAATTAGTCGGCCAGTTGGCGTCAAATCAACGGCAGCTCACCCTTTGATGTAGAGCGCTGATTGCCTGGGCAAGCACCGCGCAGTCAACGGCAGGTGCAAGGGTTAAATCTAGTTCAAGTTTGAGTAGGTGTCGCCATGGATGAGCAACTCGCTACAACTTCTCCCTACAGGCCCACGGTTTTGCTGGTCGATGATGAAGAGTCGATCCTCAACAGCCTGCGCCGCCTGCTGCGCGGTCAGCCTTATGACGTCTTGCTGGCCGGCAGCGGTGCCCAGGCGCTGGAAATCATGGCGGCCCAACCCGTGGACCTGGTCATGACCGACGCCCGGATGCCGGCCATGGACGGGGCGACGTTGCTGGCCGAAACCCATCGCCTGTACCCGGCGACGTCGCGCATCCTGCTGACGGGCTACGCCGACCTGACGATGATCATCAAGGCCATCAACGAGGGGCAGATCCACCGCTATATCAGCAAGCCGTGGAACGATGATGAACTGCTCCTGATCCTGCGCCAGTCCCTGGAGCATCAGTTTTCCGATCGCGAAAGGCTGCGCCTGGAGCAACTGACCCGCGAACAGAACGATCAACTCAAGGCGCTCAATGCGACCCTGGAAAAGCGCGTCCTCTCGCGCACCAGCGAGCTGCAACAGACCGCCGACATGCTTGACCTGGCCTACGATGAGCTCAAACGCAGCTACGTGACCGGCACCGAAGTCTTTTCCCTGCTGGCCAACCTGCGCCTGCCCAAGGAAAAACAGACCAACCGCCCACTGATCGAGCTGATCCGGGTGTACTGCCGAGCCCAGTCGATGGATGAGTCCAGTGTGCGCGACCTGACCATGGCTGCGGCGCTGTACAACGTCGGCAAGTTGAGCTGGACCGACAGGATGATGATCGCTCCCGCCGACCTGTTGCACAGTACTGACCGCGAGCTGTATCGCACCTACCCGACCCAAAGCGAATCGCTGCTGATGACCCTGGAGCCGATGAAGGATGCGGCGCGCATCATCCGCCATCACCAGGAACGCTGGGACGGCAGTGGTTTCCCCGACCACCTCAAGGGCGATGGGATTCCGTTTGGCTCGCGTTTGCTGAAGTTGGCGGTGGACTTTATCGAATTGCAGCGCGGCTTGATTCTGGAGCGGCAGATGAACAGCGACGAAGCGTTGCTGTACATCCGCAAATACGCCGGGCGCCTGTATGACCCGGATATGGTGGAAGACTTCGTCCAGGCCTGTGCGGCCTTCCTCAGCGACGTGACCCTGGGCGACCCGACGGTCAAGGTGCTCGGCACGCGGGAATTGGCCGAAGGCATGATCCTGGCGCGCAATCTCAATGCCGACAACGGCATGCTGCTGCTCAACGCTGGCAAGGTGCTGAACCTGCCGCTGGTGGACAAGCTGATCGCCTTTGAAGCCATGGAAGGCGCCAAGTACAGCGTGTTCATCAAGGAGCCTGACGAACCGCTCCCCGCTCAATAAAAAATCACACAACCTGTGGCAAGGGGGCAACCAGCCTTGTTGTGGCGAGCGGGCTTGCCCGCTCGCCACAACAAACCCGTCATCACAAAAAAACGGCCACAAAGCTGGCAGCGCAGCGCAGGGTCGTGTGATCCTTTGCGGCCTTTACTCCAAGGCGTTTATTTCATGTCCCAGACCATCCGTATCGCCGCCGCCCTGTTGATCGGCAGCGACGGCCAGACCCTGCTGGTGCGCAAGCGCGGCACCCAGGCGTTCATGCAGCCGGGCGGCAAGATCGACGCGGGCGAACAACCGGTGCAGGCCCTGGCGCGTGAGCTGTACGAAGAGCTGGGGCTGCGTATCGACTCGGCCCAGGCACACTACCTGGGCCACTTCTCGGCGCCGGCGGCCAACGAGCCGGGGTTTACCGTGGCGGCCGAGCTGTTTGAAGTGCGTATCGACGTGGCGGTAACGCCCGCTGCCGAGATCGAGGAAGTGTGCTGGATCGACCCGGCCGGCGACGGCGGCCTGCAGCTGGCGCCCTTGACACGTGACTTGATCCTGCCGTTTTATCGCGCATCGCTGACCACTACTGCCTGAACTGTCGGGCGCAAAGGACTGAGCCGTGATCCCCCTCAATGAACTGCTGATTTTTGCCGCCGCCTCGCTGCTGCTGGTACTCACGCCCGGGCCGAACATGATCTACCTGATCTCCCGCTCGATCTGCCAGGGCCGCAGGGCCGGGGTCACGTCGTTATTGGGGGTGGTCGCAGGTTTTTTTGTGCACCTGTTCGCCGCGGCTGCCGGGTTGACCGCAGTGTTTCTCACGGTGCCGGTGGCCTATGAAGTGCTGAAGTGGGCCGGCGCGCTGTACCTGCTATGGCTGGCCTGGCAAGCAGTGAGACCGGGCGCCCGTTCGCCGTTCGAGGCCCAGCAACTGCCCGCCGACTCGCCGCGCAAGCTGGTGACCATGGGCTTTCTGACCAGCGCCCTGAACCCGAAAATCGCGGTGTTCTACCTGTCGGTATTCCCGCAGTTCATCACCCCGGAGCACGGTTCGGTCTTCACCCAGAGCCTGATGCTGGGCTTTACCCAGATCAGCGTCAGCTTTGTGGTCAACCTGCTGATCTCGCTGTGCGCCGCGAGCATCGCCGCCTGGTTTATCCACAACCCCACGTGGCTGGCGGTGCAGCGTTATTTCATGGGGTTTGTGCTGGCCGCCCTGGCGGTGCGCCTGATGCTGGAGCAACGGCGCAGCGCGTGAGCAATCAACGGACTGCGCTGACCCCATCCAGGGTCGAAAACGAGGTGTCCTTGGCCGTCAGCAAAAAGTCGCGCATGTACGGGGCATCCAGCATATCCGCGCGGATCCCGGCGTACAGCGTGGCAAACAGACCCTTCTCGCCCAACCGCTTGGCCTTCACATAACCCCGCGAGCTGTACTCGTGCAGCGCCCAGTGGGGCATGCCACACACGCCGCGTCCGCTGGCCACCAACTGCATCATCATTACCGTCAGCTCCGAGGTACGGACCTGGGCCGGCTCGACGTCGGCCGGCTCCAGGAAACGGGTGAAGATGTCCAGGCGGTCGCGCTCCACCGGGTAGGTGATCAGGGTTTCGCTGAGCAGATCCTCGGGCACGATGTACGGCTTATTGGCCAGGGCGTGCTGGTTGGCCACGGCGAGCATCGCTTCGTAGGTGAACAACGGCACATAGGTGATGCCCGCCAGCTCCAGCGGGTCGGAGGTCACTACCAGGTCCAGGTCGCCACGGGCCAGGGCTGGCAGCGGGGCGAAGGCAAAGCCGGAAGCCAGGTCCAGCTCGACTTCCGGCCAGGCATCGCGGAACTGGTCGATGGTCGGCATCAGCCACTGGAAGCAGCTGTGGCACTCGATCGCCATATGCAGGCGCCCGGCGGTGCCGCCGGCCAGGCGTGCGATATCCCGTTCGGCACCGCGCAGCAGCGGCAGGGTGGCGTCCGCCAGTTGCAGCAGGCGCAGGCCGGCGCTGGTGAAGCGTACCGGTTTGGTCTTGCGCACAAACAGCGGCATGCCCATGCGCTCTTCCAGCTCTTTGAACTGGTGGGACAGTGCCGACTGGGTCAGGTGCAGGCGCTCGGCGGCTTCCACCAGGCTGTCGGCTTCGCGCAAAGCGTGCAGGGTCTTGAGATGACGGATTTCGAGCACGGGCTCTCCATGAAGATAATTTGTGACAAGTTCGGATAGCGTGAGTTTGTCTCATGTTGCCAATTCTGTCGACCATGACCGCTGGGCACTCTTCATCAAACTGTCACGTAACTGTGGCAGCGCGCTTGAACAAACTTCATCAGACTCGCGCTCTACTGGGGTTCTGCGTTTCGGTGTTTTTCATGCGCGTGTTGCTTTTACTGGCCGCCTTATTGTTCGGCCTGCCGTCTTTTGCGGCTTCTCGATGTGATGTCAATGTCCCGACTGAGCGGGTCGCCCTGGACCAGGTGAGCCTGGCGTACCAGAGCATCGGCCGTGCTTCCGACCCAGCGTTGCTGCTGGTGATGGGCCTGGGCGGGCAGTTGATCCACTGGCCGGACGAAGTGGTGGTCGCCTTGTGCCAACAAGGTTTTCGGGTGATCCGCTACGACAACCGTGACGTTGGCCTGTCCACCTGGCGCCAGGCCCCGGCCAGCGCCAACCTGACCTTTGAAGTGCTGCGCTACAAACTCGGCCTGCCGGTGGCTGCGCCCTACACCCTGACCGATATGGCCGACGACGCCCTGGGGTTGATGGATGCGTTGCAGGTGCGCCAGTTCCATGTACTGGGCGCGAGCATGGGCGGGATGATCGCCCAGCATCTGGCGGCGATGGCGCCGCAGCGCGTAGAAAGCCTGACCCTGATCATGACCAGCTCCGGCGCCGAAGGCCTGCCCGCGCCGAATGCCGCGCTGGTGCAGCTGCTGTCGCGGCGCAGTGCGCCCAACCGTGAAGTGGCCCTGGAGCAGCAGGCCGACTTGCTGGCCGCCCTGGGCAGCCCTCAGGTTGAGGATGATCGCCAGGCGTTGCTGCAGCAGGCGGCGCAGTCTTACGACCGGGCATTCAATCCCGAGGGTGTGAAGCGCCAGATCATGGCCATCCTTGCCGAACCGAGCCGGGTGCCATTGCTCAACCAACTGCGCGTGCCGACCCTGGTGGTGCATGGCACGGCCGACCCGTTGTTGCCGGTGATGCATGGTGTGCACCTGGCGGCGCATATCCAGGGCAGCCAGTTGCGGCTGATCCCGGGTCTGGCCCATCGTTTTCAGGAAGCGTTCAAGGCGCCGTTGCTGGCGGCGGTGTTGCCGTACCTGCAAGCCCACCGCGAAGAGGCGGCGCATTGGGCGCAGGTTGAGCCCCTGGCCCCCGCCAAGGTTTTATGACGGCCGCGTAGAGGTGTATGGTGCGAACTTTGTGGCGTGTAATGCCTGCGAGGTTGCCTGAATGAGTACTTCCCTGAAAATCGACTTTGTCAGCGACGTGTCCTGCCCCTGGTGCGTCATCGGCCTGCGCGGCCTGACCGAAGCCCTGGACCAACTGGGCGCCGAAGTGCAGGCCGAGATCCACTTCCAGCCCTTCGAGCTGAACCCGAACATGCCCGCCGAAGGGCAGAACATCACCGAGCACATCACCGAGAAATACGGCTCCACTGCCGAAGAGTCCCAGGCCAACCGCGCGCGCATCCGCGATATGGGCGCCGCCCTGGGCTTTGCGTTTCGTACCGATGGCCAAAGCCGTATCTACAACACCTTCGACGCCCATCGCCTGCTGCATTGGGCCGGGCTCGAGGGTTTGCAGTACAACCTCAAGGAAGCGCTGTTCAAGGCTTACTTCAGCGATGGCCAGGACCCGTCCGACCACGCCACGTTGGCAATCATTGCCGAGAGCGTTGGCCTGGACCTCAAGCGCGCAGCCGAGGTTCTGGCCTCGGACGAGTATGCCGCAGAAGTCCGCGAGCAGGAGCAGCTGTGGGTATCACGCGGGGTGAGTTCGGTGCCGACCATCGTGTTCAACGACCAGTACGCGGTCAGTGGTGGGCAGCCGGTTGAAGCGTTTGTCGGTGCAATCCGCCAGATCATCAACGAAGCCAAAAGCTAACAAACACCACCGACCAAATGTGGGAGCGGGCTTGCTCGCGAAAGCGGTAGATCAGCTAAGTATCTCTTGACTGACTCACCGCCTTGGCGAGCAAGCCACATGGGTTCCTGGCCCATCCCTTGCATTACCCCCCTAAAGCCCCGCCGGTAAGCGGCTGGGCACTGCCAGGGGGTGAAACATTACCTTGAATATTCTTGATCTCGACCACAGCCTCACAGCCCAGGCACCCATCGCCCGGCGTCTGGCCAGTGGTCAAGCGACGCGCCTGGACCTGCTCGACCTGGGCCCGAAACTGCGCCTGTGGTCCACCGAAAAAACCTGGAAACGCTTTGCCCTGCGCCTGGCCCAGCGGCCCCGGCCAAGCACGGCGCGCCCGGAAATCTTCTTTGTCGGCTCCGGCGACTATCACCACCTGACCCCGGCTTTTCTCGCCGAAGTGCAGGAACCTATCAGCCTGATCCACTTCGACAACCACCCCGACTGGGTACGCCTGGCCCCGCGCCGACACTGCGGCTCATGGGTCAATCAGGCCCTGAAGATGCCGGCGATCCAGCGCATCGTCACCCTCGGCCCATGCAGCGACGACCTGCATAACCCGCAACTGCGCGGCGGCAATCTTGGCGCCCTGAAGCGCGGGCATTTGCAGTTGTTTCCCTGGCAGCACGCGCCGTCGAAAGTCTGGGGTCGGGTAGGGGATGGCGCCGGCCATGCACAACAGGAAAACCACCTGCACTGGCGCAACCTCGCTGAGCTCGACTGGCCTGCATTCCTTGAGCAAATGATCGCCAGCCTGCCCACCGAGGCGGTATGGATCACCCTCGACAAGGACGTGCTGGCCAGCGAAGACGCGGCCACCAACTGGGACCAGGGCGGCATGCGCCTGACGCACCTGCTGCAAGCCCTGCGTGCGTTGGCGGCGAGCAAGCGGATCCTTGGCATCGACGTGTGCGGCGAGTTTGCCCAGCCTGCGTTCAGCAACGCCTTCAAGCGCTGGGAAGCCAAGTCCGACCAGCCGCCGGCCGCACGCTGGAGCGCTGATGACCTGCTGCGTAACGCCACCACCAATGAAGCGTTGATCAACCTGTTCGAGGAGCTGTTCCCGTGACCCTGACCGTCGTGTTGCTGGTGGCCTTTTCCATCGTTCTCGATGTGATCGGCCAGTTGTGTTTCAAATTGGGCCTGGACCGCTTGCCCGAACTCGAAGGCGGCTTTCGCCTGAATGCCTTCTGGGGCCAGGTATTTAATGCGCCGTTGCTGTGGGCGGGCATCGGCGCCTATGTCATCGAATTCTTTGTCTGGCTTGAAGCCTTGTCCCGCGCGCCGTTGAGCCTGTTGTTCCCGGCCGCCGCACTGGCTTACTGCGGGGTGGTGTTGGCGGGCAAGGTGATACTGGGCGAAACCGTCAGCCGCCGGCGCTGGCTGGGCACGATGGTGATTACCGCCGGCGTGATGTTGGTGGCTGTAGCAGGAGCACAATCATGAGTTCGCAAGAGATGGCTATCCGTCCGGTTGGCTGGCTGCATGGGCGCTTGGGCACCGTAGTGTTATGGGCGTTGTTGATCCTCACCGAAAGCGCCGGCCAGTTGTTTACCAAGGTGGCTGGCGATCAAATTGGCCAGATGGATTTCAATTGGCAATGGTTGGCGGCGGTGGCGGTCAACCCGGGGATCCTCGCGGCGATCGCCTGCTATATCGGCGCATTCTTTGTGTGGATGCTGATCCTGCGACGCAGCAGCCTGTCCCTGGCCTTCCCCCTGAGTTCGCTGGTGTTTGTGGTGGTGCTGCTCGGCTCGTGGTTGGGGCTGGGCGAGCACATCAGCTTCCTGCACTGGGTGGGCGTGGTGGTGATTATTGGCGGGATTGCACTGCTGGCCGAGGGCGAAGAAAACTGAGCCCAGACTGGAATGACGGACAAATATGGGAGCGGGCTTGCCCACGATGCAGGCGCCGTGGTGTATCAGTTACACCGCGGTGATGCTATCGCGGGCAAGCCCGCTTCCACACAATCAATCGAAGGTGTAGCTGATCGCCGTCTGCACCTGCCCCTGGTTCACCTCGCCGGTCTGGCGCACGATGCTGCTGTCCGCCGCTGATCCCAGCAGATGCACCCAACTGGCACTGGCCAGCAACGACCATTTGGGCGCCAGGGGAATCTGCACGCTCTGGGTCAGTGTCAGGTTCTGGAACCCGCCGCTGGCGTTGTACGGGCGAATCCCGGAGCCTGCCGCTTCCTGCTCATCCACCCCGAAAAACGTCTGGGTCTGGCGGCCATCGGCAAAATGCGCGACCAGCCCCGTGCTGCCAATCACTGCGCCGCCCAACGGGTAACCCAGTTCCCCGCCGAGCTTGCCGAGCACGCCGCTTTGCGCGCGGGCACCGCCCACGGCCCGTCCCAGTTGCGCGTAGACCCGCCAGAAGTCTGCTGGCGCGTACTGGATAAACCCGCCGACCTCGGCCATGTCCGATACATCCCGCAGGCCCTTCAGCGGCCCGTTGGCCGTGCGTCCCGCCAGGTAATTGAGGTACGGCCCGGCACTCAAGCCATTGCTGTTGAGCGCACTCCAGGTCAGGCCGTCATCGGTATCGAGGCTGACATCTCCCCAATCCAGGTCGAAGTAGGGCACCGGCACGGTCTGATAGCGGCTGGCGGCGGGTTCCCGTGGCTGATAGCTCAGGCCCAGGCCCACCTCGCCGCTGATGTCGGCCGCTGCTGCCGAACCCATCCACAGCCCCAGGACGCCGGCGAATACCCGCGAAGTCACCCTGAACATATTGCTTGCTCCTCTTGCAAAATATGCGCGCATGAACGCGCAGGCGCAGGGCCCCACGCAAGCACTCATGTTGTTTGTAGCGACCTACAAAAATTGTAGCTTGGGCGCTGGGTATTTCACCGCGACATGCGGCAGAAGCCCGGCCCCATTGGGTTTTGTGCACTTGGCACAGTCCCTGCTCTAACCCTGGTACAAGCGCATCCGCGCTGTCATCTCCAAGGTAAACGCAGATGAATGACTGGCATATCGTGTGTGACTTCGATGGGACCATCACACCCACCGATGTCATCGACAATGTTCTCCAACGCTTCGCCGGCCCCGAGTGGGAAACCATCGAGCAACAATGGCTGGATGGCCATATCGGTTCCCGCGAATGCCTGAGCCGCCAACTGGCATTGATCAAGGCGACACCGGCCGAACTGCTGGCGTATTTCGACACCGTCGAGATCGACCCGGACTTCCCGGACTTCGTCGACCATGTCCTTGGCCTGGGCGCGTCCCTTGAAGTGGTCAGCGACGGCATCGAGCAAGGCATCGCGCGGATCCTTTCGCGCAACTACGTGACCCTGCTGCCGATCATCGCCAACCGCCTGCGCCAGGTTGACCAGAACAGCTGGCGCATCGACTTCCCCCATGCCAGCGACGCTTGCCGCGCGGCCTCGGGCAACTGCAAATGCAAGTCCACCCCGCGTAACAAACGGGTGTTGGTGATCGGCGACGGCAAGTCCGATATGTGCGTCTCGACCACCGCCGATTTTGTTTTCGCCAAGGGCAGCCTGGCCCAGTACTGCCAGGCCCACGCCATCCCCCATCTGCGCTTCGACACCTTTGCCGAACTGCCGGCCTTGCTGGCCAGGCTGCCCCAGGGCATCGCCGCCAACGCCACCCATTTCACTTCCGAAAATCAGGAACTCTTTCATCATGTCTGATATCCGTATCGCTACCGCCGAAGACCAGGTTCTGCTGGATAAAGAAGCCAAATACTGCTCCTACGGCGACACCGTCCACTACATCGACCCGCCGCGTATCTTCAGCCGTTGCGAAGGCTCCTACGTGTGGGACACCGAAGACCAGGCCTACCTCGACCTGCAAATGTGGTACTCGGCGGTCAACTTCGGTTATGCCAACCCGCGCCTGAACAATGCGCTGAAACAGCAGATCGACACCCTGCCGCAAATCGCCAGCCAGTACCTGCACAAGGGCAAGATCGAGCTGTCGGAAATGATCGCGGTGGATGCCAAGAAAAAATTCGGCCTCGATGGTCGGGTGCATTTCAACGTCGGCGGTTCGCAGTCCATCGAGGACTCGCTGAAGGTGGTGCGTAACGCCACCAACGGCAAGAGCCTGATGTTCGCCTTCGAGGGCGGTTACCACGGGCGTACCCTCGGTGCGTCGTCCATCACCTCCAGCTATCGCTACCGTCGCCGCTACGGCCACTTTGGCGAGCGCGCCAACTTCATCCCGTTCCCGTACCACTTCCGTGGTCCCAAGGGCATGACCAAGGAAGAGTACGGCAGCCACTGCGTGCAGCAGTTCGCACGGCTGTTCGAGACGGAATACAACGGTGTGTGGGACCCGAAAGTCGGCCAGAGCGAGTACGCAGCGTTCTACGTCGAGCCGATCCAGGGCACTGGCGGCTACGTGATCCCGCCGATGAACTTCTACAGCGAACTCAAGCAGGTGCTCGACCAGCACGGCATCCTGATGGTGGTCGATGAGATCCAGATGGGCTTCTGGCGCACCGGTAAGTTGTGGTCGATCGAGCACTTCGATGTGCAGCCGGACGTGATCGTGTTCGGTAAGGCCCTGACCAACGGCCTCAACCCCCTGGGCGGCATCTGGGCCAAGGAAGAGTTGATCAACCCGAAAATCTTCCCGCCGGGTTCCACCCACTCCACCTTCGCCTCCAACCCGCTGGGTACGGCGGTGGGCCTGGAAATGTTCAAGATGACCAGCGAGGTCGACTACGGCGCGATGGTCATGGCCAAGGGCAAATACTTCCTTGAAGGTCTGCAAGAGTTGCAAAAGCGCTTCCCGATCATCGGCGACGTCGATGGCCTGGGCCTGGCCCTGCGCTGTGAAATCTGCGGTCCCGATGGCTTCACCCCGGACAAGGCGACCCTGGACTACATGGTTGACGAGGGCATGAAAGGCGACATGCTGGTAGACGGCCAGAAGCTCGGGCTGATCCTTGATGTGGGCGGCTACTACAAGAACGTGATCACCCTGGCACCGTCCCTGGAAATCAGCTACCCGGAAATCGACCTGGGCTTGAAGCTGCTGGAGCAACTGCTGACCCGAGCGATGAAGCGGTGAACCCGGCCGATATCGATCTCGGCGAAGGCAACGCCGGCTTCGTTCTCGGCAACGGTCCGGTCGGGGTCTTGTTGATCCACGGCCTGACCGGCACCCCGACCGAGTTGCGTCGGGTCGCCCAGGGCCTGGCCAAGGAGGGCAACTGCACCGTGTATGTGCCGACCCTGGCCGGGCACTGCGGGGGCAACGAAGACCTGCAGGCCACCGGTTGGCGCGACTGGTACGAGGGCGTGCGCAAGACCTTTGTCGGCGTGCAGCAGCGCCATGCGCAGGTGTTTGTCGGTGGCTTGTCCATGGGCGCGGTAATGTCGATGTACCTGGCCTCGGAGTTTCCGGGCCAGGTCGCCGGGTTGCTGATGTACTCCACGACCCTCAAGTACGACGGCTGGAGCATCAACAAATTTGCCTTCATCACGCCGTTGCTGATCCGTATTCCGTTCGGCGTGCGCCTGTTCCGTTTTACCGAGAAGCCGCCCTACGGCATCAAGAACGAACGCCTGCGGGCCATCGTCGAGCGGCAGATGAAAGAGGGCGAGAGCAGCGAGGCCGGGTTGTTGACCATGGAAGGCGTCACTGTGCGCGAGCTGCACTGGATGAATGCGGTGGTGAAGAAACGCATGCCGTCGATCAAGACCCCGGCGCTGGTGCTGCACTCCATCGAGGACGACATCACCAGCCGCTGGAACGCCGACTATGTGGAACGCCACCTGGGGGGGCCGGTGACCAAGATCCTGTTGGACAACTGCTATCACATGATCACCGTCGACCTGCAATACCGCCGGGTGATCGAGTTGAGTGCCGACTTTATCGAGCAACACACCGGTTCAAAAATGGGCGATGTCTCGTTCTGCGAGCCCGCGCTGGCGGCGGCACAGTAAACATTGATGTTGCCTGAGCCACCGCTATCGCAGCCTCACGGGGCGAGACAGCGCCCACAGGAGCACTTACAGGGATATTCCGATGTGATCACCGCACACACCTTCCCGAGCATCCACGCCATCGAACGCAGTGCCTGGAATGACTGTTTTCCCCTGGCGTTGGAGGATTGGGATTACTACGTCGCCGTAGAAAACGCTGCCATCGACGACTTCCAGTGGCGCTACCTGGCCCTCTATGAGGACGGGCAACTGCTGGCCGTCGCCCCGGCGTTCATCACCCATTATCGCCTCGATACCACCGTGTCGGGCATCGCCAAACGCTTTACCCAACGCCTGGAACGCTGGTGGCCGGGAGCGTTGCGCCTGGGCTTGTACGCCATCGGCTCGCCGGTGGCCGAGCAATGCCATGCCGGTGTCGCCAGCCATGTGCCCGCTGCGCGCCGCAGTGCGCTGTTGGAGCAACTATTGGTCGCGGCGCGACGGGATGCCGATGCATTCGGCATCGGCCTGCTGGCGGTCAAGGACGCGCCGAGCCTGGATCAGGACTGGGCCGACAGCTGCAAGACCGCCGGCCTGCACAGCATGCCGAGTTTGCCTACCGGGTTGCTGCCGCTGCCCTACGGCTCAGTGGATGCCTATCTGGGCTCCCTGGGCAAATCCACGCGCAAGGATTTGCGGCGCAAGCTGCGTGCGCCGGGGCCACAGGTGGAGTGGCGGGACAATGTCGATGATGTGTTGCCGGATATCATGCGCCTCTACGAAGCCACGCTGGCTCGCGCCGACCTGCAATTCGAGCGCCTGCCTGCCGGTTATTTCAGCCAGGTGCTCGCCCAGCTTGAACAACGGGCGCGCTGTGTACTTTACTGGGTGGATGGGCAGCTGGTGGCGTTCAACCTGGTGCTGCTGGACCAGCACCGGCTGATCGACAAGTTCTTTGCCCACGACCTGGCCCACAGCCGCGAACATAACCTGTACTTTCGCAGTTGGCTGACCAACGTCGACTATTGCATCGAGCACAATATTGCGTTGTACGAGTGCGGGCAGGCCGGATATGCCAGTAAGCTACGCCTGGGCTGTGAGTTCGCCGGCAATACGCTGTTCTTCCAGCACCGCAACCGGCTGCTCGATACCCTGCTCAAGCTGGTAAAAGTGTTTATTCGCCCGGACCGATCCGACCCTGCCATGGCTGCTGCAATAAGCGAAACCCGATGATCGCCAAAACCCGTCAGAAAGCCCGCCCATTTGCCATTTCCCGCTGGAGCCTGCAGCGCAAGCTGGTGTTGGCGTTCTGGCTGGTGACGGTGATCCCGACCATGATCGCCGCCGAGCTGGCGGCCACCACCCTGTCGCAGATTTTCGACAGCAACGTGCGCATCTGGCTGCAAGAGTCGACCCGCATCGTCAAGGATGAAGTCAGCGACATCCTGCACGACAACGCCCGTGTGGCGCAGATCTTCCTGCGGTATGTGCGTCCGCCTTCCAGCCATGAAGCGATGCGTCATGACCGTTTGATCGCGGACATTGCCCGCGCCACTGATATTGATGTGGTCACGCTGATTCGCAGCAGTGACAGCAAGGTGATGTTCAGCACCGTGGGCGATGATGTGGTGAAACAAATCAGCCTCGCTCCCAATGCCGTGTTGCAAACCGTGCAGGTCGGCGGCGTGGCCACCGGGGCCGTGATTTCCTCGTTCGAGACCAGCCAGGATGGCGTCGACTACGAACTGTTGGTCGGTACCTACCTGGACAGCAGCTTCCTGACCAGCGTCGCCGAGGTGCACTCCCTGGACTTGCGTCTGTACCTGGCCAATACCGAAGGCTTTTCGGAGATCTTCTCCACCCAGCGTTTTGAAGACCACCCGACCCGCGTGCCGAAATCCGTGGAAACCCTGCTGCGCAGCACCAAGCAGCCCAGTGAACAGTTCACCAGCAACTACAGTGGCCTGTACTGGCCGATCTTCAATGACACCGGCGAGTTACAGGGCGTGATCTTCAGCGGCCTGCTGCGCCACACCAGCCTGGTGGGGCTGGTGAACCAGAGCAATCTGTTTGTGCTGATCTTCCTGCTCAGTTCCGCTTTGTCCCTGGGGGCCGGTGTGCTGGTCTCCCGGCACCTGACCCGGCCACTGCGCGAATTGTCCCAGGGGGTGAGCGCGGTGATTAGCGGCAACTACCAGCACCGCGTGGCCGTCACCGGCGGTGACGAACTGGCGCAATTGAGCAGTACCTTCAACCATATGACCGAGCGCCTGGGCGAGTTGCATCACCTCGAAGCCCAACTGCGCCGCCGCGACCGCCTGCATGCCCTGGGCGAAGTGGCGATGGGCCTGGCCCATGAAATCCGCAACCCGCTGGGCATCATCAAGACCGCGACCCAACTGCTGCACCGTCGCACGGACCTGCCGGAGACCGACAAGCGCCACCTGGAATACGTGATCAGCGAAGTCAGCCGGATCAATGACCTGATCACCGATTTCCTCGACTTCGCCAAGCCCAGCGAACCGCTGCGCAGCCAGCAACCGGCGCGGCCGCTGGTGGAAGAAATCCTCGGTTTCTGCGCGCCGGAGCTGGCCAGCCACGCCATCGACGCCCATCTCGACGACCAGGCGCCGGGTGCGACCCTGTATGTGGACGCCAAGCAATTCAAGCAGGCGTGCCTGAACCTGATCCTCAACGCCATCGACGCCATGCCCCAGGGCGGGCGCCTGACCTTGAGCATCAGCCGTGTCGATCACTACACGGTGATCAGCATCAGCGATAGCGGCCAGGGCATCCCCCCTGAAATGATCGAGCGGATCTTTACCCCCTTTGTTACCACCAAGGCCTCGGGCACCGGCCTGGGCCTGGCGAAAGTCTATTCAATCATGGAGAGTCACGACGCCAGCATCGAATGCACCAGCGAGAAAGATGCCGGCGCCACCTTCAGCCTGTACATTCCGGCCAACGGTGAAGATGACGGCGACGACGAGGACAGTCATGACACATAACATATTGGTGGTCGACGACGAGCCCAAGCTCTGCGATTTGCTGTCGTCGGCCCTGAGCCAGAACCATATCCAGGTGTTTATCGCCGGCAATGGCCTGCATGCGCTCAAGGTGCTGGAGCAGGAGGACATCGACCTGGTGATCAGCGACTGGCGCATGCCCGGCATGGACGGCCCGCAACTGCTGGCTGAGATCAAGGTGCGCTACCCGCAATTGCCGGTGATCGTGATGACGGCCTACAGCACCGTGAAAAATGCCGTGCAGTCCATGCGTAACGGCGCCTACGACTACATTGCCAAGCCCTTCGATATCGACGAGCTGGACATCACCGTGGCCAAGGCCTTGCAGTTTCGCGACATCATGCGCGACAACGCACGGCTGCGTGCCGAACTCGATGAACATGCCCAGTTCGATAGCCTGGTCGGGGAAAGCCCGGCGTTTCGCCGAGTGTTGCAGGCGGTGGATTCGGTGCGTGAAAGCAACGCCACCATCCTGTTGACCGGCGAAAGCGGCACCGGCAAAGAAATGGTCGCCCGCGCCATTCACAAGCATGGCAACCGTGCAGACAAGCCTTTTGTGGCGGTCAACTGCGCCGCGATCCCCGAAGGCTTGCTGGAAAGCGAAATGTTCGGCCATCGCAAGGGCGCGTTTACCGGCGCCGTGGCCGACCGGGTAGGGCGCTTTATGCAGGCCGACAAGGGCACGCTGTTTCTCGACGAAGTGGGGGATATGCCCCTGGCGTTGCAGGCCAAGATCCTGCGCGCCTTGCAGGAACGGGTGATCGAGCCGGTCGGCGACCCGCGTGAGCGCAAGGTGGACGTGCGGGTGATCGCCGCCACCAACAAGAACCTGCTGGAAGCGGTGGCGAACAAGGAGTTTCGCGAAGACCTCTACTACCGCCTGAATGTGTTCCCGATCCCACTGCCAGCATTGCGCGAGCGCGTCGAAGACATCGCCCCGCTGGCCCGCCACTTTGCCCGCAGCCTGAGTGCCAACGCCGGTAAACGCATCACCGGCTTCAGCCCCGACGCCTTACAGGCCATGGCCGCCTACAACTGGCCGGGGAACATCCGCGAGCTGCAAAACTGCGTGGAGCGCGCGACCATCGTCGCCTCCAGCCCGGTGATTGAAGATATCGACCTGCCGGCCTACCTGTTCGCGTCCCAGCCGACCGAGCGGGATGTGACGACAATCCTCAGCGAAGGCCCAGGCGTGCCCCAGGACCTGGACGCGGCGCTGGCCGAGGTGGAAAAAGCCTACATCCTCGCGGCCTTGCAGGAGAGCAATGGCGTACAGGCGGCTGCGGCGTCGCGGATTGGCATCTCCGAACGCAGCTTCTGGTACCGTTTGAAAAAGCTGGGGATCCAGATCGACAAAATTGTACGCTGAGCCCTGGGAACCACACATAAGCAAATGTGGGAGCTGTCGAGCTTTAGTGAGGCTGCGATGCGGGCAGCAGGGTTTTGCAGGTGTACCGAGTCGATCCCATCGCAGCCTCGCCAGGGCTCGACAGCTCCCACAAGGGATCGGGGAATCACAGGGATCAAATGTGGGAGCTGTCGAGCTTTAGCGAGGCTGCGATGCAGGCAACTGGGTTTTATGGGTGTACCGAGTCGATCCCATCGCAGCCTCGCCGGGGCTCGACAGCTCCCACAAGGGATTGGGGAATCACAGGGATCAAATGTGGGAGCTGTCGAGCTTTAGCGAGGCTGCGATGCAGGCAGCTGGGTTTTACAGGTGTACCGAGTCGATCCCATCGCAGCCTCGCCGGGGCTCGACAGCTCCCACAAGGGATTGGGGAATCACAGGGATCAAATGTGGGAGCTGTCGAGCTTTAGCGAGGCTGCGATGCAGGCAGCTGGGTTTTGCAGATGTACCGAGTCGATCCCATCGCAGCCTCGCCAGGGCTCGACAGCTCCCACAAGGGATTGGGGAATCACAGGGATCAAATGTGGGAGCTGTCGAGCTTTAGCGAGGCTGCGATGCAGGCAACTGGGTTTTATGGGTGTACCGAGTCGATCCCATCGCAGCCTCGCTGGGGCTCGACAGCTCCCACAAGGGATTGGGGAATCGCAGGGATCAAATGTGGGAGCTGTCGAGCTTTAGCGAGGCTGCGATGCAGGCAACTGGGTTTTTCAGGTGTACCGAGTCGATCCCATCGCAGCCTCGCCGGGGCTCGACAGCTCCCACAAGGAATTGGGGAATCACAGGGATCAAATGTGGGAGCTGTCGAGCTTTAGCGAGGCTGCGATGCAGGCAACTGGGTTTTATGGGGGTACCGAGTGGGTCCAGTTCCCACAGTGGAGCCGTGGAGTGTCAGGCGTGAATTCGAATCCACACACTCACCAGCACCGTCGCCGCCATCAGCCACGCCACTGCGGCCACCGCCAGGGAGGCCTCCAGGCGCATGCGGTCGACCATCACATACAGCGTCGCCAGGTACACAAAGTACGGAATGATCGACCACATGCCGAACACAATGGTGGTCTTCAGGTCGTCCACCGAGCGGCCCTTGCCGACGATGTAGTGGGCGATCAGTGCAAAAGTCGGAAACAGCGGCACCAGGCCGGCGATGTAATAGTTCTTGGTTTTGGCCAGCACCGCCAGGAGCAACACCACCGCCGCTCCGAGGGCGGCCTTGAAGACTAAATCCACGCATGACTCCTTAATGGCTCAGGCCGTATTTCTTGACCTTGTCGAACAGGGTGGTCTTGGCCATTCCCAGTTCCAGGCTGGCCTGGGTCAGGTTGCCGCCGCTGCGTTGCAGGGCGTCGCTGAGCAGGTTGCGTTCAAAGGCTTCCACCGCTTCGGTAAAGGCCAGGCCATGGTTGTCGGGGCTGGCGCCGCTTTTCTTGAAGGCGGGCAGGCCCAGGGCAAAACGTTCGGCGACGTTGCGCAGTTCACGTACGTTGCCGGGCCAGTCATGGCTCATCAGGCTGGACAGGGTCTGGTTGTCCAGCTCCGGGGCGATGCGGTCGAAGCGCAGGGATGATTGCTGCAGAAAGTGTTCGAACAACTGCAGGATATCTTCGCGACGCTCGCGCAGCGGCGGCAGTTCCAGGGTCACCACGTTCAGGCGGTAGTACAAGTCGCTGCGGAACTGGTTGGCGCGGCTCAAGTCGTCGAGGTCGGACTTGGTCGCGGCAATCACCCGGCAATCCACCGCCACGCTCTGGTTCGAACCCAGGCGCTCCAGGGTGCGCTCTTGCAAGACCCGCAGCAGTTTGATCTGCAGGTTCATCGGCATGCTTTCCACTTCGTCGAGGAACAGCGTGCCTTCGTGAGCATGCTCGATCTTGCCGATCCGCCGTTTGCCCGCACCGGTAAAGGCGTTGGCTTCGTGGCCGAAAATCTCGCTCTCAAACAGGTTTTCCGGCAGGCCGCCGCAGTTCAGGGCGACGAACTGGTGGGCGTGGCGGCGGCTAAAGTCGTGCAGACAGCGGGCGACCAACTCTTTGCCGGTGCCAGTCTCGCCTTCGATCAGCACGTTGGCCGAGGTGTCGGCGACGTTGGCGATCAACTCGCGCAGGTTCTGCATCGCCGGCGAGCGCCCGATGATCCGGCCTTCCAGGGAGTCACGTTCGGCCAGTTGCCGGCGCAGCGCCCAGACTTCCCGGGCCAGGCCACGCTGTTCGAGGGCGCGGCGCACCACGTCCACCAGGCGCTCCGGAGAAAAGGGTTTCTCCATGAAGTCATAGGCACCGTTGCGCATCGCGCCCACTGCCATGGAAATATCGCCGTGGCCGGTGATCAGCACCACCGGCAGGCTTTTATCCAGGGCCTTGAGACGGGTCAACAGCTCCAGGCCGTCAATGCCGGGCAGGCGGATGTCACTGATCACAATGCCGGCAAAATTCTCGCCGACACGCTTGAGTGCCTCTTCAGCGCTGGCCACGCCGACGCTGGGAATATCTTCCAGGGCCAGGGCTTGCTGGCAGCCGAGCAACACATGGGGATCGTCTTCGACAATCAGCACGGTCAGCTCGGTGTTGGGTTGGCTGTTCATATCGACTCGCCGGGTTGATGGCCTGCCAGGGGCAGGCTCAGGACAAAGGCTGTACCACCAGCGGCCGGATGCTCGACGGCCAGGTTGCCGCCGGTGGCTGCGGCAAGGCTGGCCGACAGGGTCAGGCCCAGGCCCAAGCCTTGCTCGCCGGGTTTGGTGGTGAAAAAGGGTTCGAACAAATGTTTGCGGGTCTCAGGGTCGATGCCATGCCCGTTGTCCCGCACCCGCAGGCGGTATTTGCCTTCGCTGATGTCACTTTCCAGCCACAGCTGCGGGGCGGGTTGGGCGTGCATCGCGTCCAGGGCGTTGCCGATCAGGTTGACCAGGATTTGCTCCAGGCGCGTCTGGTCGATCTGCAACATGGCCTGGCTGAACTGACGGTGTACGGTCAGCGGCAGGCTGTCGAGGCGGCTGCCCAGAACCTGAAATGCCGCATCCACGGCCTTGCCCAGGCTGGCTTCGCCCTGGTCGTCACCCCGCCGGGCAAACGAGCGCAGGCTGGCGGTGATGCGTCCCATGCGGTCGATCAGTTCATTGATGGTCTTGAGGTTGGTGCTGGCAGTATCCAGGGCGCCGCGCTCGAGGAAGCGCACGGTATTGCCGGACAAGGTGCGCAGGGCCGCCAGCGGCTGGTTCAGTTCATGGGCGATGCTGGTGGACATCTGGCCGATGGCCGCTAATTTGCCGGCCTGGACCAATTCGTCCTGGGCCCGGCGCAGGGTTTCTTCGGCCTGGCGCCGCTCGCGGATCTGCGCCTTGAGCCGTTCGTTGCTGGCGCGCAGGTCGGTGGTGCGCTCGGCAATCCGCCGCTCCAGCTGGTTGTTGGCTTCCTGCAGGGCCTCGCGAGCGGCCAGGCGTGTGGCGATTACCTTGCGCCGCTCATTCCAGGCAATCAGCAGGAACGCCACCAGGGCAAAGGCCACCGCAACGAGGATGCCCTGGTTGATCGCGGCCTGGCGCAGGTCGTTGAGCGGGGTGAGCAGGGTGAAATTCCACGGTGTGTCGTTCAGGGGCCGGGTCTGGGCCAGGTAGGTGACTTCCCGGTCGTCGGCCACCACTTCACTGTTGGCCGGGAAGGTCAGTTTTTCGGTGCCAGTGTCGAGCTGTTCGCGGGCCAGGGGTTGCAGTTCGTTGAGGGTCGCCCAGTAATATTGCAGGCTGCGGGCCAGGCGCTCCTTGGTATCGTCGCTCAGCGGGCGCACCGCCTTGAGCCGGCGTGCCGGGTCGCTGGAGAGGATGATGATGCCGTTCTCGTCGCTGACAAAGGCTTCCAGGCGCGCGCGCTGCCAGCGTTCTTCCAACGCTTCGAGGCGCACCTTGACCACTGCGACACCAATGATCTTGCCGTGTTCTTCCAGGCCGTGGGCCAAGTAGTAGCCAGGCTCGCCATTGGTGCTGCCGATGCCATAGAAACGGCCCGGCTGGCCACGTACGGCATTCTGGAAATAGGCGCGGAACGACAGGTCTTCACCGAGGTAGCTGTCGACATCGCGCCAGTTACTGGTGGCCATCACGCGGCCGGTGGTGTCCATCACATAAATCGCCCGACTGCGGCTGCGCCGGTTCAGGCCTTCGAGGTATTCGTTGACCGCTTGCCGGTGTTCCGGGTTCGGGTCGGCCAGCAATTTGGAGACGCTGGATTCCAGCTCCAGCAGGCTGGGCAGGTAGGTGTACTTGCTGATCTCACTCTCGACCGTGCGCGCATGCAGCTCCAACTGGCGCTCGCCGTTCTCGCCCAGGGTCCGGATGCCGTAGTACTCGCTGGTCCAGAAGCCGATAAAACCCAGCCCGATCATCAACAGGATGATCAGGGGCGGCAGGAACAGCTGGCGAATCAGACGAGGCTTCACGGCAAGGGATGGCGGTGCGGCGCGATAGAGGGTGGGGTCGCATTTCATCACAGATGCCTTGGGTCAACCAGCGCTTGCCTGGACCGGTGTGGGGGCGGGCTTGCCCGCGATGACGGTAGGTCAGCCACCGATAGGTTGACTGATATGCCGCAATCGTGGGCAAGCCCGCTCCCACAGGGCCCGGTTTCTACAGTGGACGCTGTGTTGTGCTTAGTGCTGCAGGATTTTCTCGAGGAAGTGCTGCGCACGTTCGGAACGGGCGCTGATATCGCCGAAGAACTCTTCTTTAGGGCAGTCTTCGATGATCTTGCCGGCATCCATGAAGATCACGCGGTCGGCCACTTTGCGGGCGAAACCCATTTCGTGGGTCACGCACATCATGGTCATGCCTTCCTGGGCCAGTTGCACCATCACGTCCAGTACTTCGTTGACCATCTCCGGGTCCAGGGCCGAGGTCGGTTCGTCGAACAGCATGACGATCGGGTCCATTGCCAGAGCACGGGCAATCGCCACGCGCTGCTGCTGGCCGCCGGACAGTTGGCCCGGGTGCTTGTCCTTATGTGCCGACAGACCTACACGCTCCAGCAATTGCAGGCCTTTCTTCTCGGCTTCTGCCTTGCTGCGGCCCAACACCTTGATCTGCGCAACCGTCAGGTTTTCGGTGATGGTCATGTGCGGGAACAGTTCGAAGTGCTGGAACACCATGCCTACGCGCGAGCGCAGTTTCGGCAGGTTGGTCTTCGGGTCGGCAATCGAGGTGCCATCGACCACAACGTCACCTTTCTGGAACGGTTCCAGGGCGTTGACGCACTTGATCAGGGTGGATTTGCCCGAGCCGGACGGCCCACACACCACGATCACTTCGCCTTTTTTGACCTCGGTGCTGCAATCGGTCAGCACCTGGAAGTCGCCATACCACTTGTTGATGTTCTTGATAGAGATCATACGGCAAACCTTTTTTGCAGACGCTTGACCAGCAGCGAGGCGGCAAAGCTGATGATGAAGTAGACGACACCGGCAAAGATCAGGAACTCATTGGAGCGGCCGATAATGTCGCCGTTGGAACGGGCGGAGTTGAGGAAATCCACCAGGCCCACGGTGTAGACCAGCGAGGTGTCCTGGAACAGGATGATGCTCTGCTGCAACAGCAGCGGGGTCATCTTGCGGAACGCCTGGGGCAGGATGATCAGACGCATGGTCTGGCCGTAGGTCATGCCCATCGCTTGTGCCGCAGCCATCTGGCCCTTGGGGATCGACTGCACGCCGGCCCGCACGATTTCGCAGAAGTACGCCGCCTCGAACATCATGAAGGCCACGACGCAGGAGGTGAACGCACCGATTGGCGTGTCTTCGCCGGTGATCCAGCGCAACACGAACGGCACTGCCAGGTAGAACCAGGTGATCACCAGCAGCAGCGGGATCGAGCGGAAGTAGTTCACATAGGCGCCGGCCACGCGGGACAGCAGTTTGCTGGAGGACAGGCGCATCAAGGCCAGGATAGTACCGAGAATGATGCCGCCGACCACGCCCATGACCATCAGCTTCAAGGTCATGACCATGCCGTTCCACAGGCCAGGCATGGCCGGGATAATGCCGCTGAAATCAAATTCCATTATTTGCCCCCCACGGAAATCAGGCCGGGCACAGCGACTTTCTTCTCGACCAGGCGCATCAGCAGCATCAGGCTCATGTTCAGGGTGAAGTAGATCAGCGTGGCCAGGGTGAAGGCTTCAAACAGGTTGGCCGAGAACTCGGCGGTCTGCTTGGTTTGCGCCAGCAGTTCCATCAGGCCGATCAAGGACGCCACGGAGGAGTTCTTGAACACGTTGAGGAATTCCGAGGTAAGCGGCGGAATGATGATCCGGTAGGCCTGGGGCAGCAGCACGTTCCAGTAGATCTGCGACAGGCTGAAGCCCATGGCGCGCGCGGCGGCTTCCTGGCCACGGGGCAGCGCCTGGATACCGGTACGCACTTGTTCACATACGCGGGCGGCGGTGAACAGGCCCAGGCACACGACAACGCTCAGGTAGGCCGAGGTGGTCGGGTTCAAGTCTTGTTTGTACCAGTCCTGCAGGTTTTGCGGCAGCAGGTCGGGCACCAGGAAGTACCAGATGAACAGCTGTACCAGCAGTGGCACGTTACGAAACAGTTCCACATAGCAGGTGGCGATGCCGGCTACGAGGCGGTTAGGCATCGTGCGCATCACACCCAGTATCGAGCCCAGCAGCAAGGCGACGATCCAGGCCACGACGGCGATGGCGATGGTCCAGCCCAAACCGGAGATGAACCAGTCGAGATAGGTCTCGCTGCCCACGCCGGTGGACTTGAAGAATACGCCCCAGTCCCAGTTGTAATTCATTAGGGTCTCCCCCGAAATCAATCGATGTACAAGCACCCGCTTGGGGAAGATCCATTCCCGCCTGACGGTGAACGTCAGGCACACGCGATCGGCTCGGAAACCGCCAGGTCGAGTGTTCCAAATAATAATGCCAGCAGGTAGTAACAGACGCCTGAGGGAGGGTTGGCTCCCTCAGGAGATAAGGTTAGTTCGGAATCAGGACTTTTTTTCAGCCGTTTTGTCGTCGGCTGCTTTGTCGGTCGGATTGGCGATCAGGGCCTTGAGTTCGTCGCTCATCGGGAACATCAGGTTCAGGCCTTTTGGTGGGATCGGCGAGCTGAACCACTTGGTGTAGATGTTGTTGATTTCGCCAGACTTGTAGGTAGCGACGATAGCGTCATCCACAGCCTTCTTGAACGGTGCATCGCCTTTGCGAACCATGCAGCCGTAGATTTCGAAGGATTGCGGCGTGCCGGTCACGGCCCAGTCGGTAGGCTTCTTGGCCTTGGCCATTTCACCGGCCAGCAGCGCATCGTCCATCATGAAGGCAACGGCGCGGCCGCTTTCCAGCATCTGGAAGGACTCACCGTGGTCTTTGGCGGAGATGACGTTCATGCCCATCTGCTTGTCAGCGTTCATGGACTTGAGGATGCGCTCGGACGTGGTACCGGCGGTGGTCACGACGTTCTTGCCCTTGAGGTCAGCGAAATCCTTGTAGGTCGAGTCCTTTTTGGACAGCAGACGGGTACCGATTTCGAAGATGCCGACGGAGAAGTCGACTTGCTGCTGACGCTCAACGTTGTTGGTGGTGGAACCACACTCAACGTCCACGGTGCCGTTCTGCACCAGCGGGATACGGGTTTGCGAAGTGACCAGGTTGTATTTGACCTTCAGCTCGCCTTCCTTCATGCCGAGGTCTTTCTCGACAGCTTTGACGATGGCCAGTTGAATGTCGTGGGAGTAGCCCACTGGTTTGCCCGAACCATCCGCAATGTAGGAAAACGGAATGGAGGCGTCGCGGTGGCCCAGGGTGATGGTGCCCGACTCTTTGATTTTCTTCAGCGTGCCGGTCAGTTCGGCGGCGAAGACTGGAGTGCTAATCAGAGCAGCAGCGATAGCTGCGCCCAAAATATGGGGAACGATACGCATCAATACTTCCTCGACATTTGTTTTTTTTATGAAGCCTGGACGGCTCTTTCGATACAGCGAATGCCTGTGACGGCTCCTGAAGCATCTCAGACAAACACGTACCAAGTGTAGAGCATGAGTCGTGCCAGACTGTGATTAAAAATCTAACTGTATGATTTATATGGCGATTAACTTTATATGACGAGGTTTATCCGGTGTTTAAATCCGGCAAACCGAATAGGTGGCGTTACCACGTTCGGAAAACCGAATCTGTAGGCATTGGCTGCCGGCGATCACCGCCCGTTGTTGCAGGCCAGCCAGCTCCCACATTGATCGCATTTCACATCAAGACGTTCATAAAAAAGCCCCTGGGCCTTTCGGCGCAGGGGCTGGATGCATCAGGCTGCTTCGATCTTGCTGCGGTTCTGTTCGACCTTGACCAAATAACGCTGCAGGTTTTCCTGCTCCTCGGGGGTGGTGAACAGCCCGAGTTTGGTGCGCCGCCACAGGATGTCGTAGGCCTGGGTCGCCCATTCCTCGGCGCACAGGTAGTCGACTTCCCGGGTGTACAGGCCGCCACCCAGGTGCTCGCCCAGGTCGGCCAGCGATTGCACGCCTTCGAGCAGGCGCCAGGTGCGGCTGCCATAGGTGGTCGACCAGCGGCGGGCGATTTCGCTGGGGATCCACTCGAACTTGCTGCGAATGTCGGTGGCCAGGGCTTCTGGCGTGCTCATGTCTTCACCGCCGGGCAGGCTGGCCTTGGCGGTCCAGCTCGGCTTGATATGCGGGAAGTAGGGGGCCAGTTGCGCCAGGGCCGACTCGGCCAGCTTGCGGTAAGTGGTCAGCTTGCCACCGAACACCGACAGGATCGGCGCTTCTTCGCCGCTGCCGGACAGTGCCAGGGTGTAGTCGCGGGTAATGGCCGACGGGTTATCCGACTCGTCGTTGCACAGCGGGCGCACGCCGGAATAGGTGTGCACGATATCGTCGCGGCTCAACTGCTGCTTGAAGTGGGCGTTGACCACCTTGAGCATGTAGTCCGTTTCACCTTCGGTGATCGCCACTTTCGCGGGGTCGCCGGTGTACTCACGGTCGGTGGTGCCGATGATGGTCAGGTGATTGAGGTACGGAATGGTGAAGACGATACGCCCATCCTCGTTCTGCAGGATGTGCGCATGGGCGCCTTCGTACAGTTTTGGCACGATCAGGTGGCTGCCCTGGATCAGGCGGATGCCATACGGCGAATCGAGCTTGAGGTCATCCTTGATGAACTTGGCGACCCATGGGCCGGCCGCGTTCACCAGAGCCTTGGCGCGGATCGACAGCAGGCTGCCATCTGCGCGCTCCAGGTGCAGGTGCCACAGGCCCTTGCTGCGACGGGCGCTGACGCAACGGGTCTGGGTGTGGATATGTGCACCCTTTTCCCGGGCGGCCATGGCGTTGAGTACAACCAGGCGCGCGTCGTCGACCCAGCAATCGGAGTATTCGAAGCCCTTGGTGATTTCGCTTTTCAGCGGGCTGTCGGCGCCGAACTTCAGGCTTTTGGAGCCTGCAAGTTTCTCGCGCTTGCCGAGGTGGTCGTACAGGAACAGGCCGGCACGGATCATCCAGGCCGGACGCAGGTGCGGGCGATGGGGCAACACAAAACGCATCTGCTTGACGATGTGCGGGGCCTTGGCCAGTAGCACTTCGCGTTCGGCCAGGGCTTCGCGCACCAGGCGGAATTCGTAATGTTCAAGATAGCGCAGGCCGCCATGGATCAGCTTGCTGCTGGCAGACGAGGTGTGGCTGGCCAAGTCATCCTTTTCGCAAAGGAATACCGACAGGCCGCGACCGGCTGCGTCTGCCGCGATGCCTACACCATTGATCCCGCCGCCAATCACGGCAACATCATAGACTTCGGCAAGGGGTGGAGCAGGCAAGGTAGAAGGGGTCATCGGCTGGCCTCGCGATCTTTTTTAATATTGGAATTCGAACATTAATGTTCATTTGCGAAAATGGTAGCTCATAAACGCGGGCACAGCCAGCTGACTTCGATTGAAAAAACTCATCGAAGGGCGGGAAAAGGAAAAATTGTGAACATTGAGCCGGATGCTGGCTCAAGAGAGTTGTAGCCTCTGGGCCGCCATCGCTGGCGCCTGGACCTGCGCCAGCGAGCTCAGGGGTCGCTCAGACGACTTCCAGACGAATCTTGTTCTGGCTCAACAACTGCACCAGCGCCGGCACCGGCTGCTGATCGGTGACCAGGCAATCAATCAAACTGATCGGCCCCAGGCGAATCATGGCATTGCGCCCGAATTTGCTGGAGTCCGCCGCCAGGATCACCTTGCGTGCGTTGGCAATGATCGCCTGGGAAACCCGCACTTCCTGATAATCGAAGTCCAGCAGGCTGCCGTCCTCGTCGATACCGCTGATACCCACCAGGGCGAAGTCGACCTTGAACTGGTTGATGAAGTCCACGCTGGCCTGGCCCACCACGCCGCCGTCACGGCGTACATTGCCGCCGGTCAGCAGCACGTCGAAGTCGTCCTTGGCGCTGAGCATCATGGCGACGTTGAGGTTATTGGTGATGATCTTCAGGTGACTGTGGTTGAGCAGCGCCCGGGCAATGGATTCGGTGGTGGTACCGATATTGATGAACAGCGAGGCATGATCGGGGATCTGTGCGGCAATGGCTTCGCCGATACGCTGCTTTTCATCGCGCATCTGGTCGGCACGCATGGCGTACTCGGTGTTTTCGACACTGGAGTCATAGGCGGCGCCGCCGTGGTAGCGACGCAGCAGATTGGCGTCGGCCAGCTGATTGATATCGCGGCGGATGGTTTGCGGGGTAACAACGAACAACTGCGCCATTTCCTCGATACTGACGTAGCCGCGTTCGCGGACCAGTTCGAGGATTTGTTGCTGACGGGGAGGCAGATTCATTGGGCGTCCTGTGGGCTGCCATACAAAAGTGGCCCATGATGACGCAGGAATCTGCTCCCTGCCAGTTACAACCCGATGTGGGTCCTACGCTTGGCTTATTCAGCGCCTTCGTGGGGTTCCCAGTCACGGGTGCGGCTGACCGCTTTTTTCCAGCCGGCGTAGAGTTTTTCTTTGGCGGGCTCGTCCAGTTGTGGTTCGAACTCGCGTTCGATCACTGCCTTGCCACGCAGCTCATCCAGGCTGCCCCAGAAGCCACAGGCCAGGCCGGCCAGGTAGGCAGCGCCCAACGCCGTAGTCTCGCGCATTTGCGGGCGCTCGACCTGGGTGCCGAGGATGTCGGCCTGGAACTGCATCAGGAAGTTGTTGGCCACTGCGCCGCCGTCCACCCGCAGGGATTTGAGGCGTTCGCCGGAGTCCTGCTGCATGGCGTCGAGCACGTCGCGGGTCTGGTAGGCAATCGACTCGAGGGCTGCACGAATAATGTGATCGACACGTACGCCACGGGTCAGGCCGAACAGCGCGCCACGGGCGTAGGGGTCCCAGTACGGAGCGCCGAGACCGGTGAACGCCGGTACCAGGTACACGCCGTTGCTGTCTTTGACCTTGTTGGCGAAGTATTCAGTGTCGTGGGCGTCATTGATGATCTTCAACTCATCGCGCAGCCACTGCACGGTGGAACCACCGTTGAACACAGCGCCTTCGAGGGCGTAAGCCACTTCGCCACGCGGGCCGCAGGCGATGGTGGTGAGCATGCCGTGCTGGGATTTGACCGCTTTGTCGCCGGTGTTCATCAACAGGAAGCAACCGGTGCCGTAGGTGTTTTTCGCCTGGCCCGGTTCAACGCACATCTGGCCGAACAGGGCGGCTTGCTGGTCGCCGGCAATGCCGCCGATGGCAATCCCGCTTTTGGTGCGGCCATAGATTTCCGAGGAGGACTTCACTTCCGGCAGCATCTCGCGCGGGATGTCCAGGACCTCCAGCATCTTCGCATCCCACTCCAGGGTGTGGATGTTGAAGAGCATGGTACGTGAAGCGTTGGTGTAGTCGGTGACGTGGGTCTTGCCGCCGGTAAATTTCCAGATCAGCCAGCTGTCGATGGTGCCGAACAGCAGCTCGCCATTGCGCGCGCGTTCGCGGCTGCCTTCGACGTTGTCGAGGATCCACTTCAACTTGGTACCGGAGAAGTACGGGTCGGTGACCAGGCCGGTGGTGTCGCTGATGTATTGCTCATGGCCGTCGCGCTTGAGCTGCTGGCAGATTTCGGTGCTGCGCCGGCACTGCCAGACGATGGCGTTGTAGATCGGGCGGCCGGTGACCTTGTCCCAGACCACGGTGGTTTCACGCTGGTTGGTGATGCCGATGGCGGCGACCTGGTCATGGTGCAAGCCGGCTTGTGCCAGGGCCTCGACCATCACGGCGCTCTGGGTGGCGAAGATTTCCATCGGGTCATGCTCGACCCAACCGGCTTGCGGGTAGTGCTGGACGAATTCACGCTGGGCGGTACACACCACGTTGGCGTCACGATCAAAAATGATCGCCCGGGAACTGGTGGTGCCCTGATCGAGGGCAATGATGTAGTTCTTATTCTGTGTGTCGGTCATGTCGATTGCCTTGGACGGAAAAAAGGAGTGGGTAAGTAGCCTGGGCCGCAAGGGGCAGAAGGGCTCAGGCTACCGCTTTCAAGAAGTTCGGGTGTTGCCGCTGGTGGCGGTTTCGGCTGCATCAGTTGTAGCAGCTGCGGCGTTGGGCAGATGGCGGGCAATCAACCCGCGATAGGCCGCAGCGCCGAGGCAGGCACCGACAATCGGTGCAACGATCGGAATCAGGAAGTAAGGAATATCGCGCCCGCCGGTGAAAGCCATTTCACCCCAACCGGCGAAAAAGGTCATCAGCTTGGGGCCGAAATCCCGAGCCGGATTCATCGCAAACCCGGTCAGCGGGCCCATGGCGCTGCCGATCACGGCGATCAGCAAGCCGATCAACAGCGGGGCCAGAGGGCCGCGGGGCAAGCCGTTATTGTCGTCGGTCAGGGCCATGATCACGCCCATCAGGATCGCGGTGATGACCATTTCCACCAGGAACGCCTGGGCCGTATTCAGCAGGGCGTGCGGGTAGGTGGAGAACACCGAGGCCAGTTCCAGGCTGGCTGCGGAGCCACGAACCATCTGGTGAGTTTGTTCGTAATCGAAAAACAGGTTGCTGTAGAGCGTGTAGACCAGCGCGGCGGAGCAAAAGGCGCCGGCAACCTGGGCGATGATATAGAAGGGCAGTTTGCGCTTGTCGAAATCGGCAAAGATGCACAGCGCGATGCTGACGGCTGGATTGAGATGAGCCCCGGAAATGCCGGCGCTCAGGTAGATCGCCATGCTCACGCCGATCCCCCAGATGATGCTGATTTCCCACAGGCCAAAGCTGGCACCCGCGACCTTGAGCGCAGCGACGCAACCGGTACCGAAGAAGATCAGCAGCGCGGTGCCGAGGAACTCGGCCATGCATTGGCTGGAAAGTGAAGGCTGTTGAAGAGCAGTTGTCATTGAAAACCTCGATTTTTTTTCTTGTCTGGCGCTGTGCCGCAACGGGCGATGCGCGATTTTCACCGTGGTCAGGATCCCCATCCTGCTCACGGCTTACTGCTCGGACACTGTGGATAGATTCTTACAGTATTCGGAAACGAAAAAATATAGACAAGAAACGCCGCTGTCAAAGGTCGAAAGTGAACGGCCGGTCATTTTCAAACTATTCGCGTGATGAATGATCTCGGCAACCCATCGGCGGGGCTGGCGGCAAGCGTGGCCAGGATCTGCGCGGATTCGTCGCACGACCCCCTGCACTAGAGCGTTTTGCCCGGGTTTGTCCTAGAATCGGCGGTCTGTTTTTCCACGTTTTCCCCAAGCCTGGAGCCTCCATGACACCTGCATTGGACTTGTTGAAAAAAGTTCGCGCCGAACATCGCATCCACAGTTATGAACATGACCCCAAGGCGGCATCCTATGGCCTGGAGGCCGCGGAAAAGTTGAGCCTCGACCCGGCGCAGGTGTTCAAGACGTTGCTTGCCAGCAGCGAAAAAGGCGAATTATTGGTGGCTGTGGTGCCGGTCGTCGGAAGTCTTGATTTGAAGGCCCTGGCTCACGCGGCGGGCGTAAAGAAAGTCGAGATGGCCGACCCGGCGGCGGCGCAGCGCTCGACCGGTTATTTGTTGGGCGGGATCAGCCCTCTGGGGCAGAAGAAGCGCTTGCGCACCTTCATTGATGTGAGCGCAGAGCCTTTTGCGACAATTTTTGTCAGCGCGGGCAGGAGAGGGTTGGAAGTGGAGTTGGCGGCGGCGGTGTTGGCCGAGCATACCCAGGGAAAATTTGCGCCGATTGGCCGGGCGTGATTTCAAGAGCGGTGGAGTCAGATGTGGGAGCCAGCCTCTGTGGGAGCTGGCTTGCCTGCGATAGCCTCACCTCGCTGTAGCTGACAGCCCGAGGCGCCTGCATCGCGGGCAAGCCCGGCTCCCACACAAGCCCGCTTCCACCTTTTTGACTCGGTTTGTTCAGCCGGCGGTGCTGTAGCGCCGCACACCGGACTCCACCTGCGGGATCTGCGCCGCCGTGCTCCCCGAAGCCTGGAACAACACCAGATGCTCGGCCGCCACGCGGATCCCCACGTGTACACCCACCTGATGATCGGCATGGCTGGGGAAAATCGACTCCAGCTGGGCGCCGGTCGGCAACTGCAGGCGGTACAGGGTCGAGGCACCCAGGAAGGTCTTGCCGACGATCAGCGCGTTCAGCGGGCTTTCCGGTGCATACACGATGTCATCCGGGCGCAGCAACACATCCACCGCGCAGCCGGTTGGCCAGGTATAGGCACGATTGCCGCGCAGCTCGCCCAGTTCGGTAGTGACCGACTCCGGAGTGCTCAATTGGCCACGGATGAAATAACCCTGGCCAATAAAACTCGCGACGTAGGGCGTCAGCGGTTCGTGATAGAGGTTGTAGGGCGTATCCCACTGCTCCAGGCGGCCTTCCTTGAACACGCCGACATGGTCGCTCACCGCAAAGGCTTCTTCCTGGTCATGGGTCACCAGGATCGCACTGGTGCCACGGGCCTTGAGGATGTCGCGCACTTCATGACTGAGCTTGCGCCGCAGTTCGCCGTCGAGGTTGGAGAACGGCTCGTCCAGCAACAGCAATTGCGGTTCCGGCGCCAGAGCACGGGCCAGGGCCACGCGCTGTTGTTGGCCACCGGACAGTTCGTGGGGGAAGCGCTTGCCCAGGTTCTTCAGGTTGACCAGCTCCAGCAGTTCGGCGACCACCCGCTCTTTGTGCGGGTGTTTGCGAATGCCGAAGCCGATATTGTCGGCCACGCTCAGATGTGGAAACAGCGCGTAGTCCTGGAACACCATGCCAATGCGACGCTTCTCCGGGGCCAGGGTAAAGCCGGCGCTGGAGATCACTTCGCCAGCCAGGTTGATCTCGCCTTCGTGCACCGGCTCGAACCCGGCAATCGCCCGTAGGGTGGTGGTCTTGCCACAGCCCGAGGAGCCCAGCAGGCAACCGATATCTCCAGCGTTGAGGTGCAGGTTGAGATTCTGCACCACCCGTTGGTCCTGATAGCCGCATGCCAGATTGCGCAGGTTCAGCAGAAGTGGCTGGCTCATGCGTGGTGATACGCCGGTGGGACCAGGAATTCCAGCAGGGCCTTCTGCGCATGCAGGCGGTTTTCTGCCTGGTCCCAGGCGACGGAGCGCGGGTCGTCCAACAGGTCGAGGCTGATTTCTTCGCCGCGATGGGCCGGCAGGCAGTGCATGAACAGCGCATCCGGGGCGGCGAGGTCGAGCAATTCACGGGTGACTTGATAAGGCGCGAACAGGGCCAGGCGCTTGGCGGTCTCGTCTTCCTGGCCCATGGAGGTCCAGACGTCGGTGCTCACCAGGTGCGCGCCGATCACCGCGTCTTTCGGGTCACGCACGATTTGCACGCGGGCGTCGGCCTTGGCCAGGAATTCGGCGCTCGGCTCGTAGCCCTCGGGGCAGGCGATGCGCAGGTGGAAGTCGAACTGGATCGCCGCTTCTATATAGCTGTTGCACATATTGTTGCCATCGCCGATCCAGGCCACAGTCTTGCCCTGGATCGAGCCGCGATGTTCGAGGAACGTCTGCATATCGGCGAGCAACTGGCACGGATGCAGGTCGTCGGACAGCCCGTTGATCACCGGCACTCGCGAGTTGGCGGCAAATTCAGTCAGGGTGCTGTGGGCGAAGGTACGGATCATCACCGCATCGAGCATGCGTGACATGACGATGGCGCAATCGCTGATCGGCTCGCCACGGCCCAGTTGGGTATCCCGAGGCGACAGGAAAATCGCCTGGCCGCCGAGCTGGATCATGCCGGCTTCGAAGGACAGGCGGGTACGGGTGGACGACTTCTCGAAAATCATCCCGAGTACACGGTTTTTCAAAGGCTCGAACAGTACGCCGCGATTACGCAGGTCTTTAAGCTCAATGCCTCGACGGATCACGCTGACCAGCTCTTCGGGCGTGCAATCCATCAGGGAGAGAAAGTGCCTTGCGCTCATCATTAACTACCTTTTTGCAACAGACCGCAGATACTCAAAGCCTTGTTTATTGTGACAACGGGCGAGACCTGCGGCGAAAGCCGCACGGGGCGACGAAATAGGGGAAGGCGCGATATTGACATTAAATGTCGCGTCTTACCAATAGGCTACGGTTTTTTAGGGGTGTTCAAAGGGGCGGGAATTGCACTTTTGAGGCCTGTTTACGGACAGCAGCGGGTCATTTGTACACTGGCGCCGCGACCTTTTGCAATGTGTGATGGCGGCCCCGGGCCAGGTTGCGTCGGTTTCTGGGGCGGTGTGGGCGGTTTCTGAAACATTTGCTCATGCTTGCCCATGGTCTGGCCTGATGCCCATTGATTCACGGGGCGAACGATGCTGGTGCCGCCGCTGGGCGCAGCCCATAGTCAGGCCAAAGCCCTAATAAAGAGACTGGCCATGACCAAGACTCTCCATCACCGTGCCTGCCACCTGTGCGAAGCCATTTGCGGCCTGACCCTGGAAACCACCACTTCGGATGATGGCAGCATTGCCATCACCTCGATCAAAGGGGACGCCCAGGATACCTTCAGCCGTGGCCATATATGCCCCAAGGCCGTGGCCCTACAAGATATCCAGAACGATCCCGACCGCCTGCACCAGCCGATGTTGCGGGTGGGCAGCGAGTGGCAGCCGATCCCCTGGGACGAGGCCTTCGCCCTGGTGGCCGAACGGCTGGCGGGGATCCAGGCGCGGCATGGGCAGAATGCGGTGGCGGTGTACCAGGGCAATCCCAGTGTGCATAACTACGGCTTGATGACCCACAGCAACTACTTCCTCGGGCAGTTGAAGACGCGCAATCGCTTCTCCGCGACGTCGGTAGACCAACTGCCCCATCACCTCACCAGCCACCTGATGTACGGCCATGGCCTGTTGCTGCCCATCCCGGATATCGACCAGACCGACTTCATGTTGATTCTGGGCGGCAATCCACTGGCCTCCAATGGCAGCATCATGACCGTGCCGGACGTGGAGAAACGTCTGAAGGCCATTCAGGCACGGGGCGGCAAAGTGGTGGTGGTCGACCCCCGACGCAGTGAAACGGCGGCCATGGCCGACCAGCACCTGTTTGTGCGCCCCGGCGGGGATGCGGCGTTGCTGTTCGGGCTACTCAACACATTGTTTAGTGAGCACCTGACCCGCGACAGCCACTTGCCGGTGGACGGCCTGGAGGAGGTGCGCCGGGCCGTCGCAGGTTTTACCGCCGAGGCCATGAGCGCCCACTGCGCGGTGCCGGCCGAGCAGATCCGCCAGTTGGCGCGGGATTTTGCGGCGGCAGACAAGGCGGTCTGCTATGGGCGGATGGGGGTATCGACCCAGGCGTTCGGTACCCTTTGCCACTGGCTGGTGCAGTTGATCAACCTGGTCACCGGTAATCTGGACCGGGTCGGGGGCGCATTGTGCACCGAACCAGCGGTGGACCTGGTGGCCGCCACGTCTGGTGGGCACTTCAACCGTTGGCAGAGCCGGGTGTCCGGGCGTCCCGAATACAGCGGCGAGCTGCCGGTGTCGGCCTTGGCCGAAGAAATGCTCACCGAGGGCGAAGGACAAATCCGTGCGCTGGTGACAGTGGCCGGCAACCCGGTGTTGTCCACCCCCAACGGACGCCAATTGGAGCAGGCCCTGGACGGTCTGGAGTTCATGGTCAGCGTGGACCTGTATATCAACGAAACCACGCGCTATGCCGACCTGATCCTGCCATCGACCTCGGCCCTGGAAAACGATCACTACGACACCACCTTCAATATGTTTGCGGTGCGTAACGTCACGCGCTTCAACCGGGCGATCCTGCCCAAGCCCGAGGGCGCGTTGCACGACTGGGAGATTTTTGTCGGCCTGGCCCAGGCGTTTGCGGCCCGCACTGGCAACCCGCTCAAGCCAACCCTGGCGCCGGCGCAGATGATTGACCTGGGCCTGCGGGCCGGGGCCTATGGCGATGCTTCCTCGCACAAGCTGTCGGTGGCGATGCTGGCCGAGCATCCCCATGGCCTGGACCTGGGACCGCTGAAGGCCAACCTGGCGGGACGCTTGAAAACCGCCAATGGTCGGGTGCAGGCGGCGCCAGCAGTGATCCTCGCGGACCTGGCGCGGTTTGCCGCATTGCCGTTGCCCAAGGTTGATGAGTTGCTGCTGATCGGCCGCCGGCACGTGCGCAGCAACAATTCGTGGATGCATAACTATCACCGACTGGTGAAGGGCAAGCCGCGGCATCAGTTGCTGATGCACCCGGATGACCTCGCCAGTCGCCAACTGAGTGACGGCCAGCGCGTGCGGGTCAGTTCGCGGATCGGCATGATCGAGGTGCACGTACTGGCCAGCCTGGAGATGATGCCCGGCGTGGTCAGCCTGCCCCACGGCTGGGGTCATGACCGGCCGGGTGTGCAGATGAGTATTGCCAGCGCGCAGCCGGGGGCGAGTGCCAACGACCTGACGGATGAGCGTCAGTTGGACGAACTGTCAGGTAACGCGGCGTTGAACGGCGTGCCGGTGCAGGTCGCGGCGGCGTGACGCAGTGAGTCTGTCGGGGAGCCCGAGCACCACGCTGGGATTTTGCGTTACAATGCGCCACCGTGCCGACCTGTGAGTCGCAAAGTTCCAGCCGAGGTGTTCCATGGATATCATCGAAACGATTAAAGAGCAGATTGCTAACAACACCATTCTGCTTTACATGAAGGGCGCACCGAATGCCCCGCAGTGCGGCTTCTCCGCGAAGGCCTCCCAGGCCGTCATGCAGTGTGGCGAAAAGTTCGCTTACGTCGATATCCTGCAAAACCCGGAAATCCGCGCCAACCTGCCGAAGTACGCCAACTGGCCTACTTTCCCACAACTTTGGGTGGCCGGTGAGCTGGTCGGCGGTAGCGACATCATCACCGAAATGGCGGCTGATGGTTCGCTGCAAGCGCTGATCAAGGACGCAGCTGAAAAAGCAGCGGCCAAGACCGAAGCGTAATTCGCGCGCAATAAAAAGCCCCGCGTCTCATTCGAGAGCGGGGCTTTTTTGTGCCTGTTGGCGCGGTTATTCACCCATCTGCGATTGCAGGTAGTTTTCCAGGGTCACTTTGTCGATCAGGCCGATCTGGGTTTCCAGCCAGTCGATATGCTCTTCCTGGTCTTCGAGGATATCCTCCAGCAGTTCGCGGCTGCCGAAGTCGCCCTTGGTCTCGCAATGTGCAATGGCGGCCTTGAGGTCGGCATGGCTCTTGCGCTCGAAGCCCACATCGCTGTTGAGCATTTCCAGGGTGTGCTCGCCGATGTTCAGCTTGCCCAGGTCCTGGACGTTCGGCAGGCCTTCGAGGAACAGGATGCGCTTGATCAGCGCGTCTGCGTCCTTCATGGCCTTGATCGACTCTTTGTACTCACGCTTGCCGAGCTTTTCCAGGCCCCAATCGTCATACATGCGTGCATGCAGGAAATACTGATTGATCGCGACCAGTTCATTGGCAAGGATTTTGTTGAGTTGCTGGATGACTGAGATGTCGCCTTTCATGATTGGGGTCCTGCCCTGTATTCGTTGTATATAAGGCGGAGTTTGAGCTGCACAACTACTAGTGTCAAACCTAAGTTATTGAATAATAAATGAAAATTAATCGGAATAAGAATGTTTGTGTTCCGCGTCTTGGCGCTAACTATTTGAATTACAGGCATAAAAAAACCGGACGCTAAGTCCGGTTCTTTAAAACACGCCACTTCAGGCGTGTGTAAATTCTGCCGAGTAGGGGATCGCGGCCTGGGCTGTTTGCAGCGATGTCAGGGTTTCCCGTACCACTTGCTTGGCAAGGCAGGCACATTTGCCACATTGGCTGGCAACGCCGGTGGTTTCACGCACTTCCTTGTAGCTGCAGCAACCTTCATAGATCGCTTCGCGGATTTGTCCGTCGGTGACGCCAGTGCAGAGGCAGACATACATAAGGGAGAACCATCGCGGTTTAAGGCTTAAGTGCGATGGATCTTAATGTTAACGAGAATGATTGTCAAAGTGCTTTCTCAAACCTTTGCCCGCCGTGGGCCCCTCACTGACGAACGGCTTTTTTCAGGTATGATGGTCGGTCTTTACGAAGCGTGATCGCGTCACAGGCCTGTCGTCAATTCACGGCAGACTCAGGGGCGGTCCATTTACTTCAATTACCATCAGGAGATAACCAATGAGCGTACTCGTCGGCAAACAAGCCCCGGATTTCGACGTACCTGCCGTCCTCGGCAATGGCGAAATCGTTGACAGCTTCAAGCTGTCTGAAGCCATCAAAGGCAAATACGGCCTGGTGTTCTTCTACCCGCTGGACTTCACTTTCGTCTGCCCATCCGAGCTGATCGCCCTGGATCACCGTATGGACGACTTCAAGGCACGCAACGTTGAAGTGGTTGCCGTGTCCATCGACTCCCATTTCACCCACAACGCCTGGCGCAACACTGCCATCAATGATGGCGGCATCGGCAAAGTCAAATACACCATGGCTGCCGACATGAAGCACGACATCGCCAAGGCCTACGACGTTGAGTCCGAAGGCGGCGTGGCTTTCCGTGGCGCGTTCCTGATCGACGACAAGGGCGTTGTGCGCTCGCAGATCATCAACGACCTGCCGCTGGGCCGTAACATGGAAGAGCTGATCCGCCTGGTCGACGCTCTGCAATTCCACGAAGAGCACGGCGAAGTCTGCCCAGCCAACTGGAAAAAAGGCGACAAAGGCATGAACGCTTCGCCAGAAGGCGTTGCGGCTTACCTGACCGAGAACGCTGGCAAGCTGTAAGCCAGATTCGTGGTAAAAAAAAACCGGCCTGAGAGGGCCGGTTTTTTTATGCGTGGGATTTAGCGACCTGATCAGTCGCTGAAATCTTCCCAGCCGCCCATCTGCTTCCAGCGGTTGACGATGCCGCAGAACAGATCGGCAGTCTTCTCGGTGTCGTAGCGAGCCGAGTGGGCTTCACGACCGTCGAAGTCGATACCGGCTGCCTGGCATGCCTTGGCCAGTACGGTCTGGCCATAAGCCAGGCCAGCCAGGGTCGCGGTGTCGAAGCTGGAGAACGGGTGGAACGGGTTGCGCTTCATGTCCAGGCGCGCCACGGCGGCGTTGAGGAAGCCCAGGTCGAAACTGCTGTTGTGGCCGACCAGGATCGCGCGTTTGCAGCCGTTGGCCTTCAGGGCCTTGCGAACGCCACGGAAGATGTCGGTCAATGCCGCTTCTTCGCTGACGGCCATGCGCAACGGATGGTCGAGCTTGATTCCGGTGAACTCCAGGGCCGCCGCTTCGATGTTGGCACCTTCAAAAGGCTCGACGCGGAAGAAATGGGTGTGTTCTGGATACACAAAGCCCTGTTCGTCCATGCCGATGGTAGTCGCGGCAATTTCCAGCAGTGCATCGGTGGCGCAATTGAAACCGCCGGTTTCTACGTCGATAACGACAGGCAGATAGCCGCGAAAACGCTCGGCCATCGGGTGGCGCGAACCGCCGCCACTGTGTTCCTGTTCGTCGTCGTAATGGTCTTCACTCACGTGTGTTCCTCCAGCAGGCGCCAGCGCAGTGTTTCACCGGCGCGCAGCGGGATAACGGTCAGCTCGCCAAATGGCAGGCTGGTGGGGGCGGTCCAGTCTTCACGGACCAGGGTAATGCGGTCGGTATTCGCCGGCAGGCCGTAGAAGCGCGGGCCATTGAGGCTGGCGAAGGCCTCGAGTTTGTCCAGGGCGTTGCGTGCCTCGAAAGCCTCGGCGTACAGCTCGATCGCCGCATAGGCGGTGTAACAGCCGGCACAGCCGCAGGCAGCTTCCTTGGCGTGCTGGGCGTGGGGGGCCGAGTCGGTACCGAGGAAGAACTTCGCATTGCCACTGGTGGCGGCATCGAGCAGTGCCTCCTGGTGGGTGTTGCGCTTGAGGATCGGCAGGCAATAGAAGTGCGGCCGGATCCCGCCCACCAGCATGTGGTTGCGGTTGTACAGCAGGTGATGCGCGGTGATGGTCGCGCCAACGTTGGCCGAAGCCTCGGTGACGAATTGCACGGCGTCGGCAGTGGTGATGTGCTCGAACACCACCTTGAGGGTCGGGAACAGCTCGACCACACGGCGCATGTGTTCGTCGATGAAGATCTTCTCGCGATCGAACACATCGACATCACCACGGGTGACTTCACCGTGGATCAGCAGCGGCATGCCCACTTCGGCCATGGCTTCGATGGCGGGCAGGATCTTGTCGATACTGGTCACGCCGGAGTCGGAGTTGGTCGTGGCGCCGGCCGGGTACAGCTTGGCGGCATGCACGTAACCGCTGGCCTTGGCCTCGCGGATTTCTGCGGGCTGGGTGCGGTCGGTCAGGTAGAGCACCATCAACGGTTCAAAGCGGCTGCCGGCCGGTCGTGCAGCGAGGATGCGCTGGCGATAGGCGTCGGCTTCTGCGGCATTGCGCACCGGAGGTACCAGGTTAGGCATGATGATGGCACGGCCAAACGTGCGCGCTACATCAGCCACGGTTTGGGGCAACGCAGCACCATCGCGAAGATGAATATGCCAGTCGTCGGGACGCAGCAGGGTCAGGCGGTCGGACATTGGGGATTCCAGGCGGGTCAATCTGGTGGGAATGCTACCGGAAAAGACTCTTGCAGGCACTCGCTATCAAGTTTTGCAGGGCGCGACCGATATCCCTGGGTATGCCTTAACGATGTATGACGCCTTGTTGTGTTGTAGAAACCAGTGGAGCCGCCCGTGCGCCAGCAATATCTAGCCCTGCTCAGCGTGTTCGCCAGCCTGCCTGCGATGGCCCTGACCTTCCAGACGCGCCTGGAAAATATCGAGTGGAAGGTGGAAGGCGACAAGTTCGAGTGCCGCTTGAGCCAGCCGATCGCCGATTTTGGTTCGGGTGAGTTCGTGCGCCGGGCCGGCGAGCAGGCGACATTTCGCTTGAAGGCCTACAACAGCGCGCTGGGCGTCGGCTCCGCAACACTCTTGGCGGCGGCGGCGCCGTGGCAGCCGGGGCGCGGTGATATCAACCTCGGTGCGGTGCGTGCGGGCAGCGGCGATGTGCTGTTCAACAGCTCCCAGGCCCAGGCCGGGCGCCTGTTCAATGGCTTGCTCGATGGCCGCAGCCCGACTGTGCGCCACTATTCCCGGGATGGCGGCTATTCGGAAATCCGCTTGCTGCCGGTGCGCTTCAACAAGGCCTACAGCGATTACCAGTTATGTACTGCGAAATTGCTGCCGATGAATTTCGAGCAGGTCAAACAGGCTGAAGTCGGCTTTCCGGGTGGCGGTATCGACCTCGACCCGGCGGCCAAGGCCAAGCTGTTGGTCATGCTTGAGTTCATCAAGGCCGACCCTACGGTCAACCATATCGAACTGGACGGCCATTCGGATAACAGCGGCAATCGCCTGACCAATCGCGACCTGTCCCGGCGTCGAGGCCTGGCGGTGATGGACTTCTTCAAGGCCAATGGCATTCCCGAATCGCAGATCGTCCTGCGCTTCCACGGCGAGCGCTATCCGCTGGTGCCCAATACCAACCCGGCCAACCGGGCGAAGAACCGGCGGGTGAATATCCATCTCGACCGGGTGCCAGCCCCCGAGAAACCGGCACCCCAGGCCACCGCCCCGGCGAATGCGGCGGCGACCTCGTAGGCATCGGCCATTCGTCGCTCGCCCGACATAATCTGTCGCTTTATCTTCATTTGCTGTCGCGCCCCTGTAATTTCACGGTTTTGATCGGTAGAATCGACGCCTTTCCGTAAAACCCCGTGGAGTGATGGCATGGCCGACGTAAACAAGGTCGTTCTCGCGTATTCCGGCGGCCTGGACACTTCGGTGATCCTCAAGTGGCTGCAGGATACTTATAACTGTGAAGTGGTGACCTTTACCGCTGACCTGGGTCAGGGCGAAGAGGTCGAACCTGCACGAGCCAAGGCGCAAGCCATGGGCGTCAAAGAGATCTACATTGACGACCTGCGCGAAGAATTCGTCCGCGATTTCGTTTTCCCGATGTTCCGCGCCAACACCGTCTACGAAGGCGAGTACCTGCTGGGTACTTCCATCGCACGTCCGCTGATTGCCAAGCGCCTGATCGAAATCGCCAACGAAACCGGCGCTGACGCCATTTCCCATGGCGCCACCGGCAAAGGCAACGACCAGGTGCGTTTCGAACTGGGCGCCTATGCCCTGAAGCCTGGCGTGAAAGTGATTGCTCCTTGGCGTGAATGGGACCTGCTGTCCCGTGAAAAACTGATGGATTACGCTGAAAAGCACGCCATCCCGATCGAACGCCATGGCAAGAAGAAGTCCCCGTACTCGATGGACGCCAACCTCCTGCACATCTCCTATGAAGGCGGCGTGCTGGAAGACACCTGGACCGAGCACGAAGAAGACATGTGGAAATGGACCGTCTCCCCGGAGAACGCTCCTGACAAGCCGCAGTACCTGGAACTGACCTACCGCAACGGCGACATCGTCGCGCTGGACGGCGTCGAAATGACCCCGGCCACCGTACTGGCGACCCTCAACCGTATCGGTGGCGAGCACGGTATCGGCCGTCTGGACATCGTCGAAAACCGCTACGTGGGGATGAAGTCCCGTGGCTGCTACGAAACCCCGGGCGGCACCATCATGCTGCGCGCTCACCGCGCCATCGAGTCCATCACCCTGGACCGTGAAGTGGCTCACCTCAAAGACGAGCTGATGCCTAAATACGCCAGCCTGATCTACACCGGTTACTGGTGGAGCCCTGAGCGTCTGATGCTGCAGCAGATGATCGACGCCTCCCAGGTCCATGTGAACGGTGTGGTGCGCCTGAAGCTGTACAAGGGCAACGTGATCGTCACCGGCCGCAAGTCCGATGAGTCGCTGTTCGATGCCAATATCGCGACCTTTGAAGAAGATGGCGGTGCCTACAACCAGGCTGACGCTGCTGGCTTCATCAAGCTCAACGCACTGCGCATGCGCATTGCGGCCAACAAGGGCCGCAAGTTGTTCTGAAGTACCTGAAGCGACATAAATAGTGGCCCCTTGAAAAAGGGGCCATTTTTTTGTCCGTCATTCAGGAGGTCCGGGTTTTGTTTATCCGTGTTTAATGTCTTGCCGATGTGTTTGGGGTGTTGCTGTTTATTAGTTTTGCTTTTGTTTTTTTGTGTCGGGAAGTTGGTGCTTCAGGCATGCAGCCTTGTTTGTGTTTAAAATCATTCGGTTGTTTAGTAGGAAAGAGATGGAGTTCTATTTTATTTGTGGAAATATCTGTCAGATAATTCCAAGTGTTGTTAGTGACTGTTGCACCGAGGGAACTTTTTTGCAGGGGCAATGGCCGCGTCAAGGCACGCAGGTCTGGCCCGTGCAAGGGGCATTTCCTGAAAATGGCGTGCGTCATGTTTACTTTTCTAGGGTAAACGGTGCTTTTTTTGCTCAAAATATGTTTGCCCACGGAAAGTTCTGAAAGGCTGAACAATAACCGGCACATCCATATAGGCGTTTTTTTGTAGGTCTATTCTCATAACTTTGTGGGTTGGGTCTCTGCTTGTCGTTACTTGGGGGGGAGTGCTATGCCAAGGAGGAAACGACTAGGCTATTGTGCTGGCTCTGAATAATTCGAACAGCGAAATTGGACTTGCCCATGAATAAAGTGCTGATCGTGGATGATCATCCCGTCATTCGCCTTGCTGTACGCATGCTAATGGAACGTCATGGTTATGAGGTCGTTGCAGAGACCGATAACGGAGTCGACGCGTTACAACTAGCGCGGGAGCATATGCCGGATATTGTCATCCTGGATATTGGAATTCCCAAACTTGACGGTTTGGAAGTTATTTGTCGCCTGTCTTCCACAAAGCAGGCGCAACCCTTCAAGGTGTTGGTGCTGACCTCCCAGGCTCCCGGTCACTTCTCCATGCGCTGCATGCAGGCGGGGGCGGCGGGCTATGTGTGCAAGCAGCAGGACCTTACCGAGCTGCTGAGCGCAATCAAGGCCGTGCTGTCTGGCTACAGCTATTTCCCCAACCAGGCACTCAACTCGGTGCGGTCCACCCAGGGCAATACCAGCGAGGCGGATATGGTCGAACGGCTCTCAGGCCGGGAGATGATGGTGCTACAGCAGTTGGCCCAGGGAAAAACCAACAAAGAAATCGCCGACGGCATGTTCCTCAGCAACAAGACGGTGAGTACCTACAAGACGCGTCTGCTGCTCAAGCTCAATGCCCGGTCCCTGGTGGACCTGATCGAGCTCGCTCAGCGCAACGGCCTGGTTTAAGAAGCAGGGAGCAACAGGCAGGAAAAGCCTCCATGGCGGAGGCTTCTGTGTGATCGTTTGGCTAGAGATCGAAATCGTAATCGGCCAACTGTTTTTGCAGGCGTCGCTCTTCCAGAAGATTGTCGATGGTGCGGCGTTTGCTCAAATTGGTCTTGGCCACTTCTACAGGCGCCTCGGCTACTTCGTCAGTGTCCGTTGCCACAAAGTCATCTTCTACATCCAGTTGTTCTTTGCCAGTGCTCATAAGGTTAACTCCAGGCTAAGACTGCCGTTGGCGCTCCTTATATCGGCAATTGCGCACCGGGTAAAAAAGATTTTTTCAATCGACTCATCAATAAAAGCAATGACGGCTCAATCGTCAGACGTCTTTTCCTTGTATTCACACAGATCCTCGATGCGACAGCTGCCACAACGCGGCTTGCGGGCCTGGCACACATAACGGCCGTGCAGAATCAACCAGTGGTGGGAGTCCAGCAGGTAAGGCTTTGGCACAAATTTCATCAGTCTTTTCTCCACCTCCACCACATTCTTGCCCGGTGCGATCCCTGTGCGGTTACTCACGCGGAAAATATGTGTGTCCACCGCCATGGTCAATTGGCGAAACGCTGTATTGAGCACCACATTGGCCGTCTTGCGCCCCACGCCGGGCAAAGCTTCAAGTGCTTCCCGGGTTTGTGGCACTTCGCCGCCATGCAACTCGACCAGCAGTCGGCAGGTTTCTATGACGTTTTTTGCCTTGCTGTTATACAGGCCAATGGTCTTGATGTACTGCGACAGCCCCTCCACGCCCAGGGCATGGATCGCCGCTGGAGTATTGGCCACCGGAAACAGCTTGGCCGTGGCCTTGTTGACGCCTACATCCGTCGATTGCGCAGACAGGATCACCGCAATCAGCAGCTCGAACGGCGACGAGTAGGCCAGCTCGGTCTTGGGTTCTGGGTTGTCCTCGTGAAACCGACGAAAGATCTCCAGGCGTTTTGCGGCATTCATGGGGCGAGCGGTTCCTTCAGTTTGGTTTGCGGCGTTGGGTCCAGGCTTGCCACCCGGCAAGCCACAACCCGAGCAGGATAAACCCTGTGGGGGCGAGGGTGGCGATGCTGCTGCCGAGTAACAAGCGCGAGAGGGTGATTGCAACCAATAGCCCGGTAGCAACGGTGAATAGCTGAAGCTGCGCCCTGCGCTGGTTGGCGGCGAACAGGCCGGCATGTTCAAGCAATACGCATTGCACGCCAATTAACCCCAGGTAAGCTCCCAGGGCCATAGACGGGCCAAAGGCCAGGGCCTGGGCCACCAAGTGTGCGCAACTGACCCAGGTGGTGGCCAGCAACACATTGGCAATCAGCCGCCAATTGCCACTGAGGCGATTACGCACCCAGGCGCAGCTCCAGCCATACAGCGTCACGATCAGCACCCACAGGGCCCAGAAGGCAGCGGCGCCGGCCGGGGTGGCGCTGACACCCAGCAGCGCAGGCAGCAGCAACAGGCTGCCAAGGGCGAATGGTTTAGTCATGGCTGGCAGTCTCCAGCAGCGCCTGACGATGTTCGTCAAAATACCGCAAGGCATCATGGGTTGCGTTAATCACCGCGCGGGAGGTGATGGTCGCGCCCGCCATCTGGTCGAACTGGCCACCGTCTTTCTTCAGCGCCCATATCTGCGGACTTTCCCGCGACAACCCTTTGAACGAGGCAAGCCAGGGATTGCCGGGCTCGCCAATAGGTCCGCCCAATGTGGGGGTTTCTGCGTGGGCCAGGGTCTTTACCCCGAGCAGCTTGGCGTTGTGGTCGATGGCAATCAGCAATTGGATACGTCCACCGTAACCGTCGACCTGCGCGCGCAGCACGACGGCGCTGGGTTTACCGGCCAGGGTCGCGAGGTAACCACCCAGCAGTTGACTGTTATCCAGCATTTCCGAGGCGATACCCAGCGGGCGCTCCAGGGGGTGATTGTCATAACTGCCAGCGGGCAGTACATCCAGCAACGCCCGACTTTGCATCTCACGCTGCTGCGCGGCAATGGGCTTGGTCGTCAGCTGTTGCAGGCCAACGGTCAGGCCCACCGCGCCGACGGCGATCAACAGCACGATCAAGGCTTGCCAGGTGCGCGTCATGCCTTCACCGCCTGCGGCCGTGCCCAGCGCTCCAGGGTCGGCACCGCGAGGTTCATCATCAGTACGGCGAACGCCACGCCATCCGGGTAGCTGCCCCAGGTGCGGATCAGGTAGGTCAGCAGCCCCACGCCCACCCCAAACAGCAAGCGTGCCCGCGCACTTTTCGCGCCCGACACCGGTTCGGTGATGATAAAGAAGGCCCCGAGCATGGTGGCCCCGGTCAGCAGGTGAAACAGCGGCGAGCCATTGGAGTCCGAGCCCGAGCCGTTCCAGCCCAGCAGGCTGATGACAAACAGGCTGGCGAGCATGCCCACCGGCGCATGCCAACTGAATACCCGTTGCTGCAGTAAAAAGACGCCGCCGGCGAGAAACGCCAGGTTTACCCACTCGCTGCCTGTGCCGCCGATCTGGCCGAACGCCGGGTTGCTGGCAAACAGTTCATCAATGGTCAGGCTGTTATTGATGCGCAACGTATCCAGCGCCGTGGCCCGGGCCCAGGCATCGGCGGTCTCGCCGTGCAGGCCGAACACCTGTTGCAGGCCGGCCAGCAGGTCCAGGCCGTGGGATGCCGGCCAATGGGTCATTGGCTGGGGAAAGGCCAGCAGCATCAGCGCATAACCGAGCATGGCCGGGTTGAAGGGGTTCTGCTTGCCGCCATACAGATGTTTGCCCAGCAGCAATCCACTGCTCACAGCGCCCACGCATAGCCACCACGGGCAGTAAGGTGGCAGCGCCAGGGCCAGCAGGACCGCGCTGACCAGGCCACTGAGGTCGCCACCGCCCTGGCCGCGCAACCGGCGCACCCCGGCTTCGACGGCCCAGGCACAGGTGCCGGCCAGCAACAGATTGATCAACACGCCCCAGCCATACAGCCAGAACAGCACCAGCACGCCGGGCGTTACCGCCATCAACAGGCGCTGCATGGCCTGTTGCTGGCGCTCAACAACGTCAGGCCCCGACATGTTCATCCACCAACCGCTGAGCGTCAGCCAGGCGTTGTCTGGCGTCCATTAACGCGTTGGTACTGCTGGCGGGCTGGCGTTCGAGTTTGTTCAGGTCGGCGCGGGCATAGGCCAGGGCGGTCTTCAATTGGCGCAGTTGGCTGTCGATGGGCCGTTTCTCGACACGTTGCAAATCAGGCCTGGGCTGCTCGGAGGCTTCTTCGGCCGCATGCAAGGCTTGTTCAGCGTCGGCCAGGGCTGCGCCCAGGGCGGCCAGTTGTTCGGCATCGGCAAGCGCGTCCTGGGCTTTTTTCAGCTCGGCGCGACGCATGGCCAACTGGATTTTGGCGCGTTTGAGCGCTGGATCTTTATTGGCCTGGGGGATCACAACAGCGGGGGCGTTGGTTTCAAGGGCGGCCAATACCTGTTCGGCGGATTCAAATTGCTGTTGCAGGATGATCAACTGCGACTGTTGCTCAAAGGTCGGCGGATGGCCGAAGGCTTTCAGGGATTTATGCAGTTGCGCCCGGCTCATCGCCAGGTTGATCTTGGCCTTTTTTAGCGCGGCGTCGATGTCGGCGTCTTTTTGCGCGCGCACGCGCTCGATGGCAGCCTGCAGCGGGTCGCCGTTGCTCTCTGCGCTGGGGGCCGGGCGTTTACTGCGGGCCAGGCGTTCTGCCAGCTTGTGCTCTTCCTCGCGTTGCAGCCTGGCGTTGCGTTGCTCGAAGCGGCGGCGGGCGCGATCACGCTTGGTCCCGCGCTCTTGGCGCTCCTCGGCGGTGCTGGCATAGCCCGCGACAATTGGCAGCACCGTGGCCAGCGGCAAGGGCAGCATGTCGATGCAGTCCACCGGACAGGGCGCGACACACAAGTCGCAACCGGTGCATTCATCCACGATCACGGTGTGCATCAACTTGGCCGCGCCGACAATCGCATCCACCGGGCAAGCCTGGATGCACTTGGTGCAACCGATGCACTCGGCCTCACGGATAAAGGCAATCTGCGCGGGGGCTTCACCACGGGTGCTGTCCAGCTCCAGGGGCGCCAGGTTCAACAGCTGCGCCAGCTCGGCGATGGTTTCCGTGCCGCCTGGCGGGCACTTGTTGATAGCCTCACCCCGGGCGATGCCTTCGGCGTAGGGTCTGCAACCAGGGTGCCCGCATTTGCCGCATTGGGTCTGGGGCAGCAGGGCGTCGATACGTTGAATCAGGCTCATGGTTTGATCATTGCGTTTAAGCCCAGCAACGCCACGGCCATCAGCCCGGCACTGAACAGGTCCACGGGCAGGCCTTTGAAGGGCTGGGGGATATCGTTGTGGTCTATGCGCTGGCGCAAATCGTTGAACAGGCTGAGGGTCAGCCAGAATGCCGGGCCGATGCCCAGGCTATAGATCAGTTGGGTGGTATTGCCAGGGCCCAGGAATACCACGCTGAGCACGCCGGCGTTCGCCAGCAGCGGCAGCCACAACCCGTCGAAGGGCAGTGCGGGCACGCGGCGGGAAAGTACCGTCAGCAATGGCTGGCTCAACAAGAACGCCACCGGCACATAAGCAAACAGCCATACAGCGTCCAGCGCCAAGGGTTGCAACACAAAGTGAACAACCAGGTAGCTGAAAGCGCCGCTGAGGGCGACCAAGAGTGTAGTCGCCAACCCCAGGGCATGCACCCGCCGTCGTTCCAAAGGCGGATCCCCAGGCAGCGCAACACGCAGCAGGTATTGGCTGATCAGGGCAGCGCAGAGAAGGGCGACAAGCAGTTCGGTCATGGTCGAGCCGGTTAAGCAAACAGGGCCTGATTATCCGGCAAGCAGGGAGAGGGTACTAGCGCAAACCGCCCTGTCGCGGCCAATCACCGCGACAGGGTTTTCCGGTTACTTGATGCGCTGGCCAGGCTTGGCGCCGCTGTCCGGGCTGAGCAGGTAGATTTCCTCGCCGCCAGGGCCGGCTGCCATCACCATGCCTTCGGAGATGCCGAACTTCATTTTGCGTGGCTTGAGGTTGGCGATCATCATGGTCAGGCGACCATCGAGCTTGGACGGGTCCGGGTAGGCACTTTTGATCCCGGAGAACACGTTGCGTTGCTCGTCACCGATATCCAGGGTCAGGCGCAACAGCTTGTCGGCGCCTTCCACGGCTTCTGCCTTGATGATCAGCGCGACCCGCAGGTCCACGGCGGCAAAGGTATCGAAGTCGATTTCCGGCGACAGCGGATCCTTGGCCAGCTCGCCATTGCCCACTGGGGCGGCGTTGCCGGTGTCGGTCTGGCTGGCGGTCAGGTCTTCCTTGGAAGCATCCGTCATGGCCTGCACCTTGACCGGGTCGATACGGGTCATCAGCGGCTTGAATTCGTTGAGCTGATGGTTGTTGAGCAGGCTGGTGTGGTCATTCCAGGTCAACGGTGCAACGTTGAGGAACGCCTCGGCGTCGGCGGCCAGCAACGGCAGCACCGGCTTGAGGAAGATCACCAACTGGCGGAACAGGTTGATGCCGGTGGCGCAGATGGCCTGGACTTCATCCTGCTTGCCTTCCTGCTTGTTCAGCGACCACGGTGCCTTGTCGGCGATCCAGGCGTTGGCGCGGTCGGCCAGGCCCATGATCTCGCGCATGGCGCGGGCAAAGTCGCGGGCTTCATAGGCGTCGGCGATGCTTGGCGCGGCCGCCAGGAAGGCGTCGGTCAGCTCTGGTGCGGCGTTGACCGGCACCATCACGCCAGCGTTGCCCTTGTGGATAAACCCGGCGCAGCGGCTTGCGATGTTGACCACCTTGCCCACCAGGTCCGAGTTGACCTTCTGCACGAAGTCTTCCAGGTTCAGGTCCAGGTCGTCGACGCCACGGCCCAGCTTGGATGCGTAGTAGTAGCGCAGGTATTCCGGCGACAGGTGGTCCAGGTAGGTGCGCGCCTTGATAAAGGTGCCACGGGACTTGGACATCTTCTGGCCGTTGACCGTCAGGTAGCCGTGCACGGCGATGCCGGTCGGCTTGCGGTAGCCCGACCCTTCGAGCATTGCCGGCCAGAACAGGGCGTGGAAGTTGACGATGTCCTTGCCGATGAAATGGTACAGCTCGGCGGTGGAGTCCTTGCCCCAGAACGCGTCGAAGTCCAGCTCCGGCGTGCGGTCGCAGAGGTTCTTGAAGCTGGCCATGTAGCCAATCGGCGCGTCCAGCCACACATAGAAGTACTTGCCCGGCTCATCGGGGATCTCGAAGCCGAAATACGGCGCATCGCGGGAGATATCCCACTGTTGCAGGCCGGCATCCAGCCATTCGGCGATCTTGTTTGCCACGGCGTCCTGCAAGGTGCCGCTACGGGTCCAGGTTTGCAGCATTTCCTGGAAATCCGGGAGCTTGAAGAAGAAGTGCTGGGAATCCTTGAGCACCGGGGTGGCGCCCGAGATCGCCGACTTCGGATCTTTCAGATCGGTCGGTGCGTAGGTTGCACCGCATTTTTCGCAGTTATCGCCGTACTGGTCTTCGGTGCCGCACTTGGGGCAGGTGCCCTTGATGAAGCGGTCGGCCAGGAACATTTTCTTTTCCGGGTCGAAATACTGGGTGATCGAGCGGGTGGCAATGTGCCCGGCATCACGCAGTTTCAGATAGATCTGGCTCGACAGCTCGCGGTTCTCTTCGGCGTGGGTCGAGTGGAAGTTGTCGAAATCCACCAGGAACTCGGCAAAGTCGGCGCTATGTTCAGCCTGGACGTTGGCGATCAGTTGTTCCGGGGTGATGCCTTCCTTTTCGGCGCGCAACATGATGGCCGAACCGTGGGCGTCGTCCGCGCAGACATAAATGCATTGATTGCCGCGATGCTTCTGGAAGCGCACCCACATATCGGTCTGGATGTACTCAAGCATATGGCCAAGATGGATGGAACCATTGGCATAGGGCAGGGCGCTGGTGACGAGGATCTTGCGTGGCTCGGACATGGGGCTCGGCTACTTGATGAAACGGAGGTCGGCCACTATAAAGCGCTGGGGAATTTATTTCACCCCGTGAGGCTGTTTCAGGGTTTTCCAATATCGCGAAAGCATGCCCCTCACGCCTCGGAACGGTTAGGATAGCCGCCTGTTTTAGTCTGTCTTTTCCGGGAGTAGCCCATGAGCGCCGTCAATCGCGCAGCGGTGGAAGCCGTTCTTCGCCAGTACACCGACCCCTACCTGAACCAGGACCCGGTCAGCGCCGGCTGTGTCCGGGCCATTGAGGTGCAGGGCGATCAGGTCACGGTCCAGCTTGAGCTGGGCTACGCCGCAGGCCTGTTCAAGAGTGGCTGGGCGCAGATGCTGCAAATGGCCATTGAAGGCCTGGACGGCGTGCGCTCGGCCAAGGTCGACATCCAGTGTGTGATCGCCGCGCATAAGGCCCAGGCACAGATCCCCGGCCTGGCCAACGTCAAGAACGTGGTGGCGGTGGCGTCCGGCAAGGGCGGCGTGGGCAAGTCGACCACGGCGGCCAACCTGGCCCTGGCCCTGGCCCGTGAAGGCGCGCGGGTGGGCATCCTCGACGCGGATATCTATGGTCCCAGCCAGGGCGTGATGTTTGGCATCGCCGAAGGCTCGCGGCCAAAGATCAAGGACCAGAAGTGGTTCGTGCCGATCCAGGCCCATGGCGTGGAAGTGATGTCGATGGCGTTCCTGACCGATGACAACACCCCGATGGTGTGGCGCGGGCCCATGGTTTCCGGGGCCTTGATGCAACTGGTGATGCAGACCGACTGGGGCAACCTGGACTACCTGGTGATCGACATGCCGCCGGGCACCGGTGATATCCAGCTGACCCTGGCGCAAAAAGTGCCGGTGGCCGGTGCAGTGATTGTCACCACCCCCCAGGACCTGGCGTTGCTGGATGCGCGCAAAGGCGTGGAGATGTTCCGCAAGGTCAACATCCCGGTGCTGGGTGTCGTGGAGAACATGGCGGTACACATCTGCTCCAACTGCGGCCATGCCGAGCATCTGTTCGGTGAAGGCGGCGGCGAAAAGCTCGCCACCCAATATGACGTTGAGCTGCTGGCTTCGTTGCCGCTGGCGATGGGCATTCGTGAGCAGGCAGATGGTGGCAAGCCGACGGTCGCCGCCGAACCCGATGGGCAGATCGCCATGGTCTATCAGGAACTGGCCCGTCATGTAGGTGCGCGGATTGTCTTGCAGGAAGCCGGTGCCCAGGCAATGCCGACCATCACTGTCAGCGACGACTGATCGACCTGAAGGCAGACAAGCCTCGACCCTGTCGGGGCTTTTTCTTGTCTGGCGTAAACCTTTTGGGAGGGCGGGTGCGCATTTCCCTAATGGACGGTGTAAGCATTCGCTTACTTTTTCGTAAGTGTTTGGTTTTTTAACCGGACCTGGATGCCTCGAATCACCTGGACATATTTCTATGTCATTGAAGTATAACGCTTATTTATTTGTGATCGAGAGCGGCGGCGGGGTGTGCTTGGGAATGGATCCCGTTGAACTTGTCTGGGAAGTCTCTACTATCAGCCCTGTGTCCACGGATTGACACAGTCATCACGGAACGATGATTCAGGGAACCTCGCAGGATGCGATTCATCAGGACGATGAAAAGGAACACAGGGACTAGGGAAAAAATGTGGGCGGGTCAAACCGCCCCTTTTTTTTGCCTGCAGAAAAGTAAAAGACCCGCGCGCAAAAACGCAAAAAGGCCCAATCAAGGAGTTATACCCTAACGTGCATAGTTCGTGAGTGAGTGATCACAAAGTCTAACTGGCGCAGGCTTTTGAGTATTAAAGCCTTGCGATGTATAAATACATCGTATGACATCGTAGCTTCTAAGCGCCGGCACAACGGCGGCGCTTTTCTCATTAACTCGATTCGTTCATGGCATAAGCTGCAAGCTGCGCAACCCTCCCCATTTATTGCACGGTCCTCTTGCCCCTCCCCGCCAAGTTTATGGGGTCAGTCTCCCAGTACCTTACGAATCGCACGGGCAAAGCCCACCTCGAACACTGTCCGACCGCGCTCGTTGACGATCTCGCCGTGGCTGCCTTCACGCAGGCCACGGTCTTCTAGGTAGCTCGGTGAGATTGCCCTCTGTAAGGCTTCGCGTTCAGAAGGCGTCAGTTGTGCGGACATGGCGAGCACAGCCGTCGGCTGCATTCCAGGCGCCGCCGCAATATTTGCGCCCTGAGGGCGACGGTCTACGGTCACATATGTGTTGGACTTAAGAACGTTGAGTTGCGCCTTAAGCTTGTCACGCTCGGTGATGACAGCCTGCATGATAGAACGGATGGCTGGGTCTTCGATGCGCATCAGGTATTCGTGACTTGCTAGCGACTTCGGCTGCTTGGGTACGGGGGGGCCGGCATAAGCTCCCCAAGCTTCGATGAGCACCCGGTAATCAGCCGACTGGGCGTTGTAGAGTGCTCGCCCCTTCATGATTTCGTCGCCTTCGACTAGCCGTCCGATGGTTGGTAGCGAGAAGTCTCGGGAGCCGGCCTCATGGTGATTGCGGCAAAGCTCGTGCATCTTCGCTAGGTTTGCGCGCCGATTCGAACGCCCGCCCTTAGTGAGCAAAGCCTCTAGAACCGCGTCCGGATGAATGTCCGTTTTGCCATTCATTCTTCATCTCCGGCGAAGGCCTTATGCATGCGTGGAGGGAAATTTTTGGACGCGATTTATCGCAGGCAACAACGTGGTGAGATCCATGTTGAAGTGCTGGCTAAGGCTCATGCCCGCATCCATCAAGTGAATTACTTGGCGTTGACCCAGCGCGGGAAACGCCGGGTTCATCTGCTGTGCAAGGCGCCGCATGAAGGCGTTGCCGGCAAGCAGTTGTTCCTGTTCGCTTAACAACATGAACATCGGCGGCATGTTGTCGCGGTAGAGCGTCGCATCGAGCAATTGGCTGCGGCGGAACACCGCCTTGCCGGGTTCGAGGTCTGGATAAACCTCGACGTTTTCGCATACGCCAGCGAGCTGGAGCAATTCCGATTCAGTTTCCTCAAAGGCGACATGTACCTCGTGCGTAGTGCCGGAAGCCACCAATTGGGTACCGTCTCCCTGCGGGACTTCGAGTGCTGCCTTGCAGCGTTCGATGATACGCCAACAGGCTACGAGATCTTCGGCAAGGTCACTGAAGCGTTTTATGGCGCTCTCCCACACTCGCTCGGCCTGCCGGTGGGCATCCAGTTGAGTGAAAGGCTGGCCAGCATCTTCCGCGTCTGCTTTCTGCTTTTTCAAGTCCTGAAGTTCTTTTTCACGAGTGATACAGGCGTTTCGCGCTTCATCGAAGTGGTAGGCCAGAGTGTTGAAGTGGGCCGTCAGCGCGGGTAGGTGGTGCGGCTCGGTCACGAACCAACGGCATCGAACGCAGTTTCGGCTGCCGCCTGGGACGGGCCCATACTTTGGATTCATTGACGAAGAGCTCTTGGCAATCATCGGCCCTCCGTTGTAACAGCCACCCACTGCACCGTTGCCCTCAACCTCACTGGTGTTGCCACCAACTAGGCAGAGGCCGTGGTGCATGGGCATCCAGCCCAGAGGGTTGCGCGCAGCCGGATGTTGTGGGACGGCGGCGGCAAGGCTGGAAACGCTGTTGCAAATGGCCTTTTGCAGGAGTTCGTCATGTTCGGTATCGAGTAGGAAGTTCTGAATGCTTGTCTCCTTACCTGCCTCCATCCGCTCCGCCGCTCCGAGCAGAGCATCACTAATGTGCGACGCACCGGGCTTAAAATAGTAAAGGGTCATCACCAGGCGGCTATGGCCGACGAGTTTTTGCAGCACGGGGAACGGCACCTGCCCCTCCAAGGCCAGCGCAGTGATGAGGGAGACTCGCAGACTGTGCAGAGGATAGAGCGTCGTTCCTCCATGGTTTCGTTCTTCTTTCGGCGGAAGGAAGCGAATCGGCATACCGTTGCGGTGGGTTTCGCTTCGTTCAGCGAGCCGAATCTCTAACGCCTCCAACAGGCGGGACCAGCTTAGAAATAATGTCGTTACCTTTAGTGGCAGGTGACGTTCGCCCTCATCCGCCTCACGCATCCGGAAGAGGAAGCAAGTATCGGGGTAGCCGGCCAGTTGCACCTCGCTCTTCGCATCTAGGTAGCGGCCATCTAACTCCGTCCAGGCCGTGCGCCGCGATACGGGGTTGTACTTCTCCTGCCAGTCTCGCAGCTTCTCCAGCCAATAAAAAATATCCTGATGCACTGATCCGCCGACGAACCATGGCAGGGTGTAGCCCTTGTCGGGACCGGACTTGGCTATATCCGCAGTCTTGTTGGTATTGATATAGAGTACGGTCGAGACGGCGGCCCCATCGGCAATCGGATAGCTACGGCGAAATATCCCCTGTTGTAGAGGCCTCCGTTCACTGCCCTGTGCAAGCTGGCTCGAATTCAATATCCAGTTCCCCATCGCGTAACGCCAAGTGTCTGCTTCGCCCGAGTCCAGCATGCGAACCTGAAACGTGCGCAGCGGCAGCGTGAGCTTCATCAGCAGGGCAGTCCAGCGGACTGGGCTCCACATTTCCAGACGCGTCCCATTCTCCTTCGGACACTCGCGCCACACACAGTCCGGGTCGTTCCGGTCAATCTGGTCCTTGGTCACTTCGAACCATTCGGAGGAGACATTTCTGCGCAGATTGGCTTTACCTCCCAACGCGTTCTGTGCCCATTGCCAGTCGCTAAAATTCGGGCCAGCCGCGAGCATCTGGCGCAGTTCGTCCATATAGCCGTAGGGCAGAGGAGAATGCACACTCTCGTCACGTTTTGGCAGACCTGTTTTGGTCATCCGGGGGACGGGGTTGTGGAGTGCCGTTGATACCAACAGTTGGCCATGGACGTCAGCTTCGCTGAATTCGTGCAGCAGCACGAAGTGCAGGAAGGCGTGGATATAGTTGTTGTACTTGATACCGTCGGACGAGTCCGGGCATGCCGTTCGATAGAAGTCGGGCAGAACCGTCTCGCGCGCTAAGAAAACCTTAGGGTCGAGCGGCAATCCTTGCTGGACGATGTAGCGTTCAAAAAAGGCCACAATTGCCGAGAGCTTCTTGTCAATTCCGCATGTTTCGCCTCTCAACCACTCCACAGCTACGATTCGCCAGGCGGCGAGCTTTGGATAATCTCGCTCTACCCAGCCCAGGGTAGTGTCCACTGTTCGCTTCATCCCTTTCAGCTTTCTGGAAGGGGTGATTGATGCATTTGTTGGCTTCTGTTCGGCCATGAGAACTCCTCAGTCGTTCAGTTCGATGCCTGGCAGCAATAGACCGGACATGGGCTGAGTATCCTGGTATATGCCTCGCAGCCGATGCGTGGCAGCTTCGAGCGCCGCCAAGGCTTCGCGGGTATTCGCACGTGTATAGAGTTCTTGGCTTTCCAACGAGGCGTGATGCATAAAGCGGCGGATGAGCTCCTTGTCAACGCCGGCGACGCGCAGTCGCCGGCCGTAGGCGTGACGGTGTCCGTGTGGTGTCGTTCCGTGTACCTTGCCCACGGTGAGGCCAATGCGCTCGCATGCAGCGGCGTGCGCCTTGTTGTACTGAGTGAGCGTATACATCGCGCCGATGGGCTCGCGGTGCAGGTTGATAAAAGCAAAGGGGTGATCGCGCTCGACGCGAGCGACCTGTTCGAGATAGCGGTGCCATAGGTGCAAGAACCACTCGCCATACTCCGGCAGGAACCAGTATGCCTGCTTGTAGTAAGGGCCATCATGCGTACCGCCTTTCCAGCCGGCGTGACGGCGGTCCATCAGGTCGGTGCGGGGGGCAAGGCTGAACTGGTGGGCGAGATATTCCCCTCGGTTACCTTTACGTTGTCGCCCCCGCTCATCACGCCAATCGGTAGGCGCGGTACCATAGCTCGGGTGGTGAATGTAAACCTTGGCCTGGTTGGTGTTGGCGGGATCCGGGAACACGTCAGGGATGTAGAGATGAAAAGGTTCCGACTCACGGAAGCCCGCACCGTGTAGCAGCAATGTGATAAGCATGCCTCGATAATCGCAGCGTCCTGGTGTGCCGAACCCCTTGACCAACAGCTCTTCGAAGCGCTGCTCCGGGAAGGCAGGCGGTTCGCTCTTTTCAACCTTGGGAAGGCGTCGACCTCGCACACGGTGCCCTCTCTCGGTGGGTGACGCGTTCGCCGCCCAAGTGTGTCCAAGGAATGCCTTGCTCCGCCGGTATTGGTACGCAGCCTCGTCGGTCTGTCGGTCGAAGGCACCACCTGCATAGCGTGGGTTCAACCTTGCAGCGTCGGGGCACATCTCGCATAGCCAGTCGAAGAAGTCAGTCAGGTGGGTGATGATGTGCGAGGCATCCTGCGGCGATCGCGGAGCCCAGCATAATCCGCTTGGGTCGAGGCCTGTCTCACGGTCGAACGTTCCGGTATAGAGTCGTTGAGCGAAATTCTGGAATAGCCGATAGGTATCGCACTCTGCGGGATTGGTTTGTAGATATTCGAGAAACATCCGCACAGAGCGCGTCAACTTCAGCATCCAAGTCCGGCTTCGATCATGGCTGCGGTAAAGACAATAATCGAGCAATGACTCTAACACCCCGTTGGGCGTCAGCAATGCTGGAAGTTCGGTGTAGACGCCCGTTGTGTCTGCGTAGACGCGAGCTTTAACTGTCAGAAACATGTAGGCAGCTCAATTTTTGCAATTTTCTGGTCAAAGCGCCCTATCGTGCCCATTCACAGCAATCTGATGCGCTTCATTCTCCACTATGAGGGTGCTGTCGCGATGCACTTAGTATAGGTTAGCTAATAAACCAAAAATAACAAAGGCTGCGGACGTAGTCCGTCAGACGTGCCGATATGAATATAGCGGTGCGTGATGAAGCTCGCTAGGTATGAGCCATTAGGTGGAGCATTGCATCCTAATCGATGCATAAAAATTGTTTGTATCGCGAACTTCTCCACCGTAGTCCTGTAGTTAGGATATACATGTTATATCGCTGATGCGGTGTCGGCGGTAGCTCTACCAGCTAATTGTTTGGCAAGTGTAACTATCGTTGTCGCATCTAGCTCCTGCGCACAGGCCCAAGCAGTGGCGGTGAACTCTGCTCTATCATCATATAGATCTTCAAGGTCTCGACAGAGCTCATCCAAATGCCCGACTGCATCAATATTCTGCTGCTGCCGTTTCTCTTCAAGTATTTTTCGCAAAGCCTTCAGCTTTCGCTCGCAAGTACGCCATTTTTCCCGTCGTGCCGCACAAAGCTTTTCGCTGTTTATTGATGTGAATCTAACTGTCGTGCAAACTCTTAATGTTGCTGTAGCATCGTCTGGCTTAGCACAAGTCGCCTCTCCTGATGCGGTAAAGGTTATAAGCTTTACATCGTTAAGCTCAGTCGGATCTAAAAGTATTGGAGATTCATGAGCAATGGACGTATTGGTAATGGATGCCCTTTTACTTTCATCGATTAGTGGGAAATGGTTGAGCTTTGATACGTTAGGTATACCTCCTGTTAGACGCATGTTCCGCCAATCAAAAGCTAGCCAGGGGTAGATGCTTTTCGGACGATAGTGATCAACTTGCCAATAGGAAACCTTATCTCTAGCTTCGGTGTACCAACACTTTCCATCTGACAATAGCTCAAGCGTTGGCTTCAACTCCGCCCAAACACTATTCCGACCGGAAATATATTCATCACGATCTTTTCCATTTTTTTGCGAGGCTGTAACGCTAGCGTTATTGGCTTTGACTTGCCAGTTTGGGTCTATTGATGTTATCGGAAATATTATGTATTTCACCGAATGCTCTCCACAATCCTTTGCATGAATAAGTTTTGGGCTTCTATCTCTTCTGGCGTATAGATACGATCTTTTTTTCGATCTGTTCTATGTAGTTGCCGTAAATAATCATCGTAACTGGGATCTGTACTTTGATAGGACAAGCCGAATGCATCCAGCTGGTTATTTAGCTCGTGCAGTCGAATCTCATCGTCACTGCTACGGCCTTGGGCTGAAAGAAGCGTATTCCGCTCGTCTACAAGCTCCTGCGTCTCTGGATCTAGCGTAGTTGGCATCCCGAAAATCTGACGAAGCACGCCAGCTACTCCGAGCCCCTTGGGATCTACTTGAGGTTGGCCAGAGCTGACAGTGCCATTTTGATCTCGATAAAGTATTTGGACTTGTGATTTCTCAAGCCCCGCTATTGTAAGAGGATCGTGGCTTGTCATAATTACATGGCAATTTTCGTTCTTTCCAGCTACTTGTTTGATAAAAGAAAGATAGTTCCATTTCCAAGCGGGGTTTAGATGAGTGTCGGGCTCGTCTAGCAAAAATAGCGACTCGTGGTGGGCCGCAAATCGCATCATGCCAAGCACACTCAGTAACTGCTTCTCTCCATCACTTATTTCATGAAATGGTACAGCCGTAGTCGCCCCTTCGCGCTCAACCCAAATACGTATATCTCGAATCAGATCAGAAAGATCTAGAGTCTCAAGATAGGCAAAGAAAGACTGCTCATCACCAAACGGTTCTGCTAATGAAATTAATGAAGCTTCGTCTTTTAAGTAAATAAATAGTTGTTCTTCACTAGAGCCTTGGCTACGGTAATTCTCTCGTACGGTGGCTTTATGTCTTATGGGAGCTAATGATTGCTTCCAAAGCCCATCAAGAAGTTTCCTTACAATTCCTCTTGCATGCCAAAAGCGAGGGTCAGACTTTTCCAGCATTTCTCCTGTTGGTTTACGTTTCCCCCAGGTTGTTTGACGTAACGTAAGCAAGGCTGAATCAAATCGATCAACCCCTAAATGCTGTCTCAAAAATTCTTGTGCGTCTGTCTTTGCAAAAGCAAAGTACGTGAGAAGTGCTAATGCTCCATAGCGTTCTCGAACGTAGAATAGGCGTCGAATCTCGGATTTAAGTGGATCTATATGCTCTTCGGCGCCAGCCTCTATAGCTGCGTCATAGTATCGCCGCTGAGGAAGATCGAATATATCTCTGAAACGGTTAGATTCGCCAGAGTAGTAGCCAAAAACATGATTGGGGAGGTACTCGCTGTCTTTTCGGCGAATAACATTAATGGTACTTGGTGATCCGTCAATCGTAACTTCAATTTTTTCAGAGTCTGAATGTCTATGATCAATTCTTACAACATGCTTCTTACATTGATAGACAACGATATAAGAAAATTCTGTTTCTCGTTTGGGGTCGTCTAAATCTCTGAATATTGTTGCAAGCGCTTCAAGTACGTTCGATTTTCCGGTGCCATTTTGGCCGATTATGACTGTCTCCAATCTTGTCGTGTCAAAATCTAGCGAAATGTCAGTTAAATTTTTGAAGTTGCGGACGGCCAAATAATCAATGCGCATGAAGATGCTCCTTATCTTCTGATTCGTGAATCTGGCCCGCATTGACTTCATCACGTAAGCAACGATAAAACTCCTCAATGGTTAAATCCGTGCGTTTCCAAAGAGCTTTGGGTGAGATCGTTCCCCCTACCTTAAGCACGATGCTACGAAGCGTAAGCGCTTTTTCTTCCCTTAAGTTACTTCCTGAGCTTAACTCCGTAGCGTGATTGTTCAATGAAGCCTCCGTAATTTCCATCTTCTTCCTCCTTTTCCCTGTAGCTTCACGCTCTTCCGAGATAGTACGTAATAGTGCGGTTACTTCGGAGTTGTCGCTTGATGACACACTGAATTTGCCTGACATCGCATGTGTAATGGATTTAGATGCCAAGTCCTCCGCAGCTTTTATCGAACGATCTGCTTGTTTTTTTAGGTTGTCTGCGTGTTGAAGCAAGCGGTTGAGTCTGGCGACAATTTCGTTTTGCTCTCGAATGGGAGGTAACGCTATGTTTAGCGCCCGAAGCTCAGGGAAATAAATGGTAGTGTGGGTGGATCCTCGACCAAAGCGCCTTATGGATTTACCTTCGGCCATCAGCGCGTACATGAGGTATTCTGGTAGTAGGGCCGGCGTACATGTCCAAGTAACAAAGTCCTGGCTTGTTGCCATGGGGGTGCCGAGTATTGTCACATAGCCAACAGATGCCGTTCTCGAAAGGCACACAGTGCCAGCAGGCAGAATTCGCGCGGAGGAGCCTGCAAGTCCTGCGGAAGTGATTTTTTGGATGGTTTTATTTATAACCGAGCCGTGATGAATGCGGGCATCCTTAATGCCTAGCCATCCAATATCGCCATCCCAGTATTCAGGATGTTGACGGCTTGGGGTGTGGCCTGTCTCCTGTCTTGCTACCAAATATAGTGGTGTCCATGACCAACCTTCTGGAATCTCAATGTCAGGAGTGTTAACTGCAATTCCTGCGACCCCTAACATTTTAACTTCAGTCGCTTGGCGGCCTCCGCGTGCCTGCTGAGGCGGTGCGACCCGTGCTAGCAATTGTGCAGCGGTCTCAACGGACGGTTCTTTATCACGCCACTTATTCGTAAGTAGACCTGTTACTCCCGATCTTAATCCGCTAACTTTCAACGCAGTTGCAGCCGTTGATGCGCGCTGGGCCTCAGATTTGGCAATTGCAGACCGATCCAGTATTGAACGAAGCTTGATTACCAGCCTTTTCTGTTCTTTCTCGGGAGGCAGTGGAATTATTGCATTGCGAAGGACCGAAAGCGTGATTCTTACTCGCCCTACACCTTTGCTATTTTCGTCGAAATAGCGTGCGAGAATGTTGCTATTGAGCCAGAATTTTATTAGTTCAGAATCAATTCGTTTGTGAAGTCTAGATCGAAAACAGTCCGCTTTCACAATAGCCGGACCGATATCAATGGGGACTTGGCAGGTTCTTCCAAGAGGGTCGCCAAGTGCTGCTGTAATTAAATCACCAGGTTTTGCTTCATGGCGTTTAAGATCCGCAATCCGCTGCATTTCAATAAATGCTTTATTCTCGCCTAAAAAAACACCAACACCGACGTTATTTAGACGAATTACACGACATCCGGTTTCAGTATAGTCAGACGATTTTAGGGCGCTCCCAAATGGACCGTCCGCCAATGCGTTGGGTTCTGCTGCCAGCAAGTCTTCAAACTTACAAGTTACCCAGTCACTTGGTAGATTCATGGCTCTTCATCCGTGGTCAAACCGTCCTCACAGAGCTCGCTCATTAAAGCTCTTATTTCGCTAAGAGCTGATATTAGATGGCGCTCGACCACCTCTGCAACTATATCTGGTGCCGCTAGCTCTAGTTCGTTTTCGCTATTTTCGTCATCACTTAACCAAGCGATGTACAAGTCATCATCTCTTTCAGCAATGTATTCTCGGCTAAAACAACGAAATTTTCCATTGTCCGTTCCATCAATCCTAGCAGAACCCCCATTAGGATCAGTTCCATAGGCAGTGACAAATTCACGTAATCCGTTTTCGAATGCCGCCGAATTTAGAGCTGAGTCAGATTGCGACCTTAAGTCGTAAAACCACACGTCTTTCGTCGCGTCTATATTGGGCTGTGTTAGTGGGCGCGAAAAAAATAGTACATTTGTCCTTACACCTTGAGCGTAAAAAATACGAGTTGGAAGGCGAAGAATTGTATGAAGTTCAAAGTTCCGCATTAGCTCCCGACGAAGCTCTCTGCCACGTCCACCCTCGAACAGTATGTTATCTGGAACAATTACAGCAGCCCTTCCTCCTGGAGCTAACGCGTTCATGCAGTGTTCAACAAACGGAAGCTGAAAGTTTGTTGATTTGTTTGTAATTGGTAAATCGGTTCGGGTTGGCGTGCTACCGGAGGGGCCGAATGGCGGGTTTGACAAAATTATATCAGCGTTCTTGAGGGATCCATCTTCACCAAGGTGTGAGAGAGTATCTCCCATAAAAATATGATCTGCTTCGATGTTATGAAGGTATAAGTTCATACAGAGCAATCGATATGTATCATGGACGTTTTCAACGCCTCTTAGAGCAAGTTTACTTTGAAAGCGTTGCTTGCTCGATGATAATGAACTGTATTTATCTTTTATTGCGCGATTAGCAGCAATTAGAAAACCCCCAGTACCCGCCGCTGGATCTTGTATGATCTCACTAGGTTTTGGGTCCAATATCTCCACAATCGCATTAACTAGAGATCGAGGCGTAAAGTACTGGCCGGCACCCCTCTTCGTTTCTTCCGCATTTTTTTGTAATAAGCCTTCGTATGCATCTCCAAATGTGTCTCTTTCGTCAGAATGCCATCCTGATTCGTCGATTGCTTCAATCAGTCGTCTGAGCGTGCTTGATTCTCTTACTACGGTGTGCGCTCCAGAGAACACCGCTTGCATTGCGCGACTTTTTTTCGATTTTCCGAGTAGAGACAACGTAGCCCGATATCGGTCGAGTAGTAATTCATCTGGTTGTGCCAATAGACTCTGCCAGTCGTAACCCGAAGGTATGTCTAAGGTATCTCCTGCGAGCTCGGAGGCCAGCTTTAAAAAAATTAGGTAGCTTAGCTCGGTAACATATTGGGGATAGGTAACTCCATCTTTTCGGAGTAGGCTACATAGCCTCCAAAGTCGAGACACTAACGCGGAGGAGGAGTTAGTCAAGAAGCAGCATCCTTTGTAGGTCGGTGGCCCGGAGGCCCGAGCATCCGGCTATGCGAAATACCCAATTGGAGAACCAGATCAGTCGGTCGCAGGGCGCTGATCGCGAGCGTTCAATTATTGCAGATATCATGCCATTATCATAAATTGCAAACAAGGATAAGCCTGATAGCAGCTCAGGTAATCTCTTTCACTGAGCAGACAGACATCCAAATGGGCGCAGGTTTTTTATGGTCTGAAGGTGCAGAAATCCTATTCACCCCGGCGCTTATTTAGGCGATGAAGCTGGTTTCTAGGCGATTTTCCACACCATTCCCCTCAAGCACGAGGATGTTTAGCTCGACCCGCACAAAATTTACAGTGGGACCAGCCGTTCCCTAGAGATCTGTGAGCGATTTTTGCACGCGCTTGGGTTGATAGGGATCGTGTCAATACGACTCCGACTAAGGCTCTGGCGACAATCGCGGCAAAGTCAGCTTCAAGGTCGGTGTGATTGCCCCGCAGCGTCCGATCTGACTGGTGAGGTGCAAAGCGGCAATAATTTACGGCATCGACTCCATCTGTTTATCAGACACAAGCAGCAGATAGCCGAGCACTTCTTGAAGCGCTAAGTGCCACTTTGCACTTGCGTTTTACCACTCCGAATCCTACAGACCTGGGGTGTACCACCGCATTGTCATTCTAGATGTTAACTTCTGCTACCTATGCAGAACCAAGGTATAGATCTCGTATTTTGTAATAAAAAAATATCCCTCGGTGAGGGGTATTTATATTGTGCCGATCTCAAAATGACCTAACTATAGCATCCTATTATGGGGGGGATAACAATCAAGGGTCGGTGGTATGCAGCAAACTATTCCCTTATCTTTCGGCACGTCGCGCCAAGGTGTCTGCATGTAATCAATAATAAGGATAATCGACGCAATATCTAAATCCCCCCTAACAACGATCCAGGTCAATTGGTAGTTGCCGGCTTGCAAATGCGGCTCTGGGCAGTGACGTTTACACCTCCGCTAACTGGTCCAAGCACCATTCTGAGTGTGCATTCTTCCCGACGCCCATCCTCATAAGTAAGCATTGCAATAGCTTTGGCTTTTCCATCCGAACCTGGGGATGTGCTAAGAATCTCGACACGTTTAGCTAGATTTTCAGCAGGAAATGCACCAAACGTTACCGGTTTCTCTACCATTGATAAATGGATGGCCTGCGTTATACGTTCGATGCTCCAGATACATTGGAATTCCAACTACCAATATTGTAACAATCAATGTGCGGCAGCAAGAGTGGTGAAAAGCATATTTTTGGGTGACATGCCGACCCCTATTATTTCGTGGCCGCTAAATTCACGCCCTAGTACCGCCGAACTGCGTGAAGTACGGCGGTATGTTTTTACAAAAAATATATAAACACAGATTAATTTTGAAGAAGCATTCTGATGTATCTATTAGTTTCATCCAGTGATATACGATCAGTGAATTGGCAAAATAAATATTCGCCCTCATAAACATCTGGATATGATTCAAAACCAGCACGATTGAAGTAATTGGCGTAATGGTCATACAGATAGTTGTGAAACTCAGTAAATACCTCAATAAAATCTATGTGATAAAAACATTCTGACATTCGACCTGAGTCAGCGTGCGATGCACGTTTAGTAGACCCGTTATCGTAGGTGAACACTCTTTCAAGATGTTTTAAAGTATTTTTCTCTATTTCATTAATTTCAGATTTTGTTATATTGCTCTTGCATTTAAAAGCGCAGAATATATAAAAGTTTGGATTCGCTGAGCTGGATGACCTAGTCCTAAGGTCTCCCATAGTTAACCCTATCTTGGCATATCCACTATCATAAAGATCAGCGCCAAGATACAACCAATTAACTACTGATTCGAAATTTTCTTTTGATTGATTATGGATAGACTCCATCTTATAGCAGGCATTTGGATCAAGCTCTAAACCATATTCTAATTGCTTACTTTTCATAGTTCCCTCTAAAAAAATAATAGCGGCAAAGTTCTCAGTCGTTACCGATTTTTAACTATGCCTTGAAACCCAGCTATCGTGCATTACCGGACTTACCATAGTGGTTGCTACGGCTTGATTTTAGGTGCGTTAAAGGCGCCTATCAAAGCCATTTTTGCGCCGCTTCGCTTAAAAACCGGTCCCCAATCTTCCAGAGTGTAAACCGGTCCTGTCTTGATTATTTTGACCCCAGCCTGTTCGCCTGCTTGCGCGATCAAATTGGTAACCGTTTTTTTATCAAGACCAGTCCTGGCTACAACTTTTACCAAGGTTGCGTCGGGCACAGAGTCAATTGCAGCCGCACAGACAGCATGCGCCGCAGGTCGTCTTTCGGATAGCTCACAACATCGGTCATTGTCTTGCTCAAGGGTGCCATAAAAGCACCCATTCTAGACATGGCCATGTGCCTTTGTCACGTTCAGAAGGGGGGGCTAGAGAATTCGGAAAAAATCGTACGCTAAGGATTTCCTATCGCAATTGGCAGTAGAGCTGAAGCTGATGGATCTCATCTTTGCTGACCTCTCCCACCCCCTTCCCAGCCGTAACCTTTTGGGTCAACGCGTCTGCTAGGTCACATACTGGTTTCATGTTGAGTGTGACCAAAGTCAATGCATCAGTCAGAAGCTCGATCAGCAAATCTCTTGACGAAGAGCCGTCGCTGATCGGCTTCGAATTGTGGAGCAACACTGTAAGCTCACGTGCTACTGCATAATCCTCGCCTGCGCCTGTTTCTCCACTCTCAAGGATTAGATGTGCTGCTTGGGCATTAACGTTCTGTTGTCCACGATCTAAGGCTTCGCCCATCGCTCCCGCTAGCTTAATCAGTGCTCGCCGCCGCACCACATCACGCATCTCTTCCATCGTGTCGAGGCGCGCATAAAAAGTAGTATTGGCCTTACCCCTATGGGCTTCTAGGGATTGGATTTCCAGCTTGATTTCTTGCGCCTCAAAACCCAATGCAACCGCAATAATCCAGTGTGCCGCTTCATGCTGCGAAAGCGCGATCACTCGCTGGATAAGCTCAATAGGCTGGGTGGGCATCGTCGTTTTTCCCTTAAACTTGGGGCGGAATGGCAAGGCTGGGCTTATCGTCGTCAAGGTTCATCACCGTGACCTTGAAAGTAAACCAGCTTTACGATCCTCCAATACGGTATTGCTTTGAGGAATATCTTGAGCCAGTTGCTCAAACGCTCCCTTCAGCGCCCTCTGCCAGTCATCTGGCGTGGCCCCGAATTGGGCGCACAACAACAAGTTGTCGGCGGCGGTGCCTATCGAGAAGGAGCTGGGTTCGGCATCGGACTTGAACGGTTGGTGCTGGCCTCAGGAATGACTCGGAGATCTTTGATCTTTAAGGCGTCTCCACCAGGAGGCGCTTTCAAACCAGACAGGGCGAAATGGTATTGGATTGTCTAAACTTTGAATCGCGCCTACATGCCATGCTTAATCATGGTATAGCTTTCATATTTGCGAACAAAAAAATACCCCTCGAAGAGGGGTATTTATGCGGTAAATGCCAAAAAAGCCCTAACTATGTATTTCCCGGTGGGGGGAATAACGCAAGGGGCCTTTTAGAGGGGCGCGACGCTGTTAGCGTTCGAGGTCTTTGATCTTGCCTTTAACGCCATCCCACTCTTCCGCATCTGGAAGCGATTCTTTCTTCTCAGTGATGTTGGGCCAGATTTCCGCCAGCTCGACGTTCAACTGAATAAATTCCTGCATGTCCTCCGGTACTTCATCCTCGGAGAAAATCGCAACGGCCGGGCATTCTGGCTCACACAGGGCGCAGTCAATGCACTCATCCGGGTGGATTACCAGGAAGTTCGGGCCTTCGTAAAAGCAGTCCACCGGACACACTTCTACGCAGTCGGTGTACTTGCACTTGATGCAGTTGTCGGTGACGACGAAGGTCATTTCTAGTTTTCTCCTCAGGCGGCGGCAGCGAAACCCCTTCTGGCAGGGCTCGCGAGGTTTGGGAGCGATAGTCTGCAGGCCAGGCTAAAAGCCCGCAGCATCCCAAACCGCGCGAGATTCTATCAGCTTGCACGCGTCTGCGTTAGACCCGTGTCTTCAGTGCATAGAGCAATTCCAACGCTTTTCGTGGAGTCAAGTCGTCCAGGTCAAGCTTTGCCAACTCATCCAGTACCGGGTGGGGCAGGCTGGCGAACATATCGCTCTGCATGGGCACACCCGGTTTGCTGGTGGCCTTGGCTGGGCTTGCAACCACGGTTTCGTGGGGCAGGGCGGTGGTTTCCAGGCGGCTGAGGTGTTCGCGGGCGCGCAGGATCACATCGTTCGGCACACCGGCCAACTGGGCCACGGCCAGGCCGTAACTCTGGCTGGCCGGCCCTGGCAGCACATGGTGCAGGAACACGATGCGCTCGTTGTGCTCGGTGGCATTGAGATGCACGTTAGCCACCAACGGCTCGCTTTCCGGCAGCACGGTCAGTTCGAAATAGTGGGTGGCGAACAGCGTGTAGGCCCGCAGGTGGGCCAGGCGCTCGGCAGCAGCCCAGGCCAGGGACAGGCCGTCGAAGGTACTGGTGCCGCGCCCCACTTCGTCCATTAGCACCAGGCTGCGGTCGCTGGCGTTGTGCAGGATATTGGCGGTTTCGCTCATTTCCACCATAAAGGTCGAACGGCCGCCGGCCAGGTCATCGCTGGAACCGATCCGGGTGAAGATGCGGTCCACCAGGGACAGCTCGCAACTGGCCGCCGGCACAAAGCTGCCGATATGCGCCAGCAGCACGATCAAGGCGGTCTGGCGCATATAGGTGGATTTACCGCCCATGTTCGGACCGGTGATCACCAGCATGCGGGTATCGTCGTCTAGCGACAGATCGTTGGCCACGAACGGCGTGGTCAGCACTTGCTCCACCACCGGGTGGCGACCCTGGACGATGCGCATGCACGGCTCGCTGACAAAACGCGGGCAGTTCAGGTCAAGGTTCAGGGCGCGCTCGGCAAGGTTGCTCAACACATCCAGCTCGGCCAGGGCCGCAGCGGTGTCCTGCAGCGGTGCCAGCTTGCCGATCAGGTCTTCGAGCAGGGCTTCATAGAGCATTTTTTCCCGGGCCAGGGCGCGGCTCTTGGCCGACAGCGCCTTGTCTTCGAATTCTTTGAGCTCAGGGGTGATAAAGCGCTCGGCACCTTTAAGGGTCTGGCGACGCTGATAATCAATAGGTGCCTGCTCGGCCTGCTTGCTTGGCAACTCAATGAAGTAGCCGTGCACACGGTTGTAGCCGACCTTCAGGTTGGCCAGGCCGGTGCGGGCTTTTTCGCGGGCTTCCAGGTCGATCAGGAACTGCCCGGCGTTCTCGCTCAAGGCTTGCAGCTCATCCAGCTCGCTGTCGTAACCGGTCTTAAGCACGCCGCCGTCGCGGATGATCGCGGGCGGGTTGTCGATAATGGCTTTTTCCAGCAGCGCAGCCAGTTCCGGGTAGGTGCCGGCCGTGACAGCAAGTTGTTGCAGGTGCGGCGCGTCCAGTTCGGTCATCGCCTGTTGCAACTCGGGCAGCACACCCAGTGCGTCACGCAGGCGCGCCAGGTCACGCGGGCGGGCGTTACGCAGGCCGATCCGCGCAAGAATCCGCTCGATATCACCGATTTCCTTGAGCTGCGGTTGCAGCTTTTCAAAGCGGTAGCCGTCCAGCAGGCAGGTAATGGACGACTGGCGCGCCTGCAATACGGTCAAGTCGCGCAGCGGACGGTTCAGCCAACGGGTCAGCAGACGGCTGCCCATGGCGGTCTGGCAACGGTCCACCACCGACTGCAGGGTATTGTCGCGCCCGCCGGCCAGGTTGGTGTCCAGCTCCAGATTGCGCCGGCTGGCGCCATCGAGCACCACCGTATCGTCCAGGCGCTCATGGCGCAGGCTGCGCAAATGCGGCAGGGCGGTGCGCTGGGTTTCCTTGGCGTAATTGAGCAGGCAACCGGCGGCGCCGATGGCCAGGGTCAGGGTCTCGCAACCAAAACCCTTCAGATCCTGTACGGAGAACTGCTGGCACAGACTTTTCAGCGCCGAATCGCGCTCAAAATCCCACGGCGCACGGCGCTTGGCCCCACGGCGTTTTTCCGCCGGCAGATCCTTTGGCCAATCATCCGGGATCATCAGCTCCACCGGATTGATGCGCTCCAACTCCGCCAGCAGGTTCTCCCAGCCCTTGATTTCCAGGACCGTGAAGTTGCCACTGGTGATATCCAGCACCGCCAGGCCGAACAATCGCTCGTCCCCCAGCACCGCCGCGATCAGGTTGTCCCGCCGCTCATCCAACAGCGCCTCATCACTCACCGTCCCCGGGGTAATGATGCGCACCACCTGACGCTCCACCGGCCCCTTGCTGGTCGCCGGGTCGCCGATCTGCTCACAGATCACCACCGACTCACCGAGCTTGACCAGCTTGGCCAGATAACCTTCCAACGAATGATAAGGAATCCCGCACATCGGAATCGCCTGCCCAGCCGACTGCCCGCGCGCGGTCAGGGTGATATCCAGCAGCTTGGCGGCCTTCTTCGCGTCTTCATAGAAGATCTCGTAGAAGTCGCCCATGCGATAGAACATCAACTGATCAGGGTGCTGGTTTTTCAGGCGCCAGTACTGCTGCATCATTGGGGTGTGGGAGGACAGATCGGAGGTGTTTTTACTCATTGGATAGTAGGCAAATTCGTTGAAAGTGATGGGGCAAAGGGGGCGCTTGGCCCAGCATTTTTTGCGATGGCGGCAAGGTTAACATGCAAGGTCGGCCGTTCGCAGGTTGCAAACGGCTAGGTCAAACGTAAAAAGAGATGACCCATTTACTTAAATGGTGTGACCAATAAAAAGCCCGACACTGGGCCGGGCTTTTGTCCATAGGCGGGATAGACGTCAGGTTCGCTTTGCCTCTGCCTGCATCATGACGAGATTCTGCTGCTTGGTGGCTTCGATTAGCACCTGGCTGTAGACGCGCTTTTTTTGATCCGATTTTGCGTTACGAATAAAGTCAGCAAAGGGGCTTTTCGCACCTTTGGACAAGCCCAGCTTGATCGAAATCATTATTGCGCTCCCGATGGTGGTAGTTCGAGCCTGGCTTTTAGGTCAGCCCGCGAGTGTCGCTCAGGGATATGGTAGTCAATTTTTTCGACGCCAGCTTTGTAGAGCCGACCCGAGTTGTCGATATGCTTGAGCAGCAAATCCACATGAATATCGCTTCCGTACTCTAGCTTAAGTGCGTTGACCACGTCACGTGCAGCGAAGTACTGCTCGATGAAGTGTTCTTTGCGAATTTTTCTTCCTTCAGCGGCCTCGCGGGCTTTTACGAAACCCCACGCAAGCATTGGATCTTGGTAGACATACAATATCTGGACGAATCTTCCCTTTTTCAAGGAGCGCTCTACGTTTCTTCTGGCGACCTCAATGTTCGAGAATGTGCCGTCGAGTAGAAATGACTGCTGTTGGTCCATTGCAAAGTCCACGATTTTTTCAACGAGAATCGAAACGCCGCGTTGAAACAACCATGAGTTTGCGCCTGTATAGGCCGCGAATTCGCCACGCAGTTCATCAGGATCAATTCGCAGGATCTGGCTATCGGCAAACAGATTTACCAAGGCAATTGATGCCTCGGTTTTTCCGGCACCAGGTGAGCCCGCCATATAGACGGAGACCGGAGCTTCCTCTGGTAGATAAATATTCTTATCGGTCAGGCGTTTGGCGATGGATTTCTTGTTTGAACGAGCAAAGCTCAAGGCGTCGTCCGAGATTCGTCTCTCGTTCGGCGTCATCAGTTGATCGCTTGGGTCTGCACCGTTCTCCATCAAACTGACTCTGCATTTTTTGCGATGGCGGCAAGGTTAACATGCAAGGTCCGTGCTTCGCAGTTCACAAACGGCCAGTACATCCACATACCCCATGCACAAAATATGCAAATTAGCATTTGCCAACCCCAAAAACTCCCGTCACTATCCCCGTTATGCAAAAACGCAACGTTTCAATCGTCTTAAGAGAGCTGCTCGATCGCGACGGGATCTCCCCCACGGAGCTTCACCGGCGTACTGGCGTGCCTCAATCCACTCTGTCACGGATTCTCAGCGGCAAGATCGTTGATCCGTCGGACAAGCACATCTCGCGTATCGCCGATTACTTCCGGGTGAGCACCGACCAGTTGCGCGGGCGCGCGGGGTCGGCGTGGCAGGATGAGCGCGACCCGATGCATTCGGAGCTCAAGGATATAAGCCTGTGGGACGACGACACGCCCGTTAATGATGACGAGGTGTCGATCCCCTTTTTGCGCGAGGTTGAATTGGCTGCTGGATCAGGAAGATTCGTCATCGAGGAAAGCGAGAAGGCCAGCCTGCGTTTTGGTAAGCGCAGCCTGCGGCATAACGGTGTGCAGTTCGACCAGGCCAAGTGTGTGACGGTACGCGGCAACAGCATGCTGCCGGTGTTGCGTGATGGCGCCACGGTGGGGGTGAATGCCGGCAAGAGCGGGATCGGCGATATCGTCGATGGCGACTTGTATGCCATCAATCACAACGGTCAATTGCGGGTCAAACAGCTCTATCGTCTGCCTTCGGGGATCCGCCTGCGCAGTTTCAATCGTGATGAGCACCCGGATGAGGACTACAGCTTCCAGGATATCCAGGAAGAGCAGATCAGCATCCTCGGTCACGTTTTCTGGTGGGGCATGTACGCCCGCTAACCCTTCTCTGTAAGAAACAGCCCGCCTGAGAGCGGGCTTTTTTTCGCCTATGGAAAACCGCCCAGGGCCCACCACTCAAGGGGTTTATGCGCCAATGCATTATCCGAGTAAAAATAAATGCATTTGTGCATTGACTGTATATGCATACATGCATATTCTCCATCTCAAGCCAGCCAACAAGGTCTGGTGGAGGCGGCAAGGATGCTGCCAAGGAAGACAAGGAAGGCACGCAACACTGGCATGGACGCCACCGAGTGATGGCAAGGACGCCAGGCAATACCGGCAAGGATGCCGACGCTCTTTAGTTTCACGGTTTACAACAGGCAGCGATGAACCGGCCTTGACGGTTCAGAGGGTTGGCAACTGACCCGGGTGTGCAGCGTAAAGCACCACAAGCAGTTATCCGGCAGACAGGGATCGTGGTCGGAAAAACATCGAGGAAAGATCCGTACCGCGCCAGTAGCGCCGAAAGATCCAAGGACCGCATTACTGAAAAGCCCGGGCTACCGGGCTTTTTGGAATGCCTACCGACACACCCATCCATCTATTTATCAAAGCACCGGCCACCTGCCGGTTTTACGCATTCCAGGAGGCGTGACATGACAAACGAGCAGCAAGCGTTGGCAGAAATGCCTATCTGGCTGGTGATTATTCTGGCCCTGATCGGCGGCGTGTCCGGGGAGATGTGGCGCGCCGACAAGGAGGGTGCCCGCGGTTGGTCGCTGGTCCGCCGCCTGGCCCTGCGTTCCGGGGCGTGCATGGTGTGCGGGGTGTCGGCGTTGATGCTGCTGTACGCCGCCGGCATGTCGATCTGGACGGCGGGCGCCCTCGGCTGCCTGACCGCCATGGCGGGTGCCGACGTCGCCATCGGCCTCTACGAGCGCTGGGCCGCCAAGCGCATCGGGGTGAATGAGCCGCCCGGTTCGCCCCCGGACTCAAAGTGATCGTTGCAAGGAAGCCACACCATGACCCTCATTGAAAAACCGTCACAACTGCCAATAGCCATCGGCCAGGCCCTGCGTACGGCGTTCCCGGCGTTACGGGTGGGCAGCCCGCCGGGCATCCTGGCGGCGGATGAAACCGCCGTGGCAATCACAGTCGAGCGTAATGGCCCGGGCGTACGTTCCCTTGAAGGACGCAAGGCCCATGTGTTGTCGATCTCGCTCAAGGTCATGGCCGCCGAAGGCGCGCAAGCTTTTGACGCCTGTGACCTGGCGAGCCGGCTGATGGACCTGGTGCTGGATAACCGTTGGCAGTTGCCGGCGGCCCAGTGCGATGTGCCAGTCAACATTGTCGCGCTGCCATCGACCCTGGCGGGGGCCGACACCCAGTACGACAGTTGGACCGTGTCCTTCAACCAAACCCTCTACATCGGCCCGCCGCTGCTTGACGACCCTATGGGCAAGCCGCTGTTTGCCCGCACCTGGGAGGTGTCGAATATCGACGACCCCGATCAATACCGGCCCCTGCAGGAGTAGCCCCATGTTCGACGCACTGTTACGCCTGCAATTGGCGCCCATCGTCGAGCGCCTGGCGCAGATGGAAACCCAGCTTGAAGACCTCTATCGGCGGGCCGAGAGCTTTTGCCGGATCGGCGTGTGCCAGGAGGTCGACGCGGCCAGCAACACCTGCAAGGTCAGGCATGGCGAGTTGCTGACCCCGGCGATTCGCTTTTTCAACCCCAGCGCCGGGGCGCAGACCGAAACGCGGATCCCCACGGTGGGGGAGCAATGCCTGCTGCTCAACTACGGCGGCGGCGAGGGCGGGGGGCAGTCGGTGGCGCTGTTTGGCCTGAACAGTGATCGCTTCCCGCCGCTGTCCAGTGTCGCCAGCCTGACGAGCCGGCGTTACCCGGACGGCACGCAAAGCGCCTACGACGCCGCCGGTCATGTGCTGGATTGGAGCAACGGCCCCACGGCATTCACTGGCTCTCGCGAGCAGGTGGAAATGAGTCTGGGCGCTGCCCGTTTGGTCATGACCGCCGCAAACATCAGCGTGCAGGTCGGTGCAGTCGGCCTGCTGCTGGATGCGTCCGGCGTTCACTTGAGTGGCCCGGTGGTGGACCACCAGGGTCGAGTTATCAGCACGGCATAAGGATTTGCCATGATCGGAATAGAGAGAAACACCGGAGCCGTGGTGGACGACTGGCCGCAATTTGTCCAGCGCGCCACCCGGGCCCTGACCACACCTTTGGGCACACGGCAGAAACGCCCGCTGTACGGTTCGCTGATCCCGCAACTGCTGGGGCAGAACCTGGGCGACGACCTGTTGATCCTCGCCCAAAGCCACGCTGCCCAGGCTTTTTACAACCCACAGAACGGCATCGCCGATTTTGTTCCGCAAGTCATCGTCGCCAATCGCCAGGGCGCTGGCCTGTTGCTGCGGTTTGCCGGCACCTGGAAAAACCGCAAGCAATCCTTCGAGGTGGTGACATGAGCATGTTGATCCCCGGGCAGAACCAATTGGCGCCGCCCGACCTGATCGCCGTCGACGAGTTCGAGCCGCTGTTGGCGCAGTTCAAGGCGTTTGTCGTCGACTATGTCGCCGCCCGCGCCCCGCAAAGCGCGGCCAAGCTCAAGGTCAGCCTGGATAACGAAAGCGAGTTGCTGACCCTGGCCCTGGAAGCGTTTTGTGTGCGCCTGCAAACCCATGAGCGTAAGTACAACGCGCGCATCCAGCAGATGCTGGCGTGGTGGGCCACCGGCAGCAACCTGGATGCGCGCCTGGCCGATATGGGCCTGGAGCGCCAGGTGCTCGACCCCGGCGACCCGGCGGCATTCCCGCCCGTGCCGCCGACCCTGGAAAGCGATGATGATGCCCGTCTGCGTTACTACCTGGCCCCCCACGCACCGGCTGCCGGTTCGCGCATGCAGTATCGGCGCGAGGTCTTTACCCTCGGCGAGCGGCCGGCGGTGAAAGTCCACGGTACGGCTGCGGGGGTGGTGACGGTCAGCTATACCTTCGACCCGGATGGCTATGCCGCCCAGGTCAAGGACGGCAACGCCCGGCGCACCGCGCCTGGGCAAGTCATGGTCACCGTGCTGTCCCGCACCGGCAATGGCACGCCGTCGGCGGATTTGCTTGAAGGGGTGCGGCGCCATTTCGCCCGGCCCGATGTACGCCCGGAAACCGATTGGGTCACGGTGCAGGGCGCGCAGATCGTGCCGTACAAGATCCGCGTGGTGGCCAAGATCAACGCCGGCCCGGACTCGGGGCTGACACAAGTGGCGGCCCAGCAGTTGCTGCAGACCTATGCCGAGTCCTGTCACTGCCTGGAAGGGCGCGTGGACCCGAGCTGGATCGACTACACCATCCACACCGCCGGGGCGGCGCAGCTGGAGATTCTCGAGCCGCTGGCGCCGATCATCACCACGGCGTTCCAGGCCCCGTACTGCACGGGTGTCGAGGTGGAGGTGCGCAGCTTATGACTGAACAATCTCCCAGCCTGTTGCCTGCCAACAGCTCACCGCTGGAGAAGGCTTTGGACCTGGGCTTTGGTCGACTGCTCGAACGGGTCGTCCCGTCCTTCCCGGCGCTGATGAACCCGCTGCAAACGCCTGCGCCGTTCCTGCCTTACCTGGCCGCCGACCGTGGCGTCAGTGAGTGGAATGCCTCTGCCGACGAAACCGAAAAACGCCTCACGGTGGCGCTGTCCTGGCAAATCCAGCGCCAGGCCGGCACGCCCAAGGCGTTGAGCCACGCGGTCGAATCCCTGGGGTTTACCCCCAATATTCTGGCCTGGTACCAACAGCGCCCGCAGGCCCAGCCCTACACCTTCGACGTGCAGGCGATCATCGGGCGCAGTTGGTCCAGTGGCGACCACAACCGCTTGATCCGCCGTATCAACGCGGCCAAGAGCGAGCGCGACCTGGCCACCATCACCCTGGTGCATGAAGTGCACGGTGGGCTGCCGATGACCGGCGCCGCCCACCGGGCGTTGAGCGACGGCGAGTTGTCGCTGTGGGGCGCGCTGCCGGAACTGATGCTCAGTTCAAGGCTTAACAGTGCGGGCGTGGCCCAGCACTACACCATTAACGACTACGACCTCAGGGCGCAGCCATGACCGATGACATCACGCGCCTGGTGCGCTTCACCTCCAAGGGATTGGATGAAGTGCTGCAGGCAAAGAACCAAGGCTTGAAAGGCGAAATCACCCACATCGCCGCCGGCACCGGCCGCTACAACCCCAGCGGCAACGAAACCGCCCTGCGCAATGAGCGCCAGCGGGTGGCGATTGTGGACTACGAAGACCTGGGCCAGCGCCAACTGCGCATGGCCGCGCTGTTTGATGGCGATGGCGAGTATGAGATTGGCGAGTTTGGGTTTTATCTCGCCAGTGGGACGTTGTTGGCCGTGTATTCGGTGGCGGGGCAGTTGCTGACGTATAAGGCGGCGGCTGCTCGGGTGCTGCAGAAGTTTACGTTGGATATTTCGCCGTTGCCGGCGGATAGCGTGACGATTGTGGTGGGGAGTGAGAACTTGAATGTGTTGTTGACCGAGGAGATTGCAGAGCTTGCCACGGCCAGCGTTGACAATATGGCTCGGCATGTTGGTGTGCTATTTCGAGTCATGGCTCTGGAAGCCAAGTGACGAGCTGATTCATAAGATAAGCAATATAGGGAGTTGAATATGAGTATGGAAACTACGATCACTAGTTTGGTCGCGGCTGCAAATAAGTTAACCAGTGCGATAAATGGGAAGGTCGCTGAAATAGATGCTTCTGTTTTGGCGGCGGTTCGTGCAATTCCTGAAATGTCCCGGTCATTTTATGTCGATGCGGTAGGTGGTAGCGATCTGGCCTTGGGATCGGTGGAGGCCCCGCTCAAATCTATTAAAGAGGCGATGGGGCGATCTAATATTACCCCTTATGTAACGATTTACCTGAAGGCAGCTCAGACGCATGAGTATGCGGCTCCTACTGAGCAAACCCCTTACTGGTCAATCGCGAATAAGCTGGTTTTCATGAGGTATGGTTCAGGGAGTAACCCGGTTTTTTCTCCGAAGGTTGGCGAATATATGGCTGGTAGCTCAAATATTCACTTCTTGTCGCTCGAGGGTGGCAGTGTCTACTTTCGATTCGTTGATGTTGTTATGCCGACTGTATTAAAAGCAGGAACGTCTGGTTGGTATTCCTTTGCTTCGTCTCTGTTTCATCGCGCACATGGTCCGGCCGCTTCCGTGCAGGGCTCGGTTACCTTCTCGGGGAGTAAGCTGACGTTGGGTGCGGTAAACGTTTTTTACTCCGGGTACTCTGCTAACTATAAGGTGGAGCTTACGTCCTCCGTTGTGGATGCGGAGTTTTCAACGAAATTTGCTGAGTTGGCCGGCGCTACGATGTTGTTGTCGGTATTTGCCTCGTCGATTACAGGAAATAAAACTTGGTCGCACCTTGTGACTGGTTTGGTAAAGGACTCCGGAGGAAGTCTGTCTAATTTGCTGAGTAATGTTGGCAACGTCGTGGCTGCTGGAGTTTGATGATGATTAAAGAATTCAGAAATAAAGATCAGACTTTCTACAATGTGACTGTAGAGCAGTTGCTTGAGATGGGGTTTTCTAAAGCCGAAGTCGACGCCGCTTTGCAGGTCGAACAGGCCGCTGATATAGCTTTCAATCGGCGCCTGGCTTACCGAACAGATTCGGACCCGCTCTATATGGAGTGGCAGTACGATCAAACCGAGGCTAAGGAGAACGCATGGCGGGCTAAAGTCGCCGAAATCAAGGCTCGTTACCCACTGCCAGGTGAGTAATCCGGCAGCAATCATAAACACCGCGAAAGCGGTTTTTTTTCGCATCCAAGAAAGCCCCATCGCTGGGGCTTTCGCATTTCTGGAGTCCCCCCATGGCCAACCGCCAAACCTACACCGTCCTCATCCCATTCCCCACCGGAGGTGGCCACTGGTCCGCCGTCGGCCAGGAACTGGACCTGCTGGACGTCGAAGCAACCGCCCTGCGCACCGCCGGCCGCCTGGAATTGACCAGCGTGCTGGCTGCCGCCCAAGACACCCCACCGGCCAAGAAGGCCGTCACCAAGAAGGCTGAATAATCATGGCTGAGGTTTTGAACTTCGAGCATAACGGCATCACCGTCAATGCCAGCGAATCCCCCGAGGCCATGGGTGGCCTGGGTGACAACGTGATCGGTCTGGTCGGCACCGCGCCCAATGCGCACCTGTCGATCCCGAAAAACGCCCCGTTTCGCATCAACAGCTTCACCGCCCAGGCGCTGCTGGACCCGACCGGCGCCGAGTCGGGCACGTTGTTTCATGCGGTGTACCAGATCCTCAAAGTGGTCAAGGTGCCGGTGTATGTGGTGATCGTCGAAGAGGGCGCGACCCCGGCCGATACCCTCAACAACGTGATCGGCGGCAACGAGCCGGTAACCGGTCGCAAACTGGGCCTCGCGGCGCTGAGCAGCGTCCCCGAAGACCTGACCATCATCGGCGCCCCGGGCTTTACCGGGACCAAGGCGGTGGCCGGTGAATTTGCCGCGTTCGGCAAGCGCATCAAGGCCCGTGTGGTGCTGGACGGCAAAGACGCCAGTGTCGCCGACCAAGTGACCTACAGCGGCGAGCTGGGTGGTGCCGACCTGGGTTTCGACCGCTGCTTGCTGGTGCACAACATGCCGTCGGTGTACTCCAAGGCGGCGAAGAAAAACGTATTCCTCGCGCCGTCGTCCCTGGCCATCGCCGCATTGGCCAAGGTCAAGCAATGGGAAAGCCCGGGCAACCAGGTGACCTTCGCCGAAGACGTGTCCCGCGTGGTCGAGTACAACATCCTCGATACCTCCACCGAAGGCGACCTGCTCAACCGTTACGGCGTGAGCTACTACGCGCGCACCATCCTCGGCGGCTTCTCGCTGCTGGGTAACCGCTCCATCACCGGCAAGTTCATCAGCTATGTCGGCCTGGAAGACGCCATCAGCCGCAAGCTGGTCAAGGCCGGGCAGAAAGCCATGGCGCACAACCTGACCAAGTCGTTCATGGACCAGGAGGTCAAGCGCATCAACGACTGGCTGCAAACCCTGGTGGCCGACGAAACCATCCCTGGTGGCAGCGTGTACCTGCACCCGGAACTCAACAGTGTCGAGAAGTACAAGAACGGCACCTGGTTCATCGTGATCGACTACGGCCGCTACGCGCCGAACGAACACATGGTTTATCAACTCAATGCCCGCGATGAAATCATCGAGCAATTCCTGGAGGACGTTCTCTAATGTTTACCAACCGAGTCAGACAGGCCATTGCGGCCACCCTCCAGGGCCTGCCGCTGTCGGCGACCGTTGAGGAATTCAGCCCGCCGAAGATCGAGTTCGAGATGGAGCCCATGTCCGGCGGGCGCTTTATCGCCGAAGAAATGGCCAAGAGCGCCAAGGTGCTGAACGCCAAGCTGGTGCTGCAAGGCGCCGGTCCCGAAATCATGCTGGCCCTGGGCGTGCGCCTGGGCGAAGACATCCTGCTCAACGTGCGCGAAGCGGGCCAGGACCAGGACGGCAAGACCTACTTCACCTACCACACCGTCGGCGGCAAGCTCAAATCCCTGGAGGAAGCCAAGCTGAAGATGGGCGAAAAGGCCACCACCACCCTGGATCTGTCCTGCCGCACCTACCATCGCCTGGACAACGGCGTGCCGGTGATCGACATCGACGTGCGCACCCAGAAGTTCGTACTCAACGGCGTCGACATCCTCGGCGATGCCCGGCGTGCGGTGTTGATGCCGTAAGCCCTTCCACAAATCGGAAATAGGCACGGCCAGTGTGGGAGCTGGCTTGCCTGCGATAGCGGTCTACCAGTGACAAATGAGGCTGCTGACACAGCGCGATCGCAGGCAAGCCAGATTCCACATTGACCGTGTCCACGTGTTCAACATTGTTCATCAAGGAATTTCGCCCATGGCCTGGAAGCCACCCCTGCATATCCTGCTGGCGCCCATCACCGCCGACAGCGGTGCGACGATCGAGCAGATCCAACTCAAACCCTTGTTCTACGCCCCACAAAAACAGGCCCTGGCCCGTGCGGGCGACGATGAGGACGACCAGTTCTTCGAGCTGGCCAAACTGGCCACCGGCCTCTCGGAAAAGGAACTCGACCAACTCAAGCGCCCGGACTACGTGAGCATCGTCCAGTACGTGCACGACCTGTCGACGCGCCCGGCTTCGTTCTTTCTGGAAGGTTCCACCGAGCCCGGCGAGCAAGTGCAACTGCTGCTGCCACTGGAAGTGGCCGGCCGCGTATTGACCAGCGTCACCCTGGAAATGCCTGCCCTGCGTGCCACCAAAGTGATGAAAAAACTCGCCACCAACAAAGAGCGCGCCGAGTTCATCACCTCGCACTGCACCGGCCTGATGATCCCCGATCTGGACGGCCTGACGGTGCCTGATTGGACGGAATTGCAGGAGCGCATTGACGATTTTTTAAACAAACCGGCGGACTTCTTTCGCAGCGCGACATCGAAGTAATCCTCGACGTTGTACCGCTGGTTTACTCGGTAAACGAAGCGGAAATCCTCGAATGGGATGCCGCAAAAGCATTGCGCCGCTACGACATCGCGATCAATCGCCTTGGCGTCAAATAGGAGTAGAGCGAGATGCAAGACCCTCGATATACGCTCAAGCTCGCCGACGAAGACAAACGCTGGATGACCTTTCCCGCACTGGCCGAAAGTGGCGCCTTGCAACTGCCGGGCCTGCTTGAAGCACAGGACGAAAGTCTGGTTGGCGCCTCCAGTGTGGGCGGCGCAACCGAGCCGCCGTCTGAGCTGAGCCTGGCCCTGGCCAACGCCAGCCTGCATATCCACGCGTTGACCGAGGAACAGGTGCGCCTGCGCGAGAGCCTGGAAACCCTTAATGGCACCCTGTTTATCACGGGTGGGCCGCTGGGCGGCACGGTCGCTGAAGCCATGACCAGTGCGCCGCAAGCTGCGTCCGAAGACAAGGCCTCGGCGACTGAGTCCTGGTTGAGCAAGAGCTCCAAATGGGTGGGTGAAAGCTTGCTTGATACGGTCAAGAGCCGGGTATCGGGCAAGGTAGTCGATGCAACGCTGGGCAAGTTGCCCTACGTCGGGAAATTGTTCCGGGACGATAGCAAGGACTGCTGCTGCCCAGGCGCCAGCGAACCCTTGACCGGGCGGGCTCGTTACGGGCCCAAAGGGTCACGAAAAACGGTGAGGCAAAACGGCACTGGCCGCACAAGCCCACCGATGCCGAGAAAAACCTCAGGGACCGGCAGGAGCGCCACTGGGCCCATGGCAATCATGAGAAGCCTGGGCGAGCGCGCAGGCAAGGTGTTTGACGGCCTGAAAACGGGGTTCCTGGCGCGGGTGACTTCGGTAAGCGCTAGCCTGCGAAGGGTTTCTACCCGTGCGTTGAACACAGGCAAGGCGTTGCTATTAAAGAGTGCATCAGCCCTCGGCCTGCGCAAGGCCCCAGCCTCCCGCCTGGTCCCAACCCTGAGCCGGCTGGGGTCTATAGGCGTGCGCAGGTTGACGCCATTGCGCTCCGCCGAGGCGGCCATCAACGTCGTCCGGGGCGTGCGCAGCGGCAACATGCGAGCCGTCGGCAGCGGCCTCGGTACCGCCGGTGCCGCATGGGCCGGCGCTTCTGCCGGGGCGGCCCTTGGCACCCTGGTATTCCCTGGCGTGGGCACTGCGGTGGGCGGCGTTATCGGTGGCCTGTTGGGCGGCGAGGGCGGTAGTTGGTTCGGTGAAAAATTGTTCGGCCCCAGTGATCGCCTGCCATCGCCCGATGCCGTGAGCAAAGAGCTCAACAGCGCCCGCTCGGACAACGTCCAGGTCACCCTGGCGCCGAGCATCCAGATCACCGGCGTCAACCCTGCCGACGCCCAGCAGGTGGTCGACCGGGTCCTGCAAAGCCTGCAAAACCAATGCGTGCCGATGCTCAGCGATTCACTGGCGGTTCGGCGCAATGCGGCACTGACCGACGGAGGTGATTGATGCGACAGCAGATGGTGTTGGGCGACTTTATTTTCGGGCTGTCCCGAGGGTTCGCCTATTCCGCGCTCCAGCGCAGCAGTGATGGTGGCTGGGGCGACCTGGAGATTATTGCCAGCAAGCCCCAGTCGCGACAGAACGGTCAGAAGCTGGAAAAACTGACCTTCAATGGAACCGCCATGGCGGCCGTCGGCATGCAGCGCCTGGACCAATTGCGCGCCTTGCAGGATGCACGGGCACCGCTGCCGCTGGTCGATGGCATCGGCCGCAATTGGGGGTTGTGGCGCATTACGGCGGTCACGGAAAACCAGGCCAGCGTGATTGATGACGGCACTGCCATGGTGATCAAGTGGACGCTGGTGCTGGAGGAATTTATCAATGCGTAGAGTCCGAAGTATTGCCGGTGATTCGGTCAACCTCCTGCTCTACCGTGAGCTGGGGCGGTGCGATGACGCGGCCGAAGAAACCCTCTGGCGCTTGAACCCCGGGCTTGCCGAGTATGGCCCAGTGTTGCCGGCGGGCATCGGGGTAATCGTGCCCGAGATGGACGCGCAACCGGGTGTTGCAAAGCCGGTTTCGGCCTGGGATTAAGGAGGCAACATGGCAATGGGATTTACCCCGGTCGTGGAGATTTATGGCGCCAACGCGGCCTTGATCAACCCACGGCTGATGCAGTGGAAGCACACCGACGCGGCGGGGATCGAATCCGACCGCCTCGAACTGACCATCAATATCGAGGGCCTGGAAGGCCTGCCGAGCCTGGGCGCCAAGATCGGTTTGCGCGTGGGTTACCGCGAGTCGGGGCTGGTGGAAAAAGGCGAGTTTGTGATTACCCAGCGCACGCCTTACCTGTTTCCCATGCGCCTGGTGATCGTGGCCACGGCGGCGCCGTTCAGCGTGATGGACCAGAGTGGCTACCGCCAGCGCCGTTCCGCCAGCCATGGGCCCACGACCCTCGGTGCGCTGTTTCGCCAACTGGCGACGCGGCATGGGTTTTCGCCCAGGGTGGCGCCGTCGCTGGATGGGATTGCGATTGATCATATCGACCAGTCCAACGAGACGGACATGGGCTTTATCACCCGCCTGGCCGGGCGTTACAACGCGGTGACCAAGCCGGTCAACGAGCTGTATGTGCTGGCGGAAAGCGGCCAGGTCAAGTCGCTCTCGGGCCAGCAACTGCCGGATGTGCGGCTGTCGGTGACCCATGACAACCGTCCCGGCGAGCAGGCGTTTATCAGTGCCCGGGTTGATGAAAATGCGCGGGCCAAATACCAGGGGTGCCGTGTCAGTTGGTGGGATGCCGCGGCCTCTCGCCAGCGCGTGGTCGAGGTGGGGATCGCGCCGTTCAAGACGTTGCGCCAACGGTGCCAGAGTGAAACCGAAGCGCGCTCAGTGGCACAGGGCGAGTTGCGCCGGGTGGGGCGTGAAGGTTTGAGCATCACCATCGACTGCCCTGGTAACCCGTTGCTGTCCGCCGAAGGCCTGTTGTTGCTGGATGAAACTTGGCCGGGCTATATGCAGGGGCGCTGGTCGATTGACAAGGTGACCCATGTAGGCGACACGACGACGGGGTATCGCAGTTCGATCATGGCCCGTGGATTGGCCTCTTAAATGGTTGGAGATCAAGGATGATCACGCTGAAGCAGTTGCAACAGATCCTGCCTAACGCCCGCGCCCAAGCGGGCGTTTTTATTCTGGCGCTGAACGCCGCCATGCTCCATCGACACATCACCGGGCCTAAGCGGATGGCGGCTTTTATCGCCCAGGTCGGGCACGAGTCCGGTGAGCTGCGTTACGTGCGTGAACTGGGCGGCGAGCACTACCTGAGCAAATACGACACGGGCGCCTTGGCTGCACGCCTGGGCAACACTCCCGACGCCGACGGTGACGGCCAGAAGTACCGGGGCCGCGGCTTGATCCAGATTACCGGGCGGCGCAATTACCTGGCCTGCAGCCGGGCGCTGTTTGGCGATGAACGTTTGCTGCATTTCCCCGAACTGCTGGAGCAGCCGCAATGGGCGGCCGAATCCGCCGCCTGGTTCTGGCACAGCAATGGCTTGAATGAATTGGCCGACCAGGACCAATTCACCACCATCACCCGCCGTATCAATGGTGGCCTCAACGGACTGGAGCACCGCCAACATCTGTGGGAAAAGGCGAGGGCGGTGTTATGCCGTTGAGCGGGCGCATATGGGCGGTTGCCCTGCTGATGGCTATCTCGGCGGCAGCCAGTTGGCAGGTCCAGGCCTGGCGTCATGGCCTGGCCTTTGAGCGCCAGGCCGCACGGCATTCAGCCCTGCTCAACCGGCAAAGCCAGGAAGCACAGGGCCAATACCGGGCCGAACAGGACAGGCGTCGGGCGTTGGAGCAACAGCTTCACGCCAGCGATCAACAACACACGCGGGAGTTGAGCGATGCACAGCGTCACCAGGTTTATCTGCGCGATCGGTTGGCCACTGCTGATGTGCGCTTGTCAGTCCTTCTCGACGCCACCGACCCCGCCAATGGCCGCGCAATGCCGGCCACCGCCGCCGGCAGCGTGGTTCATGGAGCCCCGCGAGGTCGACTTGACCCGGCGCATGCTCAACGAATTATCGGCATCACCGATGCCGGCGATAACGGACTGATCGCGTTGCGGGCCTGCCAGGCGTATGTAAGTGCCATCACCCGGTAATCTGTTGAAGCCGTCTGCTGCTTGCGTGGCCGATGGGCTCCTGTAGGGTAGGCAAACCCCCGCACTTTCCTGGAGACGACCGTGAAGGAAATTACCCAACTCGCCGCCGAACTTGGCCGACGTTTGCAGGTGCTCAATGCCCACGTCACCACCGCCGAATCCTGCACCGGTGGCGGCATCGCCGAAGCCATCACCCGTATTCCGGGGAGTTCGGCCTGGTTCGAGGCCGGGTATGTGACCTATTCCAATCGCCAGAAGACCCGTCAGCTCAATGTGCCGGAAGGGTTGTTTCCCAAGGTCGGCGCGGTGAGCCGTGAAGTGGTCGAGGCCATGGCCCGGGGCGCCCAGGAAAAAAGCCTGGCGCGGTTTGCGGTGGCGGTCAGCGGCGTGGCGGGCCCCGATGGCGGCTCGCTGGACAAACCGGTGGGTACTGTCTGGCTGGCCTGGGGTGTCGGTGACGAGGTTACGGCTGAGTGCCAGCACTTCCCCGGCAACCGCAACGAGGTCCGCCGACAAACGGTAAAAGCCGCATTAGAGGGGCTGTTGCGACGAGCTGCAGCAGAAATAGAAAATCAGGGGTAGGCGATCCCCGATCTTTATGGAACAATACTGTCTACTTATACAGGTGTTGGCCGTCAGGCCTTATTGATTACGTGAGGACTTTAATGGACGACAACAAGAAGAAAGCCTTGGCTGCGGCCCTGGGTCAGATCGAACGTCAATTCGGCAAGGGTGCCGTAATGCGTATGGGCGATCACGACCGTCAGGCGATCCCGGCTATTTCCACTGGCTCTCTGGGTCTGGACATCGCGCTCGGCATTGGCGGCCTGCCAAAAGGCCGTATCGTTGAAATCTACGGTCCGGAGTCTTCTGGTAAAACCACCCTGACCCTGTCGGTGATTGCCCAGGCACAAAAAATGGGCGCCACCTGTGCGTTCGTCGATGCCGAGCACGCCCTGGATCCTGAATATGCTGGCAAGCTGGGCGTCAATGTCGACGACCTGCTGGTTTCGCAGCCGGATACCGGCGAGCAAGCCCTGGAAATCACCGACATGCTGGTGCGCTCCAACGCCATCGACGTGATCGTGGTCGACTCCGTGGCAGCCCTGGTACCAAAGGCTGAAATCGAAGGCGAAATGGGCGACATGCACGTCGGCCTGCAAGCCCGTCTGATGTCTCAGGCGCTGCGTAAAATCACCGGTAACATCAAGAACGCCAACTGCCTGGTGATCTTCATCAACCAGATTCGGATGAAGATCGGCGTGATGTTCGGCAGCCCGGAAACCACCACCGGTGGTAACGCGCTGAAGTTCTACGCTTCGGTCCGTCTGGACATCCGCCGTACCGGCGCGGTGAAGGAAGGTGACGAGGTTGTCGGTAGCGAAACCCGCGTCAAGGTTGTGAAGAACAAGGTGGCTCCGCCATTCCGTCAGGCTGAGTTCCAGATCCTCTACGGCAAAGGTATTTACCTGAACGGCGAGATGATCGACCTGGGCGTGCTGCACGGCTTTGTCGAGAAGTCCGGTGCCTGGTATGCCTACAACGGTAGCAAGATCGGTCAGGGCAAGGCCAACTCGGCCAAGTTCCTGCAGGACAACCCGGATATCGCGGCGACCCTCGAGAAGCAGATCCGCGACAAGCTGCTGACCCCGGCGCCAGACGTCAAGGCAGCAGCCAACCGCGAACCTGTTGATGACATGGCAGAAGCCGACGCTGATATCTGAGTCCAACGATGACAGTTGTACTCGATACGCTGGTTGCCGTACGGCGTACGGCAATGGACCTGCTCGCACGACGCGAGCACGGTCGTGTCGAGCTGACGCGTAAACTGCGTCAGCGTGGCGCCCCTCCCGAAATGATCGAAACAGCCCTCGACCGCTTGACGGAAGAGGGGCTGCTTTCCGAAGCCCGTTATCTCGAAAGTTTTGTTTCCTACCGGGCACGCTCGGGCTACGGCCCTGCGCGGATTCGCGAGGAACTGAGTCAGCGGGGCTTGCAGCGCGCCGATATTGAACTGGCGTTGCGTGAGTGTGGCATCAGTTGGCAAACGCAACTGGAAGACACCTGGCGTCGCAAGTTTGCCGGCCATCTGCCGATTGATGCCCGTGAGCGTGCCAAGCAAGGGCGCTTTTTGAGCTATCGCGGGTTTTCAATGGAGATGATCAGCCGCTTGTTGAGCGGTCGAGATCTGGACGACTGATTCTTCGGCAAGCGGCGATCAAAGGGGCTCGACAGCTCCCACCTAAAACAGCACTAAAACAAAAGGCCCGCTATGAAAATAGCGGGCCTTTTTTGCGTTTTACGGCCTCACGCCGGTTCCGGCGCTACGCGTTGCTGTGTTTTACCCTGGGCTTGGGCCCAGTTCTCCGGCAAGTTGATGTAATCCACCAACTCCCGCAACCGCCCCTGATTACGCCCGGTGAAGTTGAACACCAGTCGCGTCAGGTGGCTGAAGTGCGCTTCATCGTGCTCTTCGCCCCCATAGGCCAATTGCTGGAAGTCATCACTCAGCCGCAGGTCAGCGAATGCCGTCTGTATATGCGCCAACGCACGCTCGCTGAGAGGGTGGTTCATGCGCACCACAAACTGGCGTTTCAACCAGCGGGTGGAGTGGAAGTTCGCGTAGAACTGGTTGATTTCGTTCACTGCCTCTTCGGCGCTATGCACCAGGCGCACCAGCTTGAGGTCGGTGGGCAAGATGTAGCGGTTGGCCTCCAGTTGGCTGCGAATAAAGTCCAGGGCGCCTTGCCAGAATCCACCGCCGGGCTCGTCCAGCAGTACTACTGGAACCAGCGGGCTCTTGCCGGTCTGGATCAGGGTCAAGACTTCCAAGGCTTCATCCAGGGTGCCGAAGCCACCCGGGCACAGCACCAACCCATCGGCTTCCTTGACGAAAAACAGCTTGCGGGTAAAGAAGAAGTGGAACGACAGCAGGTTTTCCGTGCCATCAATGGTCGGGTTGGCATGCTGTTCAAAGGGCAGGGTGATATTGAACCCCAGGCTGTGGGCCAGTCCGGCGCCTTCGTGGGCGGCAGCCATGATGCCGCCGCCGCCGCCGGTGATGACCATCAGGTCCGAACGGGCCAGGGCCGCGCCCACTTCGCGGGCCAGGGCGTAGAGGGGGCTTTCCACTGGGGTGCGGGCCGAACCGAAGACGGTGACCTTGCGGCGGCTTTTGAACTGTTCGAGCACACGAAACGCGTGGTCCAGTTCATTGATTGCTTTCAAGGTGATCTTGGCGTTCCAGCGGTCACGGTCGTCCTGGGCCATGCGCAGCACGGTGAGGATCATGTCGCGATACAGCGAAATATTCGGGCTACTGGGGGCAATCAGGTTGAGTTGCGCTTCGACCTGCTGGGCGAGGTCGGTCCCGTTTCCTGGAAAATGACGATTCAGCAGGTCATTCGGTTGATCAGGCATTCAGCTTCTCCTTCGTTACAGAGCCCCGGCGTCTTATTGCAGGCTGCTGACGGCGACGAAACAGGCTCTGTATGTTCCTTGTGATTAAAAACCTTTGCACTGCAAGTCGCGCGAGGGCAACCTTTTTTGCCCTGGAAATGTTACCGGATGGCTCGATCATGAGCCCCTAAAGTCTTGTCTGGCAATAACTTAATAGGGATTGATCAAGGTTTTGCAGGAAGGGCTGTGGCGAGGAGGCTTGTCTTCCGTTGGGCTGCGTAGCAGCCCCCCTGAGGTCTGGCAGATAGGCCGACAACTCAGGTTTCAGGGCTGCTGCACAGCTCAACAGGGGCCATGTTGGCGCTTGGGGAGGGACTTACTTTTTCTTCTTGGCCGGAGCCGGGCAATCCGCTTCGACGAACTTGACCGACGCCACCGGGCGGTTGGTCTTGTTTTCGGTGATTTCGTAGCGCATCACCGCGCCCTTGGCCATCAACTCGCGATAACCTTTGTTCAGGCAGACGCTCTGTCCCAGCTGGAAATACACGGCCTTGGGGTTGGCGCGCATCTGTTCGGCGCGTTCTGGCAGGACGCTCAGGTGGTCAATCAGTTGCATGCCTTCGACGGTGTAGGCCACTTCCAGGGTTTGTTCATCAATTTCCCTGGGCAGGTCCTTGTTGCTTTCTGCCGCGACGCTTTGCAGTTTCTTGTTCATTTGCAGCTCCACCAGGGAGGCTGCCTGGGCGCCGACGGGTAATACCAGCGCCAGGGCGACGGTCGGGGCGGCAAGACGCAACATAAGACGCAGCATGAAACTCTCCTGATTCGGTTACTGGTCCATAGACCCGTCACTGCGCTATGCGTTCAGTGGCGCGGGATTATAGGTGACCTGTCGCCGCGACGGCCAGGCGTATTGGTTGGGCGGCTCTGGTAAACTGCCGGCACTTTTGCTGCCCCGAGTTTTGCCCGTGTCGATTTTCATCGTTTCACAACGGCACCCGCTATGAGTCATGCGGTCTTCCGTCTGCGTACCCAACGCCTGGCCCGTGCCGTCAGCCCCTTTGTCGCACGCGGCTCGCGTGCCGAACGTTGCCCCAGATGCCGGGTCATCCCCGAATACTGCTTGTGTGCGTGGCGCCCCAAGGTCCAGGCCAGGTCGGCCATGTGCCTGTTGATGCATGACGTGGAACCGATGAAACCGAGTAATACCGGTTGGCTGATAGCGGATGTAATCGACGATACAAGTGCTTTTCCCTGGGCGCGCACGGCCGTCGAACCTGAGCTGCTGGCGCTGCTGGCCGACCCGCAATGGCAGCCCTATATCGTCTTCCCCGGCGAGTTTGTAGCGCCGCAGCGGGTGGTCAGCGAGGTCAAGGTGGCGGATGGCAAGCGTCCATTGTTTATCCTGCTGGATGGCACCTGGAGCGAAGCGCGCAAGATGTTCCGCAAGAGCCCGTATCTGGAGCACCTGCCGGTACTGAGCCTGGAACCGGAGCAGTTATCGCGCTACAAGTTGCGCCGCTCCAAGCGCGATGATCATTTCTGCACTGCCGAAGTGGCTGCCTTGTGCCTGGAATTGGCCGAGGACCAGCAGGCCAGCGAAGTGCTGGACGCCTACCTGGATGTTTTCAGTACCCATTACCTGGCGGCCAAGTTCCAGTTAGCGCTGGATCCGACGGACAGTGTCCATACCCGTCTTGCACCTTATCTGTAGGACTTCGCGGCCAGATGACATTTGCATGATGGCACTGCATCGCCTGAGGCGGCTAAAATGCCATCAAGCGTAACTGTTCGTGACAGCCGCTGGCTGGCACCTCGTACGTTGGTGAGCACCGAACCCATCGGTACTCCCATAAAAAACAGGATCATTTAATAAATGGCCACATACGAAATCCTGATTGCCGATGACCATCCGCTGTTCCGTAGCGCGCTGCACCAGGCGGTTACGCTGGAGCTGGGCGTGGATGTACGCCTGGTTGAAGTGGGCAGCATCGCTGAACTGGAAACCCAGCTCACTGACAAGACTGATTGGGATCTGGTGCTGCTGGACCTGAACATGCCCGGCGCCTACGGGTTTTCCGGCCTGGTACTGTTGCGCGGGCAATATCCGCAGATTCCGGTGGTGATGGTGTCGGCCCAGGAAGAGGCAGACGTGGTAGTGCGCTCCCGTGAGTTCGGGGCCAGTGGCTTTATCCCCAAGTCCAGTTCCATGGAGCAGATTCGAGCTGCGGTGCGTACGGTGCTGGACGGTGATGTCTCATGGCCGCCCCAGGCATTTGAAGAAATCAACGTGTCTGCCGAAGCCAAGGCCGCCCAGGAAGGGCTCGCCAGCCTGACGCCCCAGCAGTTTCGTGTGCTGACCATGGTCTGCGAAGGCTTGCTGAACAAGCAGATCGCCTATGAGCTGAGCGTATCCGAGGCGACCATCAAGGCGCACGTCACCGCGATTTTCCGTAAGCTGGGCGTGCGCACCCGCACCCAGGCGGCGCTGCTCTTGCAACAGCTTGAGTCAATTTCCCATTAATAGAGCGGTGCTGTTCACGCTTTTTTGACTTGACGTGCTCTAGCTTCCTTCCATCATTTTTTGCTCAGTTGCCTGCCTATGTCGCCGTTCAAGGGTCAAACCGGTATCAAACGTATCTTCAACGCCGGGGGCTATTCCCTGGATGGTTTGCGTGCGGCTTTCACCGGCGAGGCGGCCTTTCGCCAGTTGGTCCTGCTCAACGTGATCTTGATTCCGTTGAGCTTCTTCCTCACGGTCAGCCGCGTAGAGCGCGCACTGTTGATTGCCGTGTGCCTGCTGGCGCTGATTGTCGAGTTGCTCAACTCGGCCGTGGAGGCGGCGATTGATCGGATTTCCCTGGATCGCCACCCGCTGTCGAAAAACGCCAAGGACATGGGCAGCGCCGCGCAATTCGTGGCGCTGACCATGATCACCGTGGTGTGGGCAGTCATCCTGATCTAGGCGATATTCGGCAGCACGATCTCGTCACTGCGCTGCACCCCGGCGGTAAAGGCGCGGCACAGCTCGAGGAATTCGCGCATGGCCGAGGTCTGGTACTTCTGTTTATGCCAGATAAAGTAGAACTGCCGGGCCAGGTCCAGGTCCGGGGTCTCCACCGGCACCAGGCTGCCGCGCCGGAACGCATCCCGTAGTGCCAGCCGGGAAATGCAACCAATCCCCAATCCTGACTCCACTGCGCGCTTGATCGCCTCGGTGTGCTCCAGCTCCAGGCGAATATTCAGCGCGCTGCGATGATGGCGCATAGCCTGATCAAACGTCAGGCGCGTCCCGGAGCCCTGTTCCCGCAGGATCCAGGCTTCATGGGTCAACTGCTCCATGGTCGCCTGCCCGCGCAGGGCCAGGGGGTGCTGGGGCGCGCAGAACACCACCAGTTCATCCTCGACCCAGGTTTGCACCTCGATGTCCGGGTGGCTGCAGTCACCCTCGATTAGACCCAGATCAATTTCGTAATGCGCGACCTGATGCACGATATGTGCAGTGTTCTGTACATGCAGCTTCACTTGGCTCTCGGGATGCTGCTGCATGAAGCTGCCGATCAGTAGCGTCGCCAGGTAATTGCCGATGGTCAGGGTGGCGCCGACCGCCAGGGAGCCGAAGCCGGACTTGCCGTTGAGCAGGTCTTCGATTTCCTTGGCCTGGTCCAGCAGCGCCACCGCCTGGGGCAGCAATTGATGACCCAGGGCATTGAGGCTCAGGCGTTTACCGGCGCGGTCGAACAATTGGCAGCTGGATTGGCGCTCCAGCTCGGTGATCGAGGTGCTGGCGGCGGATTGAGATAAGGCCAGAAGGCCAGCAGCGCGAGACACGCTTTCCTGCTGGGCGACGGCGACGAAGACTTGCAGTTGACGGAGAGTAAATCGCATATCTATATAACCGATAACCCTTATCTTAATAATCCAGTTAACAGATATTGTCGCCGCCATTAGAATACTGTGCAATTGCGCACCTATCATTTTTGGCGCTGACCCATTTCCAGGAGTTCCCCGTACATGAGCAACATGAACCACGAGCGTGTCCTCAGTGTTCATCACTGGAACGACACTCTGTTCAGCTTCAAGTGCACCCGCGACCCGGGCCTGCGCTTTGAGAACGGTCAGTTCGTGATGATCGGCCTGCAACAGCCCAATGGCCGCCCGCTCATGCGCGCTTACTCCATCGCCAGCCCGAACTGGGAAGAGCATCTGGAGTTCTTCAGCATCAAGGTTCCGGATGGCCCGCTGACTTCCCAATTGCAGCACTTGAAGGAAGGCGACGAGATCATCATCAGCAAAAAACCGACGGGCACCCTGGTGCTGGACGATTTGAAGCCGGGCAAACACCTGTACCTGCTCAGCACCGGTACGGGCCTCGCGCCCTTTATGAGCGTGATCCAGGACCCGGAAACCTACGAGCGCTTCGAAAAAGTGATCCTGTGCCACGGCGTGCGTTACGTCAACGAAGTCGCCTACCGCGAGTTCATCACCGAGCACCTGCCGCAGAACGAGTTCTTCGGCGAGGCGCTGCGTGAAAAGTTGATCTACTACCCGACCGTGACCCGTGAGCCGTTCGAAAACGAAGGCCGCCTCACCGACCTGATGCGCAGCGGTAAGCTGTTCAGTGATATCGGCCTGCCGCCGATCAATCCTGAAGACGACCGCGCCATGCTGTGCGGTAGCCCGAGCATGCTCGACGAGACCAGCGAAGTGCTGAACAGCTTCGGTCTGAAGGTTTCGCCACGCATGCGTGAGCCGGGTGACTACTTGATCGAGCGTGCGTTCGTCGAGAAGTAAGCGCGACTATAAAAATGTGGGAGCTGCCCGGTGGGGGAGCTGGCTTGCCTGCGATGGCATCACCGTGGTGTAGCTGATACACCGAGGTGCCTATATCGCAGGCAAGCCAGCTCTCACACCGGCCAGCTCCCATATTTGTTTTTGGCGTTTATTCGGCCGCAACCACTTCAAGCACGCAAATCACCCCAGTCTCGGGATAGTGCCAACGCACGTCCACATCCCAGAACCGCACACCATATTCGCGCTCCGGCCCTGGCGTCTGATACGCCGGCCGGGGGTCCTGTGCCAGGCACTGCTCAATCAGCTCCACCAACGGCTCGCCAAGGCGCTGGGCGTGGCCTTGTGCCTGGTGCAGCGCGGTCTTCAGCCACTGCACGGGAATCAGCTGTGGCGCGCTGCTTGCGATGCGGTTGGTGGCCGTGTCGATGATGTCGGCATAGGGCACATACGGCTTGATATCCAAGACCGGCGTGCCATCGAGCAAGTCGATCCCGGAAATCCACAGCCGGCCCGGCTCCACCTTGTCCAGCTTCACCACCGACTGGCCGATGCCATTGGGGCGATGGGTCGCGCGGGTGGCAAATACGCCCATGGACGTGTTGCCACCCAGGCGCGGCGGGCGCACTTTCAAGCGCGGCTTGTCTTCCAGGGCCTGATGAAACAGGAACAGCAGCCACACATGGCTGACCTGCTCCAGGCCCTGTACGGCCTCACCCTGGTCGAACGGCGCCACCAGCTCCAGCACGCCCCTGGCGGCGGGCGCCAGTTGGGGTTGGCGCGGGATGGCGAACTTCTCCTTGAAGCAGGAGCGCACGAAACCTACGGGTGAGACGTTGTAATTCATAGCTTACGCGCGAACCCGCAGGGTCAGGCCCTTGAGGAAGTTACGCAGCAACTGGTCGCCGCACGGGCGATAGTTGGTGTGGCCGAACTTGCGGAACAGTGCGCTCAATTCCGGCTTGGACACCGGGAACTCGGCCGCCTTGAGGATGGCGTGCATGTCGTCTTCCTTGAGCTCGAAGGCCACGCGCAGCTTCTTGAGGATGATGTTGTTGGTCACCGGGGTTTCGATCGGCTGCGGGGGACGGCTTTCGTCCTTGCCGCGCTTGAAGATCACCAGGCCATCGAGGAAGTGCGCCATGACTTCGTCGGGGCAGAACACAAAGCCTTCTTCCTCGTCTTTCTTGAGGTAGGTCAGCAGGTCGTCCTTGGACACTTCCATGCCGCCGATCTTGATGATCTCGACCATCTTGTTGTCGCTGATGTCGAGCATGTAGCGCACGCTGCGCAGTACGTCGTTGTGAATCATGGTGGGCAATCCTGGTATTCGACTGTAGACATCGCCCGGGCGGGCGATCTCGAGAAATAGGGTGGCTTAGAACTTTTCCTTGCCGGACATGTAGCGCCATTGGCCGACCGGCACCTTGCCGATGGACACGCCGCCAATGCGGATGCGGCGAATGGCCACAACCTTCAGGCCAATGGCTTCGCAGAACAGGGCGATGATGCCGGGCTGCGGGTTTTTCAGGGCAAAGCGCAGGCGGTTCTCGTTCTGCCAGCTGGCTTTGACCGCAGGCAATTCCTTGCCTTTGTACATCAGGCCATGGGCGAGGCGGTTCAGGCCATGCTCTGCCACGTCGCCGGAGACCTCAACCACATACTCCTGCTCGATCTTGGCGGCATCGGCCGTCAGCTTGCGCAGGATCTTCCAGTCCTGGGTAAACACCAACAGGCCGCTGGCCTTGGCCTGCAGGTCGGCGCTGGCGGTCAGGCGCAGAAAGTGGCCCTTGAGCGGGCGCTTGCTGAAGCGGTGCTCTTCAGACAGGGTTTCGGCGCTCAGGGACTGCATCGCGCTGTCGACATCCACACCAACCGGTGCATGAAACAGGATAGTCACAGGCTCTGGAGCCGTGGCCTTGGCCTCGGGATCAAGTTCGACTTTTTGTGTCGTGACCTTGAACTGTGGCTCATCAATCACTTCGCCATCTACCGAGACCCAGCCGCCTTCGATGAACAGCTCGGCCTCCCGACGGGAGCAACCGACCAGTTCGATAAGGCGTTTGGAGAGGCGTATGGGGTCAGTCATGACAAGGGCCGTAACAAAAGGGGGCAGCTATTGTACCTGCCTGGCGCCGGTTAATCCCGGCCCCATTTCGCCGCAGTTGCTTTTTGTGGGCGCAGGCAAGCCAGCGCCAACATTTGATTTGGGCTGTGTCAGCCGCTGCGTGTTTGCTGCACCTGGCGCAAACGCATATGCAGCAACGGATAGGGCTGGCCCATGCCGTCATGCTCGGTGCGCCCGATCACTTCAAAACCCTGCTTGAGGTAGAAGCCCAGGGCCTGGGGGTTTTGTTCGTTGACGTCCAGTTCATCGGCATTCATCGACGTAACCGCATACTGCAGCAACTGCTGCCCCAGGCCCTGGCCCCGGTAGTGCGGGTCGATAAACAGCATTTCCACCTTGCCCGCCGCAACGCCGGCAAATCCGGTGATCCGTTGGCGCGCGTCCTTGGTGCAGATCAACATCACGGCATCCAGGTAGCGCGTCAGCACCAAGTGTCTCAGGCGCTTGATGTAGCTATCCGGCAGGAAGTCATGGGTGGCTCGCACCGAGGCCTCCCAGATCCGGGTCAATTCCGGGTAGTCGCTGGTTTTCGGGGTGTGGATAACCGAGTGCTGGCCCATGCCCGCTGCTCCTTGCTGCTTGTTGGCGGTGATGGGGCAAACGATAGACCTAAAAAAGCCCCGCATCTTGTCCAGAAGCAGGGCTTTTTCAATTTTTTACCGCTTAGTCGCGTTTTTGCGCCCAGAGGTCGTACTCGTCGGCGTCGGTGACCGTGCACCAGACCTTGTCGCCGGGCTTGAGGCCGCTGGCATCGTCGATAAATACATTACCGTCGATTTCCGGCGCGTCGAAGAAGCAGCGGCCGACCGCGCCTTGCTCGTCCACTTCGTCGATCAGCACTTCGATTTCCTTGCCGATGCGCAGTTGCAGGCGGGCCGAGCTGATGGCCTGTTGATGAGCCATGAAACGCTCCCAACGGTCCTGCTTGACGTCATCCGGCACCACCGCCAGGTCCAGCAGGTTGGCCGGGGCGCCTTCCACCGGCGAGTACTGGAAGCAGCCGACGCGGTCCAGTTGGGCTTCGGTCAGCCAGTCCAGCAGGTACTGGAAGTCTTCTTCGGTTTCGCCGGGGAAGCCCACGATAAAGGTCGAGCGGATGATCAGGTCCGGGCAGATCTCGCGCCAGTTCTTGATCCGCGCCAGGGTCTTGTCTTCGAAGGCCGGGCGTTTCATGGCCTTGAGTACTTTGGGGCTGGCGTGCTGGAACGGGATGTCCAGGTACGGCAGGATCTTGCCGGCGGCCATCAACGGGATCAGTTCGTCGACGTGCGGGTACGGGTACACGTAGTGCAGGCGCACCCACACACCCAGGCTGCTCAGGGCTTCGCACAGTTCGGTCATGCGGGTTTTCACCGGCGCGCCGTTCCAGAAACCGGTGCGGTACTTCACGTCGACGCCGTAGGCACTGGTGTCCTGGGAGATCACCAGCAGCTCTTTGACCCCGGACTTGACCAGGCGCTGGGCCTCGTCCAGTACATCGCCCACCGGGCGGCTGACCAGCTTGCCGCGCATCGACGGGATGATGCAGAAGCTGCAACTGTGGTTGCAGCCTTCGGAAATCTTCAGGTACGCATAGTGACGCGGGGTCAGCTTGATGCCCTGGGGTGGCACCAGGTCGATCAGCGGGTTGTGGTCCTGGCGCGGCGGCACCACATCGTGCACGGCGTTGACCACCTGCTCGTACTGCTGCGGACCGGTCACCGCCAGCACGCTTGGGTGCACGTTGCGGATATTGCCTTCTTCCACGCCCATGCAGCCGGTGACGATGACCTTGCCGTTTTCCTTGATGGCTTCGCCGATCACTTCCAGGGACTCTGCCTTGGCCGAGTCAATGAAGCCACAGGTGTTGACCACCACCACGTCAGCGTCCTGGTAGGTGGACACAACGTCGTAGCCTTCCATGCGCAGTTGCGTGAGGATGCGCTCGGAGTCGACCAGAGCCTTTGGGCAACCCAGGGAAACAAAGCCAACCTTTGGGTTGGCTTTTGCGATGGTGGTGGACATGTCTAACCTCGGTATTGAATGACGTCGCCAGTCGGGCACGACAGGGCAACGGATGGGCACTTGATGTGCCTCTGATCAAAAAGTGCGCAATTCTAGCGACGGGAAACGCGCTTGACCAGCTTTATGCAGGGAAATACGACGAGTGCTGCGTTATGCTGCGCGCCGTTGCACCGGGGGTAGATCGGTAGTCAACAAATAATCTGTTACTAGAAGTACAGCAGCACGCGCTGTGTATAGCTTAGCGTTGGGCTTAAGTGTATAGCTGTGCTGTTTATAAAAGACCTCAGGTCAAAAGGGCAGGAGTGGTTGATGGGTCAGGTAAATAGTCAGGCGGCAGGTGCCGGGCATTCCAGCGCAAAGCCAATCGGCATGTTGGTGGCGGCGGTCGGGGTGGTTTATGGCGATATCGGCACCAGCCCGCTCTACACCCTTAAAGAGGTGTTTTCCGGCAATTACGGGGTCCAGGTCAATCATGACGGCGTGCTGGGGATCCTGGCGCTGATTTTCTGGTCGCTGATCTGGGTGGTGTCCATCAAGTACATGTTGTTCGTGCTGCGCGCCGACAACCAGGGCGAGGGCGGCATCATGGCCCTGACGGCGTTGGCCCGACGGGCGGCGGGCAATCACCCGCGGCTGCGCAGTTTCCTGGTGGTGTGCGGCCTGTGCGGCGCGGCGTTGTTCTATGGCGACAGCATGATCACCCCGGCGATTTCCGTGTTGTCGGCCATCGAGGGCCTGGAGCTGGCGTTCGACGGCCTGGAGCATTGGGTCGTGCCCGTGTCACTGGTGGTGCTGGTGGGGCTGTTCCTGATCCAGAAGCATGGCACCGACCGCATCGGCAAGCTGTTCGGGCCGGTGATGGTCACCTGGTTTTTGGTGCTGGGTGGCCTGGGTATCTATGGCATCGTCCAGCACCCTGAAGTGCTGAACGCGATGAACCCGATGTGGGGCGTGCGCTTCTTCATGGTCCACCCGGGTATCGGCGTGGCGATCCTCGGCGCCGTGGTGCTGGCCCTGACCGGTGCCGAAGCGCTGTATGCCGACATGGGCCATTTCGGCCGCAAACCCATTGCCCGCGCCTGGTTTATCCTGGTGCTGCCGGCCCTGGTGCTCAACTATTTTGGCCAGGGCGCGATGCTGCTGGGTGACCCCGAGGCCGCGCGCAACCCGTTCTACCTGCTGGCGCCAAGCTGGGCACTGCTGCCGCTGGTGGGCTTGTCCACCCTGGCCACGGTGATTGCTTCCCAGGCGGTGATTTCCGGTGCGTTCTCGTTGACGCGCCAGGCGATCCAGCTCGGTTACATCCCGCGCATGCATATCCAGCACACCTCCAGCGCCGAGCAAGGCCAGATCTACATTGGCGCGGTGAACTGGTCGCTGATGGTTGGCGTGATCCTGCTGGTGCTGGGCTTCGAGTCTTCGGGCGCCCTGGCCTCGGCCTACGGGGTGGCCGTGACGGGGACCATGCTGATGACCACGATCCTCGTCTCCGCGGTGATGTTGCTGCTGTGGAAATGGCCGCCGGTCCTGGCAGTCCCGGTGTTGCTGGGCTTTTTGCTGGTGGATGGCCTGTTCTTTGCGGCCAACGTGCCGAAAGTAGTGCAGGGCGGTGCGTTCCCGGTATTGGCGGGGATCGTGCTGTTTGTGCTGATGACCACTTGGAAGCGCGGCAAGCAATTACTGGTAGAGCGCCTGGACGAGGGCGGGCTGCCGCTGCCAATCTTTATCAGCAGCATCCGCGTCCAGCCGCCCCATCGCGTGCAGGGCACGGCGGTGTTCCTCACCGCCCGCCCGGACGCGGTGCCCCATGCCTTGCTGCATAACCTGTTGCATAACCAGGTGCTGCACGAGCAGGTGGTGCTGCTGACGGTGGTCTATGAAGATATCCCGCGCGTCCCGACCCAGCGCCGTTTCGAGGTGGATTCCTATGGCGACGGTTTCTTCCGCGTGATCCTGCACTTTGGCTTTACCGATGAGCCGGACGTGCCCGAAGCCCTGAAGCTGTGCCATCTGGACGACCTGGACTTCAGCCCCATGCGCACCACCTACTTCCTCAGCCGCGAGACGGTCATCGCCTCCAAGCTCGAAGGCATGGCGCGCTGGCGCGAAGGGTTGTTTGCTTTCATGCTGAAGAACGCAAACGGCAACCTGCGCTTCTTCAAGCTGCCGGTGAACCGGGTGATTGAGTTGGGCACCCAGGTAGAAATGTAGATCCAACAAAAAGCCCCCGTTGCCTTGCGGCAGCGGGGGCTTTTTGTTGTGCTGGCTATTAACCTGCAATGCGATCAACTGTGGGCGCTGGCTTGCCTGCGAGGGTTCATGATGACAGATGAACACCTGGCACCCCGGGGCGTGCCTAGTGGCGTCATCGCAGGCAAGCCAGCTCCCACATTGACCGAGTCCATCAGACGTTACTCTGCCTTGACCTGACGCTTCTCGATGATATCCACCAGGCGCTTGGCCAATGCCGGGTAGTTTTCGTCGAAGTGATGGCCGCCCGGTAGCTTCATGGCTTCGCCCACGGCGGTCTTGTCGGTGCAGCCGCTCTCGTCGACTTCTTCCTCACCGTAGATGCACACCACCTTGGCCGCTGGCAGCTTGGCCATTTCCGGGCCGGTGGCGGCTTCCTTGCCGGCGTTGCCCAGCCAGCCTTCCACTTCGATTTCGAAGCTGCCGGTGCGGGCAAAGGCCAGCAGGATAATGGCGTCGACCCGCTGCTGTTCGGCTTCCGGCAGGCGGTTGTAGATAGCTGGCAGTACATCGGCACCGAACGAGTAACCCGTCAGCACAAAGCGTTTGGTGCCCCATTTCTGCCGGTAGTGCTGCATCAGCTCGGTCAGGTCTTTGGCGCTCTGTTCCGGGCTTTTGTGCTGCCAGTAGTAGCGCAGGGTGTCGACGCCGACCACCGGGTAGCCGATCTTCGCCATCTCGCCGGCCACGTCGCGATCGAGGTCGCGCCAGCCGCCGTCGCCGGAGAGGAACAGGGTCACGGTGTCCTTGGCCTGGCCGGCCGGCACTTCGACCACCGGGATCGCCAGGCCGCCATTGTCCGAACCCACCAGTTGCTTGCGCAGTTCATTGTTCAGCACTTGCGGGTAGTTGATGTCGTAGTCGCTGATGCTGGTGGTGGCACGCGGGGTGTCGCGTACGAAACTGGCGCTTTCGTCGTCGGGGTTGTCGTTCCAGGCCACCAGCCAGTTGCCGTGGGCGGTGGTTTTGGGCAGTGGGTCCGTGCAACCTTCCTGGACCAGGGCAAAGCCCACCGAGATGGCGTTGGCCTTGTCGTCGTTCTGCGTCGCCAGCCAGCGCCAGGCCAGGCCGGCGCCAGGGCCGATGCCGCTGACCAGGGTGGCCGGGCCCTTGAGTTGGCCCAGGGCCGCTTGCAGGGCTTGTTCCTGCAGTTTGCAGTCTTCCTTGGGCAGGATCACTTGCACGATCTGGGCGCTGCCGCCCTGGCTCAAGGCAATCAGTTGGTGATCGGTCAGGCTGGCGTCGGCCATCACGGCGACCGCTACGCGGGCCTTGGTGGTAGTGCCAGGTGTTACGCGGGTCATGCTCGAGCCGTCGGCCTGGGGCAACTGTTCCAGGGTCGGTTGAGGAGCAGGGCGATTCCAGTACCAGTAGCCGCCACCCAGGATCAGGGCCAGCACCACCAGACCTGCCAATACATACCGCCAGGAGCGTCGAATCATCAGCGTTTCACCAATCCAGTCAAGCCGCCTGCGATCAGGGCGGCGGTATCGGCCAGTGCCACCAGCGGATCAAGTCCTGCGGGCACGGCCATATAACGAGGTTCCCAGTCAGGCTGGAACTTGTCTTTGAAGCGGCGCAAACCTTGGAAGTTATACAGTTGCTCGCCACGGCGGAACACCATCGAGCCCAGGCGCTGGGTCAGCGGTGCGCCACGACGCGGTTGCAGGCCCGACAACGGCACCATGCCGAGGCTGAAGCGTGCATAGTTGTGGCTTTTATAATGCTGGATCAAGCCGATCATCATGAACTCCATGGTCTGCTTTGGCGCGTCGGGGTGCGCGCGCATCAGGTCCAGGCTGGCCAGGTCATGGCTGTAGGTCTCCAGCAGGTTGGCGAAGGCCACCGGCTGCCCCTCGAAGCGAATCACCGCGATGCGAAAATGCTTGAGGTATTCATCGCTGAAGCGGCCGAGGGAGAAGCCCTTTTCCCGCACGTTCTTGCCGGTCAGCCAGGCATCGGAAATGACTTTCAGCGCGTCCATGGGCGCCTGCCCCGGCTCGAAGATTTCCAGGGACAGGCCGTCCCGCGTCCCGCGGTTCCAGGTGTAGCGCAGGTCCTTCATCTCCTTGCCCTTGGCTTCCAGGTCAAAGCGCTTGAGATCGACCCGGGCTTCTTCGCCCAGCTTGATCGCCGTCAGGCCGATGTCCATATAGAAGGGCAGGTTCTCTGCGCGCACCTGGTAGAACACCGGGCGGGCGTGATGGATGTCGCACAGGTCGCGGAACTGCCAGATCATCTCGGCCCGTGGCTGGGTCGGGCCGATCGGGTCGTACAGCGCCACCAGGCTGCGGCCACGGCGGGCATACATCAGGAAGGCTTCGTCGTTGGGGTGGAACAGCAGGGCCTTGTCGCCGGTCAGGGCCAGGCCGCCGTCGGGTTGCGACGAGGCCATCAGGATCTTGGTGGCCCGCTCCAGCTCATCGGCGCTCGGCAGGTGGATCACCGGGCGGGCGGTGCGCAACAGCCAGGTCAGCGAGACAATCACCAACAGGATCGCGGCACCCAGCAGCGAGCGCAGGCCACGCGGGGCGTTGGCGTCGAGGGTGAACTGCCACCACAGTTGATGGCTATAAGGCACATCCTGATAGGCAAACAGCAGCAGCCAGATCGACGCACCGAGCACGCAGACGCTGGCCACCAGGTACAGCGGCGAGAACGGCAACTCGGTCAGGCGGCTGGCACGGTAGAACGAGCGGCGGAAGATCGCCAGCAGCACGGCGGTTATGGTCATCAGGCTGGCTTCTTCCCAGTCGAAGCCTTTGAGCAGTGAGAGCAGGGCGCCCACCAGCAGCAGCACCATGGTCAGCATCCACGCTGCCGACAGGCGCCGACGCAGGCCCTGGGCCAGCAACAGGCACAGCACGCCGATCAGGCTGGCGCCAAAGTGCGAGGCGTCAATCAGACGGTGGGGAATCAGGAAGCCGATGTTTTCCAGGCGTGAGTCGATTTCCGGGGTGGCGCCGGAGAACAGCAGCACCACCCCGGACAAAAAAACCAGCACGGCCAACACCGGTGCCGCGAGGCCCGAGGCCACCCGCAGGCTCTGCTGGGTCTGGAACAGACGCTGAGCCTCGCTGATCAGTAGGAAGATGCACGCGATCAACAGCGGCAGCACCACGTAGATCATGCGGTACAGCAGCAGTGCGGCGGCCAGCGGTGCGGCGCCGAGCGTATCGGCAAATGCGGCCAGCAGGATCGCTTCGAATACCCCAACGCCGCCTGGTACATGGCTCAGGACACCGGCGGCAAGTGCCAGCAGGTAAACCAGCAGGAACGGACCGAATGGCGGCGCTTCTGGCAGCAGCAGATAAAGCACGGTAGCGGCGGCGGCGACGTCCAGGGCGGTGATGATCAATTGCAGGAAGGTCAGTCGGCGCCCTGGCAGGCGCAAGGTGCGGCGGCCGGCCCGGACCAGCAGGTTGTCGGGGTAGGGTTGTTCTGGCAGTCGACGGCGGTAAATCCCGATACACAGTACGACCGAGAGTAATAGCACCACACCGGCGATCCCGCCGAGTAACGTTGCGGGTAAGTGCAGGGCATTGGAGGCTGCGGGCAGGTTGCTGAGGGTGGCCAGGGCGGCGAGCGGCGGTAGGGCGCAACCCAGGGCCAGGCTGGCAAACACGGTCATCCGGGCAACTTCCGAAGCCCCGATGCCATGCCGTGCATATAAGCGGTAGCGCACCGAGCCGCCGGACAGCATCGACAGGCCAATCGCATTGCCAATGGCGAACGCGGTAAAGCCGCCGTAGGCCAAAGTCTTGGCCGGCAGTTTTACCCCGGCGTAGCGTGCGCCGGAAAATTCGTAGCCCAATAGAATGATGAAACCGGCAATTGCGGCGGCGAAGGCGCCCAGCAAGGCGGGCTTCGGCACTTCCAGGATCGAGTCGTGGAGGGCGTAAAGGTCCAGCTCTAGCAGCAAGTGGCGGCAAGCGATCAAGGCAATGGCAAACAGCAGCAAAGTGACCGCCAGCCCAATGGGTTGGCGATACTTGCTCAACAGATCCAGCCAGCGCAGACGGGTGGGGGCGATCGGTTGTGTGGCTGTGACGGTGTCTTGTGGTTCAGACGAATTGGCGCGCATCAATCACCTCGTGGATTGTGCGCGACAGGATGGGGGTATCCAGCCAAGTTACCAATCCCTATGTACAAAATAATTACAAATAGTAACGCGGATCACCGGGTCCGGCGACAGCGTCCATTGGTCGCGCAAAAATGGGCTCGACACATGAGCATAGCTTGCAAATGGACGGGCTCTGAAACCCATGGGCGGTTTCATCAAAGATGCCATGCCATTGTTTCAAAAGAACTTTTCCATCAGACACAAAAAAGGCCACTCTTTCGAGTAGCCTTTCTTGATGTTTGGTTGCGGGAGCCGGATTTGAACCGACGACCTTCGGGTTATGAGCCCGACGAGCTACCAGACTGCTCCATCCCGCGTCTGTGGGCGGCATTCTACAGCGCAACGACGAGGTGTCAACCGTTAATGGCATAAAGGGCCAAATAACTGCAAATTAGCCTAAGTGCTCGATTGAACACGACTTTTCACTGCGTCGGCATATTGCATCAGGCGGCAGGGCAAAAACCTGCGCGCACAAAAAAGGCCACTCTTTCGAGTAGCCTTTCTTGATGTTTGGTTGCGGGAGCCGGATTTGAACCGACGACCTTCGGGTTATGAGCCCGACGAGCTACCAGACTGCTCCATCCCGCGTCTGTGTGTCGGCATTCTACAGAGGAATGACACTGTGTCAACCGCGGATTCAAAGAAAAGCGCTTGTGCTTCAATCGCTTAGCTCTCCAAATCAACTGCTGGGACGGTTTGCGGCCAGTCTGGCCGTGGCTTCCAGCTCTATTGGGGCGTGTTCTTCGATTGAGAAAATAAATTCATCCGGGCTTTTTCCTACCGCTTTGTCAGATGATTCAAAGTACTGGTGCTATATACAGGTGTGAATGCGATACTGGCGATCCATCCACTTTATGTCCTGATCACGCCTCTCTTTATATGACGCAGCGCAAAATCATCCACGTCGACTGTGACTGCTTCTACGCTGCCATCGAAATGCGGGATAACCCGAGCCTGGCGCAAAAGCCCCTGGCGGTAGGTGGCTCGGCAGACCGGCGCGGGGTGATCGCCACCTGCAATTACGAGGCGCGGGCCTATGGCGTGCGGTCGGCCATGTCTTCGCGCCATGCGTTGAAACTGTGCCCCGACCTGACCATCGTCAAGCCGCGTATGGATGCCTATAAAGAAGCATCGAAAGAAATCCACACGATTTTCCGTGACTACACCGATCTGATCGAGCCGTTGTCGCTGGACGAAGCCTATCTGGATGTTTCCGATTGCGCGCATTTCGGCGGCAGCGCCACGCGTATTGCCCAGGATATCCGTCGGCGGGTCTCCAATCAGTTGCATATCACGGTTTCTGCGGGGGTGGCGCCGAACAAGTTCCTGGCCAAGATCGCCAGCGACTGGAAAAAGCCCAATGGACTGTTTGTGATCACCCCGGATCAGGTGGAGGACTTTGTTTCGGCGCTGCCCGTGAGCAAGTTGCATGGCGTCGGCAAGGTCACTGCTGAAAAACTGGCGCGGCTGGGAATAGAGGACTGCCTGCAACTGCGCGAGTGGAACAAGTTGGCGCTGGTGCGGGAATTCGGCAGTTTTGGTGAGCGGTTATGGAGTTTGGCGCGTGGGATTGATGACCGTGCGGTGCATAACGACAGCCGCCGGCAATCCATCAGCGTAGAGAATACCTACGATGTCGATCTACCGGACCTGCCCAGTTGCCTGGAAAAACTCCCTGAGCTGATGGAGACCCTGGCCGGGCGCATGCAGCGTATCGACAGCAGTTATCGGCCGGGTAAACCCTTTGTCAAAGTGAAGTTCCATGATTTTACCCAGACCACCCTGGAACAGGCGGGGGCAGGGCGGGACCTGGAGAGTTACCGGCAGTTGCTGACCCAGGCGTTCAATCGCGGGGGTAAGCCGGTGCGATTGCTGGGGATTGGTGTGCGCTTGCTCGATTTGAGCATGGGCAATGAACAGCTGGAGCTGTCCTGGTAGACGGCTGAAGGTGGGCCTTATGTGGGAGCGGGCTTGCCCGCGATGGCAGTGGGTCAGTCGAATAAATCTAACCTGACACTCCGCTATCGCGGGCAAGCCCGCTCCCACACAAGCCCGCTCCTACATTGAGTGCTGCCTCAGCGGGTACCCGGGTCAGCCACCAGACGGCCGCCATCCTGGGTCAGCGCCTTGAGAAATTCCTGCTGCAACTCCGGATCATTGCGCGTCAGTTCAATCAGGCTCTGTTCCAGTTCGCTGGCTTCTTCTTCCAGGCCCAGCTCCGACAAGCGCTTGACCCGATGCACCCATTGGCTGACTTCGTCATCCTCCAGGTCGTCGTAGATCAAGGCATGGGCTTCCAGCAGCTTGCCGCGCAAAGTGGTGCTGATGGCCAGGGATGAGTCCGAGTGCACGTCGTCCTGGGCATCTTCAATGCTGATCCGCAAGGTGCGGACCTGGCTCAGGTCCTGCTCGGCAAACGGGCTGTCCAGCAGGTTCAGGCGCAGGACGCCATTGCGGTCGGTAGTCATCTCGTGGGTCTGCTTGCCGGCCTTGACCTGCACCGGTCGCTCGCTCCACGGCAGGCTGGTGTATTCCAGGCGGCGGTCACGCTGGATTTCGTCGATGCCTGCCAGGTTCTGCTGCGCCCGGCCGTGTGACTGCACGTTCATGAACGGGTTGAGCCCGGCCACGCCGTAGCTGATCCAGTCATGGGTCATGCTGTCGGGCAGGTTGCCCAGGGCAAAGATGTTCGCCACATTGGCCCCGGCGCCCGCGACCACTGCCACGGCACCCAGCGGGATCTCATAGAGTTCGCGCCAGGGCTGGTAGGGCGTGTAGCGATCATAGTGGCGCGTGACTTCAAACTCAGTGACTTCGAAAGTCCGCTGTTCATGAATACGCACGCGGCGTTGCGGCAGCTCAAGTACTTTGGGTTCGCCGACATCAATCTGCAGGCTGTGGTCGAGCAATTTGCGCTCGATCCGTTCCTCGTGCTCGCTACGCTGCGACATGTGATTGGCGCAGCCGCTGACCAGCAGGGCGCCGCACAAGGCGGCGCCCCCCAGGGCTTTGGTGTTTCGCTTGAACATGACTTCTCTTGATCTGGTTTTCAGCGACGAATACGCGCCTGAAGGAAGGGCAGCACGTCAGCCACCGGCAACGGTTGGGCTTCGGCTTCGGTCCGGCTCTTGTATTCCAGATTGCCATCGGCCAGGCCGCGGTCACTGACCACGATCCGGTGAGGGATGCCAATCAGTTCCATGTCGGCAAACTTGATGCCCGGGCTGGTCTTCTTGTCGCGATCATCAAGCAGCACTTCGAAACCGGCGGCCGTCAGTTCGGCATACAGTTTGTCGGTGGCTTCGCGAACCTGCTCGGTTTCGTAGCGCAGCGGTACCAGGGCGATCTGGAACGGCGCCAGGGTGTCGCTCCAGATAATGCCTTTGTCGTCGTGGTTCTGCTCGATGGCAGCGGCCACCACGCGGGAAACGCCAATGCCATAGCAGCCCATTTCCAGGGTCACCGGCTTGCCGTTTTCGCCCAGCACTTCGCACTTCATCGCCTTGCTGTACTTGTTGCCCAGCTGGAAGATGTGCCCCACTTCGATACCGCGCTTGATTTCCAGGGTGCCCTTGCCGTCCGGGCTTGGATCACCGGCCACCACGTTGCGCAGGTCGGCCACGGTTGGAACCGGCAGGTCACGCTCCCAGTTGACGCCGAAGTAGTGCTTGTCATCGATGTTGGCACCGATACCGAAGTCGCTCATCAGCTCGACCGAGCGGTCGATGATGATCGGCAATGGCAGGTTCAGTGGGCCCAGGGAGCCGGCGCCGGCGCCAATGGCGTCACGCAGTTCGGCGTCCGAGGCCATGACCAGCGGGCTGGCGACGCCAGGTTGCTGGGCAGCCTTGATTTCGTTGAGTTCGTGGTCGCCACGGATCACCAGAGCGATCAACTTGCCTTCTTCCTCGGCATGCACGATCAGGGTCTTGATGGTCTTTTCAATCGGCAGATTGAATTTTTCGACCAGGGCCGCAATGGTCTTGGTGTCTGGGGTATCGACCAGGCGCAGTTCTTCAGCCGGCGCAGGACGGGAAGTTTCCCGTGGCACCGCTTCGGCTTTCTCGATGTTGGCTGCGTAGTCGGAGCCGTCGCTGAAGACGATATCGTCTTCGCCGGACTCTGCCAGCACGTGGAACTCATGGGAGCCCGCGCCGCCTATGGAGCCGTTGTCCGCTTCGACCGGACGGAATTTCAGGCCCAGGCGGGTGAACACGTTGCAATAGGCCTGGTGCATGCGGTCATAGGTGACCTGCAGCGAAGGCTGATCGGCGTGGAACGAATAGGCGTCCTTCATGATGAACTCGCGGCCACGCATCAAGCCGAAGCGTGGGCGGATTTCGTCACGGAACTTGGTCTGGATCTGATACAGGTTGAGGGGCAGCTGTTTGTAGCTGCTCAACTCGTTGCGCATCAGGTCGGTGATCACTTCTTCATGGGTCGGGCCTGCGCAGAAGTCGCGACCATGACGATCCTTGAAGCGCAGCAACTCAGGGCCGTACTCTTCCCAGCGCCCGGATTCCTGCCACAGTTCAGCCGGCTGAGTGCTCGGCATCAATACTTCCAGAGAGCCGGCGGCGTTCATTTCTTCGCGAACGATCGCTTCGACCTTGCGCATCACCTTCAAGCCCATGGGCAGCCAGGTGTACAGGCCAGAGGCCAGTTTGCGGATCATACCGGCGCGCAGCATCAGCTGGTGGCTGATCACGACCGCGTCGGAAGGCGTTTCTTTCTGTGTGGCGAGCAAATATTGACTGGTGCGCATGGTAGGCCGTTGTCGGTTGCTTGGACTTGAAGTGACCTGGGATTGTACGGGCGGTCGCCGCCAGAGTACAGGCATCAGGTGGTGACTGGATTTCTGTGGGGTGCTGGCTTTAGCCGACCCCCACAGGTATCAGCCTTCTTCGGGCGGGTTCAAACGGATCCGCCGGCTTTCCTGGTACCAGTGCAAGGCAATCAGCAGCAGTGTCGGCACACCGAGCATCGCGGTGATCAGGAAGAAGTTGTGATAGCCGAACTTTTCCACCATGACCCCCGAGTAACCACCGATCAGTCGTGGCAACAGCAACATGATCGAGCTGAGCAGGGCGTATTGGGTGGCGGAGAACTTCAGGTTGGTCAGGCTCGACAGGTAGGCGACGAACGCCGAGGTCGCCAGGCCCGAGCTGAAGTTGTCCAGGGAAATGGTGAAGATCAGCATCTGCAGGTCGGCGCCCATGTCGGCGAGCATCAGGAACAGCAAGTTGGTGCCGGCCGAGGTGATGCCACCGATAAACAGGATCGGCAGGATGCCGAATCGCACGATCAACAGGCCACCCATGCCGGCGCCGACCAGGGTCATGATCAGGCCGAAGATCTTGCTGACACTGGCGATCTGGTCCTTGGTGAACCCCTGGTCGATATAGAACACGTTGGCCATCACGCCCATCACCGTGTCCGACATGCGGTAGGTGGCGATCAGCCCCAGCAGCAACAGGGCCTGCCAGCGGTAGCGCAGGATAAAGTCGTTGACCGGCGTCAGTACCGGCGCCAGGCCTCGACGGCCCATGGCCGAGAGGCACAGGGCGGTGAGGGTGATATAGAGGATGGCGCGCAGGAAGGCGCGGTCTTCCAGCAGCAGGTCGAGCAGGCTTACGCCTTCGAACAGCACGCTGGCGAAATCGGTGTTGTACAACTGGGTGAACATCGCCGGGACCGACACCAGCAGGACGATCAGCACAAACACCGACATCAGTTGGTGGGCAAACGTGTAGCGCCCGGCCTGTAACTGGGTGCGCAGGGGCACGTCGGGTTCACGCATGAAAAAGCTGGTGAGCAGGGCAGGGATCATCAAAACGCCGAACAGCACGTAGGTGCCGGTCCACGCCGAATGCTTATAGTTGAAGCCGGTGGAACCAAAGCCTTCGGCAAAGAACAGCGCGCCCGCGGTGGCCAGCAGGGCGGCGATGCGGTAGCCGGACATATAGCTGGCGGCCAGCGCGGCCTGGCGGCTGTCATCGGCGATTTCCAGGCGATAGGCGTCTACCGCGATGTCTTGGGTTGCGGAGGCGAACGCGACGATAACGGCAATGGCGATCAGCCACGACAGGTGTTTCTGCGGGTCGCAGAAGCCCATACCGATCAAGCCGAGAATTACCAGGGATTGGGACAGCACCAACCAGGAACGACGACGACCCAACTTGCCCAATAGCGGCAGGCGCCATTGGTCCAGCAGGGGTGACCAGACCCACTTGAACGCATATGCCAGGCCGATCAGGCTCGCATAGCCAATGGTCTCGCGTGCCACACCGGCTTCGCGCAACCAGACTGAGAGCGTCGAGAACACCAACATGTAAGGCAGACCGGCGGCAAAGCCGAGCAATAACAGCACTAACGTCGAGGGGCTGGCATAGGCAGCGAGCGCGGCGCGCCAGGTTTTACGGGGCATGGGCTGGAGTCTGCCTCAGATTTACGGAAACAAAGCGCGCACTCTAACCGCTGTGCTCTACCGGGCGCCAGCCATGGCGCTGAATATCAACGCGATTGTTCAGGATACTGACACCTTCGCTGCGCAAACGCGCACGTTGTTCATCACCTGAAGCGCTGCCCGCCGGCAGACTTATCCGACCGCCGGCGGCGACCACCCGGTGCCAGGGCAATTTCGAACCCTCTGGTAGCTGGCTCAGGGTGCGGCCTACGAAGCGTGCGGCACGCCCCAGTCCAGCCAGGTGCGCCAGTTCGCCATAACTCACCACGCAGCCTTCGGGCACTTGGGCCAAGGTCAGGTACAGCGCAGTACGGCGCATTTCGGACGGGGTTTGCGGCGTTTCGGCGGGCTCGTTCACTGTTCTGGCTGGCTCGGTTGAAATCAGTCGTTTCTATGTAAGAAACATCTGTAAAGATGGCGTTGAGAATTGAACTCAATAGAAAACCTTGAGTCAGTCCTTGCTAAGACTTCAGCTACGCCGATAATGCCCCTTTTTTCGCCAAACTTGAGCCCCGTAACCGCTTATGTTGTCCAGAACCCTGCTGTGCCTCGCTGTTTTTACTGCCTCTACCCCTGTGCTGGCCGATACCATCTGGTTGAAAAACGGTGATCGCCTGACCGGCAAGATCAAGGTTTTCGACGGCGGCAAGCTGTTGATCCAGACTGAATACGCCGGGGCGATCCCGGTGGACTGGAAACAGGTGAAAACCCTGGAAAGCGACCAGGAACTGCTGGTCAAGCAAGACGCCTACACCGGCGAGAAGGCCAAGTCCCTGCACCCGGCCGAGGATGGCAAGGTGATCCTGGCCAACGGCGAGGCTCCCAAGACGGTGGAGTTGGCCAGCATCCAGCAGATCATCAAGCCAAAGCCGGTGATCGAGGATCTGGTGTGGAAGGGCAATGTCGACGTGGCGCTGGACTACAAGCGTGCGGAAAAAGACACCGACGACTACGACATCGACTTCAAGACCACCGCCCGTCACGGCAAGTGGCGGCATATTGCCGAAGGCGAATACAACCGCGAATTCCAGAACGATGTGGTCACCACCGATAACTGGAGCGCCGAGTACGCGTTGGACCGCTTTATTACCGACCAGTGGTTCTGGCAGGGGCGCTTGACCTACAAGCACGACAAGGTTGAAGACCTGCGTCGCCAGCGCACCGTCGGTACCGGTCCGGGTTATCAGTTCTGGGACGATGAACTGGGAGCGTTCTCCCTGGGCTCGCTGCTCAACCGCACTGACTATGAGTACCAGGACGGCGGCAAGGACAACTTCTATTCCCTGGCCATGAAGTGGGACTACAACCGCTACCTGATCGGCAAGACCGTGGAGTTCTTCACCAACGGCGAAGTGGGCAAACCCCTGGCCGGTCCGGCCGACTACGCCCTCGATGCCGAAATGGGCCTGCGCTACAAAGTCACCGAATGGGCTTCGCTCAATCTCAAGGCCGAGCGCGACATCATCAGCGGCGCCTCGGACAGCAGCCTGAGCAAGACCCGTTACACCGCAGGGTTTGGCGTGACCTGGTAACTGGAATGTAGGAGTTGGCTTGCCTGCGATAGCATCACCGCGGTTTCTCAGTATTACCGAGGCGATGCTATCGCAGGCAAGCCAGCTCCCACACAAGCCCGGCCCTACACAAGATTTTGCGGTGTCAGTTACAACCGCAGCCCGCCATCCAGCTCCAGGATGCGCCCGGTGTAATAGTCGTTCTCGAAGATGTACGCCGCCGAATGGGCGATTTCTTCCGGGCGGCCCATGCGCTTGAGCGGGATCCCCGACGTCATCTTCTCCAGCGCTTCAGGCTTCATGCCCAGCGTCATCTCGGTCTCGATAAAGCCCGGCGCAATACCCGCCACGCGAATACCATAGCGCGCCAGTTCCTTGGCCCAGGTCACCGTCGCTGCGGCCACGCCGGCCTTGGCCGCCGAATAGTTGGTCTGGCCCACGTTACCCGCGCGGGAGATCGACGAGATGTTGATAATGGCGCCCTGGTTGTTCAGCTCTACCATTTTTGCTGCCACTTCGCGGGTGCAGAGGAACACGCCGGTCAGGTTGACGTCGATCACCGCCTGCCACTGGGCCAGGCTCATCTTGGTCATTTCGCCGTCCTTGACCTTGAGCAACAGGCCATCACGCAGGATCCCGGCGTTGTTGATCAAACCGTGGATCGCGCCGAAATCCTCGGCGATCTGCGCTACGGTATGAGTCACCTGGTCTTCATCTGCCACATTGCACAGATAGCTGCGTGCGGTGACACCGTGGGACTGGCAGGCAGCCACGGCCGCGTCGAGCTTTTCCTGATTGAGGTCCACCAGTGCCAGATGGGCACCTTTGCTTGCAAAATACTCGGCCATGGAGCGGCCCAGGCCCTGGCAACCGCCGGTGATAATGATTACTTTGTCGTTGAGATGCATTCGCATGTCCTATGAGCAGATTTAAGCGGTTGCCCCAGTCCGTTTTCTGACGGAATTTATCGAAGGAGTCATAAATTGAGCGTCCACGTTGCCAAGAATGCACGAGAACTACTGCTCAAGGAATACCGTGGGGCGCTCGCCACCCACTCCAAGGCCATGCCCGGCTTCCCCTTTGGTTCGGTGGTGCCTTATTGCCTGGATGCCGAAGGCCGGCCGCTGATCCTGATCAGCCGTATTGCCCAGCACACCCACAACCTGCAAAAAGACCCCAAGTGCTCGTTGTTGGTGGGCGAGCGCGAGGCTGATGATGTGCAAGCTGTCGGGCGCCTTACCTATCTCGCCGAAGCCGAAAAGCTCGAGGACGAGGCGGCCATTGCCGCCGCCGCCGAACGCTACTACCGGTATTTCCCGGACTCGGCCAACTACCACAAGGCCCATGACTTCGATTTCTGGGTGCTCAAGCCGGTGCGGCATCGCTACATCGGCGGTTTTGGCGCGATCCACTGGGTCGATCAGTTGACCCTGGCCAATCCGTTCGCCGGCAAGGCCGAGTTGAGCATGATCGAGCACATGAACAGCGATCACACCAAGGCCATCGCCCACTATGTCGAACTGGCGGGCCTGCCGACGTCCGAGCCGGCGCAACTGGCCGGTATCGACAGCGAAGGCATGCACCTGCGCATCGGTCAGGGCCTGCACTGGTTGCCCTTTGCGGGTACTTGCAACACGCCGACACAAGTGCGCGAGGCCTTGGTTTTCCTGGCTCACGCCGAGGCTTGGCCGAAAAAAGCCACCTCGCAAGCTTGAATTCACGAAAGGGCGACGTCATCTAGGGTCTAGTAGCAAGGCATTCTTGCGTTGAGGAACCATTTGATGCGCCCTTTTTTATTGCTCTTTCTGCTGTTTCCGGTGCTGGAGCTGTTCGTATTCGTCAAGGTCAGCGGGGCTATAGGGTTTTTCCCGGCGCTGCTGCTGATTATTCTCGGCTCGATGCTCGGCGTGTTCGTGCTGCGTATCGCCGGCCTGGCCACTGCACTGCGTGCCCGTGAAAGCCTGAATCGCGGCGAATTGCCGGCCCAGACCATGCTTGAAGGCTTGATGATGGCTTTGGCCGGTGGCCTGTTGATCGTGCCGGGTTTTGTCAGTGATGTGCTGGGTTTGATCCTGCTGCTGCCATTCACCCGGCGCTTGCTGGCAGGCAAGCTGCGCCAGCGCGCCGAAGAAGCGGCGATCCGCCAGCGTGCGTTTGCCGATGACCTGCAGCCTCGTGGTGGCCCGGCACCTCGCCAGCCGTTGGGGCGTGAAGGTGATGTGATCGAAGGTGAGTTCGAGCACCGCGACTCCAAGTAACGCCATCCCTGGCAGGGCACCTTCGGGTGCCCTGCTGACACAAAAATTTTCATCTGCGGCCCTTGTAATAAGCATATACGCCCTTATGTAACGGTCACCGCAAGGTTTCTGGTGGCGACACCAGACAGACTTCCGCGTTTCGCTTGGCGAACCGCGACCGGCACCGCCGGAATACCACCCGCCGGTACTGATACCGGCCGATGAAACTTACAATTAGGAGAGATCGACAATGAGCAAGCTTCGTCCTCTGCACGACCGCGTCGTTATCCGTCGCAGCGAAGAAGAAAAGAAAACCGCTGGCGGTATCGTTCTGCCAGGTTCGGCTGCTGAAAAAGCCAACCACGGTGTGATCGTCGCTGCAGGCCCAGGCAAGACTCTGGAAAACGGTGAAGTGCGTGCGCTGGCCGTTAAAGTCGGTGACAAGGTTGTATTCGGTCCTTACTCCGGCAGCAACACTGTGAAAGTCGACGGCGAAGACCTGCTGGTTATGGCTGAGAACGAGATTCTCGCTGTACTGGAAGGCTGATTCCCCGCTCATTTTCCCGTTACTACAAAGTATTTAAGGAATATCGATCATGGCTGCTAAAGAAGTTAAATTCGGCGATTCCGCCCGTAAGAAAATGCTCACCGGTGTCAACATCCTGGCTGACGCAGTAAAAGCGACCCTGGGCCCGAAAGGCCGTAACGTGATCATCGAGAAGAGCTTCGGCGCTCCGACCATCACCAAGGACGGCGTTTCGGTCGCCAAAGAAATCGAACTGGAAGACCGTTTCGAAAACATGGGCGCGCAGCTGGTCAAAGACGTTGCCTCCCGTGCCAACGATGACGCCGGCGACGGCACCACCACCGCCACCGTTCTGGCTCAGGCCATCGTCAACGAAGGCTACAAAGCCGTCGCTGCCGGCATGAACCCGATGGACCTCAAGCGCGGCATCGACAAGGCGACCATCGCCATCGTTGCTGAGCTGAAAAACCTGTCCAAGCCATGCGCTGACACCAAGGCTATCGCTCAAGTAGGTACCATCTCCGCCAACTCCGACAGCTCCATCGGCGACATCATTGCCGAAGCCATGGAAAAAGTCGGTAAAGAAGGCGTGATCACCGTTGAAGAAGGCACTGGCCTGGAAAACGAACTGTCGGTTGTAGAAGGCATGCAGTTCGACCGTGGCTACCTGTCCCCGTACTTCGTCAACAAGCCAGAGACCATGGTTGCCGAGCTGGACAGCCCGCTGATCCTGCTGGTCGACAAAAAGATTTCGAACATCCGCGAAATGCTGCCAGTACTGGAAGCCGTTGCCAAAGCCGGCCGTCCACTGCTGATCGTTTCCGAAGACGTTGAAGGCGAAGCCCTGGCGACTCTGGTTGTGAACAACATGCGCGGTATCGTTAAAGTCGCAGCCGTCAAGGCTCCAGGCTTCGGCGATCGTCGCAAGGCCATGCTGCAGGACATCGCCGTCCTGACCGGCGGTACCGTAATCTCCGAAGAGATCGGCCTGAGCCTGGAAAGCGCCACCCTGGAAAACCTGGGTAGCGCCAAGCGCGTGACCATCTCCAAAGAAAACACCATCATCGTTGACGGTGCTGGCGTTGAGCAGGACATCCAGGCGCGCATCACCCAGATCCGTGCCCAGGTTGCCGAGACTTCCTCGGACTACGACCGTGAAAAACTGCAAGAGCGCCTGGCCAAGCTGTCTGGCGGCGTTGCAGTGATCAAGGTTGGCGCTGGTTCCGAAGTTGAAATGAAAGAGAAGAAAGCCCGCGTTGAAGACGCCCTGCACGCAACCCGTGCGGCCGTTGAAGAAGGCGTGGTACCTGGCGGTGGCGTTGCGCTGATCCGTGCTCTGGAAGCCCTGACCAACCTGACCGGCGACAACGCTGACCAGAACGTCGGTATCGCTGTGCTGCGTCGTGCTGTTGAAGCACCGCTGCGCCAGATCGCTGCCAACTCCGGCGACGAGCCAAGCGTTGTAGTCAACGAAGTCAAGAACGGCAAAGGTAACTACGGTTACAACGCTGCGACTGGCGTCTACGGCGACATGATCGAAATGGGCATCCTGGACCCTACCAAGGTGACTCGTTCCGCGCTGCAGGCTGCAGCCTCCATCGGTGGCCTGATCCTGACCACCGAAGCTGCAATCGCTGACAAGCCGAAAGCAGAAGGCTCGGCTGGCGGCGGTATGCCAGACATGGGCGGTATGGGTGGCATGGGCGGCATGATGTAAGCCAGCCTTACCCCCGATGCATAAAAGCCCCGCCTGAGTGATCAGGCGGGGCTTTTTTATGGGGGCTTACCGGGTCAACGCTGGCTCAGTTGAGGGGCGGTGGTTTTCGGGGGGTTCCAGCTCAGCAGGTGTTGCTTGAAGCCATAACTGGCCGCCTGGTAATAAGTGATCGCACGCTGGATCAGCGGGTCATTGCTGTCGACCCGGAACTCCTGGCTTGCGCCCAGGGCCTGGTCATGGCGACGCAGGCCTTGGCGCGGGCTGAGGATCGCCAGGTTGGTGCCGTCAAACAAACCCAGGTGCTGATAGTTGCCGACTACCACACGAGGAGGAAGCGGGTTGTCTTGCAGCAGGTTGCGTCCGAAAAACGTCGATTCATAGCTCAGGTTCAACAGGCCCAGGAGTGTCGGGGCGAGGTCGATCTGGCTGGCCAGTTGCGCGCTTTCACGGGCCTCGACCCATTTCGGCGCATAGATAAACAACGGAATCTGGTAGTTGGCGATGGGCAAGTCTTCCTTGCCCGCGCTGCCGGCGGTGTGGTCGGCGACAAACACGAAGATCGTATTGTCGAACCACGGTTTCTGGCGCGCGGCCTGCAGGAATTGACCGATTGCGTAGTCGGTGTATTTCACCGCACCGTCGCGCCCATTGCCGGACTTGATATCAATCCTGCCATCCGGGTAGGTGTAGGGGCGATGGTTGGAGGTGGTCATCAGTTGCAGGAGGAACGGCTGCTGCCTGGCGTAGTCGGCATCTGCCAGTTTCAAGGTCTGGTTAAACAAGTCTTCATCGGCCATGCCCCAAGCGTTTTTAAAGCTGATGTCTGCCTCGGCAACACTGCTCTGGTCGACCACCCGGTAACCGTTACCGCTGAAAAACGCATTCATATTGTCGAAGTAGCCGCGGCCGCCATACACAAACACGCTGTCATAACCGATTGCGCCGAGCTGTTGGCCCAGGCTGGAAAAGCCGCTTTCCCGGCCAACCCGCTTGACGATGGAGCGCCCCGGAGTGGGCGGAATGGCCAGGGTAATGGCTTCCAGGCCTCGGTCGGTGCGGGTGCCGGTGGCGTAGAAGTTGCTGAAATACAGGCTGTGTTTACGCAACTCATCAAGGTTGGGGGTCAGGTTGCGGTCGTCGCCATTGCTGCCCATGTATTTGGCGCTGAAGCTTTCGATAGTCACCAGCACGATATTGGGTTTGCGCAGGGTGCCGGGGTTGTCGATGGCACGGCGTATATCCAGTGGGTCGCTGCCGATGAAGCGGGCATTGGGTTCACTCAGCTCAGTGCGTAATTGGCGGGCCACGATATCGCTCGGCAGGCTTTTGTAGAACTGGCTGTAGTCCAGTTCATTGTTGCGGAACGCGGCGAAGAATTGGTACGGGCCATTGCTGGCCAGCTCATTGTTATAGGCGTTGCCCCCCTGGGTGCGCGGGCTGTCCTGGCTGACCAACTGCAGGCTCAGGCCGGCAACCACCAATAATCCCAAGGCATTGAGCAGGCGCCCGCGCATGGCCGGCAGCGGCGAGTCGAGTGCCGCGTTGAACAGCTTGCGCAAGGCCAGGCTCAAGACAATTGCCAGTATCGCCAACAGGCCCAACAGTTTGCCGATTGGGTAGGACTCCAGCAGGTTGTTCAGCACTTCATCGGAATACACCAGATAGTCGACGGCGATAAAGTTGAAGCGCACCCCGAACTCATCCCAGAACAACCATTCGGCCACCGAGGTGAACAGCATGGCGAACAGGCTGGCGGTCAGTACGCCTTGCAGGAACCAGCGGTGGCCGCGCCGCCGCCACAAAGCCGGCGGGCACAGCAGCAGGTACAGGCCCAGGGGCAGCGCGGCATAGGCCAGGAACCCCAGGTCGTAGAGCAGCCCCACGTCGAATACCGGTAGCAGGTTGCCGCTGACTTCATCCAGGTGGGTAAGGAGCAGTACGCTGCGGGTCAACACAAAAATGGCCAGCCAGGTGCAGGTCAGCAGTAGCAAATAACGCATTGGCGCAGTCTTGGGCGGGCCCATGTCTATATTCCTGAGAGCGATGGGCGGCGATCTTCACCCTGACACTGTGGTCAGCTTGTGAACCTATAGTGAAAAACTCGTTAAGCCGCTCAATCGGTTGAAAACAGTAATCGGTTGACCGTTCAGGCCTAGCGGTAAGCCATACTTGGCCTTAAGCTGCGCGAGCCAACACGGCTGTTACCGCGTACGGAGACACTGCCCATGCGAATTTTATTGGTTGAAGACAACCGCGATATTCTGGCCAACCTGGCGGATTACCTCGGACTCAAGGGCTATACCGTGGACTGTGCGCAGGACGGTTTGTCTGGCCTGCACCTAGCGGCCACCGAGCATTACGACCTGATCGTGCTCGATATCATGCTGCCTGGGATTGATGGCTACACCCTGTGCAAACGCCTGCGTGAAGACGCGCGCCGCGACACACCGGTGATCATGCTCACCGCCCGCGACCAATTGGACGACCGCCTGCAAGGCTTCAAGTCGGGGGCCGATGACTATCTGCTCAAGCCGTTTGCCCTGTCGGAACTGGCCGCACGTATCGAAGCCGTGCTGCGTCGCGCCCAGGGTGGCGGCCGGCGCGAGCTGCAAGTCGGCGATCTGTCCTACGACCTCGACACCCTGGAAGTGACCCGCGAAGGGCGCCTGCTCAAGCTCAACCCTGTCGGCCTGAAATTGCTCGCGGTGTTGATGCAGAAAAGCCCGCATGTCCTGCGCCGCGAAGTGCTTGAAGAGGCCCTGTGGGGCGATGACTGCCCGGACAGCGACAGCCTGCGCAGCCATGTCCACCAACTGCGCCAAGTGATCGACAAGCCATTTGCCAAACCCTTGCTGCAAACCGTGCATGGCGTGGGTTATCGCTTGGCCGAGGGGCGTGATGGAGTTTAAGCAAAGCCTTGCCCAGCGGATCATCATCGCCTTTGCGCTGATGAGCGCGCTGGTGGCGGGGGCCTTCGCCATGGGCATCGTCGCCACGGTGCACCTGGTGGAAGAAAAACTGATTTCGGCGGGGCTGGGCGGCGACCTGCAGCGTCTGCTGTTGATGGACAGTGTCGAAGACTGGCGCCACCGTCCCGAGCCGGACCAGCTGTTCTATTTCAGCGGCGGACGCGGGGATTTCCAACTGCCCAAGGACTTGCGGCATCTGGACGCCGGCTTTCACGAAGTATTTCGCGATGCGCTTTCCTACCATGCCATGGTCGAGATCGTCGACGGCCGTCGATATGTCCTGCTGCAAGACCAGAGCGATTTCGAAGAGCGCGAGCGCGTGTTGTTTGCAGTGGTGCTGGTAGGGTTTGTACTCAGCCTGGCACTGGCGGTATTCCTCGGCTGGGTCCTTGCCCGTAAGGTGATGGCACCGGTGGTGCGTCTGGCGCGCCAGGTGCGGCATCGTGACCAATTACTGGGGCTGGCGCCGCCGCTGGCGCCGGACTATGCGGCCGACGAAGTGGGCGAACTGGCAGTGGCCTTCGACGCCACCCTTGGCCGTCTGCGCCAGGCCCTGACCCGTGAGCGCTTGTTCACCAGCGATGTCAGCCATGAACTGCGCACGCCGTTGATGGTGCTGGCCAGCTCCTGCGAACTGCTGCTGGAAAACCCGGCGATTGATTCACGGGGGCGTAAACAGGTCGAGCGTATCGCCCGGGCCTGCGAGGAAATGCGCGAGCTGGTGCAGACCTTCCTGATGCTGGCCCGTGCCCAGCATGACGACACCACGATGTCGCCCCAGGTCAGCCTCTCCGAGGTTGCGGAGGGCTTGCTGGGGATCTGGCGCGAACCTATCGAGCGCAAGGGCATCGAGTTGTTCTACCTGCCGGGCAACCCACTCGACACCCGCTACAACGCCACCTTCCTGCATGCGGTCATGGGCAACCTGCTGCGCAACGCCCTGCACTACACCGAACACGGGTTTATCCGCCTGACCCTGGAGCCTACCGGCTTTGTAGTGGAAGACAGCGGGGTGGGGATTCCCGAAGACAAGCGCGAGGCTATGTTCGAGCCGTTTGTACGCGGTAACGAAAAACGCGGTGACGGCCTGGGCCTGGGTTTGTCACTGGTCCAGCGCATCTGCGAGAGCCAGGGCTGGGTGGTCAGCCTCAGTACCATGGAGCCCAGTGGTTGTCGCTTCCATGTTGAATTGAACCAGGTCAAATCCTGAGCCCTTTCCTGCCCCTTCCCCAGGGGCAGATTCCCGCCTGTTCGGCGAAGATGGCTTCATGCCATGCTTTTTCCCTGTAAAACCTTGTAATTCTTTAGGGTTAGACGGGACGTTTTTTTCACAAAGGGTTGACCTGCGGATGACGTGCGACTGCTTAAGGTTGCAGGCATCAGTCTAGGAGATCCGTGGATGGCTACCCCTATCAAACTTGAATTTTCCGCCAAGTACGATGACCGGCACGCTCAACAATATCTGCTTAAACATCAGGGCAAGTTGGCGCGGCGGCTGTCGCACAAACGGGATGAGCAATTGGCCCGCGGTGCGCTGGCGATGGCCGGTGAGCCTGGTCTGGTGTTGGATCTGCCGTGCGGTGCCGGGCGCTTCTGGCCACTGCTGGCCGAAAAGCCCAACCGGGTGATTATCGGCGCGGACAATTCCGAGGCCATGTTAAGCATCGCCACTGCGTCGCAGCCGGCGGATGTGCTCAAGCGGGTACGGCCCTTGCAGACATCAGCGTTTGATATCGACCTGCCAGACAACGCAGTGGACAGCATTTTCTGCATGCGTCTGCTACACCACATCGGCGACCCGGCGCATCGGCTGGCGTTATTGAAAGAATTTCAAAGGGTTACCCGCGATAGCGTGATCATTTCGTTGTGGGTGGATGGCAACTTCAAGGCCTGGAAACGCAAGCGCCTGGAAATGCAGCGCCGCAACAAAAGTGAGCAGGAGAGTTACCGAAATCGTTTTGTGTTACCGGCTGCTACTGTTGAAGCTGAGTTTGAGCAAGCTGGTTTCCGCGTCCAGGAGTATTTGGACTTCATACCGCTGTACGCCATGTGGCGAGTGTATGTATTGCGCAAGAGGTAGCAGGATGGCAGTTGAGTACGTAGCAGGCAGTCACGTAGCTCCCGAAGAGCGCTTCGATTACTTCTGGCGGCAACAGGGCGAGTGGGTCGAGGAGCCCAATCGGCGTCGAGGGGGCGAAAGCGGTGTACAGCGGGTAATCGGCACCAATGGGCGCTTGCTCTACAGCAAGCGCCAGACAGGTCACACCTATCGCAGCTGGCTGCATCCTTTTGGGCGGCCCACGGTGTTGCGCGAGCGCGATGCGCTCAGGGGCCTGCGCTTGCTCGATGTGGGGGTTCCGGAACTGGTGTTCTGTGGCGCCCGTCGTGATCCGGACCAACAGTGGAAGGCTTTGCTGGTGACGGCGGCTTTGGATGGCTTTGTGGATATCGACAGCTGGTACGCCGCCGGTGGCCGTGCGCAATGTGGGGAACTGGTGCATGAGCGCCTGCTAGCTGAGTTGGCGCAAACCCTGGCGCGCATGCACAAGGGGCGCTGGCAGCATGGCTGCCTGTACAGCAAGCATATTTTTGTGCGGGTCAGCGGGGCGGCAGAGGGCGCGACGGTCGAAGTGGCGCTGCTGGATCTCGAGAAGAGTCGCCAACGCTTGACCGCCCGCCGGGCCGCTGACCATGACATGCAGCAGTTGCGGCGCCATTCGTCGTGGAATGCCGCCGACTGGCAAAAACTCAGCTACTTTTACGAAGCGGCGTTTGGCAGCGCTATCAAGGGTTTAACCTAATGAAGCTAGAAATAGCACGAGGTTTGTTTCTGTTGGGGGCCTTGGGCATCGCCTCCCTGGCCCTGGCTGCCTGGGAGCAGCCCCGCACAGAAGTCCTCAGCGCGGCGCACAACGGCGGGCAATGCCCGGTGCCGCGGATCGCCAAGACCACGGGGGTTACGCAGCCTGATCATCAGCTTTTGCTGTTTATGTTTGGGATGTCCCAAGGGATGAGGCCTGCGAGTTGAAGAGATTGACGCCCCTGTAAAAGGCCCCGCAGTGCGGGGCCTTTTGTTTTTTGCGTGTTGCTGCGTTCTTGGTCTGGGATGGCGGCTATACGCTCAGCCCTGGCGGGGCGCCTCAGATCAAGATCAAAAGCAGAGCCACAGTAGAACCGGAGCGCGAAGCCGCTTTCCCCGGTGGGTGTGGGAGCTGGCTTGCCAGCGATGGCGCCGGCACTGCTAGCCTTTATGTTGTCTGACACACCGCTATCGCAGCCTCGCAGGGCGAGACAGCTCCCACAGGGGCCGCAGAAACGGATAGGTACTCAATCAATCCACCGCAGCCAAGACCTCACGCTTAGCCAACAACGTATAAACACACGGCAACACAAACAGCGTAAACAACGTACCCACAGACATCCCCGTAGCAATCACCATCCCGATATCAAACCGACTGACCGCCCCGGCCCCTGTGGCAAAGATCAACGGCACCATGCCAAACACCATCGCTGCCGTGGTCATCAACACCGGGCGCAGGCGAATCGCCGCCGCTTCTTCCACCGCTTCACGGGGCGTCAGGCCCTTGTCCTTGCGCAACTGGTTGGCAAACTCGACGATCAGGATCCCGTGCTTGCTGATCAGCCCGATCAAGGTCACCAACCCCACCTGGGTGTAGATGTTCATGCTCGACCAACCCAGGAACAAGGGGATCAACGCGCCGCAGATCGACAGCGGCACCGTCACCAGGATCACCAGCGGGTCACGGAAGCTTTCGAACTGTGCCGCCAGCACCAGGAAGATGATGGCCAACGCCAGGCCAAAGGTGACCCACAGCGCGCTGCCTTCCTGGATGAACTGGCGTGAGGCGCCGCTGTAGTCGAAGGCGTAGCCGGCCGGGGTTTCTTCGATGGCGATCTGACGCACGGTGTCGATGGCCTCGCCCATGCTGACAATCGGGAAGCCCGATATCAGCGCCGAGTTGAGTTGCTGGAACTGGTTCAGTTGGCGCGGGCGCGCGCGGTCACTGATGCTGATCAGGGTCGACAGCGGCAACAACTCGCCCTGGGTGTTTTTCACGTAGTAACTGTTCAGCCACTCGGGGTTGTCCCGGTAGGCCCGCTCGACCTGGGCGATGACCTTGTAGCTGCGCCCATCAATGGTGAACCGGTTGATTTCCGCCTCCGCCAGCAAGGTCGCCAGTGTGCTGCCCAGATCCTGCATCGACACCCCCATCTGCGCCGCCTTGGCGCGGTCGATGTCCACCACCACCTCGGGTTTGTCGAATGCCAGGTCGATATCGACAAAGGCGAACTTGCCCGACTCCATGGCCCGTTTCTTCACGCGGTCGGCCACTTGCAGCAACGACTCATAGTCATTGGGTGTGTTGATCACAAAACCGAAGGGCAGGCCTTCGCCGGTACCGGGCAGTGATGGCAGGTTGAAGCCGAATACCTGCAAGCCGGGGATCTGCTCCAGGCGTTTCTGCACCTCAGGCAGGATCTGCATCTGCGTGCGGTCGCGCTCGTTCCACGGTTTGAGCAGGAAGCCGCCGATGCCCGATTGCACCCCGTTGAACCCATTGATCTGGAACGAGGAGTAGTACTCCGGGAAGTCCTTGAAGATCGTGATGAACTCGTCGGTGTAGGTGTTCAGGTAGTCCAGGTTGGTCGGCTGCGGTGCGCTGGCCATCATAAAGATGATGCCCTGGTCTTCATCCGGGGCCAGTTGCGACTGGGTGAATTTGAGGAAAGCCGGGATCAGGCACAGCACGATCAGGGCAAACACGATCACCACCGGCCGGGTGTTCAATGTGCCGTGCAGCATTGTCTGGTAGCGGCGCTTGAGGCCTTCGAAGATGCGGTCCAGGCGATGGGCCAGGCCCGTGGGGTTTTCGTCGTGGCGCAACAGCAGGGCGCACATCATCGGTGACAGGGTCAGGGCGACGATGCCGGAAATCACCACCGCACCGGCCAGGGTCAGGGCGAACTCCTTGAACAACGCCCCGGTCAGCCCCTCGAGGAAACCGATGGGCGCATACACCGCCGCCAGGGTGATGGTCATCGACACCACCGGCACGGCAATCTCCCGCGCGCCTTCCAGCGCAGCGTCCAGTGGCGTCTTGCCTTCTTCAATATGGCGGTGGATGTTCTCCACCACCACAATGGCATCATCCACCACCAGGCCGATGGCCAGCACCATCGCCAGCAGTGTCAGCAGGTTGATGGAGTAGCCCATCAGTTGCATGAAAAACAGCACGCCAATCATCGACAGCGGGATGGTCACCACCGGGATCACCACCGAGCGCAGCGCCCCGAGAAACAGGAACACCACGACGATCACGATCAGCACCGCTTCAAACAGGGTCTTGACCACTTCGTTGATGGACGCCTGGATAAACAGCGTGGCGTCGTAGGCGATTTCTGCCTTGAGATTGGGCGGCAACTGGGATTCCAGCTCCGGCATCAGCTTGCGTACTTCTTTGATCACATCCAGCGGGTTGGCACTGGGCGTGGCCTTGATGCCGATGTACACCGAAGGCGTACCACCAAAGGAACTGATGGCGTTGTAGTTTTCCGCGCCCATTTCCACCCGGGCCACGTCACCCAGCAGCACCCGGCTGTCGCCATCGGTCTTCACGGTGATGGCGGCGAAGGCCTCGGCGGTCTTCAAGTCGGTGTTGGCGTTGATGCTGGTGACCACATACTCGCCCTTCACTTCGCCGGCGGCGGAGAGGAAGTTGTAGTGGCGCACGGCATCGGTGACGTCACTGGCGCTCAGGCCAAAGCCCGCGAGCTTGACCGGGTCCAGCCACAGGCGCATGGCAAATACCTGGTTGCCGAGGATCTCGGCTTCGGCCATGCCGGGCAGGGTCGCCAGCTTGGGCTGGATCACCCGCGACAGGTAGTCGGTGATCTGCGGGTTGCTCAGTTGCTGGCTGGAGAAGCTGATGTACATCAGCGCCGAGGCATCTGCGGCCTCCTTGCTCAACACCGGGTCTTCGGCGTCCTGGGGCAGTTTGTTCTTGACCTCGTTGGCCTTGGCCAGCAGCTCGGTGAACAGCCGGTCGCTGTTGGCGCCGATCCGCGCATAGATGGAAATCACCGAGAAGTTCTGGCGACTGACCGAGGTCATGTAGTCGATACCTTCGGCACTTGCCAGGCTTTGCTGCAACGGCTGGGTGATGTAGCCCTGGATCGTCTCGGCATTGGCCCCGGGGTAAGCGGTAGTCACCGTGATCAGGGCATTTTCCATGGATGGGTATTGGCGCAGTGGCAGTTTGCTGTAGGCCTGGAAACCCAGGAGCACGATCAGCAGGCTGACCACCATGGCCAGCACCGGGCGGCGGATAAACGTGTCGGTAAACGCCATGGCTCAGTTCCTTGAACCGTCGTTGCGCGGAAATTGGCCAGGGGCGGGCGGCAGGTTTTTATCCGCAGTGATGGCGATATGCGCACCGGTGTCGAGCTTGATCTGCCCGGCGCTGACCACTTGCTCGCCACTGCTCAGGCCTTTGGTGATCAGCACCAGGCCATCGCGCCGTTCGCCGGTTTCGATAAAGCGCCGTTCGGCGATCAGTATCGGTTGACCGTTGGCATCTTTTTCGAGGCTGCCGTCCTCGGTCTTTTTCTGTGTTACCACGTAGGCTGAGTTGCCGTAGAGGGTGTAGGTAATGGCACTTTCCGGTATCACCACCTGCGCTTGCGGGTCGGGCAGCAGCACTTGCAGGCTGCTGAACATGCCCGGTAGCAGTTTATTGTCCGGGTTGGCCAGGGTCGCTCGAACCAGCACGTTACGGGTGCTGCTTTCGACTTTCGGGTTGATCGCACTGAGGGTGCCGGGGAAGGTCAGTTTCGGGTAGGCCGAGACTTGCACCTGTACCCCCTGGCCCACGGCCAGCTTGGGCACCGACTGCTCGGGCACATAAAAGTCCACATAGAGGCTGCTCAGGTCCTGCAAGGTGGCAATCACCGTGCCGCTGGCCAGATAGTCGCCCACATCGACCTGACGAATGCCGATAGTGCCGCTGAACGGCGCGACGATGTGTTTCTTGGCCAGGGACGCTTTGAGCTGGTTGACCGTGGCCTTGTTTTTTTGCAGTTGCGCCGAGAGCCGGTCGAACTCGCCCTTGGAGATCGCCTGGCTGCCCACCAGTTGGCTGCCGCGCCCGTAATCGAGCTGGGCCAGACCCAGGTCGGCCTGGGCGGTTTGCAGCAGGGCGTCTTCCACCGCACTGTCGAGTTGCACCAGCGGTTGCCCGGCCTTGACCTTCTGCCCCGACTCGAACTGCACGTCCTTGACCGTGCCGGCAATCTCCAGGGCGAGGTTCACCCCCTGCAAGGCCTTGAGCGTACCCACCGCCGGCAGGCGCTGTTGCCACGGTTGTTCGACCGCGGTGGCCACCGCCACGCTGATCGGCGGTTTGGGCGCGGAAAAGACCTGGATCTGCTGATAGATGGAAAAGGCTTTATAGCCCCCCAGCAGCAGGACGATGAGCAGCACAACGGCCAACATGATCAGCATGCGACGACGCAGCATATTCCGGTTCCTTGGAAAAAACTGAGGCAGACGAAGACGAACGATTCGGCACATTACTCCGAGTTTCGGGGGGATTCCAACTGGTAAATTTCAGCGTTCGCGGGCAGGCTCAAGCGCAATGGTTTTAAGGCGTAGGGGAATAGGGAAAGGGGTGTCAGGCCTTTCCCATATGAGGTCAGGGTGCGGGCATGTCGCGCTTGGCCAGCGCCGTATACACCGACGGCAGGACGAACAAAGTGAACAAGGTCCCGATCGACATGCCGGTGGCGATCACCATGCCGATATCAAACCGGCTGACCGCGCCGGCACCGCTGGAAAACACCAGCGGGATCACCCCCAGCACGGTAGCGATGGTGGTCATCAGCACCGGCCGCAAGCGGATCGCGGCGGCTTCTTCGATGGCGGCACGCGCCGACAGCCCCTGCTCCTTGCGCAACTGGTTGGCGAACTCGACGATCAGGATGCCGTGCTTGCTGATCAGGCCGATCAGCGTGACCAGGCCGATTTGTGTGTAAATGTTCAGGGTCGACCAGCCGAGGAACAGCGCAATCAATGCCCCGCAGATCGACAGCGGCACCGTCACCAGGATCACCAGCGGGTCACGCAGGCTTTCAAACTGGGCCGCCAGCACCAGGCCGATGATCGCCAACGCCAGGCCGAACGTACCCCACAGCGCATTGCCCTCCTGCACAAACTGGCGCGTGGCGTTGCTGTAGTCGAAGGTGTAGCCCGCCGGAGCCTCTTCCTGGGCGATGGCTTGTACGGTCTCCAGGGCGTTGCTCATACCGACAATCGGGTAAGCCGAGACCAGCACCGAATTGAGCTGCTGGAACTGGTTCAACTGTCGCGGGCGTACCTGTTGGCTGGAGACGGTGATCAACGTCGACAGGGGCAGTAATTGGCCCTTGGCATTTTTGACGTTGTAGTGACTCAGCCAGTCCGGGTTGTCGCGGTAGGTGCGCTCGACCTGGGCAATGACCTTGTACAGATTGCCATCAATCCTGAAGCGGTTGATTTCCGTTTCAGCCAGCAGGGTCGCCAGGGTAAGGCTCAGGTCTTGCATGGACACGCCCATTTGCGCGGCCTTGGCCCGGTCAATGTCGATCACTACTTCGGGCCGGTCGAAGGCCAGGTCGATATCCACGTAGGCAAACTTCCCGGAGTCGATGGCCCGCTGTTTGACGCGCTCGGCCACCGCCAGCATCGACTTGTGGTCCTGCTGGGAACTGATGACAAAACCAAAAGGCAGGCCTTCGCCCGTACCCGGCAAGGACGGCAGGTTAAAGGCAAATACTTGCAGGCCGGGGATGCTGTCGAGCTTTTTGCGCAGCGGCGCCAGCACCTCCATCTGCGTGCGCTCGCGCTGGTCCCACGGGCGCAGTTGGAAACCGCCCACCCCCGAATGCACGCCATCGAGGCCATTGATCTGGAACGAGGCCTGGTACTCGGGCAGGGTCTTGAACAGCGCGATGAAGTCCTGGGTGTAACGGTTGAGGTAGGCCAGGTTGCTCGGCTGCGGTGCGCTGGCGAGGATAAAGATCAGGCCCTGGTCCTCATCGGGGGCCAGCTCGGAGAGGGTGAAGGTGAGCATGGCGGGAATCAGGCCGAGGATCAGCAGGGCGAACACGATGACCACCGACTGCGCCTCCATGATCTGATGCAGGCGGCGCTGGTAACGCTGCTTCAGATGGTTGAACAGCCGGTCCAGGACCAGGGACAGGCCCCGTGGCTGTTCTTCAGGGCGCAATAACAGGGCGCACATCATCGGTGACAGGGTCAGTGCAACGATACCGGAAATCACCACGGCCCCGGCCAGGGTCAGGGCAAACTCCTTGAACAGCGCCCCGGTCAACCCCTGCAGGAAACCGATGGGCGCATACACCGCGGCCAGGGTAATGGTCATCGAAATGACCGGCACGCACACCTCCCGCGCGCCTTTGATCGCGGCCTCAAGGGGCGACTTGCCTCGTTCGATATGCCGATGAATGTTCTCCATCATCACAATGGCGTCATCCACCACCAGGCCAATGGCCAGGACCATGGCCAGCAGCGTCAGGACGTTGATCGAGTAGCCCATCAGTTGCATGAAGAACAGCGTGCCGACCAGCGACAGGGGAATGGTGATGACGGGAATCACCACGGCGCGCAAAGAGCCTAGAAACAGGAACACCACCAACACCACAATCAGGATGGCTTCCAGCAGGCTCGACAGCACATGGTCGATAGAGGCGTTGATGTACAACGTCGAGTCGTAGGCGATATCGGCTTGCACATGAGGCGGTAACTGCGCCTGCAGCAGGGGCATCAGTTCGCGTACGCGCTTGCCCAGCTCCAGCGGGTTGGCGTCGGGGGTCGGCTTGATGCTGATGTAGGTCGCGGGCAGGCCATTGAATGAACTGAAGCTGTCGTAGTTCTGCGCTCCCAGCTCCACCCGCGCCACATCCCCGAGGCGGACCTGGCTGTCGCCGTTGGTTTTCAAGGTGATGGCCCGGAAGCCTTCAACCGACTGCAGTTCGGTATTGGCCGTGACACTGGTAACGACCAATTCACCTGTAGCGTCGCCGGCAATGGACTGTACGTTGTAGCGCTTGATGGCCTGGGTCACATCGCTGGCGCTCAAACCAAAGCCTGCGAGTTTCAGCGGATCAAGCCAGATACGCATGGCAAAGCTTTGGTTGCCGATGATCTGGGCCTCGGCCATGCCCGGCAGAGTCACCAGGCGAGGCTGGATCACACGCAGCAGGACGTCGGTGATTTGCGCATTGTTCATGGTGTCGCTGGAAAAACCCAGGTACATCAGCGCGGTGTTATCCGCCGCGACCTTGTTCAGCACCGGATCCTCTATGTCCCGAGGCAGTTGGTTCCTTACTTCATTGGTCTTGGCCAACAGCTCGGTGAACAACCGGTCGCTGTCGGCCCCGACCCGCCCGTAGATGGAAATAATCGACACGTTCTGCCGGCTGGTGGAGCGCATGTAGTCGATGCCTTGCGCGCTTGCCAGGCTTTTCTGCAGAGGTTGTGTGATGTAGCTCTGCACGGTCTCGGCACTGGCGCCTGGAGAGACCGTGGTCACCGTGACCAGCGCACTTTCCATCTGCGGGAATTGGCGCAATGGTAATTGCCCAAAGGCCTGCCAGCCCAGCAACACGATCAACAGGCTGACCACCAGGGCCAGTACGGGGCGGCGGATAAACAGGTCGGTGAACGTCATTTTTCGTTCTCCCGTTGGGCCGCCAGTGGACGCTCATCAGGTTGGTTCCGGTGGATGCTGATGCGCACTGGGGTACCGTTTTGCAATTTGATCTGGCCGGCAGTAACGACCTGTTCGCCCTTGGCCAGCCCTTTGGCAATCACGATGGTGCCATCGCGTCGCTCGCCCGTTTCGACCAGGCGTTGTTCGGCGATCAGCAGCGGCTTGCCCTCGGCATCCAGCTCGTCACGGCCTTCGCTGTTTTTGCGCGGGGCTACGACGTACACATACTGGCCATAGGGGCTGTAGGCGATTGCGCTCTCCTCGATCACGATATGCAAACCCGGGTTCGTCAGCAGCACCTGCAAGTGGGCGAACATACCCGGCAACAGGTCGGCGGGCGGATGAGTCAGGGTGGCGCGTACCAACACATTTCGCGTGTGGGTGTCGACGATGGGGTCGATGGCGCTAATGGTGGCGAGACTGGAAAGTCCTGGGCGTGCCGAGACTTCAATGCGCACGGACTGGCCGATCTTGATCAGTTGAACGGCGTGCTCGGGGATGTGGAAATCGACGTAAAGGCTATTGGCGTCCTGCAGGCTGGCGATCACGGTGGCGCTTTGCAGGTAGTCACCGATGTTGACTTGGCGGATGCCAAGGGTGCCGTTGAACGGGGCGACGATGCGTTTTTTGTCCAGCGCCGTGCGGCGTTGTGCAACGACGGCATTGTTGCGGTTGAACTCGGCGGACAGTCGGTCGAACTCCTCTTGGGAGATGGCGTTGATCGCCACCAGTTCGCGGCCGCGCTGGAAGTTCTGCCGGGCCAGGCTGCGGTCCGCCAGGGCGACGTCCAGCGCGGCCTGCTCGGCCTGATTCTCAAGTTGCAGCAGGGTTTGCCCTTGCTTGACCACTTGCCCGGAGTCGAAGTGCAACTGTGTGACGACGCCGGGCACCTCGATACTCAGGTTGATGCCCTGCAATGCCTTGAGGGTGCCAGCGGCGGGCAACTGGCGCTGCCAGGGTTGTTCGAGGGCGGTTGCCACCGCCACGCTGACGGGCGGCTTTGGCGCATGCAGCAGCTGCAGCTGTTGGTAAACCCAGAACGCTTTATAGCTGGCGAGCATCAGCACGACCAGCAGTACGATGCTGAGCATGGTAATCATCCGGCGGCCCGGCATAGTTGCTTCCTTGTGAAGGTGACAGGGTGCGGAGGGCGCGCGCAGGGGCGCTCGCTGGCACGATGAGCCAGGCAGTCTTCATCAGAAAGGCGAGTGCTATAAGGCGGAAAGTCGGACGTGTCTGTGAGATGAGTAGTCCCCGTGGCGGGGTTTTTTCACAGGTTGCGTAGGGTTTTTCTGGTGAGTCGGCTCCCAGGTGTGGGCCCGGGAGCGCGACAGTGGCTTTAGATCAGATGCAGGTGGTTATCCCAAAACCCAGCTGGCAGATCCAGGGGCTTGGCCACCAGTTGGGGCTGCCGGCAATCGTAGAAACGGCAACGACCCTGGCCAGAGGTCACGACAAACCCGTCGGCCACTGCGCCGACGCCGGCGCAGTCAGGCAACGGCCCGTCCAGGCGCAGTTCGCCACTGTCCATGTCCCAGATAAAGAAGCGATTGCCCCGTGGCGCGGTCAGTGCCACCAGACGCAACTCGCTGTGTACGGCCACGCTGGCGGTGTAGTGCCCCATGGCCTGCAATTGCTCATCGGCCACCGGGAACGCCACGAACGGTTGCCCCGGACGCTTGATCGCCAACAGTTCGGAACGCTCCTGGGAAGGCCCCATAAACTGTTGCCCGGTGAGGATCGTGCCATCGCTGGCGATCCCCATATGGCGCACGCTGTTCATTGGCTGGCTCAGGGTTTCCTTGCTCAGCAGGGTGCCGTCGCGCTGCATCAGCACCAGGCTCGGCTCCATGGCGTTGAGGTTCATCTCGACCCGGCTTTCGGCCTCGGTGCGAATGCCACCATTGGCCACGATCAGAGTCTCGCCATCGGGCATCCACGACACCTGGTGCGGGCCGATGCCGTGGGTGGACATCTCCCCGCTGTGTACCAGGCGCTCACCTTCGAACCTGTACACGCCCAGTAGGCCGCGACCGGGGTCGGTGGTGTCGTTTTCCGTGGCGTATAGCCAGTCGCCGCTCTTGTGGATGACTGCATGCCCATAAAAGTGCCGGTTGGCCTGGGACGTCACGGTTTGCAGCAGCGTGCCGTCGCGCAGGTCCACCAGGTAGCTCTCGGTGCCGGGGCGGCGCGCCACGAACAGCGCGATGGGCAGGCTCGGGTGGTTGATGATGTCGTGGCAACGCTGACCGACCTGGGTGGCGAACACCTGGCTGCCGTCCAGGCGATAGCCCACGGCGTAGTGCTTGCCGTCGGCATCATCCCGGGCCGACAGCAACAGCGGGCTGTCGCCCTTGCGCTTGAACAGCGTCCAGCCGCCCAGGGTGATTGCACTGAGCAGCACGCTGCCGATGGCCAAAGCCTGTCGCCTGAGCATCATCAGTCACCGTCGTTGGCATTGAAGCCCAGTTGGATGCCCAGCGCCTTGGCCAGTTCGCCTTCATGCAGGCGGTGGACCACGTTGAGGCTGTCGTAGATAGCGTTGAGTTGCTCGCGCCCGGCGTCGTCGGCCAGCAGTTCATTGAGCGAACGCTGGTTGCTGTCGAACAGCTTCAGGGCGGCGGCGTAGGCGGCGTCGATCTTTTCGGCCAGAGGTTTCTGGTCGGCAGGCAGCAGGCCGCGCAGGCCTTTGTTGTCGACCCCGACCCACACGGTCTGGGCCGCCGCGAGGCTGGCTCGCAAGCCTTGCAGGGACGACTGGCTGCGCCACGCATCGGCCTGGAATGGCTGCGGGATGCCCTTGGACAGGCGACCCATCGGTGTGCCGAGCTTTTTCTTCAGGGTATCCAGGGCCGTGACCTGCACGCGCAGCAGTTCGGCGATGGCTTCGTGGGAATCGGCGTAGCGCTGGTTAGGAAACTTGGTCATCTGCGCGAGCATGCCGTCGGTGCTGTTCCAACTGGCCAGAATCTCTTCGGCCAATTGCTTCTGGCGCTCGCCGATGGCCATCAGCAGCGGGCAGTAGCGGGCTTTCTGGGCGTCGTTGGCGATGTCGGTCTTGGCGTCATACAGGATGTATTCGTAGGCCGACAGGCCTTGCACTACCACGCTGGACTTGGCCAGGGCGGCGGCGTCGATCTGTGGCTGGGCGGTGGCCAGTTGCTCGACCTGGCGGCCGACGAGGTTTTTCTTGTCGGGCCAGAACTGCACCTGCCAGGCGCGATTGCCTTCGGCCAGCGGGCCGATCAGCAGCGGTTGCAACTCGGCCCAGGCTTTTTGCGCGTGGAGGAAGTCGGCGCGGGCGGTCTCCAGGGATTCCTTGCCTTGGCAGTAAGCCAGGGCGCTGACGGCCAACTGCCGGTCAGCTTCGACCCAGCGGCTGTAGGTCGGCAGGATCACTTGCTTGGCGATGGCTGCCGAGGTGACCGCTTGCGGATCCTGCGGCGAGCAGGCGCCAAGGGCCAGGGCGGCCAGGCTGGTGAACAATAACTTGGGACGGAACATGTCGAGCTCCCTTCAATAATTGGGGCAAAGCTTATAGAGAATTCAGGAATGCGAGCAATGCTGCTCGCTGCTGCGCATTAAAAGACAATACCTGTTGCTGCGCCGCCTGGGCCTCACCGCCGTGCCACAGCACGGCTTCGAGCAGGTTGCGGGCACGGCCGTCATGCAGGAACTGGGTGTGGCCACTGACGTTTTGCGTCAGGCCAATGCCCCACAACGGCGGCGTGCGCCAGTCGCGGCCACCGGCCTTGAACTCGCTGCGGTTATCGGCCAGGCCCTCGCCCATGTCGTGCAGCAGCAAATCGCTGTACGGGCGGATGACCTGGTTGGCCAGCTCCGGTTCGGCGGCATTGCTGGCGGTGGTGAACTTCGGTGTGTGGCATGCCTGGCAACCGGCCTGGAAGAACAGGTTCTTGCCGTCCAGCACTTGTTGCGCGTTGACGTCGCGTCGGGCGGGCACGGCCAGGTTCCGGGTGTAGAACAGCACCAGGCGCAGGATGTTATCGCTGACTTCCTGCTCGCCATTTTCGCCGTTGCCGTTGGGCGCCTGCTTACAGGCAACCTGTGCGTCGGTGCAGTCGTCCATGGGCCGCAGGCTGGTGGTCAGGCCCATATCACCAGAGAACGCGTGAACATTTTGTTGATTGAGGTTCGGCTGCCCGGCTTTCCAGCCAAAGCGCCCGAGCACGGTTTTTTGCTGGGCATCGTCCCAGACCCAGTTCGGGCGGCCGAGCACGCCGTTTTTGTCCGGGCGTTTGCTGGCGTTTTGCAGGATGTCCGCGTCGCTGATGGCTTCGAGCAGGCCCAGGCCGATCATCGGCGGTGCTACACGGGCGGAAAACCGCGTATCCGGGTGCATCGGCCCGTAGCCGAGCTGGGTGATCTGCAGGCTCGGCTTGCGCAACTCCACCACCGTTCCGTCCTTGAACGTAACGTTGACCGGTGTGTAGTCGACCCGCATTTTGCCTTCCGGGACGACACCGGGCACGGCCATGTCCTGCAACTGCCCGCCATACACCGGCTCGGGCACGATCCCCAACTGTTCGATGACCTTGGCATAGGGCGGCGAATCCGGGATCGACAGGCGTACCAGCATCGACACCGCATTGTTGGCCTCAGGCGCGGGCGGATGGCCGCGCCCGTCCTTGATATGGCAGTTCTGGCAAGCATTGGTGTTGAACAGCGGCCCCAGCCCGTCGCGGGCGGTGGTGGTGGCCGGGGCGATCACCCATGGATTGCGGAAAAAACTGTTGCCGACGCTGAAGTCCAGGCGGCGTGTTGGTGCCAGGTTGGCCGACGGCAGCGAAAAGGCATTCTGGTCGGTCTTGCGCACCGTGGTGCTGCCCCCCGAACGGGCTTCACCGGGCTCGGCCTGGGTAAACGTCGGCGGCGGGGCGTCATCGCAGGCACTCAGGCTCACGGCCATCAAGAGTGCAGACAGGCGAAGAAGCAAACGGGGCATCAAGAATCCTGGAAGACGGGCGAGGGTGGATGAAATTCAGGGGCAAAGTCTAACAGGGCGGGGCGGATTGAATAAGAGCAATTATCGTTTGCTCCAATCTGATGCATTCCCGCTAGAATGACCGCACATTTTTTTTGGAGGTGGCCAATGCAGGCTCTCGACGCTTTGCTCAACCGTGTTTCCGTACCGCGCCTGCTGGAACCGGCCCCTACTGCCGAGCAGCGCGAAGTGCTGTTCGCGGCAGCCATGCGTGCGCCGGACCACGGCCAACTGCGGCCGTGGCGCTTCCTCACCGTGGAAGGCGCAGCTCGCGAGCAAATGGGCACCCTGCTGGCCGAAGCGGCCCGCCTGCAAGACCCCGAGGCCCCGCAAGCGGTGATCGACAAGGCGCAGAATGGCCCGTTGCGTGCGCCGTTGGTGGTGGTGGTGATTGCCCGTCTGCAGGAGCACTTCAAGGTGCCCAAGTCCGAGCAATTGCTGGCGGCGGCCTGTGCGGCCCACGGTATTTTGCTGGCGGCGTATGCCCAGGGCATTGGTGCGGTGTGGCGGACCGGGGATTTGTCGTATTCGGCGCATGTGGCCAAGGGGTTGGGGTTGAGTGCGGGTGAGGAAGTGATTGGCTTCCTTTATTTGGGCACTGCGCAAAACCCGCCGCGGACGGCGGCGAAAGAAGACATCACGGCGTTTGTCAGCGCCTGGACCGGTGTCTGACTTACCGCAAATCTGCTGGTGCTGTATGTGGGAGCGGGCCTACCCGCGATAGCGCAGTGTCAGTCGCCGGATTTATTGACGGGTCCACCGCTATCGCGAGCAAGCCCGCTCCCACATGGGGTATTTCATCGTTTTCCGGACCTGGGTCTACACCCGGAACTGATCCATCAGTTTCATCTGCTGGTTGGCCAATGCATTCAACTGGCTGCTGATCGCTGCCGATTCAGTGGCCTGACCGGTCAAGGTCTCGGTCACGGTACGGATCGCCGAAACGTTGCGGTTGACCTCTTCGGCCACGGCGCTCTGTTCTTCGGCAGCGCTGGCGATTTGCAGGTTCATGTCGCTGATCACCGTCACCGCATCGCTGATCTTGCCCAGGGCCTGGACCGCCTGCTGGATCTGCCCGGCGTTGTTCTGCGCCTGGCTCTGGCTCGAATGCATGGTGGTCACTACCCCACGGGTCGCGCTCTGGATACGTTCGATGACCAGGCGGATTTCTTCCACTGAGTCCTGGGTGCGTCGCGCCAGGTTGCGCACTTCGTCTGCCACTACCGCAAAACCCCGTCCGCTTTCCCCGGCGCGTGCCGCTTCAATCGCCGCGTTGAGCGCCAGCAGGTTGGTCTGCTCGGCAATGCTGCGGATCACCTCCAGCACCGAGCCGATCTGCTCACTGTTGACCGCCAGGGCTTCGACCTCGGTCACTGCCTTGCTGACTTCTTCGGCGAGGGTGGTGATATCGCGGGTACTGCGCTCGATAATCGCCATGCCTTCACGGGCCGATTGATCGGCGCCGCGTGCTGCACTGGCCGCATTTGAGGCACTGTTGGCCACCTCATGGGCGGTGGCGCTCATCTCGTTGGAGGCGGTGGCCACCTGGTCGATCTCGCGAAATTGCACCTGCATACCCTCGCTGGTCTGGCGCGCGATTTCCGAGGACTGATCCGCGGTGCCACGGGCTTCGGTGATGCTCTGCTTGATCTGGGCGATGGTCGGCTGCAGCTTGTCGAGGAAGCGATTGAACCAACTGACCAGCTCCCCCAGTTCGTCTTTTTTCGTGTAAGTCAGGCGCTGGGTCAGGTCGCCGTCGCCGCTGGCAATATCCTTGAGCATCGCCGCCACGCTGTTGATCGGGCGAGTCACACCCGTCGCGGTCAGCCACATCAGCAGCAGGCCCAGCAGGCCAGCCACGGCGCCCACCAGCAACGCCTGGAGTGTGCCGCGGGCCTGGGCGTCATCGAGCACGCCTTGCAACTTGACCGAATCGGCCAGCAGCACGTCCTTGGGCAGCTTGATCAACACGCCCCAGGGCTTGGCACCGGCAATCGGCTTGAGCGGATATACCGCGCGGATCGTGTCGTCCTGCTCGCGGACCTTGCGCGTTTCACTGGCCAGCAGTTGCACGATCTCTTTGCCTTCGCCGCCAAGCATATCGACGATGCTCTTGCCGACCTTGTCCGGCTCGCCACTGTAGCCGGCGATCAGGCCACTGCTGGAGAGGATTTCCATGATTCCGGCGCCGTCGAACAGCTCTTTTTGCGCGGTATTGGCCGCCGCTTGCAGGGCGTCCAGGGCAATGTCGATACCGATCACCCCAATCACCTTGCCGTCGGCCAGTAGCGGCAGGGAGATGGTGGTCATCAGCATCGACTTGCCGGCCACTTCGTCGGCGTACGGGTCCAGCAGGCAAACGCTGCGGGTATCCCGTGGGCAGGTGTACCAGATGTTGTAGGGCGTGCCGCTGAGATTGAGGGTGGTCTTGGTCAGGTCCGCTTCCACCATGATCGTGTTCAGGCCTTCACCGCCGGCCCGGCTCCAATAGCTGGAGAAACGCCCGGCTTCGTTGGAGGCGCGCAGCTTGTCGTCGATAAATTCGCTGTCCTTGCCATCCAGGCCGTTGGGTTCAAACGACAACCAGATCCCCAGTACCTTGGTGTTGCGCTCGAAGGCGGTCTTGATCTGCTGATTGAGCTCCTCGCGCACGGCCCCTGCTTCCAGCGAACGCTTGGCGGCCATGTTGCGCAAGTCCTTGACCTGATCGGCGAGGGCGGTGACCACCAACAGGCTCTCGCCGAAGGCTTTCTGTACTTGCACCGCCTGCTCGGCGGCCTTGGCCTGGAGCAGGTTTTCCACGCTGGTGGTGAGCATCTGCGAACTTGAGGCGCTGACCAGTTGGTCGTTCTGGTTGGTCTGGTAGATGTTCAGGCTGACGATCAGCGCAATCACCCCCAACAGGCAGAGGCCGGAGAGCAGCACGATTTTCAAGCGGATGGAGAGGGTGTCGAACATGGGCTTACTCGCGATTGGACTTGTTGGTGTGCAAGCAGGGCAACGGCCAAGTCCATTCGGCGCTATGCCCGGAACATCGGCACCGACGGGTAATTCATGAGGAACAGGCGATGAGCGGTAGGGCGCTCAGGCGGGGGTTCGCGCCAGGCGTTCGGGGCGTGACCAGATCCACAGGTTGCCCAGGCTCATGCCGGCGATCGCGAGGTAGATCGGCCACCCGTGATCTAGTATCACCAGCATCAGGCCGGCACACAGCAGCATGCTCACGGTGGCGCTGACCTTGGCCCGGCGCGCGATGATCTTGCCGTTGCGCCAGTTGAACAGGATCGGCCCGAACAGCCGGTGGTTTTCCAGCCACGCGCTCAGGCGCGGCGAGCTCTTGGTGGCAGCCCAGGCGGCCAGCAGGATGAATTCGGTGGTGGGCAGGCCCGGTATGACAATCGCGATCAAGCCGATCCCCAGGCTGACATAGGCCAGCAGGCCGAACAGGATTCGGGCGAGCTTGGAGGAGGAGGGGGCGGGGGCTGTCATAGGTACGATTTGTCTGGGTTTCGAAAAATCTGCAAATGGAGCGCGATCAACATGTGGGAGCTGGCTTGCCTGCGATGCAGACGCTTCGGTGCATCAGTTAGACCGAGGCGATGCTATCGCAGGCAAGCCAGCTCCCACACACGCCAGCTCCCACATTCATTGCATGCCAGCAGCGGGTCAGGCCAGTTCTGGGGCGCTAGCGTACGCCTGTTCCAGCAACACGGTGAAGCGTACAAAGGCATCCACTGCACCTTTTTCCGCCGCCGCTTCTTCTTCGGCGCTCAGTTCCAGGCTATCGAGGGTGCGGGTGAAGCGCTTCCAACCTTCGGCACGGCCACCGGCCGGCTCGCCGAGGTGGCGGGCCCCGAAGGTTTCGCTCAGGCCCAGGCCAACGGCACGTTTGATCAGGAATGCCGCGCCCAGCTTGGAGCCTTCGGAGACGAACAGCCAGCCCAGGGCCTCGGCCTTGCTCGGGTTCTGCACGGCACCGGCCACGGGGGCAGGCACTTCGGTTTCCAGGTCGGCCAGGTCCAGCTTGGCGGCGTCGGCGCGGCAGCGCTCGGCCAGGTCGGGCACCAGCTTGATCAGCTCGGGATCGTTGTACAGCGCCACCAGTTCCGACTGGAACAGGTACTGCGCGACCACGAAACGGGCGAAGTTGGCCTGGGTTTCAAACGGGGCGTGAGCCTTGACCAGGGCGTCGAGCTTGGTGTGTGGCTCGTGGGTGATCTGGTTCAGGCGCTGGGAGCGCAGGCTTGCGCGTTCTGTGGTGGTGGAAGCTGTCATTGGATGTCCTTGAGAAGGAAAAGCGCCTTGTTGCCAGGCTGTTATTACTAGACGAACAAGAAGACGCGTCACAGTAAAAAATCCTCACCCCGGCCGGCGATAAAACCGTCGAGGCGGGGTTGCGTGGGTCAGATATCCCAGATCAGGTTGATCGCAAAGTTACGCCCTGGCTGGGTCAGGCGGTCCAGGCTGGCCGGCGAGGTCACGCCGGCTTCGCCCACGCCGTCGTAGCTGCGCACGTCATCCCAGTTCCAGTATTTCTTGTCGGTCAGGTTGTACAGGCCGCCGTTGACGGTCAGCTCGTCGGTGACTTTGTAGAAGCCGGTCAGGTCGACGATGCCAAAGCCCGGGGTCTTGAACGGGCCGTTGGCCTTGATGCCGGTCGGGGTAAAGAACGTGGCGCTGTCTACCCGGTTCTGTTTCTTGACCAGGGTCCAACTGACCAGCGCACCGTAGGTGTCCTGGTCGTAGCCCAGGCCGAATACACCCTTGAGCGGGTTGACGCTGTTCAGCGGCTGGCCGGTTTCATCGTTGCGGCCGTGGGCGTAGGCAATCGCGCCTTTGCTGTACAGGCCTTGCGGTGCACCGAAGGCGTCCAGGTTCAGGCGCCCTTTGACCTCCATGCCCTTGATGGTGGCGCGCTTGATATTGCCGGGCTGGAAGATGGTACCGGTTGGGCTCAGCGCGGCGTTGTCCTCGTCAATGAAGTCACGGTACTTGTTATAGAACACCGCGACGTCGAAATTGCCTGAGTCGAAGTTGCCACGGATTCCGGTTTCGTAGCTCTTGCTGGTTTCCGGCTTGAGGTTCGAGTTGGGCTCGACGACATAGCCTTCGCCCAGGTTTTCAAAACGGCCATACAGCGCTTTGGCTGATGGCGTGCGGAAACCTTCGGCGTACTGGCCAAACCAGGTGTACTGCTCGGTCAGTGCGTAGGTCACGCCCAGTTTTGGCGAGAAGCGATGCCAGGTTTTGTTCGAGTCGTCGTGGGGGTACTTGCGGTCCGGGTCGGTGGTATTGAGGAACGCTTCGGTCAGTTTGGGTTTGAGCTGGATGTAGTCGTAGCGCAGGCTGGGCAGGAAGGTCCAGTCATTCCAACTGATCTGATCCTGGGCAAACAGCGCGTAGCTGTTGATGGTCGGATCGGGGAAATCGCTGGCTTTTTTCACGCTGTCGGCAGGGGTTGGGCTCGGTGCGCCGATGGCAGTGCAGCCCGCGCCTACAGCCAGGCAGGTCGCCGCACCTTCGCGCGAACCGGTGACTTTCTGCTGCTTGATCGTGGTGCCGTAGGTCAGCAGGTGATCGGTATCGCCGATGACGAAGGCCTTGTCCAACTGCGCGTCGAACACCCACTGCTTTTCTTCGTAGAGGGTGTCGCGGGTACGCAGCACGCGGCGGCCGGCCTGATAGATTTCGCTGGTGGCCTGGTCGGTTTTGGCGATCTGGTAGTTGAGGCTGGTCTTGATGTGATCGGCAATCGGCGAGTCGAGTGAAAACTTGTTCTCCAGGCCAAAGCGTTCGCGGGTGATGGTGTCGTTACCGCGGCGGTCACGGTACATGTTCGTGCCCTGGCCCTCGAGGAAGATCCCGCCCACCGCACTTTTCTGGTTGATGTCGCGGTCGTCCTTGTACTTCTCGTAGGTCAGGCCCAGGCGGTTGTCTTCGCCGTAGTTCCAGCCCAGCTTGGCCAGCACGTTGGTAGTGCGCACGTCTTCCGGGTTGGCGCCGGTGCGGGCCAGGCCGGTGGCGTTGTTGCCGTTATGAGACTCCATCTCGTGGCCGTTGCGCTGACTCAGGTGCAGCAAACCGTCGAAGTCCTGCACCCGGCCGGCGACGGTGCCGGAGGTCAGCCAGCTTTCGTCCGCCGAGCTGTAGCCGGTCTTCAGCCGCGCGCCCACATCCTGGCCAGGCTTGATGATGTCATCCGGATCGAGGGTGAAGTAGCTGACGGCGCCGCCGATGGCGCTGCTGCCGTACATGGCCGAGGCCGGGCCACGGATGATTTCCACGCGCTTGACGATTTCCGGGTCGACATAGTTGCGCCGGGTCTTGGCGTACGGGCCGTTGAAGAAGTTGTCCGGCACCTCTACACCGTCGACCTGGGTGAGGATGCGGTCGCCGTCGATCCCGCGAATGTTGTAGCCGGAGTTACCGGAGCGGGTGCCCGCGCCACCGACCGAGACGCCCGGTTCGTAGCGCACCAGTTCGCGGATGGTGTTGACGTTCTGGCGGTCCAGCTCCTCGCGCTCATGCACGGTGACGGTGCTGGGCACGCTGTCTACCGCTTGTTCCTGACGGGTGGCGCTGATGGTCATTTGCTGCAGGGTGATAGCACTGCCCGCCGTGCGCTTTTCCAGGACGATGTTGTTGTTACCCAGTTTGCGGTAGTTCAGGTTGGTCCCCACCAACAGCCGATCCAGGGCCTTTTCCGGTGTCAGTGAGCCCCGTGCACCGGGGGATGAAACCCCTTGGCCCAGTTCGGCGGGCAGGCCGATCTGCCAGCCGGTGACGGCGGTAAAGGCGTTGAGCGCCGACACCAGGGATTGCTGCTCGATGCTGAAGGTGTAATTGGCGTGGCTGCGCGCAGCGGGTTCGGCGGCAGTGGCCGTCAGGACCGGGCTGCCTGCCAACAGGATCGCGGCGGCCAGCAGGCAAAGCGTGGGCGAAGAGGACCGGCGGTTGAAACGAGAGGACATCGAGAGCGCTCCGAGGTACGAGTCTTATAGTTGCGAGCCTGAATCAAATAGGAATCAGTTGCATTGGCTAAGACGAGACGTACCAGCAGAGGTTATCGAGTAAAAATAATTATTCTCAATTGAGAATGACTAGCGCGGGGAACTCCGAGAGCCTGGCCGAGGTGATATGCGCCAGGGAGCGCACCACGTCCAGGGGCTGGTCCAGGCGGTAATTACCGGTCACCGCGACGCTGGCCAGTTGCTCGTTGGTGTTGACGATCCAGCCCGGGTAATAGCGCCGCAGCTCTGCCAGCACTTCACTCATCGGGCAGTTTTCAAAGACCAGTCGGCCCTGGACCCACGCCAGCTCCTTGGTCGCATCGAGCTTGGAGGGTTGGCCGAAGCCCTCGGGGCCGACGCGGATGCTTTCGCCGGCACTCAGGCGCACCCGGTTGTTGCCGAAGGGGGTACTCAGGTCAACGTCTCCGCGTTGCACCTGAACCTGGGCCTCACCGTTGAGATAACGCACAGCGAATGCCGTATCGCTGACACTGGCGCGCACTGGGCCGGCGTCGATTTGCAGGGGCAGGCCACGGTTGGCCGCTACTTCGAAAAACGCCTCGCCCTGGTATAGGCGGGCGATGCGCTGATGTTCGTCGATGGTGCTGGAAAACGCCGAATTGGTATTGAGCAGCACCTTGGAGCCGTCATCCAGCTGCAGGCGCTGGCGCTCGCCGACCACGGTCAAATGGTCGGCCTGCAGGCGCACCGGCAGGTTGCTGAAGCTGAACAGCCCGAGCAGCAACACCGCCGCCGTGGCCAAGGGCTTCCAGTGCGGCTTGATGCGCCGCCAAGCGCTGGGCTTGCGCGGTGCATTGAGGGCCACGGCGGCGCTGTGTACTGGCGCACCGCCCCAGGCGGCCTGGGCTTTGGCGAAGGCTTGGGCGTGACTCGGGTCGGCGGCGAGCCAGGCCTGGAACTCGGCCTGCTGGCCTGGCTGCGGGCATTGCAAAGCGATCAGCCAGTCGAGGGCTTGGTCCATGGCCGCATGTTGCAACACCTCATGAGCCAGCTCATGGGGGCGCAGTTTGTTCGGGTCCGTCACGGTGTTCCTCGGGTCTTCGCCACGTTTTATTCAGTGTCTTGCGTATTTTTGCGACATTTCTGTCGGCTTGTCCCGACAAAGCTTAAGGGTGATCGAGTCGTTCGGCCACACCTATGCAGATGGCCATGATCAATTTCAGTTCCTTTTGCACGGTGCTCAAGGACACCTGCAACTGGTCGGCAATCTCCTGATAGCTGCAGCCGTGCAGGCGGCTGAGGATAAAGATCTGCTGCTGGCGGGCGCTCAACTGTCCGAGGCTGACACTCAGGTGCTCCAGCAATTGCTCGGCGTGGGCGGCATCTTCGGGCGTCGTGACCGGGGAGGCGACGCTTTGCAGGACATCCAATGGGACATCTTCCTGCAAGGTGCGGGACTGGATCCGACGCGCGCGCAGATGGTCGAGGGCCAGGTTGCGTGCGGTCTGGAACACGAAAGGTTCGAGGTGATCAATCGGTCGCTCGCTGAGCGCCCGGGTGACGCGCAGGTAGGTTTCCTGCAACAGGTCCTCGGCGGTGCTGTGGTTATTCACCATCCGCTGCAAGGTGCGCAGTAGCACCACCCGTTGGGTGAGGAAGACTTGATTGAAGCGAGATAGGCTCACAGTGATACCGGACCAATTGGCAGTTAATGATAATGCTTATCATCAACACAAATGGCAAGTGGCTATTTCTCTGAACCCACGCAAGACAAATGTGGGAGCGGGCTTGCTCGCGAATGCGGTGGGTCAGTCAATACATTCATTACTGACCCACCGCATTCGCGAGCAAGCCCGCTCCCACAGCGGGTTACTCGGCGTTACACAGCGCCAGGCAGTTATCCAGCATACGGTTGGAGAAGCCCCATTCGTTGTCGTACCACGCCAGTACCTTGAGCAGCTTGCCGCTGGACTTGGTGTGGTTGGCGTCGAAGATCGACGACAGCGGGTTATGGTTGAAGTCACTGGAAACCAGCGGCAGGGTGTTGTAGCCGAGGATTTTCGAGTGTTGGCTGGCTTCTTTGAGCAGCGCGTTGACCTCATCGGCCGTGGCTTCTTTTTTCAGTTGCACGGTCAGGTCCACCAGCGACACGTTGATCACCGGCACGCGCACCGCCATGCCCGTCAGCTTGCCCGCCAGTTCCGGCAGGACCAGGCCCACCGCTTCGGCTGCACCGGTCTTGCTCGGGATCATGTTCTGCGTGGCCGAGCGGGCGCGGTACGGGTCGGTGTGGTAGACGTCGGTCAGGTTCTGGTCATTGGTGTAGGCATGGATGGTGGTCATCAGGCCGCTTTCGATACCCAGTTCGCGGTGCAGCACCTGGGCTACCGGCGCCAGGCAGTTGGTGGTGCAGGAGGCGTTGGAGATGATCTGGTGGGATTGACGCAAGATGTCATGGTTGACCCCGTAGACCACGGTGGCATCCGCGCCCTTGGCCGGGGCCGAGATAATGACCTTGCGCGCGCCGGCGCTAATATGGGCCGCGGCCTTGTCACGGTCGGTGAACAGACCGGTGCATTCGAACACCACGTCGATCTTGTGCGCCGCCCACGGCAGGTCGGCGGGGTTGCGAATGGCACTCACGGCGATCCGGTCGCCATTGACGGTCAGGCTTTCCTGATCGTGAGCAACCTCTGCATCGAAAGTGCCATGGACGGTGTCGTATTTGAGCAGGTGGGCATTGATCGAACTGTCGCCCAGATCATTGATGGCGACGATCTGCAAATCCTGGCGGTAACCTTGGGTATAAAGTGCGCGCAGGACGTTGCGGCCAATACGGCCAAAACCATTGATTGCAATCCGAAGAGTCATTTGAAAGCGCCTGTCGTCGATTTGTTGTAAGAATTACAAGATTATTCGCATAAAAATAGAAAACAAGCCTTTTTAGTGGCAATATTTTGTTCAATCTACAACGAGTGACCTGAATCAACTGGTCCGATGATCCAAACGACTCCCTGCCATCCCATGAGCGGTGGGCGTTTGATCAGCATAGACACTCAGGTCGCCACATCCGTTAGCCTGGAGTTCTACACATGCATCCCCGCGTACTTGAGGTCACCGAACGCCTTATCGCCCGCAGCCGGGCAACCCGTGAGGCGTACCTTGCGCTGATTCGCGGCGCGGCCAGCGACGGGCCGATGCGCGGCAAGCTGCAATGCGCCAACTTTGCCCACGGCGTGGCCGGGTGCGGCACTGAAGATAAAAACAGCCTGCGGATGATGAATGCCGCCAACGTGGCAATTGTTTCGTCATATAACGACATGCTCTCGGCGCACCAGCCGTACGAACATTTCCCGGAACAGATCAAAAAAGCCCTGCGCGAAGTCGGCTCGGTCGGCCAGTTCGCCGGCGGCACCCCGGCCATGTGCGATGGTGTGACCCAGGGCGAGCCGGGCATGGAGCTGAGCCTGCTCAGCCGCGAAGTGATTGCCATGTCCACGGCGGTAGCGCTGTCCCACAACATGTTCGACGCCGCGCTGATGCTGGGGATCTGCGACAAGATCGTCCCGGGCCTGATGATGGGCGCCCTGCGTTATGGCCATCTGCCGATGATCTTCGTGCCCGGCGGGCCGATGCCCTCGGGGATCTCCAACAAACAGAAGGCCGATGTGCGCCAGCGCTATGCCGAAGGCAAGGCCAGCCGCGAAGAGCTGCTGGAATCGGAGATGAAGTCCTACCACAGCCCCGGCACCTGCACCTTCTACGGCACCGCCAACACCAACCAGTTGCTGATGGAAGTGATGGGCCTGCACTTGCCCGGCGCTTCGTTCGTCAACCCGTACACACCGCTGCGCGATGCACTGACCCGCGAGGCCGCGCACCAGGTCACGCGCCTGACCAAGGCCAATGGCAACTTCACACCGATCGGCGAGATCGTCGACGAAAAGTCCCTGGTCAACTCCATCGTCGCTCTCAACGCCACCGGCGGTTCGACCAACCACACCCTGCATATGCCGGCCATCGCCATGGCCGCAGGCATCATCCTCACCTGGCAGGACATGGCCGACCTCTCGGAAGTGGTGCCGACCCTGTCCCACGTCTACCCGAACGGTAAAGCTGACATCAACCACTTCCAGGCGGCGGGCGGCATGTCGTTCCTGATCCGCGAGTTGCTGGAAGCCGGCCTGCTCCACGAAGACGTCAACACCGTGGCCGGCCATGGCCTGAGCCGCTACACCCAGGAGCCATTCCTGGTGGATGGCGAACTGGTCTGGCGTGAAGGCCCGATCGAAAGCCTCGACGAAAGCATCCTGCGCCCGGTGGCCCGTGCCTTCTCCCCGGAGGGTGGCTTGCGAGTGATGGAAGGCAACCTCGGCCGTGGGGTGATGAAAGTCTCGGCCGTGGCCCTCGAGCATCAAATCGTCGAAGCGCCGGCCGTGGTGTTCCAGGACCAGCAGGACCTGGCGGACGCGTTCAAGGCCGGCCAGTTGGAGAAGGATTTTGTCGCGGTCATGCGCTTCCAGGGCCCGCGCTCCAATGGCATGCCGGAATTGCACAAGATGACGCCGTTCCTTGGTGTGTTGCAGGACCGGGGTTTCAAAGTCGCATTGGTGACAGACGGGCGCATGTCCGGCGCCTCGGGTAAGATTCCCGCCGCGATTCACGTCAGCCCCGAAGCCCAGTGCGGTGGGGCGCTGGCGCGGGTCAAGGATGGCGATATCATTCGCGTCGATGGCGTCAAAGGTACCCTCGAGCTTAAGGTGGACGCCGAAGAATTTGCAGCGCGCGCGCCTGCCACGGGCCTGTTGGGCAATAACGTGGGGGCCGGTCGCGAGCTGTTTGCATTTATGCGCCTGGCCGCAAGCTCCGCAGAGCAGGGCGCCAGCGCCTTTACCTCTGCCCTGGAGACACTTAAGTGAAACTTGCGCTGGTTGGTGACATCGGCGGTACCAACGCCCGGTTTGCGTTATGGCGGGACCAGGCACTGCATTCGATCCGGGTGCTGGCCACGGCGGATCACGCCAGCCCTGAAGAGGCGATCAAGGTCTACCTCGCCGAGGAAGGCCTGGCGCCGGGTTCCATCGGCGCGGTGTGCCTGTCGGTGGCCGGGCCGGTAAGTGGTGATGAGTTCAAGTTCACCAACAACCATTGGCGCCTGAGCAAGATCGCGTTCTGCAAGGCCCTGCAAGTGGACGAGCTGCTGCTGGTCAATGACTTCTCGGCCATGGCCCTGGGCATGACCCGCCTGCAACCCGATGAGTACCGCGTGGTCTGCGCCGGCACCCCGGAGCCGTGGCGCCCGGCCGTGGTGATCGGCCCAGGCACAGGGCTGGGCGTGGGCACCTTGCTGGACCTGGGCGCCGGCCGCTGGGCCGCGTTGCCGGGCGAGGGCGGGCATGTCGACCTGCCCCTGAGCAGCCCACGGGAAACCCAGTTGTGGCAGCACATCTACAACGAGATCGGGCATGTCAGCGCCGAGACCGCCCTGAGCGGTAGCGGTCTGCCACGCCTGTACCGGGCGATCTGCGCGGTGGACGGCCATCCGGCGGTATTGGAAACCCCGGAGGCGATTACTGCGGCAGGGTTGGCTGGCGATCCGGTGGCGATGGAGGTCCTCGACCAGTTCAGCATCTGGCTGGGCCGCGTGGCCGGCAATAACGTGCTGACCACCGGCGCCCGGGGTGGTGTGTATATCGTGGGCGGGGTGATCCCGCGGTTTGCCGAGTTCTTTATCAATAGTGGCTTTGCCAAGAGCTTTGCGGACAAAGGTTGCATGAGCGACTACTTCAAAGGGATCCCGGTGTGGTTGGTGACGGCGCCGTATTCCGGGTTGACCGGGGCGGGTGTGGCGTTGGAGCAGGCATTTGCGTAGGCAGTGATGGCCCCATCGCGGGCAAGCCCACTCCCACATTTGATTGTGTTCACAAATCAAAATGTGGGAGTGGGCTTGCCCGCGAAGAGGCCCTAGAGAGCACCCCATAACAACAAGGAGGCCCCCGTGAGCGTAATCAGTAAATCCATTCTTCTCGTCGATGACGACGAGGAAATCCGCGAGTTGCTGCAAACCTACCTCAGTCGCGCCGGCTTCCAGGTGCGGGGCGTGCCCAATGGCGCAGGGTTTCGCCAAGCCATGGACGAAGCCCCATGCGACCTGGTGATCCTCGACGTCATGCTGCCCGACGAAGACGGCTTCAGCCTCTGCCGCTGGGTACGTCAGCACCCGCGCCAGGCTCAGGTGCCGATCATCATGCTCACCGCCAGTTCCGACGAGGCCGACCGGGTCATCGGCCTGGAGCTGGGCGCCGACGATTACATCGGCAAACCCTTCAGCCCCCGTGAGCTGCAGGCACGCATCAAGGCCCTGTTGCGCCGCTGCCAGTTTGGCCAGGAGCGCAGCGGTGGCGATGTGCTGGTGTTTGATGAGTGGCGGCTGGACATGATCAGCCATCGCTTGTTTCACGTTGATGGCGAGGAAGTCATCCTCTCCGGTGCCGACTTTGCCCTGCTCAAACTGTTCCTCGATCACCCGCAGCAAATCCTTGATCGCGACACCATTGGCAATGCCACCCGTGGCCGTGACCTGATGCCCCTGGACCGCATTGTCGATATGGCCGTCAGCCGCCTGCGACAACGCCTGCGCGACACCGAGAAACCGCCACGGCTGATCCGCACCGTGCGCGGCAGCGGTTACCAACTGGCGGCCAGTGTGGTTGCCAGCAATGCCCACTGAGCGCCGGCGCATTCCGGTCCCGCGTTCCTTGTTGGGGCGCATGCTGCTGCTGACCCTGTTGGCGGTGCTATTTGCCCAGGCTTTATCCAGCGTGATCTGGGTCTCGCAGCTGCGCGCCACCCAGCTTGAGGGCCTGGTCACCAGCGCCCGCAGCCTGGCCCATTCGATGACCGCCAGCGTCAGCTATTTCCGTTCCCTGCCGGTGGCTTATCGCCCGCTGGTGCTCGACCAGTTGCGCAGCATGGGCGGCACGCGCTTTGTGGTGACGCTCAACGACAAGCCGCTGGATATGCAGATCTTGCCGCAAACCCCGCGCAAACAGGCGGTGCTCGGCGCGGTGGACGAAGTGCTGCGCCAGACCCTGGGCAGTGACGTGCATTTTTCGGTGGAGTTTGTCAGTGCCGAAGACCTGCGCATCTTCAATGCCGGCCTGAAACTCGATGAGCTGCCACGTTCCTGGGCGCATTACGCGCTGACCCTGGAGCCGGTCAACCCGCCGGTGCTGGTGACGCAGATCGAGTTGGGCGCCGGCGAATGGCTGTATATCGCCTCGTTGCTGCCCGAGCCCTACACCAGCCTCGAAGAACAGGGCCTGCCGTCCCAGCAAGTGTGGTTTATCGTGCTGACCAGCGGCTTTCTGTTGCTGTTTATCGGCTTGCTGGTGCACTGGCAAAGCCGGCCGCTCAAGCGCCTGGCGCGGGCGGCGCGGGACCTGTCCCTGGGCGCCGACGTGGAGCCGGTGGCCGAAGGCGGCGGCAGCGAAGTGGTGGAGGTAGGCCGCGCGTTCAATGCCATGCGCGAGCGGATCAGCCGCTACCTGACCGAACGCAGCCAGTTGTTCAGCGCAATTTCCCACGACTTGCGCACACCAATCACACGCCTGCGGCTGCGGGTGGAACTGCTGGAAGACGAAAAGCTGCAAGCCAAGTTCGGCCGTGACCTGGATGAGCTGGAACTGCTGGTCAAGGGCGCGTTGCAGTGCGTCAAGGACACGGACATCCACGAGAACATCGAGCCGGTGGACCTCAACCATGTGCTCGATTGCCTGGTGGAGCCGTATCTGGCGCCCAACGGCAATGGCCGGGTGACCCAGCACGGCCGGGCGTTGACGGCCTATCCGGGCAAGCCGCTGGCGCTCAAGCGCTGCATTGGCAACCTGATCGACAACGCCTTGAAGTACGGGCAGAACGCCCATCTGCGTATCGAGGACGATGGTGCGCAGTTCATCCTGCATGTGGATGACGAGGGGCCCGGTGTACCGGAGCAGCGTCTGGAGCAGGTCTTCGAACCGCACTTTCGCCTGGCCGGGCAGCAGCAGGGCTATGGCCTGGGGCTGGGGATTGCACGCAATATCGCCCATAGCCATGGCGGCGAAGTGAGTTTGCAGAATTTGCGCGAAGGTGGCCTGCGGGTGACCTTGCAACTGCCCCGCACCCCGGACTAAGCAGCGCTGCCGAGCCTATGTGGGGGAGGGCTTGCCTGCGATAGCGGTACATCTGACCCACCGCCATCGCAGGCAAGCCAGCTCCCACAGCGGTCCGCAGTAGGTCAGAGGCTCTGGCGCAACCTGGCTAAATCTCTAAGCGGCGGCGCCCCAAACAATCGGCTGTATTCCCGGCTGAACTGCGACGGGCTCTCATACCCCACCCGATACCCCGCCGCCGAGGCTTCCAGGCCTTCGGCGATCATCAGTCGCCGCGCTTCCTGCAAGCGCAGTTGCTTCTGGTACTGCAACGGACTCATGGCCGTGATGGCCTTGAAGCGGTGGTGCAGGGTCGACACGCTGAGATTCACTTCCTTGGCCAGGTCATCAATGCGTAGCGGTTGTTCGTAGTTGCCGTTCAGCCAGGTGATTGCGCGGCTGACCCGATGGCTCTGGCTATTGGCCACGGCAATTTCGTACAGGCGATAGCCCTGTGGCCCACGCAGCAAGCGGTAGAGGATTTCGCGATTGATCAACGGCGCCAACATCGCGATATCTTTGGGCGTATCCAGCAGGCGTGCCAGGCGCAAGACGGCGTCGAGCAACTGGGTGTCGATCCGGTCGACATACATACCGCGCGCGGTCGGGCGCGTGGGCACCCCCATCGGGCCGGCTTCGGCAATCAGGGCGGTCAGTTGCGCCGGGTCGATATTGATGCGCACCGATAGGTTGGGGTCTTCGACCGTGGCGTCGATGACTCGCCCGGCCACCGGCATCGCGACCGAGAACACCAGGTAGTTGAGGGGGTCGTAGGCAAAGATTTCGTCGGCCAGGCGCACTTCCTTGCTGCCGTTGGCGAGGATGCACAGGGCAGGTTCCACCAGCACCGGCATGAAGTCGCGCGGCGTATTGTGGCGGTTCAGGTAGAGCGAAGTGATCGCGGTGCCGTAGGAACCGTCCTCCCAAGTGTGCCGGTGCACAATGCTGGCCAGTTCGGCGCGCTGTTTTTCCATCTCGGCATCGAGGGGAATGGACTGCTGTTCGGGCGACGACATGGAGCGTCCTCTGCATGCTTCTTTGATGGGCACAGCTTAGCGGTGGCGCTGCAAGCAGTGTTATGTCGATTCTGCACAATCCTTGCCTGATCCTGCGGCGCGTCTGGAATCAGGCAAGCCCCCCGGCCTGTCATCTGCCTGAAACAAGGCGCTTGTCCCTGCAATAAAGCCTGGGGCCGAACCGGGTGTCTACGCTTCTGGCAGGATTGTGCAATAAGCCGGCAGGAATCGACTAACCGCGCAGGGGCCTGCGCCCGTATCTTTGATTGTGTGGCAACACGCCCTCACAGTGCTTGCCGAGCATCACTTCTCAACGGGAGAGTCGAACATGTCCACCCCCATTCCCGCGAGCCATCTGGCCTTCATCCGCGCCCGCAGCGGGTGCAGCACCGAACTGGGTGCACGCTTGAGCAGTTTGATCGAACCGGGCCGTCAGGCTCAGGGTTGCCTGCAATTCTCGTTGCAGCATTCCCAGGTTGACCCCGATGTCTGGCTGGTTTCAGGTTTCTGGAGCAGCGAACAGGCCATGAGTGCCTACTTCAGCTCGCCGGCGCTGGTGCTGTTTACCGAGTTGTTGAACGACAGGGTCGTGCGCAGCATGGACTTCCAGACCTTCACTGACGCCTGCGCCGACAAGGCTTATGGCGAGTACCTGCAACTGGCCGGTTAGGGTTTAGAATGGCCGACTTTCCATTGGCCAGGACCTGCAACATGGCACGTAAAGAATTTGCCCACCACGAAGCTGTTTCCGCCCTAGTGCGCGAAGACCAGGGCGGCTATAGCGCCGCCATTGCCGTCAAGGCACTGGACGGCATGAGCGCACCGCGCTTTCACAAGATCCTCGATGGCCAACTGTTCAAGACTGCCGACGACGCCGACGATGCGGCGGCCCAGCAACTGGAGCGCTTGAGCGATATCGACGAAGAGGGCCAACTGGCCTGGGCAACCGCAACAAACTAAAGAACACCACCGACCCAACTGTGGGCGCGGGGTTTGTGTGGGAGCGGGCTTGCTCGCGAAAGCGGTGGATCAGTTCCAAATTGGCTGGCTGACACGACGCTTTCGCGAGCAAGCCCGCTCCCACACAAGCCGCTCCCACATTTTTAATTGCATTCGATCCAATCAGGGTTTGGTAGCCCCAGGGCGATACATCTTGAACAGCGCTTCCGGCCCCAGCTGGAAATAATCCGCCGGGCCGCCGCCCCGCAGAATCGGCTCGGCCGCCGCAGTGTCGTACACCCCATCCTTGAGCAACCATTTGGCGATATGCACCGCGACCACTTCGCCAAGCACCAGCCAACTGGGCACCAGTTCCTTGTCGGCCCGTTGCAGCTGAATGATCTGCGTGACCTTGCACTCGAACGACACCGGGCTTTCGCCGACCCGCGGCACGGCAATCACTTTGGAGGCCACCGGCGTCAGCCCGGCCAATTCAAACTCGTTGACCTCTGGTGACACGGCGGCGCAGCTCTGGTTCATCTGCTCGGCCAGCGGGCGCGTGGCCAGGTTCCAGACAAATTCGCCGGTCTGTTCGATGTTATTCAGGCTGTCTTTACGCCCGACGCTGGAAAAACCAATGATCGGCGGAATGTAGTTGAAGGCATTGAAAAAACTGTAGGGCGCCAGGTTGAGGCGGCCTTCGCGGTCCTGGGACGAAATCCAGCCAATCGGGCGTGGGCCGACGATGGCGTTGAACGGGTCATGGGGCAGGCCGTGGCCGTTGGCGGGTTCGTAGAAATGGATATCGTCAGGCATGGACGGGGGTTCCTGCGGCGGGGAAAAGCGCAATAGTGCAGGCCCAAGGGCAGGATTTCCACCGGATTGGCGGTGCCGCATGGAATTTTCATCCATCACCCACCTATTTTTCACAGGGCTGCGGCCAGTCTGCACGCCAGGTCGATACCCCCCATGAGTCGGCCTTTCGAGACTGAACTCTGGAGCCTTCTGCACAATGAACAAACTTCCTCAGATTACCCTGGCGTTCTGGGTTATGAAGATCTGTGCGACCACCCTTGGCGAAACCGCCGGGGACTTGTTGTCGATGACCTTGAACGTCGGCTATGCCATCAGCTCGATGATCCTGCTCAGCGTGTTCCTGATCACATTGCTGACGCAGTTATGGTCGAAATCCTACAACCCGGTGCTGTACTGGATCGTGATTCTGTCGACCAGTACGGCGGGCACCACCATGTCCGATTTTATGGACCGCACCCTGGGCCTGGGGTACGCCTCTGGCTCGATGATCCTGATTGTCCTGTTACTGATGGTGTTCGCCCTCTGGCACCTGAGCGGCAATTCGCTGAACGTGAACAAGGTGCAGACCCCGCGCGGCGAGCTGTTCTACTGGGTGGCAATCCTGCTCTCCAGCACCCTGGGCACGGCCCTGGGGGACTTCCTGGCCGACGACTCGGGCCTGGGTTTTGCCGGCGGTGCGATGTTGATCGGCGCGAGCATCCTGCTGGTGGTGGCGCTCAAGTACTGCACGACGGTTTCGTCGGTGGTGTTGTTCTGGGTAGCGTTTGTGTTGACCCGGCCCTTTGGCGCGACCCTCGGGGATTTCCTGACCAAACCCCATGAAAAGGGTGGCCTGGACTTTGGCACTGTCGGCTCATCGGCGGTGCTGGCGGCGGTGTTGCTGGTGATGATCGCCGGTGCCTGGTATGTACAGCGCCGGGATAACCGCCAGCCGCTGGCAGGGCTGTCCTGACGGGATAAAAAAGGGGCCATATCATTTGCATGACATGGCCCCTTTTCTACACCTGGCGAACCCTTAGTCCGTGGTGATCCGCGAATGCTTGCGGGTGTCTTTCATGGTGATGTAGACCAGCAGCGACACGGCAATACACGCGGTGACGTACCAGTAGTAGCCGGTTTCCATGCCGATGCTCTTGAACCACAGGGCGATGTATTCAGCGGTACCGCCGAAGATCGACACGGTCAGTGCGTAAGGCAGGCCGACGCCCAGTGCACGGATTTCGGTAGGGAACAGCTCGGCCTTCACCACGGCGTTGATCGAGGTGTAGCCGCTGACGATGATCAGCGCCGCCATGATCAGGAAGAACGCGCCCCACCAGGTCTGGACGGTGTGCAGAGTGGTGAGGATCGGCACGGTGAACAGGGTGCCGAGGATGCCGAAGGCGATCAGGATCGGCCGGCGACCGACCTTGTCCGACAGGCCGCCGACAATCGGTTGCAGGCACATGAACAGGAACAGCGTGGCCGCAGAAATGGTGGTGGAGTCGGAAATGCTCATGCCGACAGTGTTCACCAGGTACTTCTGCATGTAGGTGGTGTAGGTGTAGAAGGCCAGGGTGCCGCCCATGGTCAGGCCGACCACGGTCATCAGTTCCTTGGGGTGGCGCATCAAGGTGCGCATTGCGCTTTCCTTGGCTTTTTCCTTCTTGGTGAACGACTCGGTTTCTTCCATGCCGCGTCGCAGGTACAGGGCTACGACTGCGCACAGTGCGCCGATGGCAAACGGGATACGCCAGCCCCAGGCATACAGCTCTTCGGTGGTGAGGATCTGTTGCAGCACGATCAGCACCGCCAGCGCGATGAGCTGGCCGGAGATCAGGGTCACGTACTGGAAGCTGGAGAAGAAGCCGCGACGTTCCTTGGTCGCCATTTCACTCAGGTAGGTGGCCGAGGTGCCGTATTCGCCACCGACCGACAGGCCTTGCAGCAAGCGGGCGAACACCAGCAGGATCGGCGCGCCGACACCGATGGTTTCATAACCGGGGCTCAGGGCGATGATCAGCGAGCCGAAGCACATCAGCAGCACCGACGCCATCAATGCGGCTTTACGGCCTGCGCGGTCGGCGTAGAGGCCCATCAGCCAGCCGCCAATCGGGCGCATCAAAAAGCCCACGGCGAAGATCGCGGCGGTGTTGAGCAGTTGGGCGGTGGTGTCGCCTTTAGGGAAGAAGGCCTTGGCGAAGTACAGCGAGAAAGCAGCGTAGACGTACCAGTCGTACCACTCGACCATATTGCCGACCGATCCGCTGAAGATCGACTTGATGCGGCTGGAGGTGGTGCGTGCTTGCGCCGGCGCAGCCGCCGACCCCAGAGGCAGGGAATTGGAGTTATCCATTGAAGGATCCTTCATGTCATTGTTTTTGTGGAGCGCGCGTCAGCGCAGCCTGGTTGGACCTATAGCAGGAGCTGTGCCAAGCAGGTGAGGGCCCGATCTAGAAGGGTTGGGGGATTTTTTTGAGCGGAAAGTCGCTGATGATTTTTTGTCGATGAGCGGAAATCCGCTTATGGCGGCCGTCCTCATCGCAGGCAAGCCAGCTCCCACATTCTGATTTGCGAATACATTCAAGTGTGGGAGCTGGCTTGCCTGCGATGAGGCCCTCAGGTGGCCCTCAATCCATCGACAGAAACATTTCCCGGGTCAGCCCATGGCGCTGCATCTTTTCATTGAAGGTCCGCCGTGGCAGTTGCAGCTCGGCCAGAACCGCCTCCCACATTCTGATTTGCGAATACATTCAAGTGTGGGAGCTGGCTTGCCTGCGATGAGGCCCTCAGGGGGGCCCTCAATCCATCGACAGAAACATTTCCCGGGTCAGCCCATGGCGCTGCATCTTCTCATTGAAGGTCCGCCGTGGCAGTTGCAGTTCGGCCAGAACCGCCTCCCACATTCTGATTTGCGAATACATTCAAGTGTGGGAGCTGGCTTGCCTGCGATGAGGCCCTCAGGGGGGGCCTCAATCCATCGACAGAAACATTTCCCGGGTCAGCCCATGGCGCTGCATCTTTTCATTGAAGGTCCGCCGTGGCAGTTGCAGTTCGGCCAGAACCGCCTTGATATCGCCCTTATGCCGAGTCAGCGCGGCTTTCAGGCAATGGGCCTCGAATGCCTCCTGCTGCGCCGCCAGGGATTGCCCGGCCTCGATACCCTCCGGCTCCGGCTCGCCCAGGCCCAGCACCTGGCGTTCGGCGACGTTGGCCAGTTCGCGCACGTTGCCCGGCCAGTCATGGCTCAGTAACTGCCCCAGTTGCGGCCCGTTGAGGGGCACGGTCTCGCGGCCCAGGCGTTCGGCGGCTATCTGGGTAAAGTGGTCGAACAGCAGTGGGATATCTTCGCGGCGTTCGCGTAACGGTGGCAGGCGCAGTTGTGCCACCGTCAGGCGGTAGGCCAGGTCTTCACGAAAACGCCCGGCGCGGGCTTCGTCCAACAGGTCGGGCTTGGTGGCCGCAATGATGCGCAAGTCGACCTTGATGCTCTGGTTGGAACCCAGGCGCTCCAGTTTCTGCTCCTGCAACACCCGCAGCAGCTTCACCTGCTGGGCCAGGGGCATGCTTTCGATCTCGTCGAGAAACAACGTGCCGCCGTTGGCGTACTCCAGCTTGCCGATGCGCTTGCCCTGGGCGCCGGTGAAGGCGCCGCTTTCATGGCCGAACAGTTCGGCTTCAAACAGTTGCTCGGGAATCGCCGCACAGTTGAGCGCGACAAACGGCTTCTTTGCCCGGGGCCCGAAGTCATGCAGGCAACGGGCGACGAGTTCCTTGCCGCTGCCGGTCTCGCCGCGGATCAGCACATTGACCGGCAAACCGGCCAAGTCCAGCACCTGGCGCCGCAGGTTCTGCAGGCTGCGCGACACCCCCAACAGGGTCGACTCCAACTGGGCGCGATGATCGGCCTGTTGGTGCAGGCGGCGGTTTTCCAGGATCAGTCCGCGTTTGTCCAGGGCCCGGCGCAGGCTGGCGAGCAGGGCGTCGGGGCTGAAGGGTTTCTCAAGGAAGTCGTAGGCGCCGTCGCGCATGGCTTCGACGGCCATCGGCACGTCGCCATGGCCGGTCAGCAGGATCACTGGCAAATCGGTATCGCGCCGTTGCACCTCGGCCAGCAGCTCCAGGCCACTGAGGCCCGGCATGCGCACGTCGCTGAGAATCACCCCGGGGAAATCCCTGGGCAGTTTGGCCAGGCAGTCCTCGGCACGGCTGAACAACTGCACCTCGAACCCGGAGAGGCTCAGCCACTGTTCCACGGCCGTGCGGATACTGGCCTCGTCATCAACCACGATCACCGCGTTCAGCATAGGTCTGGCGCCTCCAGCGCGATGGGCAGGATCAGGGTGAAGACGGCGCCGTCCCCCTGGTTGGCAGCAATCAGGCGCCCTCCCAGTTCATGCACGATAGCGTACGACACCGCCAGCCCAAGTCCGAGCCCGTCCCCCACCGGTTTGGTGGTGAAAAACGGGTCGAACACATTGTTCAGGTGTTCCTCGGCAATCCCACCGCCGCTGTCGCTGACGCTCAGGTGCCACAGTTGTTGATCAGCATGCAGGCGGATTTCCAGGCGCTTGCGTGGCTTGTTGGCCATGGCGTCCAGGGCATTGCGCAGCAGGTTGATCAGTACTTGTTCCAGGCGAATGGCATCGCCGCGCACCCAGGCCGGGCGGGTCAGGTCGAGCACGGTGCCGATGGCTTCGTCCCGCAGGCGTGCGTCGAGCAACTGCAGGGACTGGTCGACCACGGTCGCCAGGTCCAGGCGTTCGCGCAGGCCACTGGGGCTTTTGCGGGCGAAGGTCTTGAGATGGCCGGTGAGGGCGGCCATGCGGGTGAGCATGTCGTCCAACGGCGTCAGGGCCTGGTAGGCGTCGTCGATACGCCCGTGGTCGAGCAGCAGGCGCAAGGTGGCCAGTTGCATGCGTTGGGCAGTCAGTGGCTGGTTGATTTCATGGGCCAGGGCCGCGGACATCTGTCCCAGCGCCGCCAGCTTGGCCGACTGCACCAGGCCATCCTGGGCGGTGCGCAAGGCCCGGGTGCGCTCTTCCACCAGGCTCTCAAGCTCTGCGCGGCTGCGCTGGCGCAAGCGGGCGAGGCGCCAGCGCTGGCTGAGGAACAGCACCAGGAACACCAGGGTCAACCATAGGCCAGCGGCGGCGAGGCCGGCGTTACGTTGGTCTTCAAAGGCGACCTGGGGTTTGCGCAGCAGGTGCAGGGTCCAGCCTTCGGCTTTGAGAGGCAGGGATTCCCAGATGTAGTTGGCATTGCCTTCGGGCCCGGCGACGCGCATCAAGTGACTGTTTTCGTCAAAGCGCTGCAAGGTCTGGGTGTCCAGGGGCTGCAGTTGTTTTTTATCGTATTGGCGCGTGGCTTTGAGCTCGGCCAGATCGTTGGCCGACAGCGGGCGCAGGTTGCGGTAACGCCATCCGGGTTTATTGGCGATAAACACAATGCCCCGGGCATCGCTGACCAATAGCAGGTCGTCGCCCTGGGCCCATTCTCGCTCCAGTTCCGGGAACTCCAGTTTCACCACCATGGCGCCGAGAAACTGCTCCTGTTCATCCAGCACTGCGCTGGACAGGAAATACCCTGGAATCCCGGTGGTCACCCCCACCGCATAAAAGCGCCCGGTGCCCTGGCTGCGGGTCTGGCTGAAATACGGGCGAAACGCATAGTTGTGGCCGACATAGCTACTGGGCAACCGCCAGTTGCTGGCCGCCACGGCCAGGCCGGTGCGGTCCATCAGTTCCAGGGTCGACGACTGCGCGGCACTGTTGATGCGTTCCAGCTTGTGGTTGAGCACGTCCTGGGTCGCCGGATCCAGCGGGCCTTGCAAGGCGCGGATCATTTCCGAATCCAGGGCCAGTACGGCGGGCAGGGCGCGGTAACGTTCAATCAGGGTGTGCAGGGAGTTGGCGTACAGCGCCAGTTGCTGGTTGGCACGGCCGGCATCGTCCACCAGGGACTGGCGTTCAGCCTGGCGCATGGCAAGAGCGGCGGCCAAAACGGCACCGGCGATAATCAGCAGGGAGTAGAAGGTCAGACGCAATGGGCGAGGGATCGCGATCATACGAGAATGAACAGCTGCAGTAGGGGGCGAGCACCATACCATGCAGCAGGACGAGCGCAGTACTTGTGGCGAGCGGGCTTGCCCGCGATTGCATCGACGCGTTCTGCAGCCAGACCGCAGTGCCTGCATCGCGGGCAAGCCCGCTCCCACAAAATCGCCGGTCATAAAAAAGGCGACTGCGGCATGGAGCCACAGTCGCCTTTTATCCTTGCGGGGAGGTGCTTACTGCACCTCTACCGCCAGGCTCTCACTGATCTTTTTCTGCCAGATGGCAGGGCCGGTGATGTGTACCGACTCGCCTTTGCTGTCGACGGCAACAGTGACCGGCATGTCCTTGACGTCGAACTCGTAGATCGCTTCCATGCCCAGTTCGGCGAAAGCTACCACGCGCGACTTCCTGATGGCTTGCGCCACCAGGTAAGCAGCGCCGCCGACGGCCATCAGGTACACGGCCTTGTGGTCCTTGATCGCTTCGATGGCGGTCGGGCCGCGCTCGGATTTGCCGATCATGCCCAGCAGGCCGGTTTGTTCGAGGATCTGGCGGGTGAACTTGTCCATCCGCGTGGCGGTGGTCGGGCCAGCCGGGCCAACCACTTCTTCGCGCACCGGATCTACCGGGCCGACGTAGTAGATGAAGCGACCCTTGAGGTCCACCGGCAGGGTTTCACCCTTGTTCAGCATCTCGACCATGCGCTTGTGCGCAGCGTCGCGACCGGTGAGCATCTTGCCGTTGAGCAGTACGGTTTCGCCCGGCTTCCAGCTTTGCACGTCTTCCGGGGTCAGGGTGTCGAGGTTGACGCGACGGGCCGACGGGCCGGCTTCCCAGACGATTTCCGGGTATGCGTCCAGCGGTGGCGCTTCCAGCGAGGCCGGGCCGGAACCGTCGAGCACGAAGTGCGCGTGACGGGTGGCGGCGCAGTTGGGGATCATGCACACCGGCAACGAGGCGGCGTGGGTCGGGTAGTCCATGATCTTCACGTCGAGCACGGTGGTCAGGCCACCCAGGCCCTGGGCGCCGATCCCCAGTTGGTTGACCTTCTCGAACAGCTCCAGGCGCATCTCTTCGATACGGTTGGACGGGCCGCGCTTTTTCAGCTCGTGGATGTCGATGGATTCCATCAACACTTCCTTGGCCATCACTGCGGCTTTCTCGGCGGTGCCGCCGATGCCGATGCCGAGCATGCCCGGTGGGCACCAGCCGGCGCCCATGGTCGGAACGGTCTTGAGCACCCAGTCGACAATCGAGTCGGACGGGTTGAGCATGGCCATTTTCGACTTGTTCTCGGAACCACCGCCTTTGGCGGCCACGTCCACTTCCACGGTGTTACCCGGGACGATGGAGTAGTGGATCACTGCCGGGGTGTTGTCCTTGGTGTTTTTGCGCGCACCGGCCGGGTCGGCGAGGATCGAAGCGCGCAGGACGTTTTCCGGCAGGTTGTAGGCGCGACGCACGCCTTCGTTGATCATGTCGTCCAGGCCCATGGTGGCGCCATCCCAACGCACATCCATGCCCACGCGTACGAACACGGTGACGATCCCGGTGTCCTGGCAGATCGGGCGGTGGCCGGTGGCACACATGCGCGAGTTGATCAGGATCTGCGCCATGGAGTCACGGGCTGCCGGCGATTCTTCGCGCAGGTAGGCCTCGTGCATCGCCTGGATGAAGTCAACGGGGTGGTAGTAGGAAATGAATTGCAGGGCGTCGGCAACGCTCTGAATCAGGTCGTCTTGCTTGATCACGGTCATGAGTCGCGCTCCTCTATAAGGGAACATTCAATAAAGGTGGCTTCAGATGGGTGCATCGGTCGCTGAAGCCACCTTTTCCAAGGCACGCCGGGTAGTGCTGGCGCGACGCTAAAAAGGCGCGGCAGTATAACCCGGCGCGATGGCCGATACACCCGACGATGGTCAAACGCTGCCGACCACCCTCCTGGAGGAGCCGACTCCTACAAAAAGCAGTTACAGTGATCGCACATTTTGATGCGAGGCCTTTCATGCCTGAACTGCACGTCGGCGAACGCCGCTGGTCGGTCTCCACCGGCAGCAATCTGCTGGATGCCTTGAACCAGGCCGGTGTGGCTGTGCCCTACAGTTGTCGCGCGGGCAGTTGCCATGCGTGTTTGGTGCGCTGCCAGGGCGAGGTTGATGACAAGCAGCCCGATGCCCTGAACCCGGCACAACGCCAGGATGGTTGGCGTCTGGCCTGCCAGTGCCAGGTCGTGGGCGATGTACAGGTCGAGACCTTTGACCCCTTGCGCGACGGCGCGGCGGCAACGGTGCTGAGCGCCGATTGGTTGAGCCCGACAGTGTTGCGCCTGCGCCTGCAAGCGGAGCGTGGGTTGCGCTACCGGGCCGGCCAGCACCTGGTGTTGTGGGCGGGCACGGTGGCGCGGCCGTATTCCCTGGCCAGCCTGCCCGAGGAAGATCCGTTCCTGGAGTTCCACCTCGATTGCCGCCTGCCCGGCGAATTCAGCGACCTTGCACGGCAGTTACAGGCCGGCGATCCATTGCGCCTGGGCGAGTTGCGCGGCGGCGCGTTGCACTACGATCCGGACTGGCAATCCCGGCCGCTGTGGCTGCTGGCATCCGGCACTGGAATGGGCCCGTTGTGGGGCGTTTTGCGTGAGGCGTTGCGCCAGGATCACCAGGGCGCCATTCGCGTGATTCACCTGGCCCATGATGCCGACAGCCATTATCTGGCCGAGCCCCTGAGGCAACTGGCCGCGAGCCATCCCAGCCTCAGTGTGGAGCTGTGGACGGCGGCGCAGTTGACCGAGGCTTTGGCGCAACTGCGGCTTGTTTCCCGGCAAACCCTGGCCTTACTCTGCGGGCACCCCAGCAGTGTCGAGGCCTTTTCCAAACGCCTGTTCCTGGCTGGCTTGCCGCGCAATCAACTGCTGGCCGATGTGTTCCTGCCCCGTGGTTGAGCGCTGATGTCTATCTGTGAGACTCACCATGACCGACGCCATCCTGCTGCACCGTGACCGTGGGCTGCTGATCCTGCAGCTCAATCGCCCCGACAAGAAAAATGCCCTGACCCGCGCCATGTACAGCCAATTGGCGGCGGCGCTGGAGCAGGCCGATGCCGACACGACGGTCAATGCCGTGCTGATCCAGGGCAGCAGCGACTGCTTTACCGCCGGCAACGACATCGGCGACTTCCTTGAGCAGCCGCCCACAGACCTGGACAGCCCACCCTTTCATTTCATGCAAAGCCTGCTCAACTGCCGCAAACCGGTGATTGCCGGCGTGGCCGGGGCGGCGGTGGGCATTGGCACCACGCTGCTGCTGCATTGCGACCTGGTGTATGTCAGTCGCGATGCCCGGTTGCGCATGCCATTCGTCAACCTGGGGCTGTGCCCTGAGTTTGGCTCCAGCCTGATCCTGCCGCGCTTGCTGGGGCACGCGAAAGCCGCCGAGTTGCTGCTGCTGGGCGAAGGGTTCAGTGGAGAGCAGGCTGCGCAGTGGGGGATCGCCACCGAAGCGTTGGGCAGCGGCGAAGCGGCCCTGGCCAAGGCGCGGGAAGTCGGCGGGCGCTTTGAGACCCTGGCGCCGGGGGCGGTGCAGGTGACCAAGCAATTGATGAAGAGCGTCGACCGCGAGCAATTGCGCCAGGTGATCGAGGAGGAGGGTGCATTGTTTACCCAGCGTCTGAGGTCGCCGGAGGCGATTGCGGCGTTGTCGGGGTTTATTGCCCGGCGCTGAAATCCAAGTGGTTGGACTGGCGTTATCGCGGGCAAGCCCGCTCTCACACTTGAAATGCGCTCCAATGTGGGAGCGGGCTTGCCCGCGATAACGCCAGCCCAGTCACCACATCACCATGACTTGAAATGCAAAAGGCCCTGTCACTCACGTGCCAGGGCCTTTGCTTTTCAGCGGGTCACTCAGACCATTGGATCGCCAACGTGCAGGATCTTCATGCCGTTGGTGCCACCGATGGTGTGGTAGCTGTCGCCCTTGGTCAGGATCACCCAATCGCCTTTCTCGACTACGCCACGCTTGAGCAGTTCGTCGATGGCAGCCTGGCTGACTTGCTCAGGCGGCAGCGACGCCGGGTCGAACGGTACGGTGTAGACGCCACGGAACATGGCCGCACGGGCCTGGGTTTCGCGGTGCGGGGAGAACGCGTAGATCGGGATCGAGGAACGGATACGCGACATGATCAACGGCGTGTAGCCACTTTCGGTCAGGGCAATGATCGCCTTCACACCCGGGAAGTGGTTGGCGGTGTACATGGCGGCCAGGGCGATGCTCTGGTCGCAGCTTTCGAACACTTTGCCGATGCGGTGGCTGGAGGTTTTGCTGGTCGGGTGCTTTTCAGCGCCGACGCAGATACGCGCCATGGCCTGGACCGCTTCCAGCGGGTACGGGCCGGCAGCACTTTCCGCCGAGAGCATCACGGCGTCGGTGTAGTCGAGCACGGCGTTGGCCACGTCGGACACTTCGGCACGGGTCGGCATCGGGTTCTGGATCATCGACTCCATCATCTGGGTCGCGACGATCACCGCTTTATTGTGGCGGCGGGCGTGCAGGATGATTTTCTTCTGGATGCCGATCAGTTCTGCGTCACCGATTTCTACACCGAGGTCGCCACGGGCAACCATCACTGCATCGGACGCCTTGATCAGGCCGTCGAGGGTTTCGTCGTCGGCCACGGCTTCGGCGCGCTCGATCTTCGCCACCAGCCAGGCGGTACCGCCGGCTTCGTCGCGCAGTTGGCGGGCGTATTCCATGTCGGCAGCGTCGCGCGGGAAGGATACGGCGAGGTAGTCCACTTCCATTTCGGCGGCGAGCTTGATGTCAGCCTTGTCTTTTTCGGTCAGGGCCGGTGCAGTCAGGCCACCACCGCGACGGTTGATGCCTTTGTGGTCGGACAGCGGACCGCCGATGATCACGGTGCAGTTGAGCTCGGTGACGGTGGCGGTGTCGACACGCATGACCACGCGGCCATCGTCCAGCAGCAGTTCGTCGCCGACGCCGCAGTCTTTGACCAGGTCCGGGTAGTCGATACCCACGACCTGCTGGTTGCCTTCGGTCAGCGGATGGCTGGTGGAGAAGGTGAATTTGTCACCAATCTTCAGCTCGATGCGCTTGTTGGCGAATTTGGCGATACGGATCTTCGGCCCTTGCAGGTCACCCAGCAGCGCGACGAAGCGGCCATGCTTGGCGGCGAGGTCACGTACCAGCTTGGCGCGAGCCTTGTGCTCGTCCGGGGTGCCGTGGGAGAAGTTCAGACGGGCAACGTCCAGGCCAGCCAGAATCAGCTGTTCGAGGACTTCCGGCGAGTTACTGGCCGGGCCAAGGGTGGCGACGATTTTGGTACGACGGACGGACATGCACGGACTCCTGAGTTCTAGCGCTGGGGAAGGCTACTATGCTCTTTGGCTGTAGTCATTGTTCGTTTGCACTACTTATTGTCGATTCGCTTGTTTTCACTCGATGACGCCAGACGAACAACCTTGAAGATTTTCGCCCAAGGGTCGATACACTGCTCAAGACAGGAGAACACCCATGCGAGTTTTGATCATTGCAGCCCTGGCCGTCAGTGTTGTCGGCTGTACCCGTTGGTCGATGGACCATCATTTGAACAATGCCTACCGGGCCTACAACGTAGGCGACTGCGAACGGGTTACCCTGGAATTGTCCCAGGTCGACCGTCAAAGCCGGTCCCGTCGCTACGTGCAGCCGGAGGTCTCGATGCTGCGTGGGCAGTGCCTGGAACGGCAGAAGTTGTTCGTGGATGCCGTGCAGACCTATCAGTTCATCATCAGCCAATATCCGTCGAGCGAATACGCATTCCGTGCCCGCGCACGCCTGGATACCCTGCAACAACTGGGGCATTACCCGGGTGCAAGTACTGCACGAGCGCGGCCAGCCGCCTTGTGATGGCATTTGTAATTTGATAGCTGGCCTCTTGCCAGAGTTGGGCTATTCTTTGGATGTCTGTTTGTACAACTTTCAACCCAAATAGATGTAGCCCCTGATTCGATGGCGTTAAAGCGACAGGGCAAAGGCTGCTGTTGTAGCGAAGTCCGGGGGAGAGCGGGGTGCTGCTGGCAGCGCTCCGGTCCGAATCACAGGAACGGCCAGAATCATGGCCATTGGACGGCGATCTCATCATGTTTACCGACCGAAGGATTGAGCGACACCAGTTGCCCTGTTTTTTACAGGTGTTCAACCGCCACACGGATAAACCCATCGGTTACTTGGGTAACATCTCCAGCGACGGGCTGATGTTGGTCAGCCGATTACCCATGATGGTCAACGCGGATTTTGAGCTGCGCTTGAAGATCCCCGGACCTGAGGGGGATGTGCATGCCATTGACTTCACTGCTACCTGCCTGTGGAGCCGTGAGGATATCAACCCCCAGCATTACGATTCGGGGTTCACCCTGCTGCAGGCCCCCGACGAGTACGGGCAATTGATTGCCGCGCTGTTGCAGTACTTCAGCTTTGATCCCTTGCAGGCTTCGGCCTAGCGTCATACGCCACTCATAGCACGCCGGCCTTTTTCCAGCCCAGGTAACGGGTTACCAGGTCTGCGCCGAGGTCCGAGGGTCGGGCGTCCAATACCGCCAGGCCCTGCGCCTTCATGCGGTCATGCAATTCTTCCCGGGCATTGAGGTAGTCGACGCTGCCACAGTAGGCCAGCGCTTCCGGCAAGGTTTGCACAGGCGCCTGGCGCACTTGATCCAGCACTTCTTCGCGCAGGCTCGCGACCAATACCCGGTGCTGGCGGCTGATGCGCTTGACGGCGGTCAGCAGATCCTCATCGTCCTCATCACGCAGGTTGGTCACGATAATCACCAAGGCCCGGCGTTTCTGGCGGGCCAGCAGTTGGTTGGCCGCAGCCTGGTAGTCGGCCGCGCGCCGGGTGGTGTCCAGGTCGTATACCGCGTTGAGCAACTGGTTCAACTGGCCGCTGCCCTTGACGGGTGCCAGGTAGCGCGGCTGGTCGCAGGCGAAGGTACACAAGCCCACGGCATCGCCCTGGCGCAGGGCCACATAGCTGAGCAGCAGGCACGCGTTGAGAGCGTGGTCGAAATGCGCCAGCTCGTTGTCCTGGCTGCGCATCCGCCGGCCGCAGTCGAGCATGAACACAATCTGCTGGTCGCGCTCATCCTGATATTCCCGGGCAATCGGCGTGCGTTGCCGGGCCGTGGCCTTCCAGTCGATCTGGCGCAGGCTGTCACCCTCGCGAAATTCCCGCAACTGGTGAAACTCCAGGCCCAGGCCGCGACGCTGGCGCTGGCGTACACCCAGTTGGCTGAGCCAGTTGTCTACCGCCAGTAATTGCGCGCCGTACAGGCGGGCAAAATCCGGATAGACCCGGGTGGCATCCTTGACCGGCACCTGGCGCTTGGCAGTCCACAGCCCCAGGAGGCTGGGGAGGTGCACCTCACAGCGCTCAAAACTGAAATGCCCACGGCTCAAGGGGCGCAGGCGGTAGCCCAGTTCGCTCTGTTCCCCGGGGCGCAGGGCGATGGACTGGGGCAGGTTTTGCACGCTCAAACCATCCGGTACGTGATCAAACACCTCCAGGACCAACGGCTGTGGATAGTCATGTTCCAGGGTGATCCGCACCTCGCTCCAACGCCCCAGCGCCAGGCTGCCGGGCATCTGCCGGCGCAGGCGTGGCGAGGGGCGGCGTTTCAGCCGGCCAGCATCGAGCAAGGCCAGCAAGAGCAGCGCCAGGAGCAGGCCCCAGGCGATGGAATGCAGGGCGGCCGGCACCTTGAGTTGCAGGGCCACGGCCGTCCCGAGGGCGATGTTCAGGCCCAGCAACACGGCAAGCCAGGCCAGCAACAGGCGAGTCGGTCTCATGGGCATGTCACTGGCGTGGTGCCGGCACTTGGTCGAGCAACTGGGTCAGCACCTGATCCACCTCCAGGCCTTCGATATCCAGCTCCGGGGCGATGCGTACCCGATGGCGCAACACTGCCAGCGCACAGCTCTTGATGTCGTCCGGCGTGACGAACTCGCCACCTCGCAGCAGGGCGCGAGCACGGGCACCCCGCACCAGGGCGATGGACGCACGCGGGCCCGCGCCCAGGGCCAGACCGGGCCAGGTGCGGGTGGTACGAGCCAGGCGCACGGCGTAGTCGAGTACCTGTTCATCCAGGGCCAGCTCACTGGCGACCTGCTGCAACAGCAACACGTCAGCGGCTTGCAGCACGGTGCGCAGTGGTTGCACGTCGAGCATGTCGGCGCGCGATGAACGGGTCACTTCACGCACCATATCCACCTCTTGCTGTGCCTCGGGGTAGTCCATGCGCACCTTGAGCATGAACCTGTCGAGTTCGGCCTCCGGTAGTGGATAAGTGCCTTCCTGTTCGATGGGGTTCTGGGTGGCCAGCACCATAAAGGGCTGGCCGATAGGCAGGGCTTCGCCTTCGAGGGTGACCTGGCGTTCCTGCATGGCTTCGAGCAGGGCGGCCTGGGTTTTTGCCGGGGCCCGGTTGATCTCGTCCGCCAGCAGCAAGTGGGTGAACAACGGCCCCTTGCGCAGTTTGAACTGCTCGGTGTGCAGGTCGTACACGGCATGCCCGGTTACATCACTGGGCATCAGGTCCGGGGTGAACTGGATACGCGCGAAGTCGCCGTCAAAGCAGCGGGCCAGGGCCCGTACCAGCAGGGTCTTGCCCAGGCCGGGAACCCCTTCGAGCAACACGTGGCCGCCGGCGATCAATGCGGTCAGCACGTCATCAATCACCCCATCCTGGCCAATCACGGCCTTGCGCAACTCGGTGCGCAGCGCCTGGGCCAACTGGGTGGCCCGACCGGTGTCGAGGGTGTTGGGTGAATCCACTGGAGAGTCGCTCATAGGGCATTCCTGAGGGTTTGCAGGCAGGCCACCTGGCGGCTGAAGTCGGCGCTGGAAAGCCGCTTTGCCGGGAGTGGGCCCAGGGCCTGGCTGATAATGGATGGCGGTTGGCGAGTCAGGCGTTCAAGGGCTTGCCATTGCCCGGCAGTGTCCAACTGTTCGAAGCCGGGGTGGCGGCGACGGGCGGTGCGCAGGATGTCCCGCTGCAGGGCGTGCAACAGGCTGTTTTGCCCGCTGCGGCGCAGCAGGAAATCGGCACTGGCATTCAAGTGCTCCAGCAGTTGTCGGCGCGCCTTGGGCGCGGGTGCCTGGATGGGCCCCTGGCGTACGCCGGCGCGCCACAACCCCAGCACAATCAAGGCGGCGAGTGCCAACAGGGCCTGGGGGAAGTAACGCAGCAACAGGCTGAACAGGTTCTCGACATCCGTGTTGGACAGTAGGGTGACATTGCTGCCCTGGGTCAGGTACCAGAGCAGCCAGGCATTATCGTGCAGGCCTATATCCGGGGTTTTCCACAGTTCGCTGTCGGTGATCACTGTCACACGGCCCTGCCCGAGATCGAGTTGCATCAAGTGGCTGGACTTGGCGCTGTTGGCCGAAAACTGGGCCAGGTGCCTGGGGTCGATCAAGGTGAAGTCGGTGTCGAAACTGAAGAAGGCCGGTGCGGTTTCATTATCGACATACAGGCGTGTCAGGTCCGGTTTCTTGCCCTTGCGAGGTGGGGCTGGCTGGTCGAAGTCATCGCTGAAGGCCTGGCGCAACTGCAGGCGATCGAGCAGCAGGTCGCCGCTGTCCTGGGTTTCTTCATCCCATATAGCTTCGGCCACCAGCAGCAGGTGGCCGCCGGCCTGGGTCCACTCCAGCAACTGGTCAACCTGGCGCGGGGTCATGTTGCTGCGTTCGCTGAGCAACAGCAGGCTGCCGCCCTTGGAGGGCAGGGTAGCCAGGCGTTCCAGGCTGTTGGCGTGCTCGACGGCTATGCCTTGCTGGCGTAGGAAATGCTCCGCCGCCAGGTAGGGATTAGCCTGGGCTTCGGGTGATGGCCCGCGCTCGACCACTTCCTCGTAGGGGATCGCCTTGTGCCAGGCGTAGAAGCCCCCCGCCGTCAGCAGGCAGGCCAGGATCAGCGCGAGCCAGATCAGTGGCCGGTTCATCCCGTGGCCTCGCTGTCAAACAGCGCGCGCCAGTGGGCGCACAGTTGTTGTTGGGCCAGGGCAGGCGGTACGCGATGGCCATAGGCGAGGTTTTGCCAGTGGCGGGTCAGGTCGTCGCTGAATGCCAGCAATTGCGGCTGTTGCAAGTGACGCACACGCTCCAGGACCTGGCCTTCGGTATCGGCGTTTTTCAGGGGCAGGTTGAAGTCATGCAACAGGCGGCTAAGCAGGCCGCGATAGAGCAGGCCAAGCGCTTCACGGGGCTGGATGGCCCACAGTTGCTCGGCGGTACCGGCGATGTCATCGGGTAATGTTTCCACGCCCATGTCCAGGCCGAACAGTTGTGACGGCACGGGCTGGTCAACGGTGCGGGGGGCGCGGCGATGGCTGACAAAGGCGTGCAGCCAATCACGATAGCGCCAGGCCACCAAGGCAATACCGGCGGTCAGCAGGCTCCACAACAGCACCTCCATGACCAGGGCCAGGGACTTGAAGGTGTCGCTGTTGAGGTTGTCGAGCAAGGATTTAAGCCAGGCAGGCAATCGGGCATCCCCTGTGGGCTTGGTCTTGTCGATGGTCTGGTCTTCACCGAAACGGTAGCGGGTCACGGATTCCGGATTCTTGAACGGGGGCTCTTCCAGCAGGCGCTTGATCGCCTGGCTGGCGGCTGGCGTACTCAAGGGGTGTGCAGCCACGGGTTGATCGGCCATGGCCTGGGGTGTTGGCGGGAGCAGCAGCAGGCCGACAGCCAGCAGCAGGACGGCCACCGTTGACCCCAGGCGCTGGCGCAGACGGCGGAACACCAACTCCAGGTCCCAGGCTTCGAGCACGGTACGCCGGTTCAGGTAGAGGCTGAACCCGCAGGCCACATAGATCGGTTCCCAGAGCACTAGGACCAGGGCGTACAAGGCATTGGTCAGGTGTTCCAGCCAGAGCCAGTCCTGGCTGCTGGCCAGCGCCAGTTGTTGCCAGTCCCAGTCGAGCTCGACCTGTTGTGGCAGGAACAGGTAGAACAGTGCCATCAAGCCAACCCACAGTGCTGTTTCCAGGTGAATACCGATCAGCGTCAGCCAGCGCGCTGCGCCGGCATTGCGCTGTTGCAGCACCCCCAGCCGTTGTTGGCGGGCCAGGCCGCCGAGGCCTTCGAGTTGCACCACGGGCATGACGAAGCTGCGACTGAGGCTCAAGCGCCTCCAGGTCAGGCTGGCCAGCAGTTGACCTTTGAGCAGGCGCGGCCATTGGCGCAGCGCCTGCTTGAGGGTAGGCGTTTCGCCAAACAGTGCTGTGGACAGGATATACAGCGGCAGGCGCTCAAAGGCCGGTTTCAACCACCAGAACACCAGTACAGCAACAGATGGGTAGTCCCACAGCGCAAGGCTGATCAGGATAAAGATCGGCAGGCTGACCAAGGCCCAACTGCTCATCAAGAGCACGCGGTGCTTGCGGGCCAGCAATACCCCCAGGTCCATGGCTTCCCACGTAGTGCGGGGGCGGATTACCACGCTGGCGTCACTCAGGCGCATGACGACCCCTGCCGGCAAACAGCAGATAGGCGAGCACCATGGCCCAGAGCGCGGCGCCCACCAAGTACTTACCCCAAGGTTCCACGGCGGTGGTGGAGGACCAATAGGCCTCTATAAAGGCCGCGATCAGCAGGAATAAAATCACGCCGCAGATCATTTTCACGCTTTTGCGGGCTGCCAGGCGCAGTGCTTCACCCCGGGGCAATGCTCCCGGCGCGATCAAGGCCCAACCCAGTTGCAGGCCGGCCGCGCCGGCCAGGGCGATGGCCGTCAGTTCAAAGGCGCCGTGGCCGATGACAAAGGACCAGAAGGTCTGCCCATAGCCGATTTCGGTCAGGTGACCGGCGATGGCGCCGATCATCAGGCCATTGAAAAACAGGAAAAACACGCTGCCCAGGCCAAACAGTAGGCCGCCGGCAAAGGTCTGGAAGGCGATGCCGATGTTATGCATGACGTAGTAGCCGAACATCATCCAGTCTTCGCTCGACGCCCGCGCGGCTGCGCGGCCCAGGCGACTGGCGTCGGGGTCGTACATCTCCTGCATCTCGGACACTTGCGGGGCACTGACGATGGTGTAGATCAGTTCGGGGAACAGATAGACCAGCAGCGCAATGCCGATCAGGCTGCCAAAGAACAGCAGGCTGGCGACCAGCACGAAGCGCCATTGTTCGCGAACCGTGCGGGGGAAATCCGCCAGCAGGAAGCCCAGCACCTTGGCACCGAGCTGGCTGCGATGGCGATACAACTGTTGATGGCCGCGCAAGGCCAACTGTTGCAGCGGGTCTATCAGGTAGCTGCTGTAGCCCCGCTCCTGCGCCAGTGCCAGATGTTGGCACAGGCGTCGGTAATCTTGAGGGAAACGCGTCAGCTCCTCGGCCTTTGCCTTGCCTTGTTCAAGCAGTGCCAACTGGCTGGCAAATGCCTGCCAGTGCGGCTGGTGACGGGTTTCGAACAGGCTTTGCTTCATGTCGGCCCCAGCAGGCCGCGGGCCACGCCATTGAGCTGTTCCACGGCGCGCGCGGGGGAGACTTGCAGGGGCGTGGCCAGAATCGCCGCCAGCTCGTGGGTCCGTTCGGCGGACAGCTCACCCTGGCGCTCGGCAAAACCCAGGATCGCACGTTGCTCGTCCAGCTCGAGGGCAAAGGGCAGGCGCAATGCCGGGGCCTGGGGCAGGTGAGGGCGGGCCAGGGGCTGTTCGCGATAGATCACCAGGGTACCGGCCGCAATGTCGCCCAGGCGTTTGAAGTGGGGATGTTGCAGGCAACTGATGGCCCCGAGGAAATAGCCGAACGGCAACATATCGACAAACCGCAGCAGGTTGCGGATCAGGGATGCGGACCAGCCAATGGGCGTGCCGTCATCCTGTACCACGCGCAGGCCCATGATCTGTTTGCCCGGTGAACTGCCCTGGTTGAGCACTTCGAACAGCACCATGTACCACCAACTGACGAGGAACAGCAGGATCGAGCCCAGGCCGATGCCCAGGTTGCCGAGAAACGCCAGGGCGATGAACAGGACACCGAGGATCAGGCCGCGCAGGCCCAGGTCGAAGCCGAATGCCAGTGCCCGGGGCATCAGCCCGGCGGGGCGCAAGGGCAGGTCGATGCCTTCCGGGGTCTCGATCTGATAGCGGGTGTCCAATGGTGCGGTGGGCATTGCATTCCCTGGCAGTGCGGTGTGGCTGGGCATGGGCAACCTCGTCGGGCAGCCGGCAATTCGAGAGGCCGATGCTAGCAGTGTCGTGGACGGAAGTAACACCTGAAAATGCGCCAAGGTTTCACTGAATGTTTATCCAGTGCACACGGCGCTGGCCCCGGGCGGCGTCCAGCGCCTAGACTTTGTCGGTCTTCAGCACAGGAATAGCCCGTGACCTCGATCTTCTGGTACGACTATGAAACCACCGGCATCAACCCACGCAGCGACCGTGCGCTGCAGGTTGCCGGGATTCGCACCGACCATGACCTCAATGAGGTCGGGCCGCCGGTCAACCTCTATTGCCAGCCCAGCGACGATATCCTGCCGCACCCGGCCGCGTGCATGATCACGGGCATTACCCCCGGCCAACTGGCGGAAAAAGGCCTGGCCGAAGCCGACTTCATGACGCGGGTGCATGCCGAGCTGGCCGCCCCCGGCACCTGTGGTGCGGGTTACAACACCCTGCGTTTCGATGACGAAATGACCCGCTACAGTTTGTATCGCAATTTTTTCGACCCTTACGCACGGGAATGGCAGAGCGGCAACAGCCGCTGGGACTTGATCGACGTGATGCGTACGGCCTATGCCCTGCGCCCCGACGGCATTGTCTGGCCCGAGCAGGACGGGCGCGTGACCCTCAAGCTGGAGCGCCTGACGGCGGCCAATGGAATTGACCATGGCCAGGCTCACGAAGCTTTGGCTGACGTGCGGGCCACCATCGCCCTGGCGCGGCTGGTCCGGGAAAAACAACCGAAGTTGTACGATTGGTTGTTTCAACTGCGCAGCAAGCAGCGGGTCATGGATCAAATCCGCCTGTTGCAGCCCATGGTGCATATTTCCGGGCGCTTTTCCGCTGAGCGCCATTACCTGGGGGTGGTCCTGCCCCTGGCGTGGCATCCGCGCAATCGCAACGCGTTGATTGTCTGCGACCTGGGGCTCGACCCACAGGCGCTGCTGGACCTGGATGCCGAAACCCTGCGCCAGCGCTTGTATACCCGGCGCGATCAATTGGCGGAGGGTGAGTTGCCGGTGCCGCTCAAACTCATTCACATCAATCGTTGTCCGGTCGTCGCGCCGCTGAATGTGTTGCGGGCGCAAGACCAGCAGCGATTGAACCTGGACATGCGTGAATATCAGGCCCGGGCACTGCGGCTAACTGACGCACAGGAACTTTGGCTGGATAAATTGCCGGCGATTTATGCTGAGGACGATTTCGCCGCAAGCGCCGACCCGGAGCAACAGCTCTACGATGGTTTTATTGGTGATCGGGATCGACGTTTATGTGAGCAAGTCCGCACTGCTGAACCCGAGCAACTAGCACGCCAGCAGTGGCCTTTTGATGATCATCGTTTGCCGGAATTATTATTTCGCTATCGTGCCCGCAACTTTGCGCACACCTTGGACAGTGAAGAGCAACAACGCTGGAAACTCTTCTGTCAGCAACGCTTGTCAGATGCGGATTACGGCGCGCCAAATACCCTTGAGAGTTTCAATAAGGCCAGGCTTGAATTGGACGCTAGTGCTACATCGTTTCAGCGTCAGGTGCTGGATGAGTGGCAGGAATATGCTGACGCTTTAAGCCAGCGCCTGGGCCTGTAATCGACGTTTGATAAAAAGTGGGCAATAAAAAACGCCAGCGAACTGGCGTTTTTTATTGTGTCGCGAATCAGGTGACGATCTGGCGAACCTTAGTCCAGCAGGGTCGCCCAGCCTTCAACCACGTCACCGCCCCACTTGGCTTTCCACTCTTTCAGAGTCTTGTGGTTGCCACCTTTGGTTTCAATCACTTCGCCGTTGTGCGGGTTTTTGTATTGCTTGACCTTGCGCGCGCGCTTGGTACCGGTAACTTTCACGGCGGCGCGTGGTGCTTTAACTTTCGATTCCGGATCCAGCAGCGCGATGATGTCACGCAGGGATTTGGAGTATTCACCCATCAGGGTGCGCAATTTGCCTTCGAATTCCAGCTCGGTTTGCAATTTGTCGTCTTGGGACAGATTCTTCAAACGTTCTTGCAGCTCTTTGATAGCGGATTCGGTGGCACGGTATTCGTTGATCAGGGACATGTGGACTACCTTATACGGGGCGCTGAGGGACAGGGATAGTGGCCTAATAATAGTCAGACAGTTTGCCCAAGTAAACATTTAAGCTCGGTTTTATGTAATTTACTTTGAATGTTTGTAGCGAAAGGCTCGGAGTGCATTATTTAGTGCGCCCCAGCCAGCTATAGATATTCTCATTAGATCTCGGCTAATTGCGGTAACAGCTGCTTGTACTGACATAGTGCCCAGGTAAAAACCATACGCTGTTTAGGGCCGCCGCAACGAATCGCGCGAATAAGCGCTGAGGAGTACTGCAGTTTTTCTACGGTGTCGCTAGAATGGCGGCCTTTGCGAAGTTCTGGAGTTTGCCCCTAATGCGCACTTTTCGTCTGGTGATTGCTTGCCCGGATCGGGTTGGTATCGTCGCTAAAGTCAGTAACTTTCTGGCCTCCCACAATGGCTGGATCACCGAAGCGAGTCATCACTCGGACAATCTCAGTGGTTGGTTTTTCATGCGCCACGAAATTCGCGCGGACACCCTGCCGTTTGGCCTTGAAGCCTTTCGCGAGGCGTTTGCGCCCATCGCCGAAGAGTTTTCGATGACCTGGCGTATTACCGACACCGAGCAGAAAAAGCGCGTGGTGCTGATGGCCAGCCGCGAATCCCACTGCCTGGCGGACTTGCTGCACCGCTGGCACAGCGATGAGCTGGACTGTGAGATCGCCTGTGTGATTTCCAACCACGACGACCTGCGCAGCATGGTGGAGTGGCATGGCATTCCGTATTACCACGTCCCGGTCGACTCGCAGAACAAACAGCCGGCCTTCACCGAAGTCTCGCGTCTGGTCGAGCAGCATCAAGCGGACGTTGTAGTCCTGGCGCGCTATATGCAAATCCTGCCGCCGGAACTGTGCCGCGAATATGCCGGCAAGGTAATCAACATTCACCACAGCTTCCTGCCGTCCTTTGTCGGGGCCAAGCCGTATCACCAGGCGTCGCTGCGCGGCGTGAAGCTGATTGGTGCAACCTGCCACTACGTCACCGAAGAGCTGGACGCAGGTCCCATCATCGAGCAGGACGTGGTCCGCGTCAGCCACAGCGACAGCATTGAAGACATGGTGCGTTTCGGCCGCGATGTCGAGAAGATGGTCCTGGCCCGTGGCCTGCGCTATCACCTGGAAGACCGCGTGCTGGTGCACGGCAACAAGACCGTGGTGTTCTGATCGACTGTTTTTGGGTTGAAGCAAAAAGGGCTTGGGCGTTAAATCACCCAGGCCCTTTTTATTAGTGTCAGTTGCGAGGATCGAACCATGAGTGATCCCCTGGATAAAGCCACGTCCAAGGCGCCCGCCACCTTGGGGGAGGGCTGTTTGAGCCGCTATGACCCGGATGCCCTGGATGCCGAGGACGGCACGGACTTCCCCGATGCTGCCCGGTTGTGGGAGCAGTTGCAGGAGGAGTCAGAGCCGCACGACAAGCCCGGCCCTGACAAAAACAACGCTGGCTGAATGTAGGCGCTGCTGTGTTGAGGTCTAGATGCGGAAGCTCCCCACCAGTTGTTTCAAGCGCGCTGCTTGCTGCTCCAGATCGGAGCAGGCGCGCAAGGTGGACTGCAGGTTTTCCACACCCTCCTGATTGAGCGTGTTGATCTCGGTGATGTCGATATTGATCGACTCCACCACCGAGGTCTGCTCTTCCGTCGCGGTAGCCACCGATTGGTTCATGCCGTCGATTTCACCGATGCGCTGGGTCACGCTGCTCAGGCGTTCGCCTGCCAGGTTGGCGATCTCCACGCTTTCGAGGCTGTGGCGCTGGCTGTCGCTCATGGTGCTGACCGAATCCCGGGCGCCGACTTGCAGCTCCTCGATCATCTTTTGCACCTGTTGCGCCGATTCCTGCGTGCGGTGGGCCAGGTTGCGCACCTCGTCGGCCACCACCGCAAACCCGCGTCCGGCTTCCCCGGCTCGCGCGGCTTCAATGGCCGCGTTGAGTGCCAGGAGGTTGGTTTGCTGGGAAATACTGGTGATCACTTCGAGGATCTGGCCGATATTCACGGTCTTGCTGTTAAGTGCCTCGATATTGCTGCTGGAGGCACTGATCATCTCGGACAGTTGCGTCATGGCCTTGATATTGCGCTCCACCACTTGCTGGCCATCTTCGGCCAGATGGCGTGCGTCGCTGGCCTGGTTCGAGGCCTGGGCGGCGTTGCGGGCAATTTCCTGGGCAGCGGCACCCAACTGGTTGATCGCTGCCGCGACACTGTTGGTGCGGTTGGCCTGTTCGTCGGAGTTGACCATCGATGAGTTGGAGGCGCTGACCACGCGCAGGGCCACTTCATTGACCTGGCCGGTGGCGGAGGACACTTCGCGAATCGAGGTATGAATCCGCTCCACAAAGCGGTTGAAGGCTTTGCCCAGAATGCCGAACTCGTCGTGGTTCTGGATCGTCAGGCGGCGCGTCAGGTCACCTTCGCCATCGGCGATGTCTTCCATGGCCCGGGTCATGACATGCAGCGGTTGCATCAGCACGCGGATCAGCATGCCCAGCAGCGCGATGATGATCGCCACGGCAATCACCGTGGCGATAATGGCCGAGGTGCGGAATTCGCTGAGCATTGCGAAGGATTTGTCTTTATCTACCGACAGACCGATATACCAGTTCACTGACGGCAAACCCTTGATCGGGGCGAAAGTGACGATACGGGTTTTGCCCTCGACCTCGATTTCGCTGAAGTCGGCACTGATCTTGACGGTCTGGTTCGGGTACGCCTCGCCCAGGGTCTTCATCACCAGGTTTTTTTCCGGGTGCACCAGGATCTTGCCGTCGGCACTGACCAGGAACGCGTAGCCCATGCCGCCGAAGTCCAGCGCGCCGATATTGTCCACCAGGGTTTGCAGGCTCAGGTCACCGCCGACCACGCCGACGCTTTGTCCGGCCTTGCTGCTGGGGGTGGCGATGGAAATGATCAACTGGCCGGTGGCGGCGTCGATGTAGGGCTCGGTCAGGGTCGAGCCATTGCTGCTCTGGGCGCCCTTGTACCAGGGGCGCACGCGTGGATCGAAGCCGTCGGGCATCTTGGCATCGGGGCGAATGGTGAAGCCGCCTTTGCTATCGCCCAGGTAGGTTGCCATGAACGAAGATGTCAGGGCTTTCTGCTCTAGCAGGCTGGCGATGACGCTCGGCTCGGGGTTGATGGCGATGTTCTGGGCGGCGTTTTCCACCAGCACAATACGTCCGGCCAGCCAGCTCTGGATATTGCTGGCGGTGACATCCCCCATTTCATGGAGGTAGCTGTCGAGGTCATTGCGAATCGCGTTGCGTTGCAGGTAGTCGTTGTACAGCGTAAACAACGCAAATGCGGCAATGACGATAAGGGCGGCTGCAAGCAGGATTTTGTGGCTGAAGCGCAGATTTTTATTCATGGCTCGTCGTGTCCGCTAGGGTCTTAATGTCCAAGGCGCGTCTTTTATGGCAACGCATAAATGACAGCGTTAAATAAAGTGTGATATTTCCATTTGCTCCTGCAGGAATTATCTGGCCTAACTTTTTTAGACTTTTTGGGTCTCTCGCTTTATCTGTATCGACCGTGCAGGGCTAAAGATTAACCATGGGTGACAAAATGCCTGACTCCTCGCAACTTCTTATTGGCGCAGACCTTGAAGGCCAACCCATCGCCCAGGCCATGCGCCTGGCTAACCGCCATGGCCTGATCGCCGGCGCTACCGGCACCGGCAAGACCGTGACGTTGCAGCGGCTGGCAGAGGCGTTCAGTGATGCTGGCGTGGCGGTGTTCGCTGCAGATATCAAGGGTGACCTGTGTGGCCTGGGCGCTGCAGGCAATCCCCAGGGCAAGGTGGCCGAGCGGATCGCCGGCATGCCGTTCCTGAATTACGCGCCTAAGGCATATCCGGTAACGCTGTGGGATATCCACGGTCAGTCCGGTCATCCGCTTCGTACAACATTGAGTGAAATGGGCCCACTGTTGCTGGGCAGCCTGCTGGAGTTGACCGACAGCCAGCAGTCGACCTTGTATGCGGCGTTTAAAGTGGCCGATCGCGAGGGCTTGTTGCTCTTGGATCTCAAGGACCTCAAGGCCCTGCTCAATCACCTCAAATTCCACCCCGAATTGCTCGGCGATGATGCGGCCCTGATGACCACGGGCTCCAGCCAGGCTTTGCTGCGGCGCCTGGCCGTGCTGGAACAGCAGGGCGCAGAGGCCCTGTTCGGCGAGCCGGCGCTGCAACTGGAAGATATTCTGCAACCGGCCAGCGATGGGCGAGGGCGTATTCATTTGCTGGATGCCAGCCGCCTGGTGCACGAGTCACCCAAGGTCTATGCGACCTTCCTGCTGTGGTTGCTGGCGGAGTTGTTCGAGCAGTTGCCGGAACGTGGGGATGCCGACAAGCCGCTGCTGGCACTGTTCTTCGACGAAGCGCATTTGCTGTTTGCCGATACGCCCAAGGCCTTGCAGGACCGCCTGGAGCAAGTGGTGCGGTTGATTCGTTCCAAAGGTGTGGGGGTGTATTTTGTCACCCAGTCGCCGGGCGACTTGCCGGATAGCGTACTGGCGCAACTGGGTTTGCGGATCCAGCATGGCCTGCGGGCGTTCACCACCAAGGAGCAAAAATCCCTGCGGGCGGTGGCCGATGGTTTCCGGCCAAATCCTGCGTTTGATGCGCTGGCGGTATTGACCGAGCTGGGCACGGGTGAGGCGCTGGTGGGTACGCTGCAGGAAAAAGGCACCCCCGAGGTGGTCCAGCGGGTGCTGGTCGCGCCGCCGCAGTCGCGGATCGGGCCGTTGACTGCCGCCGAGCGGGCAGGGTTGATTGCCGGCTCGCCTCTACAGGGGCGCTATGACAAGCCGATTGATCGTGAATCCGCCTATGAAGTGTTGATGGCACGCAAGGAGCTGGGGCCCGAGGCGAGTGCTGCGCCTGCCGCTGAAGAACCGAGCTTCACCGACAAGGCCGGGGCGTTTCTTGGCACTACCGCGGGCAAGGCCCTGAAATCGGCGATGCAGCAGGCGGCCAACCAGATGGGCCGCCAGTTGGTGCGCGGGCTGTTGGGGTCTTTGCTTGGCGGTAGCAAGCGCAAGTAGCCATCCAGGTCTATGCAACCCAATGTGGGAGCGGGCTTGCCCGCGATTGCGCTGTATCAGTCGATACATGTGCTGACTGGCACACCGCACTCGCGGCTGCCCGCTCTCAGGTCTTGGGCTTGGCGTGACTGGCCAGGCGCTCCAGCGCTGCGCGCAACTTCGGATCTGTAATCCCGTCTGCCGTCGCCTGGATGGTTTCGGCGGCATTCACCGACAAATCCATGGTATGCCCCACCGCACCTTGCTGCACGGTCGGTGGCTGGACCTTGAACTGGATGCGCTGCAGGCTCTCAAATACCTCAAACGCCTGTAGCTGGCGCTGCAAGCGTTTTTGTTGGTAGCGCAGGCGGGTTGCCCAATGCCCATCGGTGACGATCAGCAGCAGCGTACCTTCACGCCACGACGCCACATGACAGTGCTCGCGGGCAGCAGGTTGCAGTTGGCTTTCCAGGAGGCGTTGCAGATGGCCCAGGCGTTGCGCATGGCCAAAGATGGCTTTTAAAGGCTTGGCTTCGCGCAGCAACACGGCGGGAGCACGGGCCGTAAGAGGGCGAAATGCCATGATCTAGACACCTTAGGTAACAGAGCCGCCATGGTAGCAGAAAGCGTGTGCGGCACCGTGGTCATTGCTTTGTCAGCAGTTTATCCATTAAATCAATAAGTAACTTCTCACTCGAATGGGTTGAAGTTCAGCAAAAAGCCCCTATTTTAAACAAGCCCTCTGGGAACGCTGTGCCTGCATCGTGGAACAACGCCACTTTCCTCACCCTCGTTTCCGGGTAGAATGCTCGTTCGCATGCGGCCGTGAGGGCTGCTCGGGCGACTCATGGGGCGCCCCTTCATCCCTAATGTGTGGAAGAACCTGCCGATATGTTTGCGCCTTTGTTAAAGAAACTTTTTGGAAGCAAGAATGAGCGCGAAGTCAAACGCATGCTCAAGACGGTGCAGCTGGTCAATGCCTTCGAAGAGCAGATGGTTGCTTTGTCGGACGAGCAATTGCGCGCCAAGACCGAAGAGTTCAAGGCCCGCATAGCCAAAGGTGAGACCCTCGACAAACTGCTGCCTGAAGCCTTTGCGGTCGCCCGCGAAGCCGGTAAGCGGGTGATGGGCATGCGCCACTTCGACGTCCAGTTGATCGGCGGCATGACCCTACATGAAGGCATGATTGCCGAAATGCGCACCGGTGAAGGCAAGACCCTGGTGGCAACCCTGGGTGTTTACCTCAACGCACTGTCCGGCAAGGGCGTGCACGTTGTGACGGTGAACGACTACCTGGCCCGCCGGGACGCCAACTGGATGCGTCCGCTGTATGAATTCCTCGGCCTGACCGTCGGCGTCGTGACGCCGTTCCAGCCGCCGGAAGAGAAGCGTGCCGCCTACGCCGCCGACATCACCTACGGCACCAACAACGAATTCGGTTTCGACTACCTGCGCGACAACATGGCGTTCAGCATGGAAGAAAAATTCCAGCGCGAACTCAACTTTGCCGTGATCGACGAAGTCGACTCCATCCTCATCGACGAAGCCCGTACCCCGCTGATCATCTCCGGCCAGGCCGAAGACAGCTCGCGCCTGTACACCGAAATCAACAAACTGATCCCGCGCCTTGAGCAACATATCGAGGAAGTGGAAGGCGTGGTGACCAAAGAAGGTCATTACTCCATCGACGAGAAGACCCGTCAGGTCGAACTCAACGAAGCCGGTCACCAGTTCGTCGAAGAAATGCTGACCCAGATCGGCCTGCTGGCTGAAGGCGAAAGCCTGTACTCGGCGCACAACCTGGGCCTGTTGACCCACGTGTATGCCGGCCTGCGCGCCCACAAGCTGTTCCATCGCAACGTCGAATACATCGTCCAGGACGGCCAGGTAGTACTGGTCGACGAACACACCGGCCGTACCATGCCCGGTCGTCGCTTGTCCGAAGGCCTGCACCAGGCCATCGAAGCCAAGGAAGAGCTCAATATCCAGGCCGAGAGCCAGACCCTGGCCTCGACCACCTTCCAGAACTACTTCCGCCTGTACAACAAGCTGTCCGGCATGACCGGTACTGCGGATACCGAAGCGTTCGAATTCCACCAGATCTACGGTCTGTCGGTGATGGTTATCCCGCCGAACAAGCCGCTGGCGCGTAAAGACTACAACGACCTGGTGTTCCTGACCGCCGACGAGAAATACGCGGCCATCGTCGCCGACATCAAGGAATGCATGACCCACGGCCGTCCGGTCCTGGTGGGTACTGCCACCATCGAAACCTCCGAGCACATGTCGAACCTGCTCAACAAGGAAGGTATCGAGCACAAGGTCCTCAACGCCAAGTTCCACGAAAAAGAAGCCGAGATCATTGCCCAGGCCGGTCGCCCAGGCGCGCTGACCATCGCGACCAACATGGCCGGTCGTGGTACCGACATCCTGTTGGGCGGCAACTGGGAAGTGGAAGTGGCGTCCCTGGACAACCCGACCCCTGAGCAGATCGCCCAGATCAAGGCCGACTGGCAGAAACGCCACCAGGCAGTGCTGGAATCCGGTGGTTTGCAGGTGATCGCGTCCGAGCGTCACGAATCGCGTCGTATCGACAACCAACTGCGTGGCCGTGCCGGTCGCCAGGGTGACGCCGGTTCCAGCCGTTTCTACCTGTCCCTGGAAGACAGCCTGATGCGCATCTTCGCCTCGGATCGGGTAAAGAACTTCATGAAGGCCCTGGGCATGCAGTCCGGCGAAGCCATCGAGCACCGCATGGTGACCAACGCCATCGAAAAGGCCCAGCGCAAGGTCGAAGGTCGTAACTTCGACATTCGTAAGCAACTGCTGGAGTTCGATGACGTCAACAACGAACAGCGTAAAGTGATTTATCACATGCGTAACACGTTGCTGGCCGCCGACAACATTGGCGAAACCATCGCCGACTTCCGTCAGGACGTGCTCAACGCCACCGTCAGCGCCCATATCCCGCCACAGTCCCTGCCTGAGCAGTGGGATGTTGCCGGCCTGGAAGCGGCGTTGAAGAGCGACTTCGGTGTCGATCTGCCGGTCCAGCAATGGCTCGACGAAGACGACCACCTGTACGAAGAAACCCTGCGCGAAAAACTGATGGCCGAACTGCTGGCCGCGTACAACGAGAAAGAAGAGCAAGCCAGTGCCGAAGCACTGCGCACCTTCGAGAAGCAAATCGTTCTGCGCGTGCTGGACGACCTGTGGAAAGACCACCTGTCGACCATGGATCACCTGCGTCATGGTATCCACCTGCGCGGCTACGCCCAGAAGAACCCGAAGCAGGAGTACAAGCGCGAGTCGTTCACGCTGTTCTCCGAGTTGCTGGATTCGATCAAGCGCGATTCGATTCGTGTGCTGTCCCACGTTCAGGTGCGTCGCGAAGACCCGATCGAAGAAGAAGCCCGTCTGCGCCAGGAAGCCGAAGCCCTTGCCGCGCGCATGCAGTTCCAGCATGACGAAGCACCGGGTCTTGAAGCACCTGAAGTGCTGGGCGAAGAAGTCGACGTGGCCCTGGCCCAGGCGCCGGTGCGCAACGAGCAGAAGCTGGGTCGCAACGAGCCGTGCTGGTGCGGTTCGGGCAAGAAGTTCAAACACTGCCACGGCGAAATCAACTAAGATTTTTGCCTGACGCTGCAATACCCCCGCGCCGCGACCGGCATCAGCCGTCGCGGCGTTTTGCCATTTAATCACCGTCGACGACGACGGTGCAGACATCGTTAAGGAGCGCATTCATGGCTGTTGGTCTTGGTCCTTTGCCCACGTTGCACCCGGTTGCCGGTTTTGAACTCGGTATCGCTTCGGCCGGCATCAAACGCCCTGGGCGCAAAGACGTGGTGGTGATGCGCTGTGCCGAAGGCTCGACCATCGCCGGTGTTTTCACCCTGAACGCGTTTTGCGCCGCGCCGGTGATTCTCGCCAAGCAACGCGTCGAAGGCCCGGTACGTTACCTGCTGACCAACACCGGCAATGCCAACGCCGGCACCGGCGAACCAGGCCTGGCCGCTGCCGCGCGCACCTGCGCCAAGCTGGCGGAGTTGACCGGCGTGGACGCCAGCCAAGTGCTGCCGTACTCCACCGGGGTGATCGGTGAGCCATTGCCCGTGGAAAAAATCGAAAACGCCCTGCAAGCCGCGCTGGACGACCTGTCGGTGGATAACTGGGCGGCCGCGGCCACCGGGATCATGACCACTGACACCTTGCCCAAGGGCGCCAGCCGCCAGTTTGTGCATGACGGCGTGACCGTCACCGTGACAGGTATCAGCAAAGGCGCGGGCATGATCCGTCCGAACATGGCGACCATGCTCGGCTACATCGCCACCGACGCCAAAGTCTCCCGTGACGTGCTGCAAAACCTGATGCTTGATGGCGCCAACAAGTCGTTCAACCGCATCACCATCGACGGCGATACCTCGACCAACGACTGCTGCATGTTGATTGCCACAGGCAAGGCCGACCTGCCGGAAATTACTTCGTCCAACGGCCCGCTGTTCGCGGCGTTGAAGCAGGCGGTGTTTGAAGTGTGCATGGAAGTGGCCCAGGCCATCGTGCGTGACGGTGAAGGCGCGACCAAGTTCGTTACCGTTGAAGTCAACGGCGGCGGTAATCACCAGGAGTGCCTGGATGTGGGTTACACCGTGGCCCACTCGCCATTGATCAAGACCGCGCTGTTTGCGTCCGACCCGAACTGGGGCCGGATCCTCGCGGCGGTTGGCCGTGCCGGCGTACCGAACCTGGATGTGAGCAAGATCGACGTGTTCCTCGGCGATGTGTGCATCGCCAGCCGTGGTGCCCGTGCCGAGACCTACACCGAAGCCCAGGGCTCGGCGGTGATGCAGCAGGAAGAAATCACCATCCGTATCGAGTTGGGGCGCGGTGAGTGCAGCGAAACCATCTGGACCACCGACCTGTCCCACGAGTACGTGAAGATCAACGCCGAATACCGTACTTGATACCTGCCCGGGGCATTAGCAATGCCCCGGCAGGCGCCGGCTTAGAGGACGTAAAACCGTGAAACGAGTTCATGTAGCAGCCGCAGTCATTCGCGGTACCGATGGCCGGATTCTGTTGGCCCGTCGTGCAGATACCCAGCACCAGGGCGGCCTCTGGGAGTTTCCCGGTGGCAAGGTGGAGGCCGATGAGTCGGTGCTCACCGCACTGGGGCGAGAGCTGCAGGAAGAATTGGGTATCCAGGTCACCACGGCCCGGCCGTTGATCCAGGTACAGCATGATTACCCGGACAAGCAGGTGTTGCTGGATGTCTGGGAGGTCTCGGCGTTTACCGGCGAGCCCCACGGCGCGGAAGGGCAGCCCCTTGAATGGGTGGCGCCACGGGACTTGCAGAACTACGAGTTTCCCGCGGCCAATGCGCCCATCGTTGCTGCTGCCCGTTTGCCCGCCGACTACCTGATCACCCCAGGCGAACTGGAAACCCCGGTGCTGTTGCGTGGTATCCAGAAAGCCGTTGCCGGTGGTATCAAACTGATCCAGTTGCGTGCGCCCAATGGCTACGACCCCAAATACCGCGACCTGGCGGTGGACGCCGTAGGCCTGTGTGCTGGCAAGGCGCAATTGATGCTCAAGGGGCCGTTTGAATGGCTCGGTGATTTCCCGGCTGCTGGCTGGCACATGACCTCGGCGCAACTGCGCAAATACGCGAGCAAGGGCCGACCGTTGCCCAAGGACCGCTGGTTGGCGGCGTCTTGTCACAATGCCGAGGAACTGGCATTGGCCGAACTGATGGACGTGGATTTTGTCACTCTGTCGCCGGTGCAGCCGACCCAGACTCACCCTGATGCGCAGCCTCTGGGTTGGGAAGAGGCGGCGCAGTTGATCAAGGGCTTCAGCAAGCCGGTGTTTCTGTTGGGCGGGGTTGGGCCTGACGAGCGGGAGAAGGCCTGGGAGAGCGGGGCGCAGGGTGTGGCGGGGATTCGGGCGTTCTGGCCTGAGGTGTGAGTTGTCATTGCTGGCCCCATCGCAGGCAAGCCAGCTCCCACATTTGAATGTATTCACAAATCAAAATGTGGGAGCGGGCTTGCCCGCGATGAGGCCCTGCCAAACAATACAAAACCCTGCAGAGTCTCAGTGCGGCCTAGCCGCCTGCCACAAAATCCCCACATTTGAATGTATTCACAAATCAAAATGTGGGAGCGGGCTTGCCCGCGATGAGGCCCTGCCAAACAATACAAAACCCGCAGAATTTCAGTGCGGCTTAGCAGCCTGCCACAAAATCCCCCACACTTGAATGTATTCACAAATCAAAATGTGGGAGCGGGCTTGCCCGCGATGAGGCCCAGTCAAACAATACAAAACCTGCAGAATTTCAGTGCGGCTTAGCCGCCTGCCACAAAATCCCCCACACTTGAATGTATTCACAAATCAAAATGTGGGAGCGGGCTTGCCCGCGATGAGGCCCTGCCAAACAATACAAAACCCCGCAGAGTCTCAGTGCGGCTTAGCCGCCGCCTGCCACAAAATCTCCGCAATCCCTTGCCTCCGGGCAATCACCCTTGCTGCCACAAATAGCAAATCCGATAGCCGATTGATATACGCCAATCCCACCCCTTCCAACGGCTCCAGCGCATTCAGTTGCTGGCAGCGCCGCTCGGCGCTACGGGCCAGGCTGCGGCACACGTGGGCCTGGGCAATCAGCGCCGAACCGCCGGGCAGGATGAAGTTCTCCAAAGGCCCGACTTCTTCATTCCAGCGATCAATCGCGGCTTCCAGGCGGTCCACCTCGCCCGCATTGAGCGCCTTGTAGACCGGCATTGCCAGCTCGCCACCCAGGTCAAACAGTCGATGCTGGCAGGGTGTTAGTACCTCGATCACATCGTTCAGCGCGGGATGCTGGCCGCTTTGCTCCTCAAGGCCGGCCAACAGCAGGCCCAGTTGGCTGTTGAGGCTGTCCACTTCACCGATCGCCTCCACCCGGGGGTGATCCTTGGGCACGCGGCGGCCGTCACCCAGGCCGGTTTCGCCCTTGTCGCCGGTACGGGTGTAAATTTTCGACAGGCGAAAGCCCATGGTCAGTGCTCCAGTTGAGTCAGTTCGTGGGGGGCAAGCTGGCTGCCGGCCAGTGGCAGGCGCAAGGTGAAACAGGTGCCCTGGCCCAGGGTGGAGTGAACCTCCATCTGGCCCTTGTGGTTGTTGGTGATGATGAAGTACGAGACCGACAGGCCCAGCCCCGTGCCCTGGCCGATTTCCTTGGTGGTGAAGAACGGTTCGAACGTGCGTTTGCGCACGTTCTCACTCATGCCGATGCCATTGTCTTCCACCTGGATCTCGGCCCAGGGTGGGTTGAGCCGGGTGCGCAGGATGATGCGCCCAGGCTCGCTGTCGTCTTCGCGCAGGTGGATGGCCTGGGCGGCGTTTTTCAGCAGGTTGAGCAGTACCTGCTCCAATTCGTTGGCGGTGCCCGGCACGGGGCCCAGCAATGGGTCGAACTGGCGGATGATCGCCTGGCCCTTGAAGTCGAAGCCGATGGTCAGGTCGAAGTCGTTACCGGCAATTTCCACGGCCTGGTCAATCAGGGCCGGCAGGTCGCAAGGCGCCATCTGACGGTTGCTGCGGCGGCTGAAACTGAGCATATGGGTGACGATTTTCGCTGCACGGGCCCCGGCTTGCTGGATGCCGTCGAGCAGCTGCGGTACTTCGCGGCTTTGCAGGTAGCGGTTGACCGTTTCCAGTTCCACGCCCACCTGCTCGGCATGCTCCTGGTTTTTCGGCAGGTCCGCCGACAGGCGTCGCCGAATGTTCTGCACGTTGTGCAGGATTGCCCCCAACGGGTTGTTGATTTCGTGGGCCATGCCTGCGGCGAGCCCGCCGACTGACAGCATTTTCTCCGATTGCACCATCATTTCTTCCAGGGACAGGCGCTGGGTGATGTCGTCGATACGGATCACCACCCCGCGCCCGGCGCCACCCATCAGCGGGTAAAAGGTCAGGGCATAGTGCTTGGGTTCGTCGTCCTTGATCCAGGTAACGCGCTCGATGCGCTCCACCGTGTGCTGCTCTACCGTGGCCTTGAGCTGGGGCAGATAGGGCTTGAGCGGTTCGAAGGCGAGGAAGATCGGCTGGTTCAGGGCTTCATCCAGGCGCGTGCCGGACAGGGCGCTGGCTTCCTGGTTCCATTGGGTGACGTAGAGCTGCTCGTCCAGGGCAATCAGGGCGGAGGGCATGGAGTCGATGATGCTGTTGAGATAGTTCTGAAAGCCGGTGAGTTTTTTCTCGATCTTGCTGCGAACCTGCACTTCCAGTTCCAGCTTGCGGTTGGTATGCCGGGTTTCCTCGGCCAGACCCCGGGCCTGGTCGTAGGCGGCCTGGGAGTCGTCCCGTGCGCGCTTGAGTTGCTGCTCCCGAGCTTCGATGCGCGACAGCATGGTATTGAATGCTTCGGCCAGGCTGCCGATTTCGTCATGGTTGCCACGACCGGCCCGCAGGGCGTAGTTCTCCTCGCGGGTGACCTGGCGCGACAACTCTTCCAACTCGTGGATGGGCCGGGTAATCAGGCGTTTGATCTGCCGGGCGATCACCATCCACAGCAGGATGCTGAAAATCAGGATGCCAAGGCTGGCGGTCAGGGTGCCGGTGTAGAAAGCGACTGGCAGTTCGCTGCTGGCCACCAGCAGCAGATGCCCTGAGGGCAGGCCGGGGCGGGGCAGGGTGATGACTTGATTGCTGCGAAACTCGGTAACCCGCCACGCCTCGATGTCGCGATAGTGCGCCGGCAGTTGCAGGCGATCACCGTGTTGCAGTTGCGCCAGGCGACTACCTTCGCCGTCATACAGGGCCGCCGCCCGCAGTGGCGAATAGCTGGTCAGCTCGTTGAGCAAGGCATCGGCGTTGGCGGGAGAGTCCAGGGCTTGCGCGGCGAGGGCGGGGTTGGAAACCAGCCGGCCAATTGCCTGCAAGGCTTGCGGGGCCATGCTTTCCTGGGAGATCCAATAGGCGGCGCTGATAAAGGTCAGGTTGGCCACCAGCAGCACGGTGGTCAGCAGTACCAGCAGGGCCGCCAGCAGTTTCTGCCCGACGGGGAGGTTTTCGAGACGCTGGCGCAGTGGCATCAGGTGGTTCGCAGGCAAGGATCCAGTTGGCAGGGTAGCGCGTGCCTCAGTCGCTGGGCAATCCGTGTGCGTCCAGGTAGCCGGCCAGGCGTACCTGCAGTTGTTGCAGATGCGGCAGGCTCAAACGATGGCGCAAGGCCGCCTGGCAGGCATGGCCGAGCAGATAGCTGATCTCGGTGCGCCGCCCGTTGGCCACGTCCTGGTACATCGACGAAAAGTTGGCCGCTGTCGCCTGGATCACCCGCTCCACTTCGGCCTGCAGATTCTCGGCCGCCGCGGGCTGGCCGCAGCACGTCAGCAGCTCGCCGAGCTCGGCACACAAGGTCGCCACCTCGCAGTGATGCGCCTGCAATCCGCCATTGCGGCATTGATAGAGCACCGTCAGCGGATTGATCGCACAGTTGAGTGCCAGTTTTCGCCAGAGCCGCGTGAGGATGTCGGTGCTCCACTGGTGGGGAATGCCGGCAGCGTGCAGGTCGTCCAGCCACAGCGGCGCCGTGGGATGGCTGGCGTCACCGAGCCAGGTGAAGCCGTGGCCGGCGAATACCACGCTGCCATCACTTTGCCGAAACGCACCCTCGGTGCTGGAGGCGAAGATACAGCGTGCCTGGGGCAATAGGGCGGCAACCGCATCCTGGCTGCCCAGGCCGTTCTGCAGCAGGATTACCTCGGCATTGGGTGTCAGGCGTCGTGCCAGCTGTGCGACAGCGCCAGGAGCATCGTAGGCTTTACACGCGACCAGCAGGCGATCAATTGGCTCGGGGCTGTCGGATGTTTGTGCAGCCACCGGATAAGTCTGGGCATGCCCTTGCTCGACCAGGGTCAGCCCGGGAGATGCCCGATAGCGGCTCAGGCGCGCCTGATCGCGCAGGATCAGCGTGACGGGCAGGCCAGCGCGGGCCAGGCGTGTGGCCCATAATGTGCCGAGACTGCCTGCGCCGAGGACATGCCAGGTGGTGGACATCAATTTTGCTCCGTAAGCCGCTGGGTGAGCCAAGCAGCTCAGGGTAAAGAGTCGTTATAATGCCCCGGCATTTTACCCGCAAGCCAGGCGCGCTCCATCTTTACTGAGCCGCGCCCCTTTTTTATTGGAGAAACTACATGCCGTCGTTCGACGTGGTATCTGAACTGGACAAGCACGAAGTCACCAACGCCGTCGAGAACGCCGTCAAGGAGCTGGACCGTCGTTATGACTTGAAAGGCAAAGGCAGCTTTGAGTTCAAGGAAAAGGAACTGACGGTCAACCTGACCGCTGAAGCCGATTTCCAGCTGGAAGCGATGATCGAGATCCTCAAGCTGGCCCTGGTCAAGCGCAAGATTGATGTGCAGTGCCTCGAAGTCAAGGATGCCTACGCTTCGGGCAAGTTGATGAAGCAGGAAGCGGTGCTCAAGGAAGGTATCGACAAGGAGCTGGCGAAGAAAATCGTCGCTCACGTCAAGGACGCCAAGCTCAAGGTCCAGGCCGCGATCCAGGGCGAGCAGGTGCGTATCACCGGCAAGAAGCGCGACGATTTGCAGGATGCGATTGCCGCCCTGCGCGCCAAGACCTTTGATATGCCGCTGCAGTTCAACAACTTCCGCGACTGATCCGGTTTTCGGGAACCCGTAAGGGATTTCGACGTCCCACGCCCCAGAACCTGCAGAAACGATTGAGCCCTACGGGGCTCAATTGCTGTGGCGACCTTTATATGCAGTGCTAAACAGGAGAATCTAGATGGACTTGAATGCTGAAGTGGATCAATTGATCAAGGCTTCCCAAGCCTGGGTCCCGATGATCATGGAGTACGGCAGCCGGGTATTGCTGGCGGTGCTGACCCTGGCCATTGGTTGGTGGTTGATCAACAAGTTGACCCACAAGGTAGGGCGCCTGCTGGCCCTGCGCAATGCTGACCTGGCGTTGCAGGGCTTTGTGACCAGCCTGGCGAACATCGTGCTCAAAGTGATGCTGATTGTCAGCGTCGCCTCGATGATTGGTGTCGAAACCACCTCGTTCGTCGCCGCGATTGGTGCCGCGACCCTGGCCATTGGCCTGGCGTTGCAAGGCAGCCTGGCTAACTTTGCCGGTGGTGTACTGATCCTGCTGTTCCGCCCGTTCCGCATCGGTGACTGGATCGAAGCCCAGGGCACGGCGGGTACCGTCGATAGCATCCAGATCTTTCACACGGTGATCCGTACCGGCGACAACAAGACGGTCATCGTGCCTAACGGCATCTTGTCCAACGGCATCATCACCAACACCAACCGCCAACCGACCCGCAAGGTGGTGTTTGACGTAGGTGTCGACTACGAAGCCGACCTGCAAAAGGCCCGTGAAGTGCTGCTGGAACTGGCCAAGGACCCACGGGTTCTGGCGGACCCAGAGCCGGTCGCCGTGATTTCGACCCTGGGCGACAGTTCGATCACTGTTTCCCTGCGCGTATGGACCAAGACTGCAGATTATTGGGATGTGATGTTCATGTTTAATGAACTGGCGCGGGATCGCTTGAAAGCTGCAGGGATTGATATCCCATTCCCGCAGCGCGTTATTCGCGTGATGCAAGAAGCACCTGCCAAGTAATGACGGGAGCAGGGATCGAACTTGGCTGAATGGTCAAGTTTAATCGCGGTAACAAACTAGATAGCTAGCTTGCTAGTTATTTAAGCGGTAGAAATATTAGTGCAATAAAAAGCCGCTCACTGGTTAACAGTGAGCGGCTTTTTAATTAGGGGCCGAAGCCCCTGGGCATCTTCGATTACAAGATGTTCAGCGGGTATTGCGCGATCAGACGCAGTTCGTCGATCGACGAAGAACCGTAGTAAACGCCATCAGACGAACGATAAGTCGCTTGGCGAATACGCAGGCTCAGGTCTTTGGCCGGGCCGCTCTGGATCACGTATTTGGCTTCGAGGTCACGTTCCCACTCTTTGCCGTTCGAGGTCAGGGCGGTATTGGCGCCGCTACCGGTAACGTACGCAGCCAGGAAACTCAAGCCAGGTACACCGAAGGTGGCCATGTCGAGGTCGTAACGGGCTTTGAAGGATTTTTCACCTTCGGCGTTAAAGTCGGAACGGGCGACGGAGTTGGCCAGGAACACTGTGCCGCCACCATCAATGCCGTAGCCGTAGTCGCCGTCACCGGAAACCTTCTGGGCAGCCAGGGTGAAGGTGTGTGCACCGATGGTGTAGGCACCCTGCAAGCTGAACGCACGGTTGTCGAGTTTGGTCTCGTTGTCTTTGAAGGCGCGTTGCAGGCCGGCACCGTCGCTCTTGGTGTCGTAGATGTTGAAGTCTACAGCCACCGACTGGTCATCGCTCAGAGCATGGGTCCAGTTGACGTTGGCGTAGTATTTGCGCCAGTAGTCTTCGACTTTCGAGTAGTAGAGGCTGGTGGTGAACTCAGGCGTCCAACCGTAGGTACCACCCACGAAATTGGCTTGCTTGATACCCCGGGAGGTTTCAGGGAAATCGAGGATACTGTCCCTGTAGGTTTGCGCCTGGGCAACGCTGGAAGTGAAGTGACCGGCTTCAAGCTTGAGGTCTTTGATCTCGTTGCTGACGATCGAGATACCTTGCGGCAGCTCCGGCAGCAAGCGACTGTCGTCGGACGCGAAGACCGGCGCAGTGGTGTACTGGTCGCCGACTTTCAGCACGGTATTGGAGAGACGGAACTTGATGGCGCCGCCGCCCTTGGAGTACTCATCCTCTGAGCGGCCATCCGAGCCTTCCGGGAACAAGCCAGTGCCATTCCGGCCTCTGCCGCTGTCCAGTTTCACGCCCAGCAGGCCGATTACGTCAACACCCACACCGATGGTGCCCTGGGTGAAACCCGACTGGTACAAACCGTTGAAGCCCAGGCCGCTTTCCCGGGTGTAGCTTGTACCCGACTTGTTGTTGCGGTTATCCCGGCTGAAGTACAGGGCACGGGTGTTGATGCTGAAGGTGCTGTCTTCGACAAAACCTTTGGCATCATCTTGGGCGGACGCCATAGCGAACTGTGAGGTGCCTGCTGAGACAGCGAGGGCGATCATGCTCCACTTCATCACGCGCATCGTGATTTGCTCCTTTGGTTTTAGGAAGAGTACTGCCGTCCCACCTGTATTTTTGTCTGGGCGGCTCTTTCTTTTTTGTGACAGCGCAAACTTATAGCACGCTGGCAATAATTGGCGATACTTGCACATCTGTCCTTTCAGCTTCTTTACGAGGCTGTCGTAAATTGCTAGATCCATGTCGCAAATCTACAGTCTGTTTGTCACCAGACTGACAACTTCAATACTGTCTTTAATACCCTGTACAGGGGTGCAAAGTACCCTGTTCAAAGTTTTAAAACTTCCTGTAGGTGTATTGACTCACTGTTGTTTTTATCGTGAAACACTGCCTTCCTGGCAAGTGCCGTTGTCGACGATATGGGAGTGAATGCAACAAGCGTGCTCAAACTGCCGGGCGGATGTCATTTTTTCGTGAAAAATGTGTTGGATCTGTGAAAAGCGCCTGAAAACGGGGCTTTTGCGTGGTTTTTTTTGGAACTCGTGGTGCCGGTTGTGCGGGATTTCGAACGCGCAAAAATACGTTTCTGTCAGAAATGTTACCGGTCCACCCTGTGGAGTGAGTAATCGGCGGATAAGCCCTGCCCGATGTAGGGCATAAAAGACTCATTTTGGTGCATCTGCCGATTGCCGCAGGTGTCGCGCGGATTGCCCCGTGAAGCAGTCGCCATTCGCAGGTATGCTGGGCGCCTGAAACTGACTAGCCGAACGGAGTGACTGCGGTGTTCGCCTTGGATCCACGTCTGCAAAACGACACCTTGCCCATCGGGGAATTCCCCCTGTGCCGGCTGCTGCTGTCCAATGACTCTAACTACCTCTGGCTTATCCTGGTGCCGCGCATTGCCGGCATCAGCGAAGTGTTCCAGCTCGACGCTGGCGACCAGTCCCGGTTGTGGCACGAAACCACCACGTTGGCACAGTTGCTCAATGACGGGTTCGGCGCCGATAAAATGAACATCGGTGCGCTGGGTAACGTGGTCAACCAGTTACATGTGCACGTGATTGTGCGCAAACGCGACGATGCGGCTTGGCCTGCACCAGTCTGGGGCAAGCACCCGGCAGTACCTTATAGCGACGATCAGGTGGCGCTGATTCGTACCCGCCTGCGGGAGCTACTGCCGCCCGAATTCATTTTTGCCCAGGACTGAACCATGGACCTGCAAGATCGTGTGATGGACCTTGAGAGCCGCCTGGCTTTCCAGGACGACACCATCGAGACGTTGAATGACATCCTGGTCGCCCAGCAGCGGGCGGTAGAGCGTCTGCAATTGCAGATGACGGCCTTGCTCAAGCGTCAGGAAGAAATGGGCGGGCAGTTCGAGTCTTCCGAGGAAGAAGCGCCACCGCCTCATTATTGAGGGTTCGGGAAAAGTCCCGGCGATAAAAAACCGCGATGCAGTGTTAGCTGCATCGCGGTTTTTTTTGAGGCTTGCTCTGGGGTCAGCGACGCGGCAGGGCGGCGATCACGTCTTCAGCTTGCAGGCCTTTGTCGCGATTCATCACGGAGAACTCCACGCGCTGGCCTTCCACCAGGACGCGATGGCCTTCGCCGCGGATGGCCCGGAAGTGGACGAAGATATCGTCGCCCGAGTCCCGGGAAATAAAGCCGAAGCCTTTGGATGTGTTGAACCACTTGACGGTCCCGGTATCCCGGTTGGTCATGTCGTAGTTTTGCGAGCTGGCCGGGGCAGACGAACGGTAGAAGCTGATGGCCAGGTGAAGAACGATCGCGACCACCGCAATGGCCAGGCTGAGCAGGATGGCTGGATGGCCGCCGACTTCAGGCATAGGGGCCAGGAGGGTGAGGGTTTGTACCACGACAGCCAGCACCAGCAAGGCGCTGACCAGGTTTTGCAGTTGATGGCGTGTGCCTTTGTTCCAGTAGGGAATCACTGGCGCCAGCGTCAGGTTGAGAAGGCCGAACAGAGCCAGGTACAGCGCGTCGTGTTGTTGCAGGTACGGCAGGCTTTCTGGTTGCAGGCTCGGGATAAAGGACAGCAGCAACGCTGCAGCGCCCGTTAGCAGGTGGACGATTTTCAACATTTTGATTAACTCACGTTAAGACGGATCACGAAGGAAGAGCTGACTGGCACGGTTCGCTTCTGAACAATGGGAGGCGTTGGGCACGTGCGCGATTATTCAGCCTATGCCGCTTGCCGCAGGAAATAGCGGCGGCGACACGCAGCCTATTTAACAGCAAAGCCTGTGCCTTCTCAAATCAAGCGTTTCAGGGCGTTGCAAAGATCATCGCATTTGTGCGGCAAACCCTTGTCCTAGACAGGTGCGGGTGTTTTTAACCGTGGCAGGCCTTGCCGCCCGTGGTCGAGCGCGATGCAAAGGGGCGATTTGCCGCAGGCCACCTGCGGCGGTAGGGCTGCGCAAGGCGAGGACTCTTGCTAGAGTGGGTAAGCACCTGATCAATGAATTTTCATCAATTGAAGGGAATAGACATGGCAATCGATATCGGTATCAGCGAAGAAGATCGTAAATCCATTGTTGACGGACTTTCACGGCTGCTTTCAGATACCTATGTACTTTATCTGAAAACCCATAACTTTCATTGGAACGTCACGGGGCCACAGTTTCGTACATTGCACTTGATGTTTGAAGAGCAATATAACGAACTGGCGCTGGCGGTTGACTCCATTGCCGAACGTATTCGTGCCCTGGGCTTTCCTGCGCCGGGTGCCTACTCTATCTATGCCCGTCTGTCTTCGATCAAGGAAGAAGAAGGCGTGCCCAGTGCTGAAAACATGATCAAGCAACTTGTCGATGGGCAGGAAGCCGTTACCCGCACCGCACGTGGGATCTTCCCGTTACTTGATAAAGTCAGCGATGAGCCGACTGCGGACTTGCTGACCCAGCGTATGCAGATCCACGAAAAGACCGCCTGGATGCTGCGCTCGCTGCTCGAAGGCAAGTAAGCACCGCAGGCCAGTGGTGCCTGGCAGGCGCCACTGGCTTCAGCTGATTGCTTCCTGATACCTGCGTTGGCTTGTCCTACGCACAACAACTCTCCGTCTTCTGGCTGCACTTGCCTGCTTGATGTTTTATAGGCTCAACGGCCAATAACAGCCGTTTGTTCAAGAGCCGTTTGGCAAGGGAGTGTCAGGTGTATGTCGCGTAGTACGGGTAAAGGTGTGCTGGAAACTTCCGGCGTCTACAAGATAAAGATCGACCCTTTCGTCAAAGGGTTCGATATGGCATTGGCACGGCCACTGTCGCGCTCTGTCCGGTTGAATGGTTTTTCAACATGCCTGCGGCTTGAAGAAGTGTATTGGAATATTCTTGGCGAAATCGCCAGGATCAATACCTGTTCGGTCAGTGCGTTGCTGTCCTACGTGGATCGCGAGGTGCACTTGCGTTATGGCGGGGTGAAGAATTTCAGCGGTCTGGTCCGGGTCGTGTGTGTGGTTCATGCGTTGAAAGGGCAGGCTTCAGCCGTCAATCAGGCGGGCCTTATATAGCCGGGTTAGCCGAGACCGGAGCCGCAGGGGTGTTTCTATATAGTGCGTTGCACGTTGCCACGGCTGCACAGCCTCGATTTAACGGATATAATCTCGCCCTTTGCTGCGCAACCGGCTCTACCCGGGCGCAGCGCAGCAATGACGTGATCGCCGAGACATCCCATGCCCATGTACGATTACCAATGCGCTTCCTGTGGTCACCAGTTGGAAGCCATTCAGAAGATCAGCGACGCGCCGTTGGTCGATTGCCCTGCTTGCCAGGCGCCCGAGCTGAAAAAGATGCTGTCCATGCCGGGTTTTCGCCTGAGCGGTAGCGGCTGGTACGAGACCGACTTCAAGACCGGCGCCAAGAAGAATCTGGCGGGCGGCGACAAAGCAGACTGAGTTGAACTCTACGCGCGAGCTCCTGCATTATCCGTGGCCTGACTTAAAAGGTGCGGTGTCCGAGCAGGAACTCCACCGAATTTCGAATTACGAGAAGTGAAACCACTACCATGATGCGCAGCCACTATTGCGGCCAACTGAACGAGACCCTGGAAGGTCAGGAAATCACCCTTTGCGGATGGGTTCACCGTCGCCGCGACCATGGCGGGGTGATTTTCCTCGATATCCGTGATCGTGATGGTCTGGCCCAGGTGGTATTCGACCCGGATCGCGCCGAGAGCTTCGCCGCCGCCGACCGCGTGCGCAGCGAGTACGTCGTGAAAATCACCGGTAAGGTCCGCCTGCGTCCGGCCGGTGCCACCAACGCCAACATGGCGTCGGGCATGATCGAAGTCCTGGGCTACGAGCTCGAAGTGCTGAACGAGTCGGAAACCCCGCCGTTCCCACTCAACGAGTTCTCTGACGTTGGCGAAGAAACCCGCCTGCGTTATCGCTTCCTCGACCTGCGTCGCCCGGAAATGGCCGAGAAGCTGCGCCTGCGTTCGCGCATGACCACCAGCATCCGTCGCTTCCTCGACGAGAACGGCTTCCTCGACGTCGAGACGCCGATCCTGACCCGCGCTACGCCAGAAGGCGCACGTGACTACCTGGTGCCAAGCCGTACCCACGCCGGTAGCTTCTTCGCCTTGCCGCAATCGCCACAGTTGTTCAAGCAACTGCTGATGGTCGCCGGCTTCGACCGTTACTACCAGATCGCCAAGTGCTTCCGCGACGAAGACCTGCGCGCCGACCGCCAACCGGAATTCACCCAGATCGACATCGAGACCAGTTTCCTCGATGAAAAAGAGATCATGGGCCTGACCGAAGAAATGATCCGCAACCTGTTCAAGGAAGTGCTGGGTCTGGAATTCGGCGAGTTCCCGCACATGACCTTCGAAGAGGCCATGCGCCGCTACGGTTCCGACAAGCCAGACCTGCGTAACCCGCTGGAACTGGTTGACGTTGCCGATCAGCTCAAGGAAGTCGACTTCAAGGTGTTCAGCGGCCCGGCCAACGACCCGAAATGCCGCATCGCCGCACTGCGCGTGCCAGGCGGCGCGAGCATGCCGCGCAAGCAGATCGACGACTACACCAAGTTTGTGGGTATCTACGGTGCCAAGGGCCTGGCGTACATCAAGGTCAACGAGCGCGCCAAGGGTGTTGAAGGCCTGCAGTCGCCAATCGTCAAGAACATCCCGGAAGACAAGCTCAATGTGATCCTCGATCGCGTTGGCGCAGTCGATGGCGATATCGTGTTCTTCGGTGCCGACAAGGCCAAGATCGTCAGCGAAGCCCTGGGCGCGCTGCGGATCAAGCTGGGTCACGACCTCGACCTGCTGACCTGCAAGTGGGCCCCGATGTGGGTTGTCGACTTCCCGATGTTCGAAGAAAACGACGACGGCAGCTTCAGCGCCCTGCACCACCCGTTCACCGCACCCAAGTGCACGCCACAGGAGCTGGAAGCCAACCCGGCCGGCGCGCTGTCCCGTGCCTACGACATGGTGCTCAACGGTACTGAGTTGGGCGGCGGTTCGATCCGTATCCACCGTAAGGAGATGCAACAGTCGGTGTTCCGCCTGCTGGGCATCAACGAAGCGGAACAGGAAGAGAAGTTCGGCTTCCTGCTCGATGCCCTGAAATACGGTGCTCCACCCCACGGTGGCCTGGCCTTCGGTCTTGACCGCCTGGTGATGCTGATGACCGGTGCCCAGTCGATCCGTGAAGTGATTGCCTTCCCGAAAACCCAGAGTGCTGCGGACGTCATGACCCAGGCTCCAGGTGTGGTGGATGCCAAGGCACTGCGCGAGCTGCACATCCGTCTGCGCGAGGCGCCGAAGGCTGAGTAAGGCTGCGGCGTGAAAGCGCGATAAGGTTGTACGCAGTCAAAAAGGCGCATCTTCGGATGCGCCTTTGCGTTTAAAAGAGGGAAATCTCGCCTGGGGCGGGATTGAAAGGTTTCTAGAGAATTTCGGAGTTGTGTTATGGCTGGCCATTCCAAGTGGGCGAACATCAAGCACCGCAAAGAGCGTCAGGATGCCAAAAAAGGCAAGATCTTCACCAAGTGGATTCGTGAACTGACGGTTGCTGCCCGCCAAGGTGGCGGTGATCCAGGCTCCAACCCGCGCCTGCGCCTGGCGCTGGACAAGGCCCTGGGCGCCAACATGAGTCGCGACATCATCGACCGCGCCGTGGCCCGTGGCGCCGGTGCGGCGGATACCGACGACATGGTCGAGCTGACCTACGAAGGCTACGGCCCGGGCGGCGTCGCGGTGATGGTCGAGTGCATGACTGACAACCGCAACCGTACTGCGGCGGCCGTGCGCCATGCGTTCAGCAAGTGTGGCGGTAACCTCGGCACGGATGGCTCGGTGGCCTATCTGTTCGAGCGCAAGGGGCAGATTACCTTTGCGCCGGGTACGGATGAAGATGCGCTGATGGAAGCCGCGATGGAGGCAGATGCCGACGACGTGGTGACCAACGAAGACGGCTCCATCGACGTGTTTACCTCGTTTGCCGGCTTCTACGCGGTGCGTAACGCCCTGGAAGCCGCTGGTTTCAAGGGCACCGACGCGGAAATCGTCATGCTGCCGACCACCAGTGCCGAACTGGACCTGGACGGCGCGCAGAAGGTGCTCAAGATGCTGGATATGCTTGAAGACCTGGATGATGTGCAGAACGTCTACTCCAACGCCGACATTCCAGAAGACGTGGCCGCACAGCTAGTCTGAAGGCTGGTGTAGACCAAAATGTGGGAGCGGGCTTGCTCGCGAAAGCGGTCAGTCAGTACATGCGTTGACTGAAACACCGCTTTCGCGAGCAAGCCCGTTCCCACATTGGATCTTCGCTGTATCAAAAAATGTGTTTACCCAACCTGCAGGCGTTATGACTTTAATCCTAGGTATCGACCCCGGTTCACGCATCACCGGCTTTGGCGTGGTGCAGCACACCCCGCGTGGCTGCGTCTACGTGGCGTCGGGTTGTATCCGCACCGGCGCCGGCGAGTTGGCCGAGCGTTTGCAGATCGTCTATCGCGGCGTGCGTGAAGTGATCCAGACCTACGGGCCGGTGACCATGGGCATTGAAAAGGTGTTCATGGCCAAAAATGCCGACTCGGCCTTGAAGCTGGGCCAGGCGCGGGGCGCAGCCATTGTTGCCGGGGCGGAGGAGGGCATGGAAATCGCCGAATACACTGCGACCCAGGTCAAGCAGGCGGTGGTCGGTACCGGCGCGGCGAATAAAGAGCAGGTGCAGATGATGGTCATGCATATGCTCAAACTCACCTCCAAGCCACAGATCGACGCCTCTGACGCCCTGGCCATTGCCATTTGCCATGCCCATACCCGTTCCAGCCTGCTGCCCCATGGCCTTGGCACGGCACGCAGTCGTGGCGGGCGCCTGCGTCTCTGATAGCATCAGCGCAATCGTTATGGTCGGGCCTCGATCTGACCTCAAGCTTTAAGGATCTGAACCGTGATTGGACGCTTGCGCGGCACCCTGGCTGAGAAACAGCCGCCGCACCTGATTCTGGATGTAAACGGGCTGGGGTATGAGCTGGAAGTGCCCATGACCACCCTGTACCGCCTACCGTCGGTCGGTGAGCCGATAACCTTGCACACCCATCTGGTGGTGCGCGAAGACGCGCAACTACTCTATGGTTTCATCGGCAAGCGCGACCGTGACTTCTTCCGTGAGCTGATCCGCCTCAATGGTGTGGGCCCGAAACTGGCCCTGGCCTTGATGTCGAGCCTGGAAGTGGACGAACTGGTACGTGCGGTTTCGGCCCAGGACACCTCGGCGCTGACCAAGGTGCCAGGGGTCGGTAAGAAAACCGCTGAGCGCCTGTTGGTGGAGCTCAAGGACCGCTTCAAAGCCTGGGAAGTGGCGCCCAGCATGTTTGCTCTGGTGCCGAACCAGCCGGATATGCCGGCGGCCCAGGTCGCCAGTGCCGAAAGCGATGCCGTCAATGCGCTGATCTCCCTGGGCTACAAGCCGCAGGAAGCCAGCAAGGCAGTGTCGGCCATCAAGGACAAGAACCTGAGCGCTGAAGACATGATCCGCCGAGCCCTGAAGGGAATGATTTAAGTGATTGAAGCTGATCGTCTGATTGCGGCCACCGGCCCTCGCGACCGTGAAGAGGTCCAGGACCGGGCCATCCGCCCCCTGAGCCTTGCCGACTACATCGGCCAGCCCACTGTGCGTGAGCAGATGGAGCTGTTCATCCAGGCGGCGCGCGGGCGTGCCGAATCCCTGGACCATACGTTGATCTTCGGTCCGCCGGGGCTGGGCAAGACCACCCTGGCCAATATCATCGCCCAGGAAATGGGGGTGTCGATCAAGAGCACCTCCGGTCCGGTGCTGGAGCGCCCCGGCGACCTGGCTGCGTTGCTGACCAACCTTGAACCCCATGATGTGCTGTTCATCGACGAAATCCACCGGCTGTCGCCCATCGTCGAAGAAGTGCTGTACCCGGCCATGGAAGATTTCCAGCTGGATATCATGATTGGCGAAGGGCCGGCGGCGCGCTCGATCAAGCTCGACCTGCCGCCCTTCACTCTGGTCGGCGCCACCACCCGTGCCGGCATGCTGACCAATCCGTTGCGAGACCGTTTCGGCATTGTTCAACGTCTAGAGTTTTATAGCACTGCCGATCTGGCGACGATTGTCAGTCGGTCGGCAGGGATTCTCGGCTTGCCGCTGGACCCTGAGGGTGCCTTCGAGATTGCCCGTCGGGCGCGTGGCACGCCGCGGATCGCCAACCGCTTACTGCGGCGGGTGCGCGATTTTGCCGAAGTGCGGGCCAAGGGGCATATCACCAAGGCCGTGGCCGACCTGGCGCTGAACCTGCTGGATGTCGATGAACATGGCTTTGACCACCAGGACCGGCGCCTGCTGTTGACCATGATCGAGAAGTTCGATGGCGGGCCAGTGGGCGTGGACAGCCTGGCGGCGGCGATCAGTGAGGAGCGCCATACCATTGAGGATGTGCTGGAGCCGTACCTGATTCAACAGGGTTACATCATGCGCACGCCGAGGGGCCGGGTGGTCACGCGCCATGCGTATTTGCACTTTGGGTTAAACATTCCGTCACGATTGGGGGAGATGCCTGTGGTAGACGAATTCCTCGATGCAGTGGACGATTAAAAAGGTATGGCGGGTCGATTTATTCGACGTTTGTGCTGTCCTAGTGGCTGGCGTCGTCATTCTTTCGTTAGAAATGCTGCAGAGAATGAAAAACAGTTGCCTGGCCGGATTGGCAACCTGAGGAGTAAGCACTAGAGTATGCGCGCGCAAAACGGGGATCAGTCGTTCGCACATCGCTGTCGCGTTTATTACGAGGACACCGATGCGGGCGGCATCGTGTATTACGTCAATTATCTAAAGTTCATGGAGCGGGCTCGAACCGAGCGGCTACGGGAGCTGGGCTTTGCCCAATCCCAGCTGGCAGGGGAGGACCTGTTATTTGTCGTGCATTCCAGCGAGGCCCGTTACTACGCGCCGGCGCGACTGGACGATGAATTGCTGGTCAGCGCGGAAGTAATCGAATTGAACCGTGTCAGCCTGCGCTTTAAACAGCAGGTCAGGCGGGCAACGGATGCAACGCTGCTCTGTGAGGGGCAGTTCCTGGTGGCGTGTGTGCGCACCAACAGTTTGAAACCCAGGGCCATTCCCGAAACTCTACGTGCGGCCTTTGCCAACGTGAGCGGCGCGGGTCAACAATCAAAGCAGGAGATTTAGCGTGGAACCTACCGTCGTCGACCATTCCTCCATGTGGAGCCTGGTCAGCAATGCCAGTGTCGTGGTTCAACTGGTCATGCTGACCCTGGTAGCCGCATCGGTTACCTCATGGGTCATGATTTTTCAGCGCAGCAACCTGCTGCGTGCCGGTCGACGTGCCCTGGAGAGCTTCGAAGAGCGCTTCTGGTCGGGTATCGACCTGTCCAAGCTGTATCGCCAGGCGGGCAGCAACCCGGACCCGGATTCGGGCGTCGAGCAGATCTTCCGCGCCGGCTTCAAGGAATTCTCCCGCCTGCGCCAGCAGTCCGGCGTTGACCCGGAAGCCGTCATGGAAGGCGTGGCCCGTGCGATGCGCGTAGCGATCTCCCGTGAGGAAGAAAAACTCGAGCAGAGCCTGCCATTTCTGGCCACCGTCGGTTCGGTCAGCCCGTATATCGGCCTGTTCGGTACCGTATGGGGCATCATGAACTCCTTCCGTGGCCTGGCAACGGCCCAGCAAGCGACCCTGGCCACCGTGGCCCCGGGTATCGCCGAAGCGCTGATCGCCACAGCCATCGGCCTGTTCGCTGCAATCCCCGCAGTAATCGCCTACAACCGTTTCGCCGCCACCAGCGAAACCCTGATTGGCCGTTACTACACCTTCGCCGATGAATTCCAGGCGATCCTGCACCGTAAAGTGCACACCAGCGAAGAATAAGCAGGTAATTCCCAATGGCTTTAATCGCTCGAGCTCGCAAAAAGCGCAAGCCGGTCGCCGAGATGAACGTAGTGCCTTACATCGACGTGATGCTGGTGCTGCTGGTGATCTTCATGGTGACCGCGCCGATGCTCAATCAGGGGGTGAAAGTTGATCTGCCCAAGGTTTCCAGCGAAGCCTTGCCGCAGGACAACAACACCCAGGTCCTGACCATTTCGATCAAGGCTGACAAGACCTATTACTGGAACCTTGGCAGCGAAGTCGATACCCAGAAGCAGCAGGACAAGGCCATGACCTTGCCGCAAATGACCGACGCCGTGACCAAAATCATCCGCGCCGGCAACGAAGGCGGCAAGCACACCCAGGTGTTCATCCGCGGTGACAAGTCGGTCGACTATGGCTCCGTCATGGGCGCCATGGGCGGGCTGCAGAAAGCCGGGGTCGGTAATGTTGGCTTGATTACCGAGGCGCCCTGATGCAGCAACAGCGAGAGCCGTCCGCCTCGGAAAGCTTCTTCTGGCCTAGCGTCTGGGCAATAGCCCTGCACGTTCTGGTGTTTGGCATGCTGTTTGTCAGCTTTGCCATGACCCCGGAGCTGCCGCCAGCCAAGCCGATCGTGCAGGCGACCCTGTATCAGCTGAAATCGAAAAGTCAGGCCACCACCCAGACCAATCAGAAGATTGCGGGTGAGGCCCAGAAGTCGGCTGCGCGCCAGACTGAAGTCGAACAGATGGAACAGAAGAAGGTCGAGCAGGAAGCGGTGAAGGCTGCTGCGGAACAAAAGAAAGACGAGGCGGCTCAAAAGGCCGAGGAATCGAAAAAGGCTGACGAAGCGAAGAAGGCCGACGAGGCGAAAAAGGCTGATGAAGCCAAGAAAGCCGAGAAAGCTGCCGAAGCTAAAAAAGCCGAAGAGAAACAATTGGCTGATATAGCCAAGAAGAAATCTGAAGAAGAAGCCAAGAAAGCGGCTGAAGAAGAGGCCAAGAAAAAGGCCGCTGAAGAAGCCAAGAAGAAGATAGTCGAAGACGCGAAGAAGAAAGCCGCCGAAGACGCCAAGAAAAAAGCTGAAGCAGACGAGGCGAAGAAGAAAATCGCCGACGACGCGAAGAAGAAAGCTGCCGCCGACGCCTCCAAGAAAAAGGCCCAGGAAGCAGCGCGCAAATCCGCCGAAGATAAAAAGGCCCAGGCCCTGGCAGATTTGCTTTCCGACACGCCGCAACGTCAGCAAGCCTTGGCCGATGAACGTGGTGATGAAGTCGCGGGCAGTTTCGACGATCTGATTCGCGCGCGCGCAGCGGAGGGCTGGACACGTCCACCTTCGGCACGCAAAGGCATGACAGTCGTGCTGCAGATCGGCATGTTGCCGGATGGTACGGTGACTTCGGTCAGCGTGGCCAAGTCCAGTGGCGATGGTTCGTTCGACAGTTCGGCGGTTGCAGCGGTCAAGAATATTGGCCGGCTGACCGAGATGCAGGGAATGAAACCAAGCGACTTCGCTCCCTATCGTTCATTCAAGATGACATTCACACCTGAGGATCTAGCCTTGTGAGAAACCTTCTTCGAGGAATGCTTGTCGTTATTTGCTGCATGGCAGGGATAGCGGCGGCGGATGAAAAGAACATCCTGGTAACCAGTGGTAGCGATCGGGCCACTCCGATTGCGGTTGTACCGTTTGGCTGGCAGGGCGGCAGCGTGCTGCCGGACGATATGGCGGAAATCATTGGTAATGACCTGCGCAACTCGGGTTACTACGCGCCAATTCCGAAACAGAACATGATCAGCCAGCCGACCCAAGGCAGCGAAGTGATCTACCGTGACTGGAAAGCCCTGGGCGCCCAGTACCTGATGGTAGGTAGCATCGTTCCAGCAGGCGGTCGCTTGCAGGTGCAATACGCCCTGTTCAACGTGGCCACCGAGCAGCAAGTGCTGACCGGTAGCGTGTCGGGCAGCGTCGACCAACTGCGGGACATGGCGCACTACATCGCCGACCAATCGTTCGAGAAACTGGTCGGTATCAAAGGTGCGTTCTCCACCCGCATCCTGTACGTGACGGCTGAGCGTTTCTCGGTGAACAACACCCGCTACACCCTGCAACGTTCGGACTACGACGGTGCCCGTGCAGTGACTCTGTTGCAATCGCGCGAGCCAATCCTGTCGCCGCGTTTTGCCCCGGATGGCAAGCGTATCGCCTACGTGTCGTTTGAACAGAAGCGTCCGCGCATCTTCGTTCAGCACATTGATACCGGTCGCCGTGAGCAGATCACCAACTTCGAAGGCCTGAACGGCGCGCCAGCCTGGTCGCCGGATGGCAATCGCCTGGCATTCGTGCTGTCCAAGGACGGTAACCCGGATATCTACGTGATGAACCTTGGTTCGCGCCAGATCACCCGCGTCACTTCCGGTCCTGGCATCAACACCGAACCGTTCTGGGGCAAGGATGGTTCGACCATCTACTTCACTTCAGACCGTGGCGGCAAACCGCAGATCTATAAGAGCAGTGTTGGCGGTGGTGGTGCGGAGCGTGTGACCTTTATCGGTAACTACAACGCCAATCCGAAGCTTTCGGCTGATGAAAAGACCCTGGTAATGATTCATCGCCAGGATGGTTTCACTAATTTCAAGGTGGCGGCCCAGGATTTGCAGCGCGGAAGCGTAAAAATCCTCACAGATAGCACTCTTGATGAGTCGCCTACTGTTGCGCCCAACGGCACCATGGTAATCTACGCCACCCGCCAGCAGGGCCGGGGAGTCTTGATGCTCGTGTCCATTAATGGACGCGTAAGGCTCCCGCTTCCTACCGCACAAGGCGAAGTCAGAGAACCATCCTGGTCCCCTTACCTGAACTGACGCGGCGCTACAAAAAGAAGTACTTAACACACTGGGGTTCATTAGGAGTTTCACGATGGAAATGCTGAAGTTTGGTAAGTTTGCTGCTCTGGCTCTGGCTCTGTCCGTAGCCGTTGGTTGCTCGTCTAAAGGCGGCGACAATGCCGGTGAAGGCGCAGCTGTTGATCCAAACGCTGGTTACGGCGCTAACACTGGTGCAGTTGACGGCTCCCTGAGCGAAGAAGCTGCTCTGCGCGCAATCACCACTTTCTACTTCGAATACGACAGTTCGGACCTGAAGCCAGAAGCCATGCGCGCTCTGGACGTTCACGCGAAAGACCTGAAAGGTAACGGCGCTCGCGTTGTTCTGGAAGGCAACACCGACGAACGTGGTACTCGTGAGTACAACATGGCACTGGGCGAGCGTCGTGCGAAAGCCGTTCAGCGCTACCTGGTACTGCAAGGTGTTTCCCCAGCTCAGCTGGAACTGGTTTCCTACGGTGAAGAGCGTCCAGTTGCTACCGGCAACGACGAGCAATCCTGGGCTCAAAACCGTCGCGTCGAACTGCGTAAGTAATTCGTCATGCGAACGTGCCGTCGTGTAGTAACCGTATTGGCTCTCAGCCTCGCACCGCTTGCGGTGTGGGCTGCGGTTCCCGTGGAAGATAGCAACTCTGGCTATAACAATAGTGGGAGTAGTTATCCACCAGCAGGTTATGGCACGAACGGCGCCTATGCAGGGGGAGCAGCTACTGCCGCTCCCTCGGCACAGGGCGAGCTGTTTAACCAGCTGCAACGCATGCAGGATCAATTGGCACAGCAACAAGGTGCGATTGAGGTTCTGCAAAATGAAGTGAACCGCCTGAAGCAAGAAGGCCTGGAGCGATACCAGGATCTTGATCGGCGTATAGGAACCGGCGTTACACCTGCCGCGACTCCTGAGAATTCTTCTGCCGGTGGCGCTGCAAGCGCCGCCGGTGGTGCAGCCGCAGGCGCCGCACAGGCCCCTGCAGCCAGCAGCGAACCGGCTGATCCGGCCAAGGAAAAGCTGTATTACGATGCAGCCTTCGACCTGATCAAAGCCAAGGACTTCGACAAGGCCAGCAAAGCGTTCACCGCTTTCCTGGGACGTTATCCAAACAGCCAGTACGCGGGCAATGCCCAGTATTGGTTGGGTGAGGTCAACCTGGCCAAGGGTGATTTGCAAGGTGCAGGCCAGGCGTTTGCCAAGGTCAGCCAGCTTTACCCCAAGCATGCCAAGGTGCCTGATTCGTTGTACAAACTGGCTGACGTAGAGCGCCGCCTGGGTCATACCGACAAGGTCAAAGGCATTCTGCAGCAAGTAGTGGCCCAATATCCTGGGACCTCTGCTGCCCAGTTGGCTCAGCGCGATTTGCAGCGTTTGTAAGCACTGCTGTCCCGCTTGGAAGAAACCCGCGCCTGTCGCGGGTTTTTTCGTTAGAATCCACGCCCTTTTATGAAATACGCTTTTTGGGGTTCACGCTTTGCCGGGATCCCATGAAGTGCCTGACGGAGGCGGACAGCCTGTTTAGCTGTTACGCCCGTGGCGACTATGCAAGACACATTACGCATCACCGAAGTTTTTTACTCGTTACAGGGTGAAACGCGCACTGCCGGCCTGCCCACAGTATTTGTGCGCCTCACCGGCTGCCCGTTGCGCTGCCAGTACTGTGACAGCGCCTACGCCTTCAGCGGCGGCACCATTCGTACCCTCGACGACATCCTGGAGCAGGTTGCAGGCTTCCGGCCGCGCTACGTCTGCGTGACAGGCGGCGAGCCCCTGGCCCAGCCCAATGCCATTCCTTTGCTCAAGCAGCTGTGTGACGCCGGTTACGAAGTGTCGCTGGAAACCAGTGGTGCCCTGGACATTTCCGCGGTCGATCCTCGCGTCAGCCGAGTGGTTGACTTGAAAACCCCGGACTCCAAGGAGGCGCATCGCAACCGTTATGAGAACATCGAGCTGCTGACGGCCAACGACCAGGTCAAGTTCGTCATTTGTTCGCGGGACGACTATGACTGGGCCAACTCCAAGCTGATCCAGTACGGCCTGGACCGACGCGCCGGCGAGGTGTTGTTCTCTCCAAGCCACCATGACTTGAACGCTCGCGACCTCGCTGATTGGGTGGTTGCGGACAACCTGCCGGTGCGCCTGCAATTGCAGCTGCATAAATACCTTTGGAATGACGAGCCGGGACGCTGAAATGACTGAACAAACGACTGATCAAAAACGTGCGGTAATCCTGCTGTCCGGCGGCCTTGACTCCGCCACCGTGGTGGCGATGGCCCGTGCCGAGGGTTACAGCTGCTACACCATGAGCTTCGACTACGGCCAGCGTTCCCATGCCGAGTTGCACGCCGCCGCCCGGGTTGCTCGCGACCTCGGCGTGGTGGAGCACAAGGTAATCGGCCTGAACCTCAATGGTATTGGCGGCTCGGCCTTGACCGACAACACCATCGACGTGCCTGAGGCGCCCACAGAGGGCATTCCGGTCACCTATGTGCCGGCCCGTAACACCGTGTTCCTCTCGCTGGCCCTGGGCTGGGCAGAAGTGCTCAACGCCCGTGACATCTTTATCGGCGTCAACGCGGTGGACTACTCCGGCTACCCGGACTGCCGCCCAGAGTTCGTCGAATCGTTCGAGCGTATGGCCAACCTGGCGACCAAGGCCGGCGTAGAAGGCCACGGCTTCCGTATCCAGGCGCCGCTGCAAAACCTGAGCAAGGCGGATATCGTCAAGGCGGGTGTAAGGCTGGGTGTCGACTACTCGCTGACTGTTTCCTGCTACCAGGCGGACAATGATGGTCGTGCCTGTAGGAAATGTGACAGCTGCCGCCTGCGCGCTGAAGGCTTCCAAGCGGCCGGAATTACTGACCCAACGCGTTATTTCTGATTTATTTAAAATAAGGTGTTGAATAATCCTTAGAAATCAGTATTATACGCGCCACCACACAGCGGGTCGTTAGCTCAGTTGGTAGAGCAGTTGGCTTTTAACCAATTGGTCGTAGGTTCGAATCCCACACGACCCACCATTTTTGGCGGTTTAGAAAATCCGGAAGGCCCACGCAAGTGAGGATTTCCGGGTTTTTTTTTGCCTGGTGCAAAAGCACGCGCAGGGCTCTCTGGGAGCGTGACGTGCTGCTTGCCGGTTAGACATGCAGCCGTCTGCGGCGACCATTCATTTCGTGGGTGGGTTGATGTCGATCGGCTGAAGATGGGCTTCGGCTGCCCCTGAACCGCGCCCCAACCCTAGGCTCAAAGTTGCTTGGCTCCATTCATCCAAGGGCTGTAGTCCACCTCCACGTAACCCTGGGGCAGGCCTTGAGGGTAGTTGGCAAACCCCGGCATCTGTCGCAAGTCCAGTCGTTTGCACTGCGTGACAAGGCGCTGCTGCAACGCGCTATCTACCTTGAAGCCTTGTGAGCGGTACGGGCTTTGATTCAGGTTGACCATGCACTCACTCACTTTGCCCTGGGCATCGGCGATGAAGTGGAAGCTCGCGACGCCAATACTCTGGGGGTCATGCCCGACAAACAATTGCTCACGGAAGAAGCGGATCTGCTGGTAGAGGTCGATGCGCTTTTTCTGCAGTTGTTGCTGTTCTTCCGAAAGCCCAATCAGAGGGGTGAACACCATGGGGGCGATAATCTTTTGGGTGTCCTTGGCATCGGCGAAGACCTTGGGCGAGACTTCGGGAAACAAGGTGGTCCAGCACAGTTCGGTGACCAATTTGGCCAGCTTGGCCTGGCGCAGGTTGTTCTGGCCCTCGTTGGGCAGCAGGGTTCCGCGTTGGGCTGAGCAGTCCACTACGTGGTTCTGCGCATCGACGGTCAGGATCATATTCATCACCCCCGTCAGTTCCTGTTCATTGGCGGCCAGGGCATAGCCGCGCAATATCGTTTGGAACGTAGTGACGAATTTTTCGTCTTTTTGTTGCAGCTGTGCTGCCGCTGAGGCTGCCGCCTGTTCGGGGGTGTGGCTCTGGCAGCCGGACAGTGACAGCAGGCTTGCACCGAACAAGGCCAGGAGCCAGCGGGACGAAGAAGGCGCGTTGAATTCCATTTCTTGGGGGCTCGTGCACAAAGAGATTGGGAAGAGGTAGACGGGAACCATTCTCACCCATCAGGCGGTAAAGTGCGATTCGAAATACAAAAACCACACTGCTGATGGTTTTGGTTGTAATAGCTGACGTTTATCCAACGCTGGTTTGCTCTGTAGACTCATATTGTCTATATTTGAATCTATAGATTAATTCCGAGGTGGCAACCATGAGCCTAGCCCTTCAAGCACAGCCCTTCACCCGGGAGCAATGTGTCGCCGGACTCCGGGCGGCCGTGGGCATCCTGGAAAAATGGCAGGCCAGCAGCGACCAGGCCTGTCGCATCCTGCGTATCTCGCGCAGCACTTATACCCGTGCGCGGCAGCGCGATGCCGCGTGGTCGGTGAGCCTGGATGCCGACCAGATGCAGCGCATCAGTTTTGTGCTGAACATCCACGCCACGCTGCGCATGGTGTTCGATAACCCCGAGAACGTGTACGGCTTTGCGGCGATGGCCAACGACAATGCGTTTTTCAACGGGCGCTCGCCCCTCGAGGTTATGGCCCAGGGCGATATGATTTCCCTGTACGAGACCTTCCGCCGTATTGACGTGTTGCGTGGTGCGCAATGGTGAAGGTGAGCCAGTTGGGCGATTTGCCCAGCGGGCCGTTGCACGCCTATCGCCTGGTCAATTCCAAATTCCCGCCGATTGCGTTGTTTGACGATGTGGCGGATGCCGACGAGTTTGAGGCGCTCTATCAGATCCAGGCCCTGACCAACCCACGATTGGGCAATGAGGTCGGTCGGATCGAGCTGATACCCCGTAGGGAAATCCCCTTCGGGATTGTGGGATGTTCCTACGCCATTGCCCCGTTCACCCACGTCAATCCGGCCGGATCGCGTTTCAGCGCGGGTGATTTTGGCGTGCTGTACCTGGCGGCCACGGTCGAGACGGCACTGGCAGAAGTGCGTTATCACCAGAACCAGTATTGGTCCGGAGTTCATGGCCTTAACTATGAGCGCTTTGTTTTCCGGGGGCTGTCTTGCACCTTTGCCGGCGACGCCATGAAGGATGCGACGTCGGTGCCGATGAGCGATCCGATCTACGACCCTGACGACTACAGCTACGCCCAGCGCTTGGGGGGCGCGCTAAAGAAGGCCGGTTGTCCCGGCCTTCGTTACCTGTCGGTGCGCTCAGAAGGCGATCACTGCTGGGCGTTGCTGACACCCAGGCCGGTGTCGTCGATTGTCCAGGCCGCCCATTACGAGATGGTCTGGAATGGACAGATCACCAGTGTCAGCAAAATCAGCGAAGCCTGAGGCTGGCGGGTCAGATCTGCCCGCGCACCAGGATTGACTCATCAATCTGCGCAATCGACGTAACCCCGGTCAGGGTCATGGCCACGCGCATTTCCTTGGCAAAGATATCCAGCAGATTCTCTACACCGCGCTGGCCATCGGCAGCCAGCGCATAAGCAGGCGCTCGTCCCAGCAATACGCCACGGGCGCCGAGGGCGAGCATGCGCACCACGTCCAGCCCCGAACGCACCCCGGAGTCCACCAGCACCGTGAGGTCGCTGCCAACCGCCTGGGCAATCTCAGGCAGAGCCTTGGCGGTGGACAACACACCATCGAGCTGGCGGCCGCCGTGGTTGGACACGACGATGCCGTCGGCGCCGAAACTCACCGCGTCCTTGGCGTCCTGTGGGTCGAGGATGCCCTTGATGATCATCGGGCCCTTCCAGAACTCGCGGATCCACTCCAGGTCTTTCCAGCTGATGGAGGGGTCGAAGTTGGTAGCGAGCCAGCCGATGTAGTCTTCAAGGTGGGTCGGCTTGCCCAGGTATTTGGAGATATTGCCCAGGTCGTGGGGGCGGCCCATCAGCCCTACATCAAGAGCCCAGGCCGGTTTGGTCACGGCCTGCAACATGCGCCGCTGGGCGGCGTACGGGCCGGACATGCCGGAGTGGGCATCACGGTAGCGGGCGCCGGGGGTGGGCATGTCGACGGTAAACACCAGGGTTTTCACCCCGGCGGCTTGCGCACGCTCCAGGGCGTTTTTCATGAAGCCGCGGTCTTTCAATACATACAGTTGAAACCAGATCGACTGCGCCGTCTGCGACGCTACTTCCTCGATCGGGCACACCGACACGGTCGACAGGCAAAACGGCACCCCTTTATTGGCCGCCGCGTTGGCCACCTGGACTTCCCCGCGTCGGGCAAACATGCCGGTCAGGCCTACCGGGCTCATGACCACCGGCATCGCCAGCGGTTGGTCGAACAGCGTGGTCTCCAGGCTCAGGCTTTCGACGTTGCGCAGGACACGCTGGCGCAGGCTGATGTCTGCCAGGTCCGAACTGTTGGCCTTGAGGGTGTGCTCGGCGTACGCGCCACCGTCAATATAGTCGAACAGGAAACGCGGCAGTTTGCGGCGTGCGGCTTCGCGGTAATCCGATGCGGACGAAATGATCATGAACAGTGAGGCCCCGGAATAAAGAAAACGGTGGGTGGAGGATAGTCAAAGGCATTTCATGGTAAAAACAACTTTTACAACTTCATTCAAGTCGCAAATGGAATAGTCATGAACCTGCGAACGCTGCGAGCCTTTGTCGAAGTGGTGCGCCAAGGCAGTTTCTCACAGGCGGCCGAGATGGTTTCGCTTACCCAATCGAGCGTCAGCAAAGCGGTCAAGACCCTTGAAGAAGAGTTGGGCACGCCGTTGTTCAGTCGTATCGGCCATAAGAGCGAACTGACAGCAGCCGGTGAAATTGCCTACCGCCGCGCCCTGGTGTTGCTCGCCGAGCGCAGTGACTTGGTCGCCGAGATCAACGACCTGCTGGGGCTCAAGCGTGGCGTATTGCGCATTGGCTTGCCGCCGGTGGGCAGTGGTGAATTGTTTGCGGCGATGTTTGCAGTGTACCGCCAGCGTTACCCACAGATAGAGATTGAGCTGATCGAGCACGGTAGCAAGAAGCTGGGCGAGTGCCTGCAAGCGGGGGAGGTGGATGTGGCTGCGCTACTGGTGCCGGTGGAGGGCGAGTTTGAGTATCAGGACGTGCGCGTCGAGCCGCTGATGGTCGTCCTGCCCAGCAGCCATCCATTGGCCGGGCGTGAGAGTGTGGATTTTTCCGACCTGTCCGACTCGCCATTCATACTGTTCGAAGCCGGTTTTGCCTTGAACCGCATCATTCTTTCCGCCTGCGAGCGTCGTGGTGTATCGCCGAAGGTTTCGGTGCGCAGCGCCCAGATCGACTTTATCGTCGACCTGGTGGGCGCGGGCCTGGGAGTCGCCTTCCTGCCGCGCATGCTGGCCTACAAACACTTGCATGCCGGCATTGCCCTGATTGCCCTGGATGAGCCTCAGACCGACTGGCATATTGCTTTGACCTGGCGGCGCAATGCTCATCTGCCGCCGGCTGCACGAGCCTGGTTGGACCTGGCCAGGGAAATGGGCAATGTCCCTGCGCCCTAAACGATGCCAATGTCGCGGGATATCACCCGTATGCTCCCGCCGGGTAGGCGTTTTGCGGCATATTAGGCTTTTGAATCCATTCGATATTCTGTAGCCTTGCGCAGCTTCACCTTAACCCGTGCTTGATGAACACAATCACTTCGTCCGGCGGCGCCCGAAGGGCTCCGGAGCCGGTGGTACACTCGACTTTCGCGCAACTGCGCCTGCAGGTCTTGCGAACATGACGCAAATTTCCGAACGCCTTCTGGTCCAAGCCCACCTCGATGCCAAGCAGCCCAAGGTGCTCAGTGCCGAGCAAGAGGCAAGCTTACGTTCTGCCATTGCTGCCGAGCTCAAGGCTCAAGACGCGGTGCTGGTGGCGCACTTCTATTGTGACCCGGTGATTCAGGCCCTGGCCGAAGAAACCGGTGGCTGTGTTTCCGACTCCCTGGAAATGGCCCGCTTCGGCGCCGCCCACCCGGCCAAGACCGTACTGGTCGCCGGCGTGCGCTTTATGGGCGAGACAGCGAAAATCCTCACCCCCGAAAAGCGCATCCTGATGCCGACCCTGGAAGCCACATGCTCCCTGGACCTGGGTTGCCCGGTGGAAGAGTTCTCGGCGTTCTGTGACCAGCATCCGGAACGCACCGTGGTGGTGTATGCCAACACCTCGGCGGCGGTCAAGGCCCGTGCCGATTGGGTGGTGACCTCCAGTTGCGCCCTGGAAATCGTCGAAAGCCTGATGGATAACGGCGAGACCATTATCTGGGGCCCGGACAAGCACCTGGGCACCTATATCCAGCGCCAGACCGGTGCCGACATGCTGCTGTGGGACGGTGCCTGCATCGTCCACGAGGAGTTCAAGTCCAAGCAGTTGGAAGACATGAAGGCGCTGTACCCGGACGCAGCGATCCTGGTACACCCGGAGTCACCGACCTCGGTCATCGAGTTGGCCGATGCAGTGGGTTCCACCAGCCAGTTGATTGCGGCGGCGCAGCGCTTGCCGAACAAGACGTTTATCGTCGCCACTGACCGCGGCATTTTCTACAAGATGCAGCAGCTGTGCCCGGACAAGGTGTTTGTCGAAGCGCCAACCGCCGGCAACGGCGCGGCGTGCCGCAGTTGTGCGCACTGCCCGTGGATGGCGATGAATACCCTGGAGCGCACGTTGCAATGCCTGCGGGAAGGCAGCAACGAGATCTTTGTCGAGCCGTCCTTGATCCCCCATGCCGTGCGCCCACTCAAGCGCATGCTGGACTTTACCCAGGCGGCCCGCCTGAAGCTGGCGGGCAACGCCTGATCCACGGCTGATGCAGCAAAAAATGTGGGAGCGGGCTTGCCCGCGATAGCGGTGGATCAGTCTGCACATGTAGTGACTGACACACCGCCATCGCGGGCAAGCCCGCTCCCACATTTGGATCTTATTGGCCTGGGGCTATTTCTTTTTCTTCGGGATCCGCACCAATTGCGTGTCCGAGTAGATGTCATGCCAGGCCCGCTGTTTCTTGTCCACCAGCGACCAGATAAACCCCAGCCCCGCGCACAACCACGACGCAATCGACACCACAAAACGCAACAGCGCCTGCCACAGGCTGATGCGCGAGCCGTCCGCATTCTGCACACGTACGCCCCACACCTGCATGCCCAGGGTCTGTCCGGAATGGGTCCAGAACTTGGCGAAGAAGCCAAACAGCACAAAAAACAGAATCGTCGACAGCAACGGATCACCGTCCAGGGCGCCGGACTCCGAGAGCGTGCGCATCTTCGCTTCACCGACAAAGGCAATCCACACCAGCTTATAGAGGAAGGCGGTGACGATCAGCAGGGCGGTACACAACAGGAAGTCATAGAACATCGCTGCCAGACGACGGCCCAGGCCAACGGCGGGGAATTCGCCTTGGGGGCTTAGCAGGTGTTTCGACATGGCTCGGCTCTCTGGAGGAAAAAAGCCATTTTACGGACAAACGCACATAAAAAAGCCTCTGATGTCACCATCAGAGGCTTTTTGTCGCAGTAAGGATCAGGCTTCTGCTTGTACTTCGTCAGCCTGCATGCCTTTCTGGCCCTGCACGGCGATGAAGGTCACTTTCTGGCCTTCTTTCAGGCTCTTGAAACCGTTGCCCTGGATAGCGCGGAAATGCACGAACAGATCCGCACCGCTTTCTGGAGTGATAAAACCAAAACCTTTCTCGTCGTTAAACCACTTGACGGTACCGCTCTGACGTTCAGCCATTTTCTTATTTCCTTGACGCTAAAAATTAATGACAGCCCCTTTCACCTGAAAGAGTACTGGGCTGGGTTGCAGGAAAGTAAGAGACGTCGAACGGGTTGTAGCAAACTTTGGCTACTGCCCAGGTCCAGGTTCAAAGCGACCCATGCAAACACAGTGGGCAAACTCTACGACAACTAACACAGAAAAAACAAGCCCTCTGCAAGCCACGTATTTACTCGCCTTCATGACACTTCGGTCAACATTGCGGCACTGTGTTATTCGATAGCGTGGGTCACTTGTTATAGGTTAATCGATATAACATTGACTATCGTCAGTGCACTGTTTTATGGCGGTTGCGTTACAGATTAGTGCAAATGAACACAACCGCGTTACTTATAGGAACAGTCGATCAGCCACGGTAGTAACGTTGTGGCACGAATGGCATTTTACTTACACGAAGTGGCACCTTTTTCCCACGCACTAATGCAGAGACTTCGCTCTCCAGCGCGGTAAAGGCCGTGTCGAGGTAGCCCATGGCGAGCGGGCCGCCGAGGCTCGGGCCAAAGCCGCCGCTGCACACACGGCCGATCACGGTACCGTGTTCATCGACAATCTCGGCGCCTTCACGGACCGGGGTGCGTTCCTGGGGCAGCAGGCCAACGCGTTTGCGGCTGACGCCGGTTTGCTGCTGGGTGAAAATCCGATCTGCCCCCGGGAAGCCCCCGGCACGCGCGCCATCGGCGCGACGGGCCTTGGAAATCGCCCACAGCAGGCTGGCTTCAATCGGCGTGGTCTCGGTGTTCATATCGTGGCCATAGAGGCACAGCCCGGCTTCCAGGCGCAGGGAGTCGCGGGCGCCGAGGCCGATAGCTTCGACTTCAGTTTCGGCCAGCAGGCTACGGGCCAGGCTTTCGGCACTGGCCGCAGGCACCGAGATCTCAAAACCGTCTTCGCCGGTATAGCCGGAACGGCTGACGTAGCACTCGACCCCCAGCAGGCGCAGGGGTGCGAACTGCATAAAGGTCATCTTGGTCACTTCCGGCGCCAGGCGCGCCAGCACTTTCACCGCTGCCGGGCCTTGCAGGGCCAGCAGGGCACGTTCTTCAAACAGTGGCTCGATCTGGCATTGGTCGCCCAGATGCTGGCGCAGGTGCGCCAGGTCTTGATCCTTACAGGCGGCGTTGACCACCAGAAACAGCTCGTCGTTACCCAGGTTGGCGACCATCAGGTCATCGAGGATGCCGCCCTGGTCGTTAGTGAACATGGCGTAGCGCTGCATGCCCACGGGCAGGTCGATGATATCCACCGGCACTAGGGTTTCCAGGGCCTTGGCGGCGTTGGACCCGGTCAGGCGGATCTGGCCCATGTGCGACACATCAAACAACCCGGCCTGTTCACGGGTGTGCTGGTGTTCTTTCATCACGCCCAGGGGGTATTGCACCGGCATGTCATAACCGGCGAACGGCACCATGCGTGCGCCCAGTTCAAGGTGCAGGGCGTGCAGCGGGGTTTTCAACAGGGTTTCGGTGGACATATTCAGCTCCTGAAAAACGTGCTGGCGCGTTTATAAGCATCAGCACTCGATAATGTTGACGGCCAAACCGCCACGGGCGGTTTCCTTGTATTTGCTTTTCATATCGGCGCCGGTCTGGCGCATGGTGCGGATCACCTTGTCGAGGGACACGAAGTGCTGCCCATCACCGCGCAAGGCCATGCGCACCGCATTGATCGCCTTCACCGAACCCATGGCATTGCGCTCGATGCAGGGCACCTGCACCAGGCCGCCAATTGGGTCGCAGGTCAGGCCGAGGTTATGCTCCATGCCGATTTCGGCGGCGTTCTCCACCTGGGAGACGGTGCCGCCCAGCACTTCACACAAGGCTCCGGCGGCCATGGAACAGGCCACGCCCACTTCGCCCTGGCAGCCGACCTCAGCCCCGGAGATCGAGGCGTTTTCTTTGTAGAGGATGCCGATGGCCGCGGCGGTCAGCAGGAAGCGCACCACCCCGTCCTCATTGGCGCCGGGGATAAAGCGCATGTAGTAATGCAACACCGCCGGCACAATCCCGGCGGCACCGTTGGTGGGCGCCGTGACCACGCGCCCGCCGTTGGCGTTTTCTTCGTTGACCGCCAGGGCATACAGGTTGACCCAATCCAGCACCGACAGCGGGTCGCGCAGCGCCGATTCCGGGTTCTTGCACAACTGGCGATGCAACGCGGCCGCACGGCGCTTGACCTTCAAGCCTCCGGGCAGGATGCCTTCATTGCGACAGCCGGCCGCCACGCAGTCCTGCATGACTTGCCAGATCTTCAGCAGGCCGCTGCGGGTCTCGGCTTCCGGGCGCCAGGCGCTTTCGTTGGTCAGCATCACCTGGCTGATGGACAGCCCATAGGTGGTGCAATGGCCAAGCAAATCCTTGGCGTGCTTGAAAGGGAAGGTCAGGGGCGTGGCGTCTTCGACTATCCGGTCGGCGCCGGCCGCGTCTTCATCCACCACAAAACCACCGCCCACCGAGTAGTACTCACGGCTGCGGATCTGGATGCCGGCTGCGTCAAACGCACGAAAGATCATGCCGTTGGGGTGGTAGGCGAGGGGTTTGCGAATCATCGCCAGGTGTTCTTTCTCGTTGAACGCAATGCTGTGTTCACCGAGCAGGTTCAAGCGAGCGTCGCCGCGCATCTGCACCAGGCGTGCGGCCACGGTTTCGGTGTCGACGGTGTCCGGGTGTTCACCTTCCAGGCCCAGCAGCACGGCCTTGTCACTGCCGTGGCCTTTGCCGGTGGCGCCGAGTGAACCGTAGAGTTCCACCTTGACGCAGGTGGTGGCGTGCAACAGGTCGTCCCGCTTGAGGCCCTCGGCGAAGCGGGCGGCGGCACGCATCGGGCCAACGGTGTGGGAACTGGAGGGGCCGATGCCAATCTTGAACAGGTCGAACACGCTTAAAGACATGAGTTGTTCTCCGGTTTCTTATTATTGGAAGCAAGCTGTTCTGCGCAATGCGATCACTGTGGGAGCCGGGCTTGTGTAGGCGCTGGCTTGCCTGCGATGCAGACACCTCGGTCTATCAGTGGCGCCGAGGTGAGGCTATCGCAGGCAAGCCAGCTCCTACACTGACTGCGTCTCTTCAGTCAGATCACGCGTAGCTCTCGATCGACGGGCACGCACACACCAGATTGCGATCGCCAAACACGTTGTCGACCCGGCCGACCGGCGGCCAGTACTTGCCTTCGATCAACGACGCTACCGGATACACCGCCTGTTCACGGCTGTACGGGTGGCTCCATTCACCGACGATTTCAGCTGCCGTGTGCGGCGCGTTTTTCAGCGGGTTGTCGTCCTTGTCCAGCGTGCCGTTTTCCACCGCGCGGATTTCCTCGCGGATAGCGATCATGGCGTCGCAGAAGCGGTCCAGTTCTTCCTTGGATTCGCTTTCGGTCGGCTCGATCATCAAGGTGCCGGCCACCGGGAACGACATGGTCGGGGCATGGAAACCAAAGTCGATCAGGCGCTTGGCCACGTCATCCACGCTGATGCCGCTGCTGTCCTTGAGCGGGCGCAGGTCCAGGATGCACTCGTGCGCCACCAGGCCGTTGCTGCCGGTGTACAGCACCGGGTAGTGCTCTTCCAGGCGACGGGAAATGTAGTTGGCATTGAGGATCGCCAGCTGCGAAGCGCGCTTGAGGCCCGCACCGCCCATCATGCTGATGTACATCCAGGTAATCGGCAGGATGCTCGCACTGCCAAATGGCGCTGCGCAGACTGCGCCTTCCTTGCGCTGCATGGCCGCGTGGCCGGGCAGGAATGGCGTGAGGTGCGACTTGACGCCAATCGGGCCAACGCCCGGGCCGCCACCGCCGTGGGGGATGCAGAAGGTCTTGTGCAGGTTCAAGTGCGACACGTCGCCGCCGAACTTGCCCGGGGCGCACAGGCCGACCATGGCGTTCATGTTGGCGCCATCGATATACACCTGGCCGCCGTTGTCATGGATGATCCCGCAGATTTCGCGGATGCCTTCCTCGAACACGCCGTGGGTCGACGGGTAGGTGATCATCAGCGCGGCGAGGTGCTCGCGGTGCTCGATGGCCTTGGCGCGCAAGTCTTCGATGTCCACGTTGCCACGGGCATCGCACGCGGTGACGACGACGCGCATGCCGGCCATGTTGGCGGTGGCCGGGTTGGTGCCGTGGGCCGACGAAGGAATCAGGCAGATATCGCGGCGTTCTTCGCCACGGCTCTGGTGATAGGCACGGATCGCCAAGAGGCCCGCGTACTCGCCCTGGGAACCGGCGTTCGGCTGCAGGGAGATGGCGTCGTAGCCGGTGGCCGCGCAGAGCATGGCTTCCAGTTCAGTGGTCAGTTGCAGGTAGCCGGCGCTTTGCTCGGCCGGGGCGAACGGGTGCAGGGCCCCGAACTCGGCCCAGGTCACCGGGATCATTTCACTGGCAGCGTTGAGCTTCATGGTGCACGAGCCCAGCGGGATCATGGTGCGGTCCAGCGCCAGGTCCTTGTCGGCCAGCTTGCGCAGGTAGCGCATCAGCTCGGTTTCCGAGTGATAGCGGTTGAACACCGGGTGGCTGAGGATCGGCGATTGGCGCAGCAGCGCGGCCGGCAGAGTGCTGTCGACGCTGGCGGCGAGGGCTGCGAAGTCCGGCAGGGCTTTACCGCCTGCGAACACGCTCCACAGGGTTTCGATATCGGCCTGGGTGGTGGTTTCATCCACCGACAGGCCCAGGCGTGCCGCGTCCACGACGCGCAGGTTGATGCGCTGGGCACGGGCCTGGTCGTGCAGGGCCGCAGTGTTGGCGCCGGTGGCCAGGGTCAGGGTGTCGAAGAACGTCTCTTGTTCAACCTTGAGGCCCAGGGCACCCAGGCCTTTGGCGAGGATTGCGGCCAGGTGATGAATGCGCGTGGCGATCTGCACCAGGCCTTTGGGGCCGTGGTACACCGCGTACATGCTGGCAATGTTGGCCAGCAGTACCTGGGCGGTGCAGATGTTGCTGGTGGCCTTTTCGCGGCGGATATGTTGCTCGCGGGTCTGCATGGCCAGGCGCAGGGCCGGCTTGCCGAAACGGTCTACGGACACACCGACCAGACGCCCCGGCATGTCACGCTTGAACGCGTCCTTGGTGGAGAAGTAAGCGGCGTGCGGGCCACCAAAGCCCAGCGGCACGCCGAAGCGCTGCGCACTGCCGATGGCCACGTCGGCACCGAACTCACCCGGTGGGGTCAGCAGGGTCAGGGCCAGCAGGTCGGCGGCCACGGCCACCAGGGCGTTGGCGGCGTGGAAGCGCTCGGTCAGTGCGCGGTAGTCGAACACATCACCGTTGCTGGCCGGGTATTGCAGCAGTGCGCCGAAGAACGGGCTGACATCCGTCAGTTCACGCTCGTCGCCCACTACCACCTCGATGCCCAGCGGCTCGGCACGGGTGCGCAGCACGTCGAGGGTCTGCGGGTGGCTGTGCACGGAGGCAAAGAACTGGTTGCTGCCCTTGTTCTTGCTCAGACGCTTGCAGAAGGTCATGGCCTCGGCGGCGGCAGTGGCTTCGTCGAGCAGGGATGCGTTGGCGATCGGCAGGCCGGTAAGGTCACTGATCAGGGTCTGGAAGTTCAGCAGCGCTTCCAGGCGGCCTTGGGAGATCTCGGGCTGGTAAGGCGTGTAGGCGGTGTACCAGGCCGGGTTTTCCAGGAGGTTGCGCAGGATCGGCGACGGCGTGTGGCAGTTGTAATAGCCCTGGCCGATGTAGGTCTTGAACAGTTGGTTCTTGGCGGCGATGGCCTTGATCGAGGCCAGTGCATCGGCCTCGCTCAGGCCGTCGCTCAGGCCCAGCACGGCGGTGCCCTTGATGCTTTCCGGGATCACGCTGGCGCTCAAGGCTTCCAGGGAGTCAAAACCCAGGGTCGCGAGCATCTGTTGCTCGTCGTCCTGGCGCGGGCCGATGTGGCGGGCGATAAATTCGTTGGCGGTGCTCAGGTTGATACTCATGGCGCGCTCCTCAAGCTTCAGCGTTGGCTTTGATCAGGCGGTCGTACGCATCCTGATCCAACAGCTTAGCTACTGCATCGGCGTCAGCCGGTTTAAAGCGGAAGAACCAGCCTTCGCCCGTCGGGTCTTCGTTGACCAGTTCCGGGCTTTCGCTGAGCTGGTCGTTGACTTCCAGCACTTCGCCGGTCAGGGGCATGTACACGCCGCTGGCGGCCTTGACCGATTCCACAGTGGAGGCTTCGGCGCCCTGCTCGTAGGCCTGCAACTCCGGCAGTTGCACGTAAACCACATCACCCAGGGCGTTTTGCGCGAACGCGGTAATACCTACGGTGACGCTGCCGTCAGCTTCGGCACGCAGCCATTCGTGATCTTCAGTAAAACGCAATTCGCTCATGGAAACTCCTCAGGGCCAGAATCGTCTGGTGGACGGGATTGGAATGGGAGAGTCCTTAGCAAAAATGCGGCCAATATAAATTTATTGTTATTAATCAATTGTTTATAGATATGTGGTGGTGAGTGAGGGACACGCCCTGTAGCGAAATCGCTACGGATCGACAGTGGAAAAAAAGCCTATTTGGATCAAAGCCTTGCATGGCGAAGGCGGACCAGGCGTGTATTGAAAACGTTCCGCTGTAGCGTTTTCGATACAGCTGCGCGAGATGTATGTAGCGCACGGGCCGGCAGGGGGCGGCTTATTTTGCCGTTATCCAATGATTAGGACGCGCGGCATGAGCCATTCAATAGCGGCATTTCAGGGCACTTCCCAGCTAAACGCATCCCGCGATTTTCTCCGGCGCCTGTTTGCCCAGCGCCCGACGTTGACGCAAGTGGCCGAGTCCATGGTCCAGGACTGGATCGCCGACGGGTTCGCGGCCTCCCGCTTACGGGCCAACATCACCTGGATCGGCGTGAGGCAGCCCGCTCAAGCCGGCGCTGATAGCTACACCCAGCTCACGACCCTGGGTGATGCCCTGATCAGGCGCTGCATGAGCAGCGAAGTGCTGAACTACGTGGCCGGTCACCATTACCTGTTGGTCAGTTCCATAAGCCATGGCCTCGTGCCGATAACCGATGTGGTGTCGGTCGATGATATTGAGTTCATGCTCAACGCCCTGGCCCCCCAGTTGCTCGCCGGTTTTAACGCAAGGCTGGTGGCCTACTGGAACGCGCCTGCCCCCGGCGATGCGGGGCTTAGTCGCTGGGGCGCAGTCGGCACGCAGTTGCGTGAGTGTCTGCTCAGCGCCCGGCAGACTCCGCCCCTGACACCGCAGCAAGCAAGCGCGCTGCTGGGGCTGGGGGACGGGCCGCAGGAACTGTGGGGCCATCAGGTGGACCGGCAAGCGCTGGGCGGGGCCGATGTGCTGCGGATCTATCAAGTCTATGCCGGCCAGGAGGGGCGGCCCGGCGAGTGGCTGCCGTTGTTGGTCTTGCAGCGTCAGGTCGCGCAGCAACAGGTCAACCTGGTTTATGTTCCCGCGATAAGCCTGCTCAAACTGACTGCGTTGGACGAGTTGGGCAGCCTGCTGCCGCGCTACATGAGCCACTACACCCCCGGACTGCTCGTCAATTGGGTGCTCAAGGAGCCGCAAGGCGATGTGTTCGATGCACAGGCCCAGACCTTGCTGGAGCGCCAGTTAAGGGCGTTGCAGCAGCTCAATTGGTCGGCGCTTCCCGGCATCGACAGCTACAAGCGCCTGTTCAGCCAACTCACCGCACCCGAGGTGTGGTTCGAGGGCGATTACCTCCAGCAGCCCCACGAAGAGCAGTTGCCGCTGTGGTTGCAGGTCGCCAGCGGGGCCGACCGGAACACCTACGGCCAATGGCTGGAGCGTCTGGCACACCTGCAAAAACGCACGGGCGGTGCATCGTTTCTCGACGGGCTGGAGCCGATTGACGTGTATGCCCGCCAAGCGCTGCAACGCCAGATGCACCTGGATTTCCCGCAAGAAGCCGCGATCAATCCGGATGATTACCTGCTGACGTTTGAACGCACCCAAGGCGCCACGGTGGGCTGGACGCAGCGCACCACCAAGTCCTTGACCTCATGGTCGTTGGAAAACCCCTTTGCTACCCCCTATGCCAGTGTGCAGATCGCCCATCAGGCGGCGCCGGGGCAGGAGGTTGCCGGGTGGATCAGGCCGGCGTACCTGGAAAAACTGATTGAGACGGTCGATGTGGGTCGGCATTACCCCGCGCTACTCAAGCGGGCGCTGGTGTCGGACCCGGCAGAGTCTGCACGGCGCCGACGCTTGTTTGTCGAGCAGATGGCCTTGCAGCTTCCATTGTGCGCCCTTGAGAACAGCCTGCGCCAACGCAACGGGTTTACCCCGCCCGGCGCAGAGGTGGTGCAAGCCTTGCTGCAGAGCGACCCACTCAAGCGGGCAGTCGGTAACCAGATGATCATCGCCCGGCCCTTGGCTTTTCTGACGCATGCTGGGGGAACGGTGCATAAAGCCAGCAACCTGTTTGTCATCGGTCCGCGGGATAACAGCCCGTTGCCCCATATTCTGTACCGGCCTGATCAGGCCGAGGCGCTGCTCCAGCAGTTCGCCAGCCGCCAGGCGCTGCTCGACGAGATCACTCGAACGGGCAGTGACCTGCAGGCGGTGGTGCTTGAGCAACTGTCTGAAAGCAGCCGCGCATTGTTTGCCAACGGCGGGTTTTCAAGCCCCCATGTCCAGCGCTTTCTACAGGGGGACGAATACAGCGAGCACGCTGCGGCGAGCCCGGCATTGCTCAGCGACGAGCCAGTACCTGGGGTGTTTCTTGAGACGGTATTTGATGAAAACACCAGGAGCCTTTGGCAGTCCGCCGAAAAACGCGCCACCTCTATCGAGGCGCTGCGTTGGACGTTGTTCAAGAATAATCTCTGGCAGATCTTCAATGCCCTGCTGCCCCTGCTCAGGGGATCGGTGGCAGTGGCGGGGTGGTTGTCCCAGGTGTATGTCAGCTTTCGCACGGTGCTGGCTTTGCCGGCCGCAGCCAGTCAGGAAGACACCGCCGGTGCCCTGGTCGATTTGCTCGGCAGCCTGGCCGGCCTGCTGTTGAGCCCGGTGGTCAGCCTTGATCAGCGTTTGCGGTTGAGTGAGACCCGGTCACTGTCTACTGGCGCGATCGAAACCACGGCGGTCAGGCATGTCCAGCAGACGCCGTCGACGTTTGCCTGGCAGCGTTCACTGGCCGATGTCACGGGCATGGACTTTTCCTGGGCCAACGCGCGGTTGCGCCTTGATCCCGCGCAACAGGCACAGCTTGAGACCTTCCGCTGGTCCCCAGGGCAGGGCGAGCAGTGGCCGGGAACGCCCACGGTCAGCTCGCCAGACAGCCCTATACGCGGCCGGGTCGCGGTGCGGCGCCCCGGCGGCACGGTCAGCCATGAAGATTACCTGTTAATTGACAGCCAGCTGTATGGGGGCAAGCAGGTGGATGGGCGTTGGCGCATCGTGGACCTGAGAAATCCCCTGCGCGCCGGCCCCTGGCTCAGGAAAGATTCACGCGGGGTGTGGAAAGTCGACCTGGGCCTGCAATTGCTCGGTGGCCATCCCAAGCTGTCGGCTGCCAGCCGCCGCGCCAATATCCAGCGTCAGAACCAGATGTTTGAACGTCATTATCAAGAGATGACGGAACGCCTGATGGAGGCTGAAAAAGCCGCGGCGGCCGCCGAAGAGCGCTTTGAACACGCCCACGGCGGCGATCAGCAAAAACTCTTTGATCCATCCCTGCAAGCGCTGCGGGCCAGCTATCTGACCGCCCTGGAGAAACAAAGCCGGGCGCAGTTCAACCGGCTGGACGCGTTGATCGCAAAAAATGCCAACAAACCCGTGGAGCGGTTCGAGCCGGAAAAGATCCTGCAGTTGGAGGACCTTGTCCAGACCCTGCGTGTGCAGATGGTGATGCTGATCGCAAACCGCTCGAACGAGGTGTTTCCCGGTGAGCGTCGCAGCCAGTTGGGTGAACAGCTGGAGCATGAAGACGTAGCCGTTGTTCAGGCTGCGCACCACACGCTCGTCGAGTCGATGCAGACAATTATTGGCTACAACGACCAACTGATCGACTTGAGCATCCTGGAGCGAAACAACTATGCCAGGCTGGCCCAAGTACCCGGGTATGACTCGCGGCCTGAAGCCTTGCTTCCCTCCACGCTTGGCACGCCGCTGGACTGGAAGTCGCTGCAGTTGAAGGCATTGGGCGGGGTGATAGTGCGCAGGCCGCCGAAGCCCGAGGAATATGAGGATTTCATCCGGATCGGCTCGTTGGTCGATGAGGCGACCCAATCGGTGCAGTCACAAAAAAACCTGCAGGAGGCAGGCCCCCTGAGTGTGCAACAGCGCATCGACGGCTATGACGCGATTTTGCTCGACTATGACAACACCCAAGCGTCCCTGCGTGAGTACGGCGACATGGATTCCGACCTGCTCTATGAGGGCAGCATCGAGCGCTTGAATCGCATGCTCAACGCCTTGGAGCATGAAGCGCGCGGTTCCCTGGCGGCGCTGCTGCGTGAGCGCGAGCAGACTCCTGCACGCGCGCCCGGGCCCGCGCTTGGCTCTGGCAAGCGCCTGATCCGTGACCGCAAGAGCCGCTATCTGGTGGGCCAGGTTCGGGCGCGTACGCCGCAGATGAACGAGCACATTGTCGATGTCATCAATCCGGTCGATCAGAGTGTGGTGGCGAGCTTTCGGCAGGCGCCTGGCAGTGATGAGTTTGAGGCAATCACCCAGGCCAGTACGCCGCCAGTGCGCCCGGTGCGCTCCCTGGAAAGGCTCAAGGACGATGGGCGCAAGCTGCTGGCGCGCCAGTCGACTGTGCTTGAGCAGGGGCGTAACGAAGCGCGCCTCTCCAGCCAGCCCGCCAGCGTCGAGGCCCGGTTGTTACGGCATGCCGGGAAAATCAATGGGGTGGCCGATAAGATCCGCAAGGCCCTGGGGCAGGAGCAAAGCCAAACGCAGGAGCCCCTGCTCAAGGAGCTGGGGCAGGCCTCCAGCCGCCTGGCGGAGCACGGCAGGCTGATCCGTATCGAGATGGTCAAGCGCCTGGCACCTGATGAAGAGGGGATTGCCTACCTCAAGAGCCAGAATGAGGTGCAAATCCTACCGATAGAGGGGCGCATAGCGCTTAAACGGGAGAATGATTTCCTGCAGGAATACCTGGTCAAGGACACTGGCGGCAAGGTATTGGCCTACGCCCATTTTCATTACCGCACACGCGAGGCGGCCAACGCGCCATACAGCGCCGGCCATTTGAAACGGCCGGAACAACGCTTTATGAGCTTTCGCAGCCTGGCCGACAAGACCGACAGCGATGTGATTGCGATCTACTATTCGCGGATCAGTCCAGCCATGGCCCAGCAGCTGTTTTTCAGCGCGACGGGGGCGGTGATCCAGCGTGGGCGCAGGGTCCTGTGGTGATCAGGGTTTGCCGGGGATGCCGTATTTGCGCAACCGATGGGCGATAGCGGTGTGAGACGTCTGTAGACGGTTGGCCAACTGACGTGTCGAGGGGTAGGTGCTGTAGAGCTTTTCGAGCAGGCTGCGCTCAAAGTCCTCGACGGCCTGCTCCAGGCTGTTCACTTCGCCGTCGCTCTGGCGGGCGACCGAGGTGCCGGCGATATCCAGATCGCCAATGTCCACCAGGTTGCTTTCGCAAATGGCGGCGGCGCGGAAGATCACGTTCTGCAACTGGCGCACATTACCCGGCCAGCGGTTGCCCAGCAGCGCCGGGTAGGTGCCCGGTGCCAGGCGGCAGACCGGGCGCTGGATCTGCGCGCAGGCCTGCTGCATGAAGTAGCGGGCCAGCAGCAGGATGTCCTGGCCGCGTTCGCGCAGGGGCGGCACTTCCACATTCAGCACATTGAGGCGGTAGAACAGGTCTTCGCGGAAGGTGCCTTCGCTGACCATCTTTTCCAGGTCGCGGTGGGTGGCGCTGAGGATGCGCACATTGACCTTGACCTCGCGGTCGCCGCCGACCCGGCGAAAGCTGCCGTCATTGAGAAAACGCAGCAGCTTGGCCTGCAAGTACGGCGACATCTCGCCGATCTCATCGAGAAACACCGTGCCCTGGTTGGCCAGTTCCATCAGCCCTGGCTTGCCGCCGCGCTGGGCACCGGTAAAGGCGCCGGGGGCGTAGCCGAACAGCTCGCTTTCGGCGAGGTTTTCCGGCAGCGCCGCGCAGTTCAGCGCCAGGAACGGTGAGCTGTGGCGTGCGCTGATGGCATGGCAGGCGCGGGCCACCAGCTCTTTGCCGGTGCCGGTCTCGCCCTGGATCAACAGCGGGGCGTCGAGGGCCGCCACCCGTTGCGCACGGGTCTTGAGGGTGCGGATGGCCACGGACTCGCCCAGCAACGCATCGAAGCCTTCGGCATGGTCATGGTGCAGCGCCGAGAGCCGCTCGCCGATGCGATTGGGTTGGTACAAAGTCAGCAGCGCGCCGGCATCGGTAATCGGCGTGGCATCCAGCAGCAAGGTCTGGCCGTTGACGCTGATCTCGCGCAGGGGCAGGCGAAAGCCATGTTCGAGCAAGGCTTCCAGCAGCGCCGGATCGTCAAACAGCTCGGCGATGCTTTCGCCAGCCGGCTCGCGGCCATAGAGGGCGATCAGCGCCGGGTTGGCCAGCAGCACCTTGCCGGCGCTGTCCAGGGCCAGGACCGGGTCGGTCATGGCCGCCAGCAGGGCGTCGAGTTGCAGGTGGCGGCGCTGGCCGGGAAGGATATCCACCACCGTCACCGCCTGTACGCCATGGACGCTGAACAGCGCGTCGCGCAACTCTTCCAGCACCTCCACGCTCAGGGTCGGCGCGTCGATGTAGACGTTGGGCGGGATCATCTCCACCGCATCCAGGTTGAGATTGCGCCCACCGAGCAGGGCCAGGACTTCCTGGGTAATGCCGACGCGGTCGATGAAGCTGACGTGGATACGCATGGGGCGGACTTTGATTCTGCAATGCGGAGGGTGGCCAGTATGCCTGAGCGACGGTGGAGATCAAAAATGTGGGAGTTGGCTTGCCTGCGATAGCCTCATCGAGGTGTGACTGATACATCGAGGTGCCTTCATCGCAGGCAAGCCAGCTCCCACACAAGCTGGCTCCCACATTTGATCTGTTTTGGCCGTGGAGCAGGGGTTATTCCAGGTGTTCAGGCTTGATCGGATCGCCCGGCTTTACATCCAGCTGGTGGCGCACATCCTCGAACATCAAGTCGTACTGTTTATGCATGCCTCCGTTGAGGACCGCGGTTTTCGGCATGCCGTATTTCTGCGCGATGTTCATGGCATGGCGGGCAAAGTCGAAGGCCTGGTCCTTGGGCAGGAAGAATTCTTCCTTGAGCTCTTTGCCCTGCACCGAACCATGCATCTTGAAGAGCATTCCCTTGCCTTCCTTTGGATCCTGGCTGACTTCATAGTCGATGCACAGGTCGTAGCTGTGGTCCTGGGCATTCAAGGCGTGGCGTTCAACATGCAAGTGACCGGGTTCAAAAATGGCCATAGGCGTCTCTCCCTAACAAGGCATTGGAGAAGGGCGGCTGCAACAGCCGCCCGGGGTGTAGTTATAAGTAGGTGATGCCAGGTTTTGCCGTGCTGATACGGGTACCGGCGGTGCCCTGGACGATCGCTTCGATGTCCGAGAGTGAACCGATCACTGCGGTTTTGCCAGTGTTGCGGGCGAACTCGCAGGCGGCCTGGACCTTAGGCCCCATGGAGCCGGCGGCGAAGCCGAGTGTTTCCATGTCGTCGGGGTGGGCCTGGGCGATAGCCTTTTGCGTCGGCTTGCCGAAGTCGATAAAGGCGGCGTTGACGTCGGTGGCGATCACCAGCAGGTCGGCTTCCAGTTGCTGGGCCAGCAGCGAGGAACACAGGTCTTTGTCGATCACGGCCTCGATGCCCTTGAGCTTGCCGTTCTCGTCATACATGGTCGGGATGCCGCCGCCGCCGGCACAGATCACGATGCTGCTTTTTTCCAGCAGCCACTTGATCGGGCGGATCTCAAAGATGCGTTTGGGCCGTGGGCTGGCCACTACCCGGCGGTATTTATCGCCATCGGGGGCAATCGCCCAGCCTTTTTCGGCGGCCAGTTTTTCCGCTTCGGCTTTGGAGTAGACCGGGCCGATCGGCTTGGTCGGGTTCTGGAAGGCCGGGTCGTTGGCGTCCACTTCAACCTGGGTCAGCAGGGTGGCGAATGGCACCTCAAAGTCCAGCAGGTTGCCCAGTTCCTGTTCGATGATGTAGCCGATCATGCCTTCGGTTTCGGCACCCAGCACGTCCAGCGGGTAGGGCGAGACCTGGGTGTAGGCGGCGGCTTGCAGGGACAGCAGGCCGACTTGCGGCCCATTGCCGTGGGCGATCACCAGCTCATTGCCGGGATGGATCTTGGCAATCTGTTCGGTGGCGATCCGGATATTGGCGCGTTGGTTGTCCGCAGTCATGGGTTCACCACGGCGGAGCAGGGCGTTACCGCCCAGAGCAACGACGATACGCATAGCGGTTGTCCTTTTAGAGTGCGGCTTTGTGAACACCGGACAAAATGTCGGAGCTGGCTTTATGTGGGAGCTGGCTTGCCTGCGATGGCATCACCTCAATATGCCTGGCAGACCGAGGTGACTGCATCGCGGGCAAGGCCGCATAAAGCCCGCTCCCACATTGACCGTGTTACATCAGTGGGAGCGGTGTTGGATTACAAGTCAGCCAGCGTCGAAACCAGGATCGCCTTGATGGTGTGCATGCGATTTTCCGCTTGCTCGAAGGCGATGCAGGCTGGGGACTCGAACACGTCGTCGGTCACTTCGATGCCGTTGGCCAGGTGCGGATACTGCTCGGCAATCTGTTTGCCGATCTTGGTATCGCTGTTATGGAACGCCGGCAGGCAGTGCATGAACTTGGTGCGTGGGTTGCCGGTGGCTTTCATCAGTTGGGCATTGACCTGGTACGGCAGCAGTTGCTCGATACGCTCGGCCCAGGCTTCCACTGGCTCGCCCATGGAGACCCAGACGTCAGTGTGGATAAAGTCCACGCCCTTGACCGCCGCTTTCGGGTCTTCGGTGAGGGTGATGCGTGCACCGCTTTCTTCCGCGTATTTTTTGCAGCGACCGACCAGGTCATCGTGGGGCCACAGGGCTTTGGGGGCGCAGATGCGTACGTCCATGCCCAGTTTGGCGCCGACCAGCAGCAGCGAGTTGCCCATGTTGTTACGGGCGTCGCCCAGGTAGGCGTAGCTGATGTCGTGGATCGGCTTGTCAGCGTGTTCACGCATGGTCAGCACGTCGGCGATCATCTGGGTTGGGTGGTACTCGTCGGTCAGGCCGTTGAACACCGGTACCCCGGCAAATTTCGCCAGTTCTTCGACGATTTCCTGCTTGAAGCCACGGTATTCGATGGCGTCGTACATGCGCCCGAGTACGCGGGCGGTGTCTTTCATGCTTTCTTTGTGGCCGATCTGCGACGAGTTCGGGTCGATATAGGTGACGTTGGCGCCCTGGTCATAGGCTGCGACTTCGAAGGCACATCGGGTGCGGGTCGAGGTTTTCTCGAAGATCAGCGCGATGTTGTTGCCTTTGAGGTGCTGCTGCTCGGTGCCGGTGTACTTGGCGCGCTTGAGGTCGCGGGACAGGTCCAGCAGGTAGCGCAGCTCGCGCGGGGTGTGGTGTTCCAGGCTCAGCAGGTTACGGTTGTGGATGTTGAACGCCATGATGATTCTCCTTGGATTCGGTAATCGGCCCGGTCGGCATCGGGTAGGTGCCGACCGGGGAGACGGTCGTTTAGTAGTCGATAGGATCGCGGATGATTGGGCAGGTCATGCAGTGGCCACCGCCACGGCCGCGGCCCAGTTCACCGGCACTGATAGTGATGACTTCCACACCGGCCTTGCGCAGCAGGGTGTTGGTGTAGGTGTTGCGGTCGTAACCGATCACCACGCCAGGCTCTACCGCTACCACGTTGTTGCCGTCATCCCACTGTTCGCGTTCGGCGGCGAAGCTGTTGCCGCCGGTTTCCACTACGCGCAGGGTCTTGAGGCCAAGGGCTGCGGCCACGGTGTCGAGGAAGTTGGTTTTCTCCCGTTGGATATCAATGCCGTGGGGCTTGCTTTCGTCAGGGCGCAGGGTGAAAGGAACAATCTGGCTTACCACTTCGGGGAAGACGGTGACCAGGTCGCGGTCGCAGAAGCTGAACACGGTGTCCAGGTGCATCGCGGCGCGGGATTTCGGCAGGCCGGCCACGATGACTTTTTCCACGGCCTTGTTCTTGAACAGGTTGCGCGCCAGTTGGCCGATGGCCTGGTGGGACGAGCGCTCGCCCATACCGATCAAGACCACGCCGTTGCCAATCGGCATCACGTCGCCGCCTTCCAGGGTGGCTGCACCGTGTTGCAGGTCAGGGTCGCCGTACCAGATCTGGAAGTCGGCGTTGGTGAACTCGGGGTGGAACTTGTAGATGGCGGTGGTCAGCAGGGTTTCCTGACGTCGCGCCGGCCAGTACATCGGGTTGAGCGTTACGCCACCGTAGATCCAGCAGGTGGTGTCGCGGGTGAACTGGGTGTTGGGCAGCGGCGGCAGGATAAAGCTTGAGTGGCCGAGGAAGTCGCGGAACATCTCGATGGTCTTGCCACCAAAGCTGCTCGGCAGGTCATCGGCCGACACGCCACCGATCAGGAACTCGGCGATCTTGCGCGGCTCCAGGCTGCGCAGCCAGGAACCGACTTCATCGGCCAGGCCCAGGCCAACTGTATCGGCAGTGATCTTGCGCTCCAGGATCCAGTCCAGGGCTGCGGGGATGGCAACAATGTCGGTCAGCAGGTTGTGCATTTCCAGCACATCAATATCGCGTTCGCGCATCTTGGTGACGAAGTCGAAATGGTCCCGCTTGGCCTGGGCAACCCAGAGCACGTCATCGAACAACAGTTCGTCGCAATTGTTGGGGGTCAGCCGCTGATGGGCCAGACCTGGGGAACACACCATGACTTTGCGCAGTTTGCCGGCTTCGGAATGTACGCCGTACTTAACTTTTTCCGTGGTCATTACAGATCCTCCAGTGAACATAAAGATTCAGGTGTTACAGGGTCAGGAAGCCGTCGTAGAGCCCATAGGCCGCCACCAGGGCGCCAATGACCACTGCGGCGAAAATCAGCTTCTCGACGTTGGTGAAAATCGGTTTGCCCAGTTCACGCTTGGCCTTGGCGAACAGGATCGCGCCAGGGGCGTAGAGCAGGGCGGACAGCAGCAGGTACTTGGTGCCACCGGCATACAGCAGCCAGACCGCGTAGATCAGAGCGACGGCGCCGATAAACAGGTCTTTCTTGCGCTCGGCCAGGGCCGCCTCGTAGGTCTCGCCGCGCACTGCCAGCAGCAGCGCGTAGGCCGCCGACCACAGGTAGGGCACCAGGATCATCGAGGTGGCGAGGTAGATCAGCGACAGGTAGGTACTGGCGGAAAACAGGGTGATCACCAGGAAGACCTGGACCATGGCATTGGTCAGCCACAGGGCGTTGACCGGCACATGGTTGGCGTTTTCCTTACGCAGGAACTCCGGCATGGTGTGGTCTTTGGCAGCGGCGAACATGATCTCTGCACACAGCAGCACCCACGACAGCAGCGCACCCAGCAGCGAGATGATCAAGCCGACGCTGATCAGCACCGCGCCCCAGTGGCCGACCACATGCTCCAGCACGGCGGCCATCGACGGGTTCTGCAGCTTGGCCAGTTCCGGTTGGGTCATGATGCCCAGGGACAGCACGTTCACCAGCATCAGGAACAGCAGCACGGTGATAAAGCCGATGACGGTGGCCTTGCCCACGTCCGAGCGTTTTTCGGCACGGGACGAGAAGATGCTCGCGCCTTCGATACCGATAAATACCCAGACGGTGACCAGCATCATGTTGCGCACCTGGTTCATCACGCTGCCCAGGTCGGGGTTTTTCAGGCCCCAGATATCAGCGGTGAAGATGTCCAGCTTGAACGCGAACAGCGCGATCAATACAAACAGCACCAGCGGTACGATCTTGGCGACGGTGGTCACCAGGTTGATAAACGCCGCCTCCTTGATCCCGCGCAATACCAGAAAATGCACGGCCCACAACAGCACCGAGGCGCCGATCACTGCCGCCGGGGTGTTGCCTTCGCCGAAGATGGGGAAGAAGTAGCCCAGGGTGCTGAACAGCAACACGAAGTAGCCGACGTTGCCCAGCCAGGCACTGATCCAGTAGCCCCAGGCTGACGAGAAACCCATGTAGTCGCCAAAACCGGCCTTGGCGTAGGCGTACACGCCGCCGTCCAGGTCAGGTTTGCGATTGGCCAGGGTCTGGAATACAAAGGCCAGGGTCAACATACCCACGGCAGTGATAACCCAACCAATCAACACCGCACCGACATCGGCGCTGGCGGCCATGTTCTGTGGCAACGAGAAGATCCCGCCGCCAATCATTGAGCCCACAACAAGAGCAACAAGGGCGCCTAATCGAAGTTTTCCGGGAGATTCAGACATTGCGTGACTCCAATGCAGGAGAAGAGAGACCACAGAATAAAACTGTGCGCTATTCAAATAGCTGACTTAGATCACTTCATTGGCACATTCCATTGTGAATTAAAGACTTATGAATAAATGCTACAGGCGTATAATTGCCCGGATATGCTCATTTCAGAGCATCTCTCCGTTCGGGTTAATCCTTTTGTGCGCAAGACGTGGACGCTTGAAGCTAGCCCGTTTTCGCAGATGTGCAAACTTTTTCAGAGGCTTTGCCAAATACCTCCCATGGATAAAAGACAAGCCGTATTTAAATTCTAAATTTACCTAAACTCGACTAATTGAAATGTCATTAAGTTATGAGGCGAGCAGTTTTATTCGCTATAGCTAATAAACATTGATTGATTTCGATAAATTAGCTGAGTGCAGCGCTCAATAACTGTTTTATCTGCAGGAGTTTCTATGTCGCAACCGGCACAAAAGCTGCGTCTCAGTGCCCTGGTGGCATTGGTGGTGGGCTCGATGATTGGCGGCGGAATCTTCTCGTTGCCACAGAACATGGCTGCGCGGGCCGAGGTGGGGGCGATCCTGATCGGTTGGGGGATCACTGCCATTGGCATGTTGACCCTCGCGTTCGTGTTCCAGACCCTGGCCAACCGCAAGCCCAACCTCGACTCCGGGGTGTATGCCTACGCCAAGGCGGGGTTTGGCGACTACATGGGTTTCTCGTCAGCCTGGGGCTACTGGATCAGCGCCTGGATGGGCAACGTCGGCTATTTCGTGTTGCTGTTCAGCACCCTGGGCTATTTTTTTCCGGTGTTCGGCCAGGGCAACACGCCGGTGGCGATCGGTTGCGCGTCGTTGCTGCTGTGGGCTGTGCATTTTCTGGTGATGCGCGGGATCAAGGAGGCAGCGTTTATCAACCAGGTCACCACCGTGGCCAAGATCGTACCGCTGCTGATGTTTATCGTGATCGCCGCCGTGGCCTTCAAGGCGGATGTATTCACCCGGGATATCTGGGGCCTGGGCAACCCGCAGTTCGGTGGGGTGATGGACCAGGTGCGCAATATGATGCTGGTCACCGTGTTTGTGTTTATCGGTATCGAAGGGGCCAGCGTGTACTCGGCGCGCGCGGAAAAACGCTCGGACGTGGGCCGCGCCACGGTGATCGGGTTTGTCGGAGTGCTGGCCCTGCTGGTGCTGGTCAACGTGCTGTCCCTGGGGATCATGAGCCAGCCCGAGTTGGCCAACTTGCAGAACCCCTCACTGGCGGGCGTGCTGGAACATATCGTCGGCCCCTGGGGCGCAATGTTGATCAGCATCGGCCTGGCGGTGTCGCTGCTGGGGGCGTTGCTGTCATGGGCCTTGCTGTGTGCCGAGATTCTCTACGCCACTGCCCATGACAAGACCATGCCGGCCTTCCTGAAAAAGGAAAATGCCAACCGCGTGCCGGTCAATGCGTTGTGGCTGACCAATGTGATGATCCAGCTGTTCCTGGTGATCACGCTGTTTTCGGCCAGCACTTACACCACGTTGATCTACCTGGCGTCGTCGATGATCCTCGTGCCGTATTTATGGTCGGCGGCCTATGCCGTGTTGTTGTGCGGGCGCGGAGAAACCTACGAAGAAGCCCATGGCCAGCGGCTCAAGGACCTGCTGGTCGGCGTGATTGCCCTGGGCTATGCGGTGTGGCTGCTGTATGCCGGGGGCTTGAAATACCTGCTGCTGTCGGCGTTGCTGTATGCACCTGGGGTGATTCTGTTTGCCCAGGCCAAGCGCGAGCAGGGCCAGCCGCTGTTTACCTTGCTGGAAAAGGGGATTTTCAGTTGCGTGATTGCCGGGGCGAGCCTGGCGGCGTATGGGTTGTATAGCGGGGTGCTGACCCTGTGAGCATGACGCTTGGTTGATTGTGCTGGGGAGGGCCTTATCGCGGGCAAGCCCGCTCCCGCAGTTGATCGTGTACCCGGTCAACTGTGGGAGCCGGGCTTGCCCGCGATGACCATTTCAAGGTCACCACCGTGCCCGATGCGCGCCCAATTCCCCAGCCGGCAAATCCCACTGCAGCGGTGTCCCGGCAAGAGTGACCGGCGCCAGCAACCGATGCGCCGCCCCCCAGGCCGTCTGCTCCACCAGCAGCCCCTGATCACCCGGTTCTTCTTCACGCAGCGCTGGCTGCTTCACGTCTTGTCCCGCCTCGATCAACAATTTCGCCGTACGCGCCAGCGACAGCCGGGCCGACCCCCCATGCCCGCTGCTTAAACGCTCGGCCAAGGCCCGTATCGCACTGGCCGCCATCAGGTAACCGGTGGCATGGTCCAGCGCCTGCACCGGCAGCGGCACGGGTTTATCCGCCTGCTTCCATTGCATGCCGGCGTGGGCGATGCCGCTGCTCATCTGCACCAGGCTGTCGAAGCCCCGGCGATTGCGCCACGGGCCGCTCCAGCCGTAGGCGTTGAGGCTGACGTCGATCAGGCCGGGGGCGAGTTGCTGCAGTGCGCTCGCGTTGTAACCCAGTTGCTCTAGTGCATCGGCCCGATAACCGTGAAACAGAATGTCGGCATCCTTGAGCAAACCTTCGAACAATTGCCGGTCGTCGGTGTTTTTAAGGTCCAGGCGCGCGCAGCGTTTGCCCAGGGTCATTTCCGGCACGACCCCTGGTTCGTTCCAGGTGGGGGAGTCGATGCGTAATACGTCGGCGCCAAGCCCTGCGAGAAAACGGCTGGCCACAGGACCGGCCAGAACGCGGGTCAGGTCCAGTACCTTGACCCCCGCCAACGGGCGCGCCACGTTGCCCAGCCAGGTGGTGTTGCCGGCTGCCTCGAAGCGCTCCCATGCCACCAACGGTTCCTGATTGACCGCCAACCCTTGGGGATGAGCCTGCCACTGCTGCCAGGTGCGCATCTGCGCGGCGCAGCCGGCCTCATCGACAATCGCCTGCTCAAGCTCGGCGGCGTTGCAGGAGGCGACCTTGAGCGCCATCGCCGCCCGATCCGCGACCTGCCCCAGTACACGCTCGGCAGCTGCGCGGTGGTGGGGGGCGTTGGTGTGCAGACGAATCCAGCCGTCAGCGCAGGCGTAGTCGCCGGCAATCGGATCCCACAGCGGCGGTACGCTCCAGCCCAGTGGGCGCAGGGAGCTGGAGAACCAGAAGGAGGCTAGGCGCGGGTCGACGCAGACCAGGGGCAGACGCCCGGTTTGTTGTTCCAGCAGCCGGGCTATGGCCTGACCTGCAGCCCCGATGCTGGCGCAGGCCAGCTCGGTGACAGCGAAGGTTGACGGCAGGGCGCCGGCTTCAGTGGTCGCCAGCGGCGTGGGCGGCAGATCGAGTGCACGCTGGATCGAGGTGAGCAGATCAGTCATCAAAGGCCCTCCATAAGAGAGGGGCCATCATAGAAGATCTTCAGGGGTGTGCTGCAATCCCCGGCTGCAAGGGCAAGTCCAGGGTGGCGATAAATCCGCCCTCCGGGTGATTGGCCAGGCTCAAGCTGCCGCCATGACGTTCGGCGGCCCGGCGGGCGATGGCCAGGCCCAGCCCATGACCTTGGGCGGTTTGCCCGGGGGCGCGGTAAAACGGCTCGCCCAGTTTTTGCAGGTGTTCGGCCTCCACGCCCGGGCCGTGGTCGCGCACGCTGATCACAATGCGTTCGCCTTGGCGCTGGGCCTGGACTTCAATCGGCTGGGTGGGAGGGTTGAAGCGCTGGGCATTACGCAACAGGTTGTCCAGCGCCCGCTCGATCATATGGGGCCAGCCCTTGAGTTGCAGCGCCGGCTCGGCTTGCAGTTGCACCTGCTGCTCCGGGGCGCCGAGTTGGGCGTCCTTTTGCAGGGTCTTGAGCAGGGCGTTGAGGTCGATGTCTTCGGCGCTGGCGTTGTCGGCGTCGACCCGCGCCAGCACCAGGATCTCGCTGATCAAGGCTTCCAGGCGATCACATTCCAGGGTCAGGCGCGGCCAGAGCTTCTCCCGGGCTTCGGGCGTGGCGCGTTCCGCCAGGGCCAGGGCGATCCGCAGGCGCGCCAGGGGCGAGCGCAGTTCGTGGGACACATCGCGCAGCAATTGCCGCTGGCTGCCGATCAGGCTTTGCAGGCGAGCGCCCATGCGGTTGAAGTCGGTGGCCAGTACGCCAAATTCATCACGTCGGTCGGCCAGGCGCGCCAGGCTGTTTTGCTGGTACGTGGTCTGGCCCAGGTCATGCACTGCACCGCGCAGACGGCTGAGGGGGCGAGTGATGGACAGGGTCACCAGCAGGCTGAACAGGGTCAGCACCACCAACGCAATCGCCAGGGCACTCAAGGGCCAGAGCAGGCTGCTGCGGTGCCAGGCATCCAGTTCCGGCAGGGCGATGCGATAGATCAGCAGGTAGGTATCGCCGGTTTTTTCACTGGTGTACTCGGCCGTCAGGCGGCGCCACGGTAGCCGGCCCTCATGGCTCTCATGCTGGCGGGCTTCGAAGGCGGCGGCGCGGCGCGGGAAGGTGCCACGCACCACCGGGTCGCCGCTCTCGTTGAGCACCTGCACATCGACGTGGTACTGGCGTTTGCGCTGTTGCAACAAATCCTGGGCGGCGTCCTCGCCCTGGGTTTCATAACGCTGGGTCCATTCTTCGGCCAGGTTGTTGAGGCCGGGATGGCGGCTGAGAATCCATGCGTCCTGGTTGAGCATATGCCCAAGCAGGATCGACAGCCCGGCAACCAGAGCGATAGCCAGCCAGAAACTGGCAAGGATGCGCCAGAAGAGTGAACGCACAGGAAACCCTCAAACAGGAAAAGCCCAGCGGCACGGGCCACTGGGCTGGGAGGTTGCTAACGCATTATTGCGCTTTTTGCGGTTGTTGCGCTTTCCAGGCCTGGAACTGCTGCCACTCGGCTTGACGCTCGGCGCGTTTCTTCGCCATTTCGTCGAACTTCTTCTGCTGGTCAGGCTTGAGCAGGGCGCGGATATCCGCCTGGGTTTTCTGCTTGGCGGCGGCCATTTCGTCCTTCATGGCCTTCTGGTCAGCGGCCGGGAGTTTGTCCAGGTACTTCTTGACCAGTTGTTGGCGGCCTTCCCGTTGTTCGCCCATCAGTTTGCCGATCTGCTGGCGCTGCTCGCGGGTCAGGTCCAGTTGGCTGAACGGGCCGCCTTTGCCGCGCATGCCGTGTTCACCGCCGTGGCCCGGGCCACCCATCATGTGGCCTTCAGGGCCGCCCATCGGGCCATGGCCTTCTGGCATGGCCATGGCGACGGTCGGCAGGGCTGCGGCGAACATCAGAGCGATAAGGGTCTTGCGCATGGTGTTTCTCCTTGTCTCGGTTCCGGTGAGTCCGGATGTGAGTAGATTACGAAGATCAAGGTCAGCGGCGGTCAGGGAAGGGTAAAGCTTGGGTAAAGACGGATTGGGTGGGGGCTTACAAACCTGTAGGCGCCGGCTTGCCGGCTCCTGCAGGGGGTTCAGAGGCTGTAGTAGTAGCCACGGCTGCGCAATGCAACGATCCGCGGGCGGCCGTCGGCATGCGGGCCGATTTTCTTGCGCAGGTTGCTGACGTGCATGTCCAGGCTGCGGTCATACAAGGTCAGCTTGCGCCCCAGGGCGATCTGCGCCAGCTCCTGCTTGTCCAGGGGCTCGCCCGGCTGGCGCAGCAAGGCTTCCAGCAGGCGGCTTTCGGACAGGGTGAGGGTCAGTTCCTGATGGTCGATGATCACCACACCACGCACTGGGCTGAAGCACAGGTCGCCCAGTTCCAGCTGGGTCGACACCGCCGTCGGGTGGCTGCGGCGCAGTACCGCCCGCAGGCGGGCGGTCAGTTCGCGGGGGTCGCAGGGCTTGGCCAGGTAGTCATCGGCACCCAGTTCCAGGCCGAGGATCCGGTCCAGGGGCTCGCCCCGGGCCGAGAGCATCAGTACCGGCAACTCCGGGTGGTCGGCGCGCAATTGCTTGAGCAACTCCAGGCCGCTGCCGTCGGGCAGCATCACATCCAGCACCACCGCCGCCGGCGCGGCTTCGGCCAGGGCTTTGCGCGCGCTCACGCCGTCATGGCAAGCGCGCACCTGGAAACCTTCCTGGCTCAACCAACTGGTCAGCAGCTCACAAAGCTCCTGGTCATCATCTATCAGTAACAGCTCGCTCATGACTCACTCAATTTAGCCATTGTCGACGGCGCCGATGCCCGCCACTGGCGAAGATACCGCACAGCAGGGCGACCAGCGCAACTCCCGCACCAATCACAAACCACTGCTGCTGGTCAGTGAGCCAGCGTGGCAGGGCGCCACCTTGTGCTTCCTTGAGTTGCTGGGCCAGGCGCTGATTGTCCTGGCGCAGCCGGCTCAGTTGCGCACTCTCGCGGGCAGCATCGGCAGTCTGCAATTGTTTGCTCAGCTCTTCGCGCAGGCGTTCGCTTTCTTTCAAGCGTTGCTGCAACTCGGTGATCTGGCTGCCGGCACTCAAGGACAGGGGCGTGGAACTGCCGGTGTTCGAGGTTTCTTCAGCCTGGGCCGTAGCCCCGATCGTTAACACTGCCAACAGACACAACTGACGTAAGCGCATCGGAACTCCTGATTCCACACGAATATTCAGAACGTTGTCGGCAGGTTACCGAGAATAATGAGCGATTAGGCGTTTGCCGAGCCCAATAGGTTCAGCACCACCGGGATCAGGGCAGGACTTGTTTGAACGGTTTGACCACGACATCGGCATAGGCGCCGGCCGCCACATACGGATCGGCCTTGGCCCAGGCCTGGGCATCGGCCAGGGAGGCGAACTCGGCGATGATCAGGCTGCCGGTGAAGCCAGCGTCCCCCGGATCATTGCTGTCGACCGCCGGGTGCGGGCCGGCGATCACCAAGCGCCCCTCGGCCTGCAGCGCCTTGAGGCGTTCCACGTGGGCCGGGCGAACGGACAGGCGTTTTTCCAGGGAGTTGGCGACGTCGGTGGCGATGATGGCGTAGAGCATGTCAGTCCTCGGTTTTTGGCGTGGTGGGGTCGGTGTCATGCAGATGGCGCGACAGGTAGATACCCTGGGCAACCAGGAACACCACGGTCATGCCCAGGCTGCCGAACACCTTGAAGTCGACCCAGTAGCTCTGGAAGGTAAAGGCCACGAACAGGTTGGCCGCGCCACAGAACAGGAAAAACCCGATCCAGGCGATATTCAGGCGGGTCCAGATCGGCTCCGGCAGGCTCAGGGCGTGGCCCATGATCCGCTTGATCAGCAGGCGATCACCAATGAAGTGGCTACCGATAAAGGCCAGGGCAAACAGCCAGTTGACCACCGGGGCTTTCCATTTCAGGAAGGTCTCGCTGTGGAAGGCCAGGGTCAGGCCGCCAAAGACCAGGCAGGCGATCAGGGTCAGCCACTGGCTTTTTTCCAGCTTGCGCTGGGAGATGAAGATCGCGCCGTAGACCACTAGGGAGCTGATGATCAGCACCGCCGTGGCGCTGTAGATGCCGCCGAACGACAGCTCATGGCCGCCGATATCAAGGACCCGTGGATCGGTTTTGAAAACGATGAAGAACAGCAACAGCGGGATGAAGTCGATGAATTGTTTCACAGTAAGAGCCAGAAGCTGGATGTGGCGGCATAATAACAAACATCCTTGGTAGCGAAAGCGCCAGCTGACTTGAGGTTACACACTTCCGTGAATGTTGATTTGCACTGCCACAGCACGGCCTCCGACGGCGCCCTGGCGCCCGCGGTACTGGTTGCGCGTGCGTTTGAAAAAGGCGTGCGAGTCCTGTCGCTGACTGACCACGACACCCTCGAAGGCCTGGAAGAGGCGCGTAGTGCCGCCACGGCCCTGGGGATGCATCTGGTCAATGGCGTCGAATTGTCCTGCACCTGGGGCGGCGCGACCATTCATGTCCTGGGCTACGGTTTTGACGTCACGGCCCCGCCATTGGTGGCGGCCATTGCCAATTTGCACGATGGCCGCTGGCTGCGGTCCGAAGAAATAAGCCGCAAACTGGCGCTCAAGGGAATGCCCAACGCGCTGGAGGGCGCCCGAGCGATCCAGCAGGAGCTGGGCGACAGCGGCAACGCGCCGGCCCGTCCGCATTTTGCCGACTGGATGGTGCGTGAAGGGTTCGTCAAGGACCGCGCCGAAGCGTTCCGCAAATGGCTGGGCGCCGGCAAGCTGGGGGACGTCAAGCTGCACTGGCCGACTCTGGAGGACACGGTTGCCACGTTGCGTGCTTCCGGGGCCTGGGTCAGCCTGGCGCACCCCTGGCATTACGATTTTACCCGCAGCAAGCGTCGCAAGCTGATAGGCGACTATATTCAAGCGGGTGGCCACGCCATCGAAGTGGTCAATGGGCATCAACCCGCCGAACAGGTTGGCAGCCTGGCGATTCTTGCCCGTGAATTTGGTCTGCTGGTCAGTGCCGGCAGTGATTTCCATGGCCCAGGCGGCTGGTCGGAGATCGGCGAATATCGCCCGGTCCCGGAAGACTTGCCGCTCCTGTGGGGGCGATTCAAGCATGACCCCATTACCGCCACCGTCTGAACAGGTAGAGAACGTGAGTCAATTTTTCCAGATTCACCCGGAAAACCCGCAAGCGCGGCTGATCAAGCAGGCCGTGGAGATCATTCGAGGCGGCGGCGTGGTGATCTACCCCACGGATTCCTCCTACGCCATCGGTTGCCAGATCGGCGACAAGAACGCCGTGGAGCGCGTAAGACGCCTGCGCGAACTGGACAAGAATCACAACTTTGCGCTGATTTGCAGCGACCTGTCGCAATTGGGCCTGTTCGCCAAAGTCGATACCGGCACTTTCCGCCTGCTCAAGGCCCATACGCCGGGGCCGTACACCTTTATTCTGAATGCCACCCGCGAGGTGCCGCGTCTGTTGCTGCACCCGAAAAAGCGCACTATCGGCCTGCGGGTGCCGGAGCACCCCATTGCCCTGGCGCTGCTGGCTGAGCTGGGTGAGCCGCTGATGAGCGTGTCGTTGATCATGCCCGGCGACACTGAGCCGCTGGAAGATCCCTATGAAATGCGCCAACTCCTGGAAAAGCACGTAGACCTGATCATCGACGGCGGGTACGGCGGCAACAAGGCGTCCACCGTGATCAACCTGGCCGACGGCGAGCCGGAGGTGATCCGTGTGGGTTGTGGCGACCCAGCACCGTTCCTGGTCGAGGCCTGAATGTCGGCCGTGGAAACCGTCGACAGTCAGGCCGGCGCCCAGCAGGAGCTGCCATTTGCCATGGTCTACGGCCAGGCGGTCATGGAAATGCCCCTGGACCTGTATATCCCGCCGGATGCCCTGGAAGTGTTCCTTGAGGCCTTCGAGGGTCCGCTGGACTTGCTGCTGTACCTGATCCGCAAGCAGAACATCAATATCCTCGATATCCCTGTGGCGGAAATTACCCGCCAGTACATGGGCTATGTCGAGTTGATGCAGTCGGTGCGCCTGGAACTGGCCGCCGAGTACCTGGTGATGGCGGCGATGCTGGCGGAGATCAAGTCGCGCATGCTGCTGCCGCGTTCCGAGACAATCGAAGCCGAAGAGGACGATCCCCGCGCCGAGCTGATCCGCCGCCTGCAGGAATACGAGCGCTTCAAGGCTGCCGCCGAAGGCATTGATGGCTTGAGCCGCGTGGGCCGTGACGTAGTGGTGCCCAAGCTCGATGCCCCGGAAGCCCGGGCGCGCAAATTATTGCCGGATGTGAGCCTGGAAGAACTGTTGATGTCCATGGCCGAGGTGCTGCGCCGTGGCGATATGTTTGAAAGCCACCAGGTCAGCCGCGAAGCCTTGTCCACCCGCGAGCGTATGAGCGATGTGCTGGAGCGTCTCAAGGGCGGCGGCTTTGTGCCGTTTGTCGAGCTGTTTACCGCCGAAGAAGGGCGCCTGGGCGTGGTGGTGACCTTTATGGCGATCCTCGAGCTGGTCAAGGAATCCTTGGTCGAGCTGGTGCAGAATGAGCCTTTTGCGGCTATCCACGTGCGGGCGCGAGCCGAATAACGAGCTGAATTGATGAATCTGACTGAACCTCGCGAACTGGCACCGCTGTTGGAAGCCTTCCTCTTGGCCTCGGGCAAGCCGCAATCGCTGGAACGCCTGTTTGAACTGTTTGAAGAGGCCGAGCGCCCGGAACCGCCGGTGTTCAAGAAGGCCCTGGAAATCCTGCGTAAATCCTGTGACGGCCGTGCTTTTGAACTGCGCGAAGTGGCCTCGGGCTATCGCTTGCAGATCCGTGAGAAGTTTTCGCCGTGGGTGGGGCGCCTGTGGGAAGAGCGCCCGCAACGGTATTCCCGGGCGATGCTGGAAACCATGGCGCTGATTGCCTATCGCCAGCCCATCACCCGTGGCGAGATCGAAGACGTGCGCGGCGTGGCAGTCAACAGCCATATCGTCAAGACGCTGCTGGAGCGCGAGTGGATCCGTATCGTCGGCTACCGCGACGTACCCGGCAAACCCGCGATGTTCGCCACCACCAAGGTGTTTCTCGATCACTTCAACCTGAAGAACCTCGACGACCTGCCGCCCTTGGCCGAGCTGCGCGAGATCGAGGCCGAACCGGTGCTCGATTTCGACGATGCCCCGGTGCCGCCCGGCTTGCAGGAGCTGGCTGATGCCAGCGCCGAGCCGGAAGAGCCGAAGGACGAGACCAGTTTCCACACCTTGCTGCTGGAGCTGGACGATATGGAGCAGGGGATCAAGACCGACTTTGATGACTTGCTGCGTGATGGGGCGGTGGCGCCTGAGTCTGAGCCTGAGCCTGAACTTGAGGTAAACGTGGAAGCGGCCCCCGAGGAGGATATCCTCGGCGTGGCTGCGGCCCGCGAAAAACTGCTGGCCGCCGTCGCTGCCCTGGAACAGCCCGAGTTGAGCGAAGAAGAAGCCGAAGCCCGGGCACTGGCCGAAGCCATCGAAAACGAACGCCGCGAATTCGAAGACTGACCCAGAAGCAAATGTGGGAGCGGGCTTGCTCGCGATTGCGGAGTGTCAGCCACTGGATATATGACTGATCTACCGCAATCGCGAGCAAGCCCGCTCCCACATTGGATCTTCTGCACCAGGGAGAATGTATATGAGCTCCACCAAAGACCCCTGCATCAGCCTCTGCAAGTTCAGCGACGATATCTGCGTCGGCTGCGGGCGCAGCAAGCGTGAGATCCGGGCCTGGAAGAAGCTCGACAAGGTCGACAAGCGCGCGGTGCTGGCCGAAGCCGAGCTGCGGCTGATCGCCCTGGGTGCCACCGGTCGGCGGAAAAGCAAATGAGCCGGCCCATATCGACTAGTCTCTGATGCGCAATGCGCGCCATGAGCGTATGATTCGCGACCCTTCGGCGATGCGTTCGCCCAAGACAACAGTTTCAATACCTTCAGGCCACGCCTGAATCGACACACCGGGAGGTGCTTAAGATGAAAGACCAAGACCAGAACGACAGCCAGGAAATCGGCCCAGCCGGCGAGAAACTGCAAAAAGTCCTCGCCCGCATCGGCGTCGGCTCGCGCCGCGACGTAGAAGCCTGGATCACCCAGAAGCGCATCAAGGTCAATGGCGTCGAAGCCACCCTGGGCCAGCGCGTCGATCTGCATGATGCGATCACCATTGATGGCAAGGTCATCAAGCGTGAAGAGGCCGCCGAATCGGTGCGCCGCGTGATCATGTACAACAAGCCCGACGGCGAGATTTGCACCCGTGACGACCCGGAAGGCCGTCCAACCGTGTTCGACAAGATGCCCAAGCCTAAAGAAGGCCGTTGGATCAACATCGGCCGCCTGGACATCAACACCACCGGCTTGCTGATGTTCACCACCGACGGTGAACTGGCCAACCGCCTGATGCACCCGTCCTACGAGATGGACCGTGAGTACGCGGTACGTGTACGGGGTGAAGTCGATGACGAGATGATCGAACGCCTCAAGGCTGGCGTGGTGCTGGAAGACGGCCCGGCCAAGTTCACCGACATCAAGCAGGCCCCCGGTGGCGAAGGTTTCAACCACTGGTACCACTGCGTGGTGATGGAAGGGCGTAACCGTGAAGTACGTCGCCTGTGGGAATCCCAGGGCCTGGTGGTCAGCCGCCTGAAGCGCGTGCGTTTCGGCCCGGTGTTCCTCAACTCGGACCTGCCGATGGGTCGCTGGCGCGAAATGAGCCAGTACGAAGTCGACATCCTCAGTGCTGAAGTGGGCCTGACCCCTGTGGCCATGCCGCAGATGAATGCCAAGAGCAAAGACAAGCTGGAGCGCATGCAGCGTAAATCGTCGCGCCCGGTGGCACGTACCGAACGCGTTGCGCGCACCTTGCGCCCGGCGCTGGATGCTCCGGCTACAGGCGGTCGTATTTCCCGTCAGCCGCAGATCGAGGGCGATCGTCGTCCATCGGCTCCAGCCCGTCAGGATGGCGAGCGTGCACCGCGTACCCCGCGGCCTGCCGGTCGTGGCGAAGCACCAACGGGCGGTCGCAGCAACCGTGGCGATACCGGCCGTGGTGCTCCGCAGACTGATCGCCCAGCCGAAGGTGCCAAGCGTCCAGCCAAGCCCGCGCCGAAAAAGCGCCCAGGGCTCAAACTGGTCGCGGACGAGCCGTCGGGCAAGCGCCGTGGCGCACCGGCAGGTTCCGGCCAGCGTCCGGGGTTTGGGCGTAAGAAGCCTTAAGAGCAGCAGCAAGCTTTAAGCTGTAAGAAAAAGCGTCAACCTGCGGGTTGGCGTTTTTTTTTGCACGCTGTGTGGCGAGCGGGCTTGCCCGCGTCGGGCTGCGCAGCAGCCCCACACTCTGCTGTCTCGGTCTGCCTGGTTGACTGGGTTGTTCTTTCAAGGGACTGCTGCGCAGTCCAACGGGCAAGCCCGCTCGCCACGGGGAGTCGGTGGTGTGTCAGGAATGGCTTCCGCTATGTAACGATTATTTTACGATTGGGCTGAGCCTACGCAGGGCGTGCTCTTGATGAACTTTCTGTGTAAAGAAAATCTTCCATTTGACGAACAATCTCTCCCGCAACCCTCCCTAGCGGATCGAGCGGTGTACAATGCGCCGCGTTTTACTGTGACCCCCCCTTGCGTACCCACGCAAAAGGCCAAGGCTAGCTGCCTTGTTAACTCCGCCCGGCCATAAGCCGGACGGGTTCGATTTCGTCACAGATAAAAACAAACAGGTGACGCATGACCGTTAGAAAGACGCTGGACTCCTGGTGTTTGCGCTGGGGTTTGATCGGCGCTGCTTGAGTCGGTTTCAAAGCAGCATCGTGTATTGAACATCATCAAACCTTGCGTGAGACCCTTTTCATGAGTGGACCCAACTCGCATTCAGGCGAACTGAAGCGCGGCCTGAAAAATCGTCATATTCAATTGATCGCCCTCGGTGGCGCGATCGGTACCGGCCTGTTCCTGGGCTCGGCGGGGGTGCTGAAGTCAGCCGGCCCGTCGATGATCCTCGGCTATGCCATCTGCGGTTTCATTGCCTTTATGATCATGCGCCAGTTGGGCGAAATGATCGTCGAAGAGCCAGTGGCCGGTTCCTTCAGCCATTTTGCCCACAAGTACTGGGGCGGTTTCGCAGGCTTCTTGTCGGGCTGGAACTGCTGGATCCTCTATATCCTGGTGGGCATGTCGGAGCTGACGGCGGTCGGCAAGTATGTGCATTACTGGTGGCCGGAGATTCCGACCTGGGTCTCGGCGGCGGCCTTTTTCGTGCTGATCAATGTGATCAACCTGGCCAACGTCAAAGTGTTTGGCGAAGCCGAGTTCTGGTTTGCGATTATCAAGGTGGTGGCGATTATCGGCATGATCGCCCTGGGCAGCTACCTGCTGGTCAGCGGCACCGGCGGGCCCCAGGCGTCGGTGACCAACCTGTGGGAACACGGCGGGTTCTTCCCCCATGGTGTCGGCGGCCTGGTGATGGCCATGGCAATCATCATGTTCTCCTTTGGCGGCCTGGAAATGCTCGGTTTTACCGCCGCTGAAGCGGACCAGCCACGCACCGTGATCCCCAAGGCGATCAATCAGGTGATCTACCGCATCCTGATTTTCTACATTGGCGCCCTGGTAGTGCTGCTGTCGCTGACGCCGTGGGACAGCCTGCTGGTGACCCTGAATGCTTCCGGCGATGCCTATAGCGGCAGCCCGTTCGTGCAGGTGTTCTCGATGCTGGGCAGCAACACCGCCGCGCATATCCTCAACTTCGTGGTGCTGACGGCGGCGCTGTCGGTGTACAACAGCGGCACCTACTGCAACAGCCGCATGCTGCTGGGCATGGCCGAGCAAGGCGACGCCCCGGCGGCGTTGGCGAAGATCGACAAGCGCGGTGTACCGGTGCGTTCGATCCTTGCCTCGGCGGCCGTCACCCTGGTGGCGGTGTTGATGAACTACTGGATCCCGCAGCATGCCCTGGAATTGCTGATGTCCCTGGTGGTGGCCACGTTGGTGATCAACTGGGCGATGATCAGCTTCTCGCACTTCAAGTTCCGCCAGCACATGAACCGCACCGGTCAGGTGCCACTGTTCAAGGCGCTGTGGTACCCCTATGGCAACTACGTGTGCCTGGCGTTTGTGGTGTTTATCCTGGGGGTCATGTTGTTGATTCCGGGGATCCAGGTCTCGGTGTATGCGATTCCTGTCTGGCTGGCCTTTATGTGGGTGTGCTATGTGCTCAAGAACAAGCGCAAGGCTCAGGCTGACGTGAGTGCTGTATCCTCGCTGAACCCCTAGCCCACCGCGTAGGGGCCGGCAACCCGGCCTCTACCCTCGCTCACGGACCCGCTTTCGATGTTGGTGATCTCCAGTAACGTGCACCTGCCCGATGCCGAAATCGAGTTGACGGCTATCCGCTCCCAGGGCGCTGGCGGGCAGAACGTCAACAAGGTCTCCAGCGCCGTGCACTTGCGCTTCGATATCGGCGCTTCGTCGCTGCCGCCGTTCTACAAGGAACGCTTGCTGGCACTGCGTGACAGTCGGATTACCAGCGACGGCGTATTGATCCTCAAGGCCCAGCAATACCGGACCCAGGAACAGAACCGCGCCGATGCCCTGGAGCGCCTGGTGGAGTTGATCCTCAGCGCGACCAAGGTCGAGAAAAAACGCCGCCCGACCAAGCCCACCCTGGGCTCGAAAAAGCGTCGCCTGGAATCCAAGACCAAGCGCGGCAGCATCAAGGCCGGGCGCGGCAAGGTGGATTTCTAGCCGGCGTTACGTTCGTCGCGGTATTTGGGGGCCTGGCGATACAGGTACAGGCTCAGCAGCAGCCCGGCGAAGGCCGCCAGCGCGGCAAACAAAAAGATCGAGGCAAAGCCGAAACCCGCCGCAATCGCCCCGGCCAGCGGCCCGGTGATACCCAATGACAAGTCGATAAACAACGAATAGGCCCCTACCGCCGCGCCACGGCTGGAGGCGGGTACCAGGTTGACCGCTTCAACCCCCAGCGCCGGGAACACCAGGGAAAACCCGAAACCGCTCAAGGCCGCGCCCGCCAGGGCCAGCTCGGCGCTCGGGGCCAGCCATAACAGCAGCAGGCCGAGGGTTTCCACCGACAGGCAGGCAATCGCCACGCGAAACCCGCCGATCCGGTTGATCAGGTTGCCGAACAGCAACCGCGCCCCGATAAAGCTGGCGCCGAACAGGCTCAGGCACAGCACTGCGTTATCCCAGTTGCGGGTCGCGTAATACAGGGTGATAAACGTGGCGATGGTGCCAAAACCGATGGAACCCAGGGCCAGCCCGCAGCCGTGGGGCAGCACGCGACCGAGCACATGCATAAAGGGCAAGCGCTCGCCGACCACAATGGGCGCCGCGACTTTCGGCCAGGCCAGCAACAGGCCCAGCACCGCCAGGGCAATAATGCTGGCACCCATGCTCCACAGCCCGAACCGACTGACCAGCAGCACCCCCAGCGGGGCGCCAATCGCCAGGGCGCCATAGCTGGCAATGCCGTTCCAGGAGATGACCTTGGCGGTATTCACCGCGCCGACCCGGCCGATGCCCCAGCCAATGGAGCCCGAACCCACCAGGCTTTCGGCACTGCCCAGCACCAGCCGGCCAATCAACAAGCTGGCCAGGCTCAGGGCCGGCAGGTGGGTCAGGGCGGCGGATGCCAGCATGAACACCCCGCTCAAGCCGCAACCGGCCAGGCCGTACATCACCGCGCGCTTGCTGCCGCGGTTGTCGATGATGCGCCCGGCGTAGGGCCGGCTCAGTAGGGTGGCCAGGTACTGCACGCTGATCACCAGGCCCGCGATCACGGCGCCAAAGCCCAGGTCGCTGTGGACATAGCCCGGCAATACGGCCAGGGGGATGCCGATATTCAGGTAGCCGATAAAGGTGAACAGCACGATGGAAACGACTTGCAGCGTGACCGCCATGGGGCGCTGGGTATCTGGCATGGGAAAGATCCACTGTCGCGGCAGGAAAAGATAGGTTGCTTATGATACCGGTGCTTTACGCTGCCAGAAAATCATTCACCACGGCAACTGTGGCAAAGGGGCTTACTGTGACCAGAGGGCTTGTGGTGGCTAGGGGGCTTGCTGTGGCGAGGGGGCTTGCCCCCGTCGGGTGGCGTAGCCGCCCCAAAACCTGCCACCTCGGTTTACCTGACAGGGGGGCTGCTGCGCAGCCCAACGGGGGCAAGCCCCCTCGCCACAGGATAAAAATCAGGGGGTTTCGGGGTCGAGCATGCGCGTGGTCACCAGCGCGGCCAGGGCGTTTTCCTGGGTGCCAAAGCGCTTGAGCAGCAGCGCCTGTTTTTCCGGGCTGAGGCGGCTCCATACGTCGACCATTTGCAGGGCGGCGCCGAGTAACGCTTCATCGGGGGAATTGTGGGGGGTATCGGGCATGTGGCGTGTCTCTTGATTCAGGCGGTGTGGAAAGCGCGCAATGTCACGCTTTCCACACGGTCTGGGTGCTGCGGTCAGTCGTCGCTATCGCTGTCGACCGGTGTTGCCTGTGCCGGCGCTTGTTTGTCACTGCCGGCCTGTTGCGGGGTTGGCTGCTCAGTCTCGTGCAGGCTTGGGAAGGGGAGATTGGGAATCTCGTGCATCGTCGTCGCTCCTCGCAAGGTCTGTTGTGCAATTGCAGATGTGCCACGCTTTTCACAAAGCCTGGGCAGGATACAGCACTGCAAATGACAAAAAGACTTTTATCTCGCCAAATGCGCAAACCTTCATCTACCCGGCGCAAGTGACAAGAGGTCACAGGCTGGCCTGGCGTTCCATGGCAGCTTTGTAGAGCGAGTTTTTCGGCTGGGCAAAGACCCGCGCCAGCATCGGTTCGAAAAAGCTCAGGGGCAGGGTGGCATAGGCGGGGTCGAACGCCGCCGCGTCATACAGTGCGCAGAACTCGATGGTTTGCTCGTACTGCGGGTGTTCGCCAAATTGCTCGCGCAGGTGGCGATCCATACCCAGATGATGAAAGAAATAGTAACCCTGGAAAATCCCGTGCTTTTCCACCATCCACAGGTTCTGCGGGCTGACGAACGGCTTGAGGATGGCGGCGGCAATGTCCGGGTGATTGTAGGAACCCAGGGTGTCGCCGATGTCATGGAGCAGCGCGCAGACCACATATTCTTCGTCGCGGCCATCTTGCCAGGCGCGGCTGGCGGTTTGCAGGGAATGGGTCAGGCGGTCCACCGGGAAACCGCCGAAGTCACCTTCCAGCAGGCGCAGGTGCGCGAGGATCCGTCCGGGCAGTTGGCGGGCGTAGGCACTGAAGTCGGCAGCGATGATTGCCCAGTCTTCCTGGGTGCCGTCCTGCATATGGGTAAAGCGGGCCTGTTGGCTCATCGACATGTCTCTTATTGTTTTGCGGGTTTAGAACGGTACCTTGCCCAGAATCATGTCGCGGTACATCACGAAATCACCCAGCAGGCTGTAGAACGGATGCTGGAACGTGGCCGGGCGGTTCTTTTCAAAGAAGAAGTGGCCGATCCAGGCAAAGCTGTAGCCGGCCACCGGCAACACCCACAGCAGCCACCAGGCACCTTTGCCGACGGCGAAGGCGAGAATAAAAATCACCAGGCTGGTGCCGATAAAATGCAGGCGCCGGCAGGTGCTGTTGCCGTGTTCGCTCAGGTAATACGGATAGAACTCGGCGAAGCTATTGAATTGTCTGACATTTTCCACGTTGGCCGGCCCTCTGTTTGTTGTTGTGCCCGACGGATGTTCGGCGGGGAGCTTATTTGAGTCTAGAGTCATCACAGGCAAGGGCCAGTGACAATAGACGCCACTTTAGTATCCTTGGGTTCCGGGCTGCGGTTTCAGCCGTCCCTTCATAGAACGCGCGCAAGAAAACGCCATGAACGAACGAACCACTTCTGCAAGTTGGGCGATGGGGATAGTCAAGGCGCTGGAGCTCGATGGCCTGGATTGCCGTGCCCTGTTCCAACAACTGGGCCTGGATTATCGCGCCCTGGATGACCCCGATGCGCGTTTCCCCCAGGACTCCATGACCCGGCTCTGGCAGCGCGCGGTAGAGCTGTCGGGCAATCCGGCCATTGGCTTGAATATGGGCAAGGTGGTGCGTCCGGCGTCCTTCCATGTGGCGGGTTATGCCTTGATGTCCAGCAGTACCCTGGCTGAAGGCTTTGCCCGGCTGGTGCGTTACCAGCGGATCATTGCCGAAAGTGCCGACCTGAGTTTCCGCCTGTTACCCGAAGGCTATGCGCTGATCCTCACGGTCCACGGCGACCATCTGCCACCCACCCGGCAAAGCGCCGAGGCTTCGCTGGCCTGTGCCCTGGCGTTATGTGGCTGGCTGACCGGGCGCACCTTGCAGCCGCGCAAGGTGCTGGTGCAGGGCGATCAGCCAGTGGACTTGGAGCCTTACAAGCAGGCCTTTCATGCACCGCTGGTGTTCAATGCGCCGTATGACGCGCTGATCTTCGAGCGGGCGGACATGGAAGCGCCGTTGCCCACCGCCAATGAGGCGATGGCGCTGCTGCACGATCGGTTTGCCGGGGAGTACCTGGCGCGGTTTTCCGAGAGCCGGGTGACCCACAAGGCCCGCCAGGTGCTGTGCCGGCTGTTGCCCCAGGGCGAGCCCAAGCGTGAGGTGGTGGCGCAGACGTTGCACTTGTCCCAGCGCACCTTGCAGCGGCGCTTGCAGGAGGAGGGCACCAGCTTCCAGGCTTTGCTCGACGACACCCGCCGCGAGCTGGCCGAGCAGTACCTGGCGCAGCCGAGCATGACCCTGCTGGAAATCGCCTACCTGCTGGGGTTTGCCGACCCGAGTAACTTCTTCCGCGCGTTTCGCCGCTGGTTCGATGCCACGCCCGGCGAATACCGGGCGCGGCTGCAGGAAACGTCGGTGAGTGTCAGTGGCGCCAGAACGCCGGAATGCACAGCACAAACACCGTAATGATCTCCAGCCGGCCCAGCAGCATGCCCAGGGACAGGATCCACTTGGCGGCGTCCGGTAGGGTCGCGAAATTGCCAGCCGGGCCAATGGTTTCGCCCAGCCCCGGACCTACACCGGAGACGGTACTGGCGGCGCCGGTCAAGGCGGTCATCCAGTCCACGCCCAGCAGCGACAGGGCCAGGGCAATCATGCAGATGGTGATGGCGAAGAAGAACGAGAACGTCAGGATCGAACGCACGATTTCTTCGTCGAGGCGATGGCCGTTGTATTTCTGCTTGATCACCGCCCTTGGGTGAATCAACTGGTTCAAGTTGGCCTTGAGCAGGATATAGGCGACCTGGAAGCGGAAGATCTTGATCCCGCCGGCGGTGGAGCCCGAGCAACCGCCGACAAAGCCCAGGTAGAAGAACAGCATCAGCGAGAAATTGCCCCACAGGCTGTAGTCGCCCAGGGCAAAGCCGGTAGTGGTCACCACGGACGTGACGTTCAGCGCGACATGGCGCAGTGCATCCAGCCAGTGCAGGTTGGTGGTCCACCAGTACCAGGTGCCGAGCACCACCCAGGTCACCAGCAGCATCGCCAGCAAACCTTGTACCTGCTGGTCCTTGATCAGCGCCTTGCGGTTGCCACGCAATGTCGCGACATACAGGGCAAACGGCAGGCTGCCCATGATCATCACCACGATCGCCACCCAATGCACCGCCGGCTGTTTCCAGTGGGCCAGGGACTCATCGGAGGTGGAGAACCCACCAGTGGAAATGGCCGACATCGCGTGGTTGATCGCGTCGAACAAGCCCATGCCGGCCCACCAGAACCCGAGGCTGCCGAGGATAGTAATCCCCACATAGGCCGCCACAATCAGGCGCGCCACCATATGGGAGCGCGGCATGACCTTTTCGGAGCGGTCCGAGGATTCGGTCTGGAACAGGCGCATGCCCCCGATGCGCAGCAGCGGCAGGATCGCCACCGCCATGCCGATAAAGCCGATGCCGCCGAGCCAGTGCAGCATCGAGCGCCACATCAGGATGCCCGGTGACATGGTGTCCAGGCCGCTGAGCACGGTGGCGCCGGTGGCGGTAATGCCGGACATGCTTTCAAAAAATGAGTCGGTATAGCTGATGTGTTGGGTCAGCAAAAACGGCAGCGCGGCAAAGATGCACACCACCACCCAACTGCTGACCGTCAGCAGGTACATGTCCCGGGGGCGCAGTTGCACCTGCTCCGGACGCCCGGGAATCACCAGGGCCAGGCCGGCGATAAAAGTGATCATGCTGGCCCAGAGAAAGGACGGCAGGTCGCTGGTGCGCTCGAAAAACATCAAGGTGGCCATGGGCACGACCATGGCGACCGCGAGGGTAATCAGGAAGATGCCGATGATGAAACCAATGATCCGCAGGGTCGGCATTGCCATGAATAGCGCTCGGGTAACAGTCGGAGGCGCCATTCTACCTACGGTGCAGGGCTTGTAAACCGGGGGCTGCAAAGGGGGGCGCGGATCTGATGTAGGACTTGGCTTAACAGGGGCGCTGGCTTGTGTGGGAGCTGGCTTGCCTGCGATGGCGGTGGGTCAGGCCCGAATGCTTGACTGAGCCACCGCCATTGCAGGCAAGCCAGCTCCTACAGGGGAGAGGGCGCCTGCAAACGATGAATACAAAAAAGGCGACCCGAAGGCCGCCTCATTCAAACCGCGTGGATCAGAACTCGTGATCAGCGGTATCCGGGTTCAGGTCACCGATGCCCAGCTTGCCAGCCGCTTGCTCGATGGAGCCGGTCTGCTTGACCAGGGCGGCGATGGCATCGCGCACGATCTGGTTGCCCGCCGTGTTGCCGGCGGCGATCAATTGGTCGTAGTGCTCACCCTTGTTGGCATGGTCGACCATGACCTGGATCTTCGCTTCGGTAGCCGCCAGGTCAGCCTTGAGGGCTGCATCGGCGGCCGGGTCGACCTTGGCCACCAGGGACGACAGGCTGGCGCCGGTCAGCTTGGTGCCATCGGCGCGGGTGTACTCGCCCAGGTAGACGTTGCGGATGCCCTTGGCGTCGTAGAACTGCGAATTGTGGGTGTTGTCGCTGAAGCAGTCGTGCTCGTCTTCCGGCGAGTTGGCTTCCAGGGACACTTTCATGCGCTCGCCCGCCAGTTCACCCAGGGACAGGCTGCCCATGCCGAACAGCATCTTGCGCAGGCCGTCGGTCGCAGGTTCTGCTTCCAGGGTGGCGCGGTAGTTGTCTTCGACGTTGGGTTTCCAGTTGCCGACCATTTCTTCGAGGTCGCTGACCAGCAGTTGGGTCACGGCGCGCAGGTAAGTGCGGCGACGCTCGTTATGCCCACCGGTGGCGCCGTCGCCTTGCAGGTAGTCCGACGCTGGACGGTTGCCGGCGCCAGGGCCGGTGCCGTTCAGGTCCTGGCCCCACAGCAGGAATTCGATGGCGTGGTAGCCGGTGGCGACGTTGGCTTCGGAGCCGCCCAGCTCATTGAGGCTGGCGAGTTTTTCCGGGGTGATTTCCTTGACGTCGACCTTGTCTTCGCCGACCTGGATCTCGGTGTTGGCGATGATATTGGCAGTGGCGCCCGGGTTGCCGAGGGCGTGTTCGTAGGACTTGTCGACATAGTCGATCAGGCCTTCGTCCAGCGGCCAGGCGTTCACCTGACCTTCCCAATCGTCAATGATGGTGTTGCCGAAGCGGAACACTTCGCTCTGCAGGTACGGTACGCGCGCGGCGATCCAGGCGGTACGGGCGGCCTTCAGGGTCTCGTCGTTGGGGTTGGCGAGGAAGGTGTCGATCGCGGTCTGCAGGGTTTTTGCGGTGGACTCGGAGTCGCTGTACACCGCGAACACCAGGTCTGCGTAGTGCGCGACGACTGCCTTGGCGGCGGCCTCGTCAACCTGGCCGGCGGTAGCGGCAGCCGCTGGAGCGGTAGTGCTGGCAGCTGGCGTCGGCGCCTGAGGCGCGGCAGCCTTGTCTTTGCCCTCGCCGCAGCCGGCGAGAGAAATGGCGATGGCCAGCAGACTGGCGGTGGCCAGGGGCATACGAATCATGGCGAACATCCTGCTTCGGTAGTGGATCGGGGCGCAGTGCAGCGCGCAAAACTGCAACATAATGCGAAAGATTTGCATTTTCTGTAAAGGGTTAACGCAGGAAAAGTTTCACAGTCAGGCGCCAGCCCCCCAAGGCCGTGCCTTGGGGGGCATTAAGGCTTTACAGGATGGCGGCGTTATTGCGCTCGGCTTGCTTGAGATAGGCCGCCAGCTCACGGGCGGGCAGGGGTTTGCTGTAGTGATAGCCCTGACCTTCGTGGCAGCCTTCGCTGATGATGTAGGCTTCCTGCTCGGGTGTTTCCACACCTTCGGCGATGACCTGCATGCCCAGGCTTTTGCCCAGCTGGATGATCGCCCGCACGATGGTCGCATCGTCGTCGTCGTCCAGCAGGTCCTGGACAAAGCTCTTGTCGATCTTGATTTTGTCCAGAGGCAGGCTTTTCAGGTAACTCAGTGACGAGTAGCCGGTACCGAAATCGTCGATGGCAATCAGCGCGCCGGAGCGGCGCAGGCTCAGCAAGTGCTGGGCGGCGGTGCTGATGTCTTCCATCAGGCCGGTCTCGGTCACTTCCAGTTCCAGGCTGCGCGGCGGCAGGCGATAGATCTGCAGCAGGTTGTTGACCACCCGTGGCAGTTCGGCGTGGTGCAGTTGCACCGTGGATAGGTTGACCGCCATGCGCAGCTCGGTAAAGCCCTGGTCATGCCATTCGCGCAATTGCCGGCAGGCCTGGTCCAGCACCCACTCGCCAATGGGGATGATGGTGCCGTTCTGTTCCGCCAGCGGGATAAACAGGTCCGGTGGTACCAGGCCGTGTTCCGGGTGCTGCCAGCGAATCAGCGCCTCGACGCCGACCACGCGATGATCGGCATAGCTGATCTGCGGTTGGTACACCAAGTGAAACTGGTCGCGGCCCAGGGCTTCGCGCAAGTCTTTCTCCAGTTCGCGGCGACGGCGCATCTCGCTGTCGACACTGGCGATATAGAACTGATAGCGATTGCGCGAGCGGCTCTTGGCCAGGGTCATGGTCTGCTCGGCCTTTTGCAGCAGTTTCTCGGTGCTGTCGCCGTCTTCGGGGAACAAGGTGATACCGATGGTGGCGCGCAGGCGGATCTGTTCGTGGTCGAGGGCGAACTCGGCTTCCAGGTCATCGAGGATGCTCTGTGCCAGCTCGGCGGCTTCGTAGGGTTGCTCGATATCGGCCTGGACCAGGGCGAACTGGTCGCCGCCCAGGCGCGCCAGGGCGCCGAGGCGCCCACTGTGGGCACGCAAGCGGTCGGCCAGGGCCAGCAGCAACTGGTCGCCGGCCTGGTAGGTGTACTGCTCGTTGACACTCTTGAAGTCATCCAGCCCCACGCACAGCACCGCGACCCGGCGTTGTCGGCGCCCGGCGTCGACCAGGATCTTGTCCAACTGTTCCTGCAGTTTCTGGCGGTTTGGCAGGCCGGTAAGAAAGTCGTACTGGGCCATGCGCAACAGGCTGTTTTCTGCTTCGTGGCGCAAATGGGTGTTGCGCTCGATAGACGCCAGTAACTGGTTGGCAGTGTTGATCCACAGCCCCAGTTCATTCTTTTCGTGGCCTTTGAGTTGCGGGATCTTGTGCTCGCTGGGGCGGTCGGGATTGATCGAGCTCAGGTGGCTGATGATCCGCGACAGGGGCTTGGTCAGCAGCCAGTGATAGACCAGGTACAACACCAGGCCCATGGCCAGGGCGCGCAGCACCCCGGAGATAAAAATGATCCCCGAATTGACGATAAAGCCCCGGCCATAGGTGGCGGTGTCGAGGGTGATGCTCAGGTCGCCGTAATACTCGCTATAAGGCCCGCGCCCTACCAGCGGGGTGGTAAAGGTGCGTTCCCGTCCCAGAATCACGTCCGTCAGCCAGCGGGTGGGGGACTGCTGCAAGTCCCGGCTTTTTTCGGCGAGCATGGGTTCATTGGGATGGCCAATGGAGGCCATGCGCACCGCATCATCCTGAAACAGGCCTTCGATGACTTGCATACCCATCTCACGGTCCAGGCTGTAGACGGCCTGGGTCGAGGGGTCGCGAAACATGTCGAGGATGCGCTGGGCATCGCCTGCCACCGCCTGGCGCGTCTTGTAGGCATCAAAGACGATCTGCGCCACGCTCAGTGCCACGCCCACTATCAGTGCCGACAACAGCACCACCCGGAGCAACTTCACCGACAAGCTGTTTTTGAGTTCCAGCTTCAAAGGGTTATTCCTTGTTCCATGCGGGTAGCCTCAATATGCCATGAGTATTGGCAATCCCGTGGTGGCAGTCAAAGGAACATTGCGGTGCGTGGCGTCTGGACGCTAGCGGGGCAAGATCTGGAAGGCGATGGGCGGATCAAATCTTCCGCCCTTTTGCACGGCTGGCGGGCGTACAGGCGTAGGCTTTTCTGCCTGTCGCAAGAGCACGTCGATGGCCTCAAGGGTGCGGGTAGGTAATCTGCATATCGACTTTGGCGTGTACATCTTCGGCTATTTTGCCGGGTTCTTTCTCCTCGTCTTCACCTGACTTGCCCTTTATTGCATTCCCCAGCACTCCCGCCAAGGCACCCACAAGCTCTCCGATCCCTGGCATGGCGCCCTTGGCGAGTTCCATTATTCCAAGCATGGTTGATACTCCTAAAATAGATGAGGGAGTTATTTCTCTCACCGGCTCAGTGGTCAATTGCTGTCGGTGAGTTCCACGGGTGTTGGGTGAGGTGGTTTCAATCTGGCACAAAAAAGCCCGGCAAACGCCGGGCTCTTTTTTACTGCAAGGGTTACTTACGCAGTGAAGGTCTTGCCTTCGAACTGCTCGGCAACGAACTTCCAGTTGACCAGGTTCCAGAACGCTTCCACATACTTTGGACGCACGTTGCGGTAGTCGATGTAGTAGGCGTGTTCCCAGACGTCGCAGGTCAGCAGCGGGGTGTCGCCGCTGGTCAGCGGGTTGCCGGCGCCGATGGTGCTGGCCAGGGCCAGGGAACCGTCAGCCTTTTTCACCAGCCAGCCCCAACCGGAACCGAAGGTGCCGACCGAAGTCTTGGTGAACTCTTCCTTGAACTTGTCGAACGAACCGAAAGCGGCGTTGATCGCCTCGGCCAGTGCGCCAGTCGGTTGGCCGCCAGCGTTTGGCGCCAGGCAGTTCCAGTAGAAAGTGTGGTTCCAGACCTGGGCGGCGTTGTTGAAGATGCCACCCGAAGAGGATTTGACGATCTCTTCCAGGGTCTTGCCTTCGAACTCGGTGCCAGGCACCAGGTTGTTCAGGTTCACGACATAGGTGTTGTGGTGCTTGTCGTGGTGATACTCCAGGGTTTCCTTGGAGATGTGCGGCTGCAGGGCATCGTGTGCGTAGGGCAGCGGCGGCAATTCGAAAGCCATGATAATTCTCCTAATCAGGTCAGTTGCGGTGAGCGCAAGGCCGATCACGGGCGGCCAAACAAGCGCCGGGGAGTTTGTACTCTTTGCGGCGCAGGGGCTGGATCATAGCACCGGGGGTGCGGCAAAACCACGCAACAACTGTGTGGGATAGAGGTTCCAGAGCGTTTTGGAATATTCCTCAGGTGCTGATCAATTGATAGGCCACGCTGAACATCATCACCGCCACCAAAAGGTCCAGCAGGCGCCAGGTCGCCGGGCGCGCGAGCCACGGGGCCAGCCACGCCGCGCCCAGGGCCAGGGCGGAAAACCAGAGGAACGACGCACTGGCGGCGCCTGCGACATAAGCGCCCGGCTCGGTTTGCTGGGCGCCCAGGGAACCGATCAGTAACACCGTGTCCAGGTACACATGAGGGTTGAGCAGGGTTACGGCCAGGGCGCTGAGCATCACCGCGCGCAATGAGCGCACCTTCTGGCCCTCGCCTTGCCCCAGGCTTTGCCGCGAACAGGCGCGGCGCAAGGCCAGGGCGCCATACCACAGCAGGAAAGCCGCGCCGCCCCAGCGGGCAATCGCCAGCAATAACGGGTTGTGCGCCAGCACCGTCGCCAGGCCAAACACCCCGGCGGCCACCAGCAGCGCATCACACACCACGCACAAGGCCGCCACTGGCAGGTGATGTTCGCGACGCAGGCTCTGCGCCAGCACAAACGCGTTTTGCGTACCGATAGCCATGATCAGCCCGAGGGCCACCAGCAAGCCGTTCACATAACTTTGCCACATAGGATTCACTCCGCGCCCGCTGCCAGTTGTTTCAATACATCCATTGCCCGCTCGGCATCGTTGCTGCCGACAAACAAATGGTCGTGGTAGTAGCCGGCGACCACGTTGCAACTGATCCCGGCACGTCCCAGGGCAGTGGCGAAGGCGGCGGTCAGGCCGACGGCCTCCAGGGCTGAATGCACGTTCAAGGTGATCCATGCCGCCACGTACTCGAAGCTCAGGCCGGCCTGTTCGGCCTGTTGGCGCTCGACAATCACCGTCAAGCCTTCCTGTTCGCGAAAGCTGCCGATCACTTCGCAGTCGGGCAGGCGGTTGTCGGCCAGGGTGCAGAACACATAGTCGCCCGCGTTGAGCTGTGGGCTCATGCTGCGCAGCAGGGTTGCCAGGGCGGTTTCGCCAGCCATTGGAAGATCCTTGAAAGAAGATAAACACGGGATGCTGGTCATTCTCCGGTCTGGCGCTGTATAAGAAAAACCAATATTGCTCATCGCTCATTAGGAAAACTGATGTTCGACTACAAATTGCTCTCTGCCCTGGCGGCGGTGGTTGAACAGGCCGGCTTCGAACGTGGCGCCCAGGTGCTGGGCGTGTCGCAATCGGCTATTTCCCAGCGCATCAAATTGCTCGAAGCGCGTATCGGTCAGCCAGTACTGGTGCGCGCAACGCCGCCCACCCCCACGGAAATCGGCCGGCGCCTGCTTAACCATGTGCAGCAGGTGCGCCTGCTGGAGCGCGACCTGCAAAGCCAGGTGCCGGCGTTGGACGAGGAGGGCATGCCGGAGCGCCTGCGCATTGCCATCAACGCCGACAGCCTGGCCACATGGTGGGGGCAGGCGGTGGGGGATTTTTGCGCCGATCAGCATGTGTTGCTGGAGTTGGTGGTGGAAGACCAGACCGTCGGCCTCAAGCGCATGCGCGCCGGCGAAGTGGCGGCCTGCGTCTGCGCCAGCGAGCGCCCGGTGGCCGGTGCCCGCAGCCTGCTGCTGGGGGCTATGCGCTATCGGGCCCTGGCCAGCCCGGCGTTTATCGCCCGGCACTTTCCCGGCGGGGTGCGCGCCGATCAGTTGGTCCGGACCCCGGCGCTGGTATTTGGCCCGGATGATTTCCTGCAGCATCGCTACCTCGCGTCGCTGGGCGTGGACGGCGGTTTCGAACACCATTTATGCCCGTCTTCCGAAGGGTTTATCCGCCTGGCCGAGGCCGGCCTGGGCTGGGGGCTGGTGCCGGAGTTACAGGTGCGTGAGCAACTGCAGCGTGGGGTGTTGGTGGAGTTATTGCCAGATAAACCCATTGATGTGCCGTTGTACTGGCATCATTGGCGCAGCGGTGGGCAATTGCTCGGCTTGTTGACCGAGCATCTGGCGCGGGCGACCGGCCAGTTGTTGGTGCCGTTGGGGTGACTGCTGGCGTCAACGCAACTGCGATGAAAAATGTAAAGAACACGGAGTAATACATGAAAATTCTGGTCACCGGCGCAAGCGGCTTCATTGGCGGGCGCTTTGCGCGCTTCGCCCTGGAGCAGGGCCTGGACGTGCGGGTCAACGGGCGGCGGGCCGAGGGTGTCGAGCACCTGGTACGGCGCGGCGCCGAGTTTATCCAAGGTGATCTGAATGATCCGGATCTGGTGCGCAACCTGTGCCGCGACGTCGAAGCCGTCGTGCATTGTGCCGGTGCCGTAGGGTTGTGGGGGCGTTACCAGGACTTTTACCAGGGCAATGTGCAGGTGACCGAAAACGTGGTCGAAGCCTGCCTGAAACAGCGGGTCGGGCGCCTGGTGCACTTGTCGTCTCCGTCGATCTATTTCGATGGCCGCGATCACCTGGGGCTGACCGAAGAGCAAGTGCCCAAGCGCTTCAAGCATCCCTATGCGGCCACCAAGTACCTGGCCGAGCAAAAAGTCTTCGGTGCCCAGGAGTTCGGCCTAGAAGTGCTGGCCCTGCGCCCGCGCTTTGTCACCGGGGCCGGGGATATGAGCATCTTCCCGCGACTGTTGAAAATGCAGCGCAAAAACCGCCTGGCCATCGTCGGCGACGGCCTGAACAAGGTTGATTTCACCAGTGTGCACAACCTCAACGAGGCCCTGCTCAGCAGCCTGCTGGCCACCGGCTCGGCGTTGGGCAAGGCCTATAACATCAGCAATGGCGCGCCGGTGCCGGTGTGGGACGTGATCAACTACGTGATGCGCCAGATGGAAATGCCCCAGGTCACGCGTTACCGTTCCTACGGCTTGTCCTATAGCGTCGCGGCGCTCAATGAAGCCTTCTGCGCGATGTGGCCGGGGCGTCCGGAGCCGTCACTGTCACGCCTGGGCATGCAGGTGATGAACAAGGATTTCACCCTGGACATCAGCCGCGCGCAGCACTACCTCGATTACCAACCCAGGGTCAGCCTGTGGACAGCGCTCGACGAATTTTGCCACTGGTGGAAAGTCGAGGAACCGGGCTCCCAGTAGCCTTCGCAACACCGGGAACCGATTTTTCGGTTGCCGCTCGACCAAGGCGACGGGCCAGGGGTTTATACTCCCGCCGCTTGGTTTTTTATGTGGCTATCTCAAGGTTGATTCATGCGTAACGATACTAAAGACGACTTCGACAATGTGCCGAGCCTGCGGGCCGACGTTGGCGATGACGATGATTTTGTGCCGACAGCTGCCACCTCCATCCGCTCGCGCCCGGCGCCGGTGGTCAAGGTCAAGAGTGCCAGTACCGGGCCGTTGTGGGCCCTGGTCGGCGCGCTGCTGTTCGCCTTCGTGGGCCTGGCCTGGTGGAGTTTCCAGCAGATCTCCCTGATGGGGCAGCAACTGGTGGCCACCCAGGAAAGCTTTGCGCGCATCAGCGAAGAAGCCGCCGGCCGCTTGCAGGACATTTCCGGCAAGGTGGTGGCCAGTGAGGCCATCGTCAATACCGGTAGCGAAGCGCTCAAGTTGCAGATCAAGCAGTTGGAAAGCCAATTGCTGGAGCAGGGCAAGCAACAGTTGGGCGTGGCGGGCCAGGCCACCGACCTGGACAAGCGCCTGGCGCAGATGAGTGCCAGCACCACGGACCTGGCCACCGCCAATACCCAGTTGCAGGCCCAGGTGCTGAGCCTGGTCAATGAATTGACCGCCCTCAAGGCCGCACAGGCCGAAGCCGCCAAATTGAATGCCGACGTCAAGGAACTGGGCACGGAGGTGGCCGCCTTGAAGAAGCAGGGCAATCCGGCCACGGCCATTGCACGCCTGGAACAGGACCTGCTGGTGGTCAAGAGCGAACTGGACAACCGCGCCGCCACCGAAGGGCCGTCGAATAAAGAGTTCGACGTGTTCCGTATCCAGACCACCCGCAACATCACCACCTTGCAAACCCAGATGCAGAACCTGCAACGGGAGGTGAGTGCGCCGGCCAAGGTCACGCCTCTGGGCCAGTGACGCCATTGTTACTTTTGGGGCCGGCTTGCCGGCTCTTGCCAATGTCACCAATCGGTGACATTTCCTCGCTCTTTCGTTACATGCCCTCTCCCGACCCTTGTTTAGACTGCGGTCATCCCATAAAAACAAAAAGGGCCACCCATGATCATGCAACCACTGCCTGCCAGCAGTTGGCTGAACGCCCCTGCCCATCACGCCTGGCTCGCCGCCGAAGGCCAGCGCCTGCTGGGTTTTGCCAAGGCCTCGCGGCTGCCTGAAGGCTTCGGCAACCTCGATGTACAGGGCCGTCTGCCCGTCGATGCCCACGCCGAAACCATGAACACCGCCCGCATGACCCACAGCTTCGCCATGGCTCACGCCCAAGGGCTGCCGGGCTATGCCGAGCTGGTGGAGCACGGTGTGGCCAGCGTCACCGGCCCGTTGCGGGATGCCGAGCATGGCGGCTGGTTTGCCGTCGCCGGCGCGGGTGATGGCAATACGGGCAAGGCCGCCTACCTGCACGCCTTTGTCGCCCTGGCCGCCAGTTCCGCAGTGGTGGCGGGTGCCCCTGGGGCGCAAGCGTTGCTGGCGGATGCCATACAGATCATCGACCAGCATTTCTGGTGCGAGGAGGAGGGCGCAATGCTTGAATCCTTCGCCCGGGACTGGAGCGGTGAAGAAGCCTATCGCGGCGCCAACAGCAATATGCACGCCACCGAAGCCTTTCTGGCCCTGGCCGATGTCACCGGCGACACGCGCTGGCTGGGGCGGGCGCTGCGTATTGTCGAACGGGTGATCCATCGGCACGCCGCCGCCAATGAATTTATGGTGATCGAGCATTTCGACCGCTATTGGCAACCCCTGCACCGTTACAACGAAGACAACCCGGCCGACGGCTTTCGCCCCTACGGCATCACTCCCGGGCACGGCTTTGAATGGGCGCGCCTGGTGTTGCACCTTGAAGCCGCACGCCAGCAGGCGGGGCTCGTCACGCCAGCGTGGTTGCTGGAGGATGCCAAGGCTTTGTTCGCCAGCGCCTGCGAGTATGGCTGGTCGGTGGACGGTGGCCCGGGCCTGGTCTACACCCTGGACTGGCACTACCGCCCGGTGGTGCGCGAGCGTCTGCATTGGACCCACGCCGAAGCCAGCGCGGCCGCCCAGGCCCTGCTCAAGCGCACCGGCGAGTGGCATTACGAGGTCTGGTACCGGCGCTTCTGGGAGTTCTGTGAAACCCACCTGATCGACCGGGTCCAGGGCAGTTGGCACCACGAACTCGACCCGCAAAACCTGCCCGCCAGCAAGATCTGGGGTGGCAAGCCGGACCTGTACCATGCCTGGCAGGCCGTATTGCTGCCGGGCCTGCCGTTATCCCCAAGCATGGCCAGTGCGCTGGGGGCCGGCTGCTATGTCACCAAGTGGTGACATTTGCCCGTCCCTTTGTTACGTGCCTGGCAAAAATCCCTGTTTAGAATCCTATGCAGCGCAAGCTCCAGACTTGCATGCATAACAACAAGAAAAAGGTACTCAGATGAACGCGATTAATCGCCTCGCCGTTGCTATTTCCATTGCCTCGTTGTTTCCCCTCAGTGCATTTGCCGCCGACTCCAAAGGGACGGTTGAAGTTGTGCATTGGTGGACCTCGGGCGGTGAGAAGGCGGCGGTGGATGTCCTGAAGGCCCAAGTTGAGAAAGACGGTTTTACCTGGAAAGACGGGGCCGTCGCAGGCGGCGGCGGTGCCACGGCCATGACCGTGCTGAAAAGCCGCGCGGTCGCCGGCAACCCGCCAGGCGTGGCCCAGATCAAAGGCCCCGACATCCAGGAATGGGCGTCCACCGGGCTGCTCGACACCGACGTCCTGAAGGACGTGGCCAAGGCCGAGAAGTGGGACGAACTGCTCGACAAGAAAGTCTCCGACACGGTGAAGTACGAAGGTGATTACGTGGCCGTGCCGGTGAATATCCACCGCGTCAACTGGCTGTGGATCAACCCTGAAGTCTTCAAGAAAGCCGGCATCAGCAAAAACCCTACGACCCTTGAAGAATTCTATGCCGCCGGTGACAAGCTCAAGGCTGCCGGCTTCATTGCGCTCGCCCACGGTGGCCAGCCTTGGCAGGACAGTACGGTGTTCGAAGCCGTGGTGCTCTCGGTCATGGGCGTGGACGGCTACAAGAAAGCCCTGGTCGACCTCGACAACGCGACTCTGACCGGCCCGGACATGGTCAAGGCGCTGACCGAGCTGAAAAAGGTCGCGACCTATATGGACGCCGACGGCAAGGGCCAGGACTGGAACCTGGAAGCCGCCAAAGTCATCAACGGCAAGGCCGGCATGCAGATCATGGGTGACTGGGCCAAGAGCGAGTGGACAGCCGCCAAGAAAATCGCCGGCAAGGACTACGAGTGCGTAGCCTTCCCGGGCACCGACAAGGCCTTCACCTACAACATCGACTCCCTGGCGGTGTTCAAGCAGAAAGATGCCGGCACCTCGGCCGGTCAGCAAGACATCGCCAAGGTCGTGCTGGGTGAGAACTTCCAGAAGGTCTTCAGCATCAACAAGGGCTCGATCCCGGTGCGCAACGACATGCTCGGCGACATGGCCAAATACGGCTTCGACAGCTGCGCCCAGACGGCGGCCAAGGACTTCCTGGTGGATGCCAAGTCCGGCGGCCTGCAACCGAGCATGGCGCACAACATGGCGACCACGCTGGCGGTACAGGGCGCGTTCTTTGATGTGGTGACCAACTTCATCAACGACCCGAAAGCCGACCCGGCCGACACCGCCAAGAAACTTGGTGCGGCGATCAAGTCTGCCAAGTAACCCCTAGGGGCAATCGGTTTCAGTGTGGGAGCGGGCTTGCCCGCGATGCAGGCGCCTCGGTGTAGCAGTGACACCCAGGTGATGCCATCGCAGGCAAACCAGCCCCCACCTAAAGCCGGCCCCCACAAGGTTACCCATTAGTCCCTTACTCCCTGCCCTGGATTTCCCCATGAGTTCTGTTGCTGTGTTCAGCAAGGCCTCGCCGTTCGATGCATTGCAGCGCTGGCTCCCCAAACTGGTGCTGGCCCCGAGCATGTTCATCGTCCTGGTGGGCTTCTATGGCTACATCCTGTGGACGTTCGTGCTGTCGTTCACCAACTCCACCTTCCTGCCCACCTACAAATGGGTGGGCCTGGCGCAATACGCACGGTTGTTCGACAACGACCGCTGGTGGGTGGCGAGCAAAAACCTGGCGCTGTTCGGCGGCATGTTTATCGGCATCACCCTGGTGATCGGCGTGCTGCTGGCGGTCTTTCTCGACCAGCGCATCCGCCGCGAAGGCTTTATCCGCACCATCTACCTGTACCCGATGGCGCTCTCGATGATCGTCACCGGTACTGCCTGGAAATGGCTGCTCAACCCTGGCATGGGCCTGGACAAACTGCTGCGCGATTGGGGCTGGGAAGGCTTCCGGCTGGACTGGCTGATCGACCCGGACCGCGTGGTGTATTGCCTGGTGATTGCGGCGGTATGGCAAGCCTCGGGCTTTATCATGGCGATGTTCCTCGCCGGCCTGCGTGGGGTTGATCAGTCGATCATCCGTGCCGCACAGATCGACGGCGCGAGCCTGCCGCGTATCTACTGGAGCGTGGTGCTGCCCAGCCTGCGCCCGGTGTTCTTCAGCGCGGTGATGATCCTTGCGCACATCGCCATCAAGAGCTTTGACCTGGTGGCGGCAATGACGGCCGGTGGCCCTGGCTACTCGTCCGACCTGCCGGCGATGTTTATGTATTCCTTCACCTTCAGTCGCGGCCAGATGGGCATGGGCTCGGCCAGTGCGATCCTGATGCTCGGCGCGATCCTCGCGATCATCGTGCCTTACCTGTACTCCGAGCTGAGGACCAAGCGCCATGACTAGTCTCGCCAAACCTTCCATCAGCTTCAGCCGCCTGGCGATCCATGCGGTGCTGATCCTCGCCGTGGTGCTGTACCTGGTGCCGCTGGTGGTGATGCTGCTGACCAGCTTCAAGACCCCGGAAGACATCAGCACCGGCAACCTGCTGAGCTGGCCGACGGTGATTACCGGGATCGGCTGGGTCAAGGCCTGGGCCACGGTAAACGGGTACTTCTGGAACTCGTTCATGATCACCATCCCGGCGGTGCTGATCTCCACCACCATCGGCGCGTTGAACGGCTACGTGCTGTCGATGTGGCGTTTTCGCGGTTCGCAGTTGTTCTTCGGCCTGTTGCTGTTCGGCTGCTTCCTGCCGTTCCAGACCGTCTTGCTGCCGGCCTCGTTCACCCTCGGCAAAATGGGCCTGGCCAGCACCACCACCGGCCTGGTGTTCGTGCACGTGGTCTACGGCCTGGCATTCACCACGCTGTTCTTCCGCAACTACTACGTGAGCATTCCGGATGCGCTGGTCAAGGCTGCGCGCCTGGATGGCGCAGGATTCTTCACCATCTTCCGTCGGATCATTCTGCCGATGTCGACCCCGATCATCATGGTCTGCCTGATCTGGCAGTTCACCCAGATCTGGAACGACTTCCTGTTTGGTGTGGTGTTCTCCAGCGGTGATTCGCAGCCCATCACGGTGGCGCTGAACAACCTGGTCAACACCAGCACCGGGGCCAAGGAATATAACGTTGATATGGCGGCGGCGATGATCGCCGGGCTGCCGACCCTGCTGGTCTATGTGGTCGCAGGCAAGTATTTCGTGCGCGGCCTCACGGCTGGCGCGGTCAAGGGGTAATCATGGCTACGCTCGAACTTCGCAACGTAAACAAGACCTATGGTGCCGGTCTGCCGGACACCCTGAAGAACATCGAACTGTCGATCAAGGACGGTGAGTTCCTGATTCTTGTCGGGCCCTCGGGCTGCGGCAAGTCGACCCTGATGAACTGCATCGCCGGCCTGGAGAACATCAGCGGCGGCGCGATCATGATCGGTGACCAGGACGTCAGCGGCATGAGCCCCAAGGACCGGGACATCGCCATGGTGTTTCAGTCCTACGCCCTGTACCCGACCATGAGCGTGCGCGAGAACATCGAGTTCGGCCTGAAAATCCGCAAGATGAGCCAGGCCGACATCGACGAGGAAGTGGCGCGGGTGGCCAAGCTGCTGCAGATCGAGCACCTGCTCAATCGCAAGCCGGGCCAGCTCTCGGGCGGCCAGCAACAACGTGTGGCCATGGGCCGGGCGCTGGCGCGGCGGCCGAAGATCTACCTGTTCGACGAGCCACTGTCCAACCTCGACGCCAAGCTGCGGGTCGAGATGCGCACCGAAATGAAACTGATGCACCAGCGCCTGAAAACCACCACGGTCTACGTGACCCACGACCAGATCGAAGCGATGACCCTGGGCGACAAAGTGGCGGTGATGAAGGACGGGATCATCCAGCAGTTCGGCACGCCGAAAGACATCTACAACGATCCGGCCAACCTGTTTGTGGCGAGCTTTATCGGCTCGCCGCCGATGAACTTCATCCCCCTGCGCCTGCAACGCAAGGAGGGCCGCCTGCTGGCCCTGCTCGACAGCGGCCAGGCGCGTTGCGAATTGCCACTGGGCATGAACGATGCGGGCCTTGAAGACCGCGATGTGATCCTCGGCCTGCGCCCGGAGCAAATTGTTCTGGCCAGCGGCGAGGGCAATGGCTTGCCGAGCATTCGTGCCGAAGTCCAGGTGACCGAGCCCACAGGCCCGGACACCCTGGTGTTCGTGCAGCTCAATGACACCAAGGTCTGCTGCCGCCTGGCGCCGGATGTGGCGCCGCAAGTGGGCGAGAGCCTGACCTTGCAGTTCGATCCGGCCAAGGTGCTGCTGTTCGACGCCAAGACCGGCGAACGCCTGGGCACCGCCGCGTCAGTGCCAGTGCCACACGCCGACAACGTCACCCAATTTAAAGGCCGCTGAAAATCAAAATGTGGGAGCGGGCTTGCCCGCGATACAGGCCGCTCGGTCTACCAGGCACACCGCAGTGATGCCATCGCGAGCAAGCCCGCTCCCACACATTCGATGTGGATGTTTCGGAAATAGCTGTAAACCGCGTTAGATAAAAACAGTTAATAACAATAAAGACGAGGATGTAGGGATGAAAAAGCAACACAACAACACTCGCTTGATCTGCCAGCTGTCAGCAGCGGCAGCGCTGGTTTTGTCCGCCAATGCGATGGCAGACGAGGCCTTCAGTGCCGATTCCAAGTGGATGACCGGCGATTGGGGCGGCGAGCGGACCAAGCTGATCGAGCGGGGTATCGACATCAAGGCCGACTACGTTGGGGAAGCGGGCTACAACGCCCACGGCGGCTACAACGATGACAAGACCGGTCGTTATGCTGACCAGTTCGGCCTCGGCGTAGCGCTGGACCTGCAAAAACTCTGGGGCTGGGACAACACCCAGGCCAAGATCCAGATGACCAGCCGTAATGGCCGCAACATCTCCAATGACCGCATTGGCGACCCGCGTGCCGGCACCTTGAGTTCGTCTCAAGAAGTGTACGGCCGTGGCCATATGGTGCGCCTGACCCAGTTCTGGATTCAGCACCAGATGTTCGACAACAAGCTGGATGTGAAACTCGGTTACTTCGGTGAAGGCGAAGACTTCAACACCTTCCCGTGCGACTTCCAGAACCTCTCGTTCTGCGGCTCCCAAGTGGGTAACTACGTCAACACCTGGTACAACTGGCCGGTCAGCCAGGCCGCGATCCGCGTGAAGTACCACATCACGCCTGAGCTGTATGCGCAGATCGGCGCGTACAACCAGAACCCCTCGCAACTGGAGCACGGCAACGGCTTCAAGCTCAGCGGCAGTGGCACCAAGGGCACCGTGATTCCGGTGGAGCTGGTCTGGTCGCCGAAGGTCAATAACCTGCCGGGCGAATACCGTGTGGGTTACTACAAGAGCGCCGCCGATGCTCCCGACGTACGTGAAGACGTCAACGGCGACAATGCGGCCACCACTGGCGCAGACTACCGTACCCGCAGCAGCAAAAAAGGCTATTGGTTCGTTGCCCAGCAGCAGCTCACCACCCATAACGGCGACGCTTCCCGCGGCCTGAACATCGCGGCCAACGCCACCTTCCACGACAAGGAAACCAACACGGTCGACAACTATCAGTCGATCATGCTGGTGTACAAAGGCCCATTCGATGCGCGTCCAAAAGATGACGTCGGCATTGGCGCTGCTCGCCTGCATGTCAACGATGACGTGCGCAAGAACGCCGAGTTGTTGAACGAAGCGGGCGGTTTCACCGATTACAGCCAGGCAGGTTATGCGCCACTGCGCGGCACCGAGTACAACTACGAAATCAACTACGGCTTCCACGTCACCAACTGGTTGACCGTGCGTCCCAACCTGCAATACGTCACCCACCCAGGTGGCGTGGATAAAGTCGACAACGCCCTGGTCGCCGGTCTGAAAATTCAGTCGGTGTTCTAACGCGGTTGCGATAAGCTCCTTCTCTCTGTGCGCATTTTGCGGGTAGCCATGGCTATCCGCTTTTTTTTGAGCGGGTGCGCATAACGCGTGTGGGAGCTGGCAAGCCAGCTTCCACAGGTTCACCAAAGAGGTGAGCGATAGTGATCTACAGGACCGTGGCACATGCATGAGCATCCGCTGCAACGCTTTTTCAAATCCCTGCGCGAGCAACCGATATTCGCCTGGGAGCGCTTCCAGATGCGCGACGTATTGGTGATTGACCATCCCCTGTGTCAGGCGGTATTCAGCCGCCAGGGCGCGCAGTTGCTGCATTTCCAACCCACGGGCCAGAAGCCATGGCTGTGGTGCGCGGCCAAGTGGCCGCAGGTCGGGGCGATCCGTGGCGGCGTGCCAGTGTGCTGGCCGTGGTATGGCCGCCATCCCAGCGAAAACGCCTGGCCCTCCCATGGTTGGGCACGCTTGATTGACTGGAAGCTATTGGACAGCAGCACCGATGACGACGGTGTGCGCCTGCATTGGCAATTGCAGCTGTGCGATTGGCAGGTGGACCTGCATGCGCACCTGGGCGAAACCCTCGAACTGCGCCTGAGCACCGAGCATCAGGATGAGCTGCCGTGCCAGTTGAGCCACGCTTTGCACGCCTATTGGCGGATTGGCAACGTGGGCGAGATAGCGCTGTCTGGGCTCGACGGGGCGCAGGGTTACGACCAGTTGAGTCGTCAGGTTTGCCAGCAGCAAGGTGAGTTGCGCGTCGATGGCGGCTGCCAGCGCGTGTTCCAGCATGAGGGGGAGTTGCAGCTCAAGGACCACGCCTGGCAGCGCGAACTGTGCATCGACACTGGCGACAGTGCTGACACGGTGGTCTGGCATCCGGGCAGCCGGCCATTGCTGGGGGTGAGCTTTAACGAGGCGTCGGGCTTTGTGTGTGTGGAGTCGGCCATGGCTGGGGCCAGCTTGGCGCCGGGGGAGAGGGCGCATTTGAGTTTGCAGGCCCGGGCGGGGGGGTAGTGGTGTTGCCCTGGGCCTCATCGCGGGCCAGCCCGCTCCCACAAGGTAGCGGGCTGGGCTGGCCCTGCTGGAGGCGATTCCAGCTTTAGTTGAACTCATCCCCCACCGGATACCGGCTGTCATTCAAGCTCTCTTTGATCTTGCGCAGATGGGGCTGGAAATCCACACCACGGCGCAAGGTCATGCCGGTCGCCAGCACATCCAGCACTGTCAACTGAATGATCCGCGAGGTCATTGGCATATAGATGTCGGTGTCTTCCGGCAGCGGGATGTTCAAGCTCACCGTACTGACCTTGGCCAATGGCGAGTTTTCGGCCGTCACGCCCAGCACCGAGGCGCCGTTCTCCCGGGCAATGCGCGCCACTTCCACCAATTCCCGGGTGCGGCCGGTGTAGGAAATGATCACGAATAGCTCGCCGGTATGCGCCACCGAGGCAATCATGCGTTGCATCAATACGTCGGCGTGGGCCGTCACCGACAGGTTGAAACGGAAGAACTTGTGCAAGGCATCCATGGCCACTGGCGCCGAAGCACCGAGGCCGAAGAAGTGGATCTGCCGTGCCTGGATCAGCAAGTCCACGGCCTTACTGATAAGCGCGGGGTCCAGGGCCTGGCAGGCGCTGTCCAATGAAGCGATGGCGCTGCCAAAAATCTTCTGCGTGTAGGCCTCGGGGTTATCATCGGCCTCCACGGCGCGGCTGACATAGGCCGCGCCACTGGCCAGGCTTTGCGCCAGTTGCAATTTCAGTTCAGGGTAACCGCTGACGCCGAACGAGCGGCAGAAACGGTTGACCGTCGGTTCACTGACCGAGGCGGCTTGGGCGAGGGCAGCGATCGAGAAGCGGGTCGCCTGCTGTGGGTTGAGCAGGATGACCTCGGCGACTTTTTTCTCGGCCTTGTTCAATTCTTCGAGGCGGTTCCGGATCTGTTCCAGAAGATTGCGCACGCGGTCCATTCAGTCTTTCCTTCGGGCGACGATGCAAGTAAGGGCCAGTAACAGGTCGACGAGCGGCCCTTGGCGGTGGCCTATCCTACTGAGGGTAGTTGAACACCACCACTCGCAATGCGTATTTTGGGAAAATGTTGTGGTTATTACTACATTTTTCCTTGAGTGATGCCTTGAAAAAAGGTATTTGTAGCTTAACTTGATAAAAGAACAAACATCATGCCTTCGATAACCGTGGAACCCTGCACCTTTGCCCTGTTTGGCGCCTTGGGTGATCTGGCGCTGCGCAAGTTATTTCCTGCCCTTTATCAACTCGATGGCGCCGGGCTCTTGCATGCCGACACCCGCATCCTGGCCCTGGCCCGTGAAGCTGGCTCCGAGCAGCAGCACCTGGACCATATCGAGCGCGAACTGCGCAAATACGTCGGTCAGGAACTGGATGAAGCGGTAGCTGCGCGCTTCCTCGCGCGCCTGGCCTATGTGCATGTCGATTTCATGAATGCCGATGACTACGTGGCCCTGGCCGCCAAGGCCGGCACCGAACAACGCCTGATCGCCTACTTCGCCACCCCGGCGGCGGTGTACGGCGCGATCTGCGAGAACCTGTCCAAGGTCGGCCTGGCGGAAAATACCCGGGTGGTCCTGGAGAAACCCATCGGTTCGGACCTGGAGTCCTCGCGCAAGGTCAACGACGCCGTGGCGCAGTTTTTCCCGGAAAACCGCACTTACCGCATCGACCACTACCTGGGCAAAGAGACGGTGCAGAACCTGATTGCCCTGCGTTTTGCCAACAGCCTGTTTGAAACCCAGTGGAACCAGCATTACATCTCCCACGTGGAAATCACCGTGGCCGAGCAGGTGGGTATCGAAGGCCGCTGGGGCTACTTCGACAAGGCCGGGCAACTGCGGGACATGATCCAGAATCACCTGCTGCAACTGCTCTGCCTGATCGCCATGGACCCGCCGGCCGACTTGTCCGCCGACAGCATCCGCGACGAGAAGGTCAAGGTGCTCAAGGCCCTGGCGCCGATCAGCCCGGAAGGCCTGACCACCCAGGTCGTGCGCGGCCAGTACATTGCTGGCTACAGCGCCGGCAAGCCGGTGCCGGGTTACCTGGAAGAAGATAACTCCAACACCCAGAGCGATACAGAAACCTTCGTCGCCCTGCGGGCCGATATTCGCAACTGGCGTTGGGCCGGGGTGCCGTTTTACCTGCGCACCGGCAAGCGCATGCCGCAAAAGTTGTCGCAGATCGTTATCCACTTCAAGGAACCGTCCCACTATATCTTTGCCCCCGAACAGCGCCTGCAGATCAGCAATAAGCTGATCATCCGCCTGCAACCGGACGAAGGTATTTCCTTGCGCGTGATGACCAAGGAGCAGGGCCTGGACAAGGGCATGCAACTGCGCAGCGGGCCACTGCAACTGAATTTTTCCGACACCTACCGCAGCGCACGGATTCCCGATGCCTACGAGCGGTTGTTGCTGGAAGTGATGCGCGGCAATCAGAACCTGTTTGTCCGTAAAGATGAAATCGAAGCCGCGTGGAAGTGGTGTGACCAGTTGATCGCCGGGTGGAAGAAGTCCGGTGATGCGCCCAAGCCGTACGCGGCGGGTTCCTGGGGGCCGATGAGCTCCATTGCACTGATTACGCGGGATGGGAGGTCGTGGTATGGCGATATCTGATTTGAAACTGCCCCAGGGCGTAACACCTCATGAGTACCGCACGCCGGTACTGCTGGCCGAAGGCTTGGCCAACGACGTGGCCGAACAACTGCGCGCGGCCATAAGTGCCCGTGGCGAGGCGACCCTGGTGGTGTCCGGTGGCCGCAGCCCGGTGGCGTTTTTCCAGAACCTGGCCAGCCAGGGCCTGGACTGGTCCAAGGTCACCATTACCCTGGCCGATGAGCGCTGGGTGCCGGTGGAACATGCCGACAGCAACGCCGGCCTGTTGAAGAAACATCTGCTGCAAGGCCCGGCGGCCAAGGCCAAGTTCTTGAGCCTTTACAGCGCCGCCGCGAACCTGGACGGCGCTGCCGAGCAGGCGGATCGCTTGCTGGCCGAACTGCCGGCGATTGATGTGCTGGTGCTGGGCATGGGCGATGACGGGCATACCGCGTCGCTGTTCCCCAACAGCCCGAACCTGGCCGAAGCGCTGCAGCCCGATGGCACCCGCCGGTGCTGGCCGATGCTGGCGCCGAGCGTGCCCCATCAGCGCCTGACCATGAGTCGTGCATTGCTGGCCAGCGCCCGTTACACCGTGTTGTCGATTGCCGGCGATTCGAAACTCCATACCCTGAGCGAAGCGCTGGCCAGCGACGATGTTGCCGGCATGCCGATTCGCGCGTTTTTGCAACCCACTCTAGAGATTTACTGGTGCCCATGAGCCAAGGATCAGCCGCTATGAAAAGCCCTCACCCGACCGTGTCCATGGCGGATAAAGTTGCCCTGATCGACAGCCTCTGCGCCAAGGCGCGGATCCTGCCAGTGATCACCATTGCCCGCGAACAGGACATTCTGCCCCTGGCCGATGCCCTGGCGGCGGGTGGCTTGACCGCGCTGGAAGTGACCCTGCGTTCGCAGTTCGGCCTCAAGGCCATCCAGGTCCTGCGTGAGCAGCGTCCGGAGTTGGTGACGGGCGCGGGCACGGTGCTCGATCGCACCATGCTGGCGGCTGCCGAGGCGGCGGGTTCGCAGTTTATCGTCACCCCCGGTATTACCCGTGACCTGCTTGAAGCCAGTGTCGACAGCCCGATCCCGCTGCTGCCCGGCATCAGCAATGCCTCCGGCATCATGGAAGGCTATGGCCTGGGCTATCGTCGTTTCAAACTGTTCCCGGCGGAAGTCAGCGGCGGTGTGGCGGCAATCAAGGCCCTGGGCGGACCGTTTGGCGAAGTGAAATTCTGCCCCACTGGCGGCGTTGGCCCGGCCAACATCAAACACTACATGGCGTTGAAAAACGTGATGTGCGTGGGCGGTAGCTGGATGCTTGATCCGGAGTGGATCAAGAACGGCGACTGGGCGCGCATCCAGGAAGTCACCGCCGAGGCGCTGGCACTGCTGGACTGATTGGCTTTACCGAATCGTTGTTGCTGTGCTTCACGGCATGTTTGCGGTGCACTTGGTCGGTGCGCCGCTTTTTTTTGCCTATAGAAAAGCGAAATATCACCGTAATTCAAATGGGGGGGGCTTGTGTGGGAACTGGCTTGCCTGTGATGGCCATAGGTATCTACACAACTCGCTTTTTTTGGTTATTGGGTGTGAGTACATATCCGTTGCTGCGGTCATGGCGGCTATTGGTTCCGCCCTTACGGCGGGTCACTTTTGGAAAAGAGCCCCAAAAGTAACCAAAAGGGCTCTTGCCCCACCACTCGGTGCCTCGCCTAGGCTCGGCATGCCCGCAGTCAGGCATTGCTCCGTGGGCCCGCCGCGATCGGCCATCCATGGCCGTGTCGCGGCTACCCCGGCATCCATGCCGGGGTGCCCACTGCGCAATACCTGCCTGCGGCCATCGTGGTTTAACGGGGCGCCTCAGATCAAGATCAAAAGCCAGATCAAAAGCAGAGCAACAGCAACAGCAAAGCCGGGGCGCGAAGCTGCATTCCCCCCCTGTGGGAGCTGGCTTGTCGGGTCGCCGCATCGCTGCGATGGCGGTGTATCGGCCAATACATTTATCGACTGATACACCGCCTTCGCAGGCAAGCCAGCTCCCACAGGTATATGCGTACATCTCGACGATCAGGTCGGCTGTCAGGCCGCCTCGCTTTGCTTTGATTTTGATCTTAGGCGCCCCGTTAAACCACGCTGGCCGTCATCCGATATTGATTTGGGGGGTAACCCGGCAGGACGCCGGGTTAGCCGCGCTGGGCCATGGATGGCCCATCGCGGCGGCCCCCCAAATCAATGTCGGATGACGGGCACACCGAGCCTAGGCGAGGTGCCGAGTGGTGGGGCAAGAGCCCTTTTGGTTACTTTTGGGGCTCTTTTCCAAAAGTGACCCGCCGTAAGGGCGGAACCAATAGCCGCCATAACCGCAACAACGGATATGTACACAACCCCAGAAAAGAGTTGTGTAGATACCTATGCTGCGATAGCGCTGGTTCAGTTAACCGATATTTGACTGACCCACCGCCATCGCAGGCCAGCCAGCTCCCACATTTTAATCAGTGTTCAGCTTGGTAATGGCATTGACCAGCACGTCGATGTCCGCCGCCGACGTCACCACCCCCGGTGTCACCCGTATGCAGGTACCAAACGCTGCCCCACTGCGCAGGGTGGTAAACAGGTTGTATTCATCAAGCAGTCGATTCGCCATCAGCTGTTGATCACGCCCGTTGAACTTGAACGCCGTAATCGCGCAATACAACCGTGGATCATCCGAGGTCAGCACCTCGATCCCCGGCAATGGCCGTACCTGGCTCACCCACAGGTCACGCAGGTATTTCACCCGCGCCCCCTTGGCCTGCGCGCCGCCCAGGGCCCGATGCTCTTCGAGCACCAGCGGCAAGGTCATCAGCGCTGGAAAGTTCGGCGTGCTGTAGGACGTACGGGCGCGCACGTCGCTGGCTGGGTAATGGAACTCGCCCATGTCCGGGTCAATGTCCGCCAGCCGCTGCGGGGCGATATAGAGAAAGCCCAGGGTCAGCGGTGCACCGATCCACTTGTGCAGGTTGAAGCCGGCGAACGAGATGCCCAACTGGGCCAGGTCGAACTCGATCTGGCCAAGGGCATGGGCGCCATCGAGGATGATTTCGACGCCATATTCCCGCGCAACCTGGGCGATGGCCTCCACCGGCATGACCAGGCCGGTGCGGTGGGTGACATAGGTCAGCGCCATCAGCCTCAGGCGTGGGTAGCGGCTGAAGGTGTCGCGATAAGTCTGCAGCAGGCTGTCGAAACTGGCCGGATGGGCGTGGGACACTTCGATCACCTCTACACCCCGGTAGCCGGCGAGCCAGCGCATGGCGCCTTTGACCGTGTCGTATTCCAGATCGCTGATCAGCACCTGGTCGCCCGGCTGCAGGCGGTTGTAGTTGCGGATCAGCGACTGCAGGGCTTCGGTGGCATTGCGGGTGAAAGCAATCGCTTCTGGGTCGACGTTGACCAACTCGGCCAGTTGCCGGCGAATCTCGACATGTTGCCCTTGCTCGAAGCGCTGGCGCACATGCACCGAGTTGCTGCGATTGATGAAGGCCACGTGCTCCTGATACTGGGCCAACACGGCCCGGCTCATGCGGCCAAAGTAGCCGTTTTCCAGGTTGATGGGGCTGGGCTCCAGGTCATAGCGCTGGGCAATGGCCTGCCAATAGGCTTCGTCGCGGGTGTGGGGCATGGGCGGGCTCGGTTAGTGGCGCGGGGCGGGTTTACCGTGTTTGGCGCGTAGCGGTTCCAGCAGTTCGGACAGGCCGTTGTGGTCGATTTCCTGCATCAAGGCCAGCAAACCGCCCAGCTCGCCGTGGGGAAAACCTTCGCGGGCAAACCAGTTCAGGTACGGGCCGGGCAGGTCGGCAATGATCCGGCCCTTGTACTTGCCGAACGGCATTTGGCGGGTGATCAGCAGTTCGAGTTTTTCGGGGTTCATACGGGCTTCAGGCAATCAGGAGGATGCCTTGGAAAATACAGGCATTCTGCATGAAGGCCAAATGACAGATCATGCAAATAAAGCGGATACAGATTTGAGGGTTATTTATAACATGTTGAAAAATAAGGAATAAATATTGATTCAAGACCTGGCACGGGCGCTGCAACTACCTCAATACCTTTCTAAACCCGCGAAGGAATTGAAAAATGACTGATATCAACAAAGAGTCGATCTCCGTACTCAATGACCTGATCGAAACCAGCAAAGACGGCCAGGAAGGCTTCAAGACCTGCGCAGAAGACATCAAGCACCCTGAGCTCAAGGCGCTGTTCATCAAGCGTTCCGCAGACTGCGCGTCGGCGGCTGCCGAACTGCAAACGGCGGTGCGGGCCTTGGGTGGCGATCCGGAAGATTCCGGCAGCGTGGCCGGCGCACTGCACCGTGGCTGGGTCGACGTGAAGTCGATGGTCACCGGCAAGGACGAAGAAGCGGTACTCAACGAAGCCGAGCGCGGTGAAGACCACGCACTGAAGGCTTACAAAGAGGCCATCGAGAAAATCAACAAGCACAACCTGGTCGGTATTCGTGACCTGGTTGAGCGCCAGTATCATGGTGCGCAACGCAATCACGACCAGGTGAAAGCCCTGCGTAACCAGGCTCGCGCCCAGTCCTGAGCTGCGCCGAGGTAACAAATGTGGGAGCAGGCAAACCTGCTCCCACTGGTAATTGCGCCGTACCCCGATACAAATGTGGGAGCTGGCTTGCCTGCGATAGCGGTTGATCAGTCGATGTATGTATCGACTGAAATGACGCCATCGCGGGCAAGCCCGCTCCCACATTTTTTATTTCACATGCCTGGTCAGCCGATGCTGATCGCCGGCAACTCGGTCAAGGTCACAACCTGCTGTTTGCGTGGCGCGAGGATCTCGGCTTCGCCATCCACCACCAACTCATCACGCTGGTTGAACACCTGGGTGGCAATCCGCACGCGGAACTTGGGCAGCTTCTCGAGGATTTCCAGACGTACGGTCAAGGTGTCGCCGATTTTCACCGGCTTCTGGAAGCTCATCTGCTGACCGATATAGATGGTGCCCGGCCCAGGCAGCTCACAAGCGACTGCCGCGCTGATCAAGGCGCCGCTGAACATGCCGTGGGCGATCCGCTCCTTGAACATGGTCGCCTTGGCGAATTCGGCATCCAGGTGCACCGGGTTATGGTCGCCGGACATTGCCGCGAACAGCTGGATATCGCGCTCTTCTACGGTTTTGCTGTAGGTGGCTTTCTGGCCAACTTCGAGGGCTTCGTACGGAGTGTTGGTAACCTGGGTCATCTGATCCTGCATCCTGTGGCTAATCGGTAATCTTAATTCGTTGATTTTAAACGAAAATATTTATGCGTTCACTCGCAGCGCGCCGGCCGGCGATGGTTCACGGCCTGGGCCATCCAGGCCAGCACATCAGCGGTGACCGCATCGCGGTTGGTTTCATTGAAGAGTTCGTGGCGCGCCTGCGGGTAGATGTTCACGTGCAGGTTCTGGCAGCCGGCATCGCGCAATGCGTTGGCCAGGCTGGTGAGACGCTTGCCTTCACTGACCGGATCACATTCGCCGCCCATCACCAAAATCGGCAGGCCCGGATCAATCTGTTTGAGATTGGACGCTTTGCTGATTTGCTGCAAGCCACCCAGCAGGTCGATCCATAGCTGGTTGGTGCAACGAAAGCCGCACAGGGGGTCGTTGACGTACTTGTCCACTTCGTCCGGGTCGCGGCTCAGCCAGTCAAACGCCGTGCGGTTGGGCTTGAAGGCCTTGTTGAACGAGCCAAACGACAGAAACTCGATCAGTGCGCTGCGGCCCCTGAGGCCCTGGCGCAGGCGTTCGGCCCGGGCGATCAGGCGGGCGGCGCGGTACAGGGCCACCGGCTGGAAGTTCGACCCACTGAGAATCGCCCCGTGCAGGCTGGCACTGTGATGCAACAGATAGGCCTGGGCGATATAGCTGCCCATGCTATGGCCCAGCAGGAGGATCGGCACACCGGGGGCTTGCTGGCCGATGTGCTGGTTGAGCGCGGCCAGGTCACCTACCACTTTGTTCCAGCCATCGCGCTCGGCAAACAGGCCCAGGGTGCCTTCATCGGCGGTACGGCCATGGCCGCGCAGGTCCGGGGCGTACACGCCGTAGCCGGCATCACACAGGGCCTGGGCCAGGCGCGCATAGCGGCCGCTGTGCTCGGCCATGCCATGGGCCAGCATCACCAGCGCCGTGGGCGTGCCGTCCGGTAGCCACTGGTTGACGTACAGGCGGCTGCGGTCGTTCGCGGTCAGCCAGAAAGTGGTGTGGTTCATGGCGCTTCCTTTGCTCAGGGTCGTTGCAGTGTATAGCTCATCCGAGGGCCGGCGTCTGATCACCCGCGGCCTCAGGGGCAAGATTCATACAATCAATGACACGTTTTAGTGTATTTGCCTGTTTGGCCATAGCTGCTAACGTCCCCGAAGCTCCGCTTCCCTTAAACAGCCGGAAGCGGTCGGGCACACTCGGGTAAGAGGACAAGAATAATGCAACCTGATTTCTGGAATGACAAACGCGCAACAGGCGTTCCCAACGAGCTTGACCTGTCGGCGTACAAGTCAGTAATCGAAGTCTTCGAGCGTTCCTGCAAAGCCTTTGCCGACCGTCCGGCATTCAGCAACATGGGGATCACCCTGACCTACGCCGACCTGGAGCGCCAGAGTGCGGCGTTCGCCGGCTACCTGCAACACCACACCGATCTCAAGCCGGGCGACCGTATTGCGGTGCAGATGCCCAACGTCCTGCATTACCCGATTGCCGTGTTCGGCGCCTTGCGCGCCGGGCTGGTGGTGGTCAACACCAACCCGTTGTACACCCCGCGGGAGATGCGCCATCAGTTCAAGGATGCGGGCATTCGTGCGCTGGTCTATCTCAACCTGTTTGGTTCCAGGGTCCAGGAAGTGGCGGCTGACACCGAGATCGAGTACCTGATCGAAGCGAAGATGGGCGACTTCATGCCCGCCGCGAAGGGCTGGCTGATCAACACCGTGGTCGACAAAGTGAAGAAGATGGTCCCGGCCTACAGCCTGCCCCGGGCGGTGTCGTTCAAGCGCGCGTTGCGCATGGGCGCGGGCCTGGCCGTGACCCGCCACCCGATAACCCTCGATGACATCGCCGTGCTGCAATACACCGGCGGCACCACCGGCCTGGCCAAGGGCGCGATGCTCACCCACGGCAACCTGGTAGCCAACATGCAGCAGGTGCGGGCGTGCATGTCACAGCTGCGTGAAGACGGGCATCCGCTGGTCAAGGAAGGGCAGGAGGTAATGATTGCGCCGCTGCCGCTGTATCACATCTATGCCTTTACGGCGAACTGCATGTGCATGATGGTCACCGGCAACCACAACGTGCTGATCACCAATCCACGGGACATCGGCGGCTTTATCAAGGAATTGAAGAAGTGGCGGTTTACCGGGTTGCTGGGGCTCAACACACTGTTTGTCGCCTTGATGGAGCACCCGGATTTCAAGACCCTGGACTTCTCCCACCTGAAGATCACCAACTCCGGCGGTACCGCCCTGGTCAAGGCCACCGCCGAGCGCTGGAAGCAGATCACCGGCTGTTCCATCGGTGAAGGCTACGGCCTGACTGAGACGTCGCCAGTGGCCAGCACCAACCCCTACGGTGATCAATCGCGCCTGGGCACCGTGGGTATTCCAGTGCCGGGCACGGCGATGAAGGTTATTGATGACGCCGGCGTCGAGTTGCCGATGGGCGAGCGGGGCGAGTTGTGCATCAAGGGCCCGCAGGTCATGAAGGGCTACTGGCAGCAACCGGCGGCCACTGCCGAGACCCTGGACGCCGAGGGCTGGCTCAAGACTGGCGATATTGCGGTGATCGACCCCGACGGTTTTGTGCGCATTGTCGACCGCAAGAAAGACCTGATCATCGTCTCGGGCTTCAATGTGTACCCCAACGAGATCGAAGACGTGGTGATGGCCCACCCGAACGTTGCCAACTGCGCGGTGATCGGCGTGCCTGACGAGCGTACCGGCGAGGCGGTGAAACTGTTCGTGGTGGCGCGGGCCCAGGGTGTCAGCCTTGAGGAGCTGAAGACTTACTGCAAGGCCAACTTCACCGGCTACAAAGTGCCCAAGCACATTGTGTTGCGCGACTCGCTGCCGATGACGCCGGTAGGCAAGATCCTGCGCAGAGAGCTTCGCGATATCGCCTGACCTGAATTGAAATGCGATTCAAATGTGGGAGCTGGCAAGCCAGCTCCCACATTTACGGTGTACACCCTTAAAGTAGAGCGGTTTCGCAGGTTATAGAATCTTTGCTCTAAAAATGACTACTGCATATTCTTGAGTCATGTTTATGACTGTAGGGGCCTCTTTTGGCTCTAGGCGGCCCTTGGCAAAGCTGCTACTCTCGGCGCGCTTTGTGACCTCTCGGCCTGCTTGAAACAGCCGGAATCACCTAAAAACACACAAATAATAATCGCATCAAATGCGGTGAATGAATTCGCGTCGCTGAGGAGTGGGCTTCCATGATCGAAGACTTTTGGAAGGATAAGTACCCCGCCGGGATTGCTGCAGACATCAATCCAGACGAGTATCAAAATATTCAGGCGGTACTGAAACAGTCCTGCCAACGCTTCGCCGACAAACCGGCTTTCAGCAACCTGGGCAAGACAATCACCTACGGTGAGTTGTACGAATTGTCCGGTGCCTTTGCCGCGTACCTGCAACAGCATACCGACTTGCAGCCCGGTGATCGAATCGCCGTGCAATTGCCCAACCTCCTGCAGTATCCGGTCGCCGTGTTTGGCGCTATCCGCGCCGGCCTGATCGTGGTCAACACCAACCCGCTGTACACCGCGCGGGAGATGGAACACCAGTTCAACGACTCCGGGGCCAAAGCCCTGATCTGCCTGGCCAACATGGCGCACCTGGCAGAAAAAGTCGTGCCCAAGACTGGCGTCAAGCACGTGATCGTCACCGAAGTGGCTGACCTGTTGCCGCCGCTCAAGCGGTTGCTGATCAACAGCGTCATCAAGTACGTGAAGAAGATGGTCCCGGCCTATCACTTGCCCCAGGCGATCAAGTTCAACGACGTCCTGGCCAAGGGGCATGGCCAGCCGGTCACCGACGCCAGCCCGGCCAGCGAAGACGTCGCCGTACTGCAATACACCGGCGGCACCACCGGCGTGGCCAAGGGCGCAATGCTGACCCATCGCAACCTGGTCGCCAACATGCTGCAGTGCAAGGCGCTGATGGGCTCCAACCTCAACGAAGGCTGCGAGATCCTGATCACGCCGCTGCCGCTGTACCACATCTATGCCTTCACCTTTCATTGCATGGCGATGATGCTGATCGGCAACCACAACATCCTGATCAGCAACCCGCGCGACCTGCCGGCGATGGTCAAGGAGTTGTCGAAGTGGAAGTTCAGCGGCTTTGTCGGCCTGAACACCCTGTTCGTGGCCCTGTGCAACAACGAAGGCTTCCGCAAGCTGGACTTCTCGGGGCTCAAGGTCACGCTGTCGGGTGGCATGGCATTGCAACTGGCGGCGGCCGAGCGTTGGAAGGCCGTGACCGGCTGCAATATCTGTGAAGGTTACGGCATGACCGAAACCAGCCCGGTGGCCACGGTCAACCCGATCCAGAATATCCAGATCGGCACCATCGGCATCCCGGTGCCCTCGACCCTGTGCAAAGTCATCTCGGATGAGGGCGTCGAGTTGCCCCTGGGCGAAATCGGCGAGCTGTGCGTCAAGGGCCCGCAAGTGATGAAGGGCTACTGGCAGCGTGAAGACGCCACCGCCGAAGTGCTCGACAGCCAAGGCTGGCTGAAGACCGGCGATATCGCGATCATCCAGCCAGACGGCTACATGCGCATCGTTGATCGCAAGAAGGACATGATTCTGGTCTCCGGTTTCAACGTCTACCCCAACGAGCTGGAAGACGTGCTGGCAAGCCTGCCGGGCGTGCTGCAATGCGCGGCCATTGGTGTACCGGACGAGAAATCGGGCGAGCACATCAAGCTGTTCATCGTGGTCAAGCCAGGCGCGACACTGACCAAGGAGCAGGTGATGGAGCATATGCGCGCCAACGTCACCGGCTACAAAGTGCCGAAGGCTGTCGAGTTCCGCGAAGCACTGCCGACCACCAACGTGGGCAAGATCCTGCGTCGTGAGTTGCGCGATGAAGAGATGAAGAAACTGGGCCTGAAGAAGTAAACAAAAAGCCCCGCGAATGCGGGGCTTTTTATTGGGCGCTGAGTGTCGACTGACCCACCGCTGTCGCCGCGATGCGGCGACCCGACAAGCCATTTGTCCTGGGCCGCACTCAAAACTCCTGTAGCACACAACCCCTGTGGGAGCGGGCTTGCCCGCGATGGCGTCCTGTCAGCCCCCACATTTCCGATCGGGTGTTTACAGGGCGAACTGCGCGAAGCTCACGCCAGCGCCTGCCGGGCGTACATCCTTCAGGAACGAGTCCTTGTCTGCGCTCAGCTCCAGGGTAATCTCCGGCTTGCGCTTGCCTGCATTGCGTACCACCAACCCTTCAAGCTTCTCACGCAGGTACACGGTCGGTACTTTCAGGTGCAGCAGCTGATCGGTTTCGGCGTTGTGCATCAACAAATGAATCCACTCGTACTGGCCAATGGCGATGCGCGCCACCGGCAGGTCGAACCACCAGATGTTGCGCTTGCGGTCCAGGTCGGTGAAGTGGCAGTTGTTGACACCGAGCACGGCACCGCCCAGTTCCAGGTTTCTGCGGGCGATGGCCTGTGATTTATTGAGTTTCATAACCTTCCTACGGGATCTGTTATTCAGCGGTTGAGCCTGAATCTGCCGGGCATTCTCGTGGGTTGGCCGCAAAACATAAAGCCAAACCTGTACGGGGTGATGAAATGCCTGACGCAAATAATTGAAACTCTACGCAAACGCCCAGGGTCAATCTTTAGGTAATGACCAAAACCCTTGATTGTTCTTACGGAGAAATACCATGGGCAGCACAGCGGATAAGGCAAAAGGTTTAGCGAACGAAGCCATTGGCAATATCAAACAAGGTGTCGGCAAAGCCACTGACAACACCCAGCTTGAGGCCGAAGGCAAGATCCAAGAGAAGAAGGGCGAAGCCCAGCAAGCGATCGGCAAGGTCAAGGACGCGGTAAAGAATACGGTCGACAAAGCCTGATTCACCCGCCTGCCAACACGCAGCATAACGGTCATCCACGGATGGCCGTTTTTATGTCAAACCGGCGGATTAAAGTTTCGAAATTGTTTCAAGGTCGCCAAATAGGCTACCTTGATGTAGAAAACGGCCCCTGAGTCGCCCACGAACTCAACCTTTTTGCGGCGAAAGGAGACGCTATGATTTTTCCGGTATTAAAAGATCTGCCGCTGCACCGCGTATTGATGCGCACCGTCACAGAGTTCATCGACGACGAGATGCCCACCTACGCCTCGGCACTGGCCTACCAGATGCTGTTTTCATTGTTTCCCTTCCTGCTGTTCCTGATTGCCCTGATTGGTTTCCTGCACCTGCCGGACTTCTTCAGCTGGTTGCGCCTGCAATCGGAGCTGGTGTTGCCGCCCCAGGCCCTGGAGCAGGTCAACCCGGTGATTGACCAATTGCAGCAATCCAAGGGTGGGCTGTTGTCGGTGGGTATCGTCATCGCGCTGTGGACCGCCTCGGCGGGCGTGCGCCTGATGATGAGCGCGATGAACGCCGCCTACGACGTGGTGGAAGGCCGGCCGATCTGGAAACGTTTCCCGCTGTCGATTCTCTACACCGTGGGTATCGCTGGTATGTTGCTGGCCGCCGCCGCGTTGATGGTCCTGGGGCCGCAAGTGATGGAGTGGCTGGCCGGGCAGATTGGCATGCAGGAGTTCGTCGTTACCCTGTGGACCATCCTGCGCTGGCCGTTGATTGTGATCCTGCTGATGTTCGCCGTGGCCTTGATGTACTACGTGATGCCGGACGTGAAGCAGAAATTTCGCTTTATCACGCCAGGCTCGGTGCTGGCGGTGGTGGTCTGGATCGTGGCTTCCCTGGGCTTTGGCTATTACGTGAAAACCTTCGCCGACTACAACGCCATGTACGGCAGCATCGGCGCGATCATTGTCCTGCTGTTGTACTTCTATATTTCCGCCGCCGTATTACTGCTGGGCGCGGAGATGAACGCGGTGATCGAGCACATGTCTGCCGAAGGCAAAGACCCGGGCGAAAAAGACTTTGGCGAACACCACCCTGATCAAAAACAGCATGTCTCGGGCCTTGGCCGGGACCATTCGCTGCCCAAACCCACCTCTGATGAAAGTTGATCGATGATTCGTGAAATCCTGAAAATGGGCGACGAACGCCTGCTGCGTATCGCGCCCCCGGTGCCCCCGGAAATGTTCGACAGCCCCGAGCTGTGGCAACTGATCGACGACATGTTCCAGACCATGGAACACGTGGGTGGCGTTGGCCTGGCCGCGCCGCAGATTGGTGTCGACTTGCAACTGGTGATCTTCGGCTTCGAGAGCAGCGAGCGCTACCCGGATGCCCCGGCGGTGCCCCAGACCATCCTGATCAACCCGTTGATTACCCCGCTGAGCCCGGTGTTGGAGGAGGGTTACGAAGGCTGCCTGTCGGTGCCAGGCCTGCGCGGTGCGGTGGATCGCTACCAGCAGATTCGCTACGAGGGTTTTGACCCCAAGGGCGAGCCGATTGTGCGGATTGCCGATGGCTTCCATGCGCGGGTGGTGCAGCATGAATGCGACCACCTGATCGGTCGCCTGTACCCGTCGCGGATCACAGACTTCAGCAAATTCGGGTTTATCGAGGTGATGTTTCCGGAGCTGGATCCCGCCGCCGACGCTTAACCCTGGCGGCACAGGCCCATGGCAATCATCGGCTTGTTGCGTTTATAGCGCACCAGGCGCTCTGCCAGCGACTGCGGCAACACGGTCTGCTGGCTGAAGCCCTGGGCTGTATAAAACCCTTCCAGGTCGGGGTGGCACAGTAGCCACACCGTGCCTTCGACAGGCGCAATCGCTTCAGCGATCAGCCGCGCCGCCAGCCCTTGCCCGCGTAATGCCGGATCGACAAACAGCCCGGTCAGCCACTGACCGCCGACCACGGGGCTCAGGCACAGGCCGGCGACGACCTCGCTGTTGCGCGCGACCCACAACTGGCCGCCCTTGAGGGCCTTCATCGGCGAGTTATGGCGGCGGTAGAACTTGTTCAGCAACGGCCACAGGGGCTCTGCCAGTAGATCAATGTGCAACTCGGGCATGGTATTTGGACAAGCGTGATCAAGGGCTGGGGATTATAAGTCGGGCAAAGCGCCTTCTGTTGGGCAATAGGTGTTATACCCATGCTTACTTCCTCTGTTAGTGGAGCATGCATCATGGCCAAAGGTATGGATTCAAAGAAAGCCGCGAAGAAAAAACCGGCAAAGACCGCCGATGAAAAACGCGCGGACAAAAAAGCCAAGAAAACTGAGACAGGCCTGTTCGGTCACTAAGCCCTTCACTGTAGGAGCGAGCGAGCTCGCTTCTACACGGCAAGATACATCCTGATATCCCCCTCGCACGCCCCTCCAACCTCTATTTACCAATGCTGGCTGATTAATGGCCTTGCAGAGTGCCAAGCCCTGTCTATGCTCACCCATAACCACTTATGTCGCTTGCCATATGAAGCGTTCTGGGTGGTTTTTGGCATAGCGAGCGCGTACCTCAACGCGCCGGGAAAAATGGAGCCTTAAGTTAAATGGACTTGCGTGTGTCGGTTGAAGCAGGCCCCAGAGAGGGTCATCAAGAAAAGGATGCCTTGAAGCGAGTGTTGCCCCATGGACTCTCCGATTAGTCATCATTTATCTATCGCCTGACACTTGTCCTGTCTCTGGACGATTGCGTTTGCCTGTTTTGTGGAAAGTTGTGCTGGGTCAAATCCAAGAACTAACCGTCATTCAAAGACAGCGCTGAAGGTGATCCGACCATGTTTAACCTGCACCACAAATCCGACCTGTTGCAAATCGAACGTTTTTCCTGCGCGTTGACCCAGGCCCAGGCCAAGCTGGCGGCGATCAGCCGCTCCATGGCGATGATCGAGTTTGATCGCGACGGCATAGTCCTGGATGCCAACGAAAACTTCTGTAAGACAATGGGTTACAGCGCCGAGGAAGTACGTGGCAAACACCACCGAATCTTCTGTGAAGAGTCCTACTACCGCAGCGACGCCTACGCCAAGCTGTGGCGCGACCTGGCCCAGGGCGAGCCCATCAGCGACACGTTCATGCGCTTGACCAAGAGCGGCGAGGAAGTGTGGCTGGAGGCCAGCTACATGCCGGTGTTCGGTCCGGATGACCAGGTGCAGAGCGTGATCAAGGTGGCGTCGGACATTTCCGAACGGATCCACCGCGAACATGAAAACCAGAGCCTGATTGACGCCATCGGCCGCTCCATGGCGGTCATCGAGTTCACGCCCCAGGGGCAGATCCTCAATGCCAACCAGAACTTCCTGAAGACGGTGCAATATTCCCTCGGTGAAATCGTTGGCCAGCACCACAGCATGTTCTGTGACCGCGCCGAGGTGGAGTCACCGACTTACAAGGCGTTCTGGGCGTCGCTCAACCGGGGTGAATTTCACTCCCATCGTTTTGAACGGCGCAACAAGTATGGCCAGACGCTGTTTCTGGAAGCCTCCTACAACCCGATCTTCGATGCCAATGGCCGCCTGTACAAGGTGGTGAAGTTCGCCAGTGATATCACCCACCAGGTCACCACGTTGCGGACCGCTGCCGATTCGGCCCACGCCACCTCGGTGCAGAACGACGCCTGCGCCCGTAAGGGGTCGGAAGTGGTGCAGCAGACGGTGCAGATCATCGAAGAAATTTCCCGCGACCTGAATCAGGCGGCGCTGAGTATCGACGCGGTGAGCAAGCAGTCGGACATTATCGGCACCATCGTGCAGACCATTCGCGGTATTGCCGATCAAACCAACCTGTTGGCGCTTAACGCGGCCATTGAAGCTGCACGCGCCGGTGAGCACGGGCGTGGGTTTGCGGTGGTGGCGGACGAGGTGCGCAGCCTGGCCGCGCGTACCAGCCAGGCGACGATTGAGATTGTCGACGTGGTGCGCAAAAACCACGACTTGTCCCTGAGCGCGGTATCGAGCATGCAGTCGAGCCTGAGCCGTACCGGGCTGGGGGTGGAGTTGGCCAATGAAGCGGGGCAGGTGATCCTGGAGATCCAGGAGGGCTCGCGGCATGTGGTGGATGCTATCGGCCAGTTCAACTCCACCCTGCAGTTGCAGTAACGGGACCGTGCCCACTCTGTGGTGAGGGAGCTTGCTCCCGTTGGGGCGTGAAGCGGCCCTGAAATGGGACTGCTACGCAGTCCAACGGGAGCAAGCTCCCTCGCCACAGCAAGCCCGCTCGCCACAGGTCAACGGGAGAGTGGGTTGCCAGGCTCAACCCGCGCAGAGCGGCAGTGGCGGGTGATATCAGATGGCAGCCAGGGTATCTTTCACGGCCTTGATCTGCGGGTCAGCGGTCTTCTCGGCGAACTGCTGCGCCGCCTGCATCTTCAGGCGCTCAGTCACTTCCAGGGCAATGGCATTCTGCTGTTCGATAGGCATCGCTTTCACTTCTTCTTCGGTCAGGCCCTTTTCCTTGAGGATCTGATCGCGAATGCGCTCGGCCGGCGTCTTGGCCATGTAGTCGGTGAACTCTGTCCGGGCCTGGGTGCTGCTCGCGGTGGCCGGTGTGGTGCTGGTCGGCGGTGTTGCCTGCAACTGCAGGCGGGTCTTGGCAAACGCCGCATCCACGTTGCTGGCCGTGGTGTCGGTGGCCTTTTGCGTGGCCTGTACCTGGGTCGCGGCGGCAGCGTTCTGCACGTTTTGCATCACGCCGCTGTACAGCGCGCTGGCGGCGGCGTTGGCCGGGTCCAGGTCGGGGCGTTTGGACTGTTGGATCACGGACGAGACTTGGGTATTGACCAACATGATCGGGCACCTGTGGTTTTGAACGGTCCATAGGGTTTAGCAATTAGCGTGCCGGGAACTAAAACCCCGTATTCATTGGCTGTGAGGGCAATACCGAGGCAAGAGGCGGGTTGCCGACGGCCAATGTTTGCCGTCGGCGGCCATTGCCTTCAGTAGGTAATGGGAATCTCGAAGACCTGGAAAGCATCGTCCTGCGGCTGATACCCCAGAACCCGTGTGGTCTCGCTCAAGTCCAGGCGCTTGAAGCGGTTATTGGAAATGCCATGGGCGATCAGGTGCTTGACCCCCTCGGCCTCCACCGAGCGCTGCAACAACTGCACGGCATCCCGAGGGCTGAGCCAGGCGCTGAGGTCGCGGGCGTTGTTCAGTTCGTGGGTTTCGGCAAATTCAAACGCGCCAATGCGTAATGCGATGGTGGAGAGTGGGGTTTTGGCTGCGTAATACCCGCACAGCGCTTCGCCGTAGCATTTGCTCACGCCATACAGGTTGGCCGGCAGCACCGGCATGCCCGGGGTGATTTGCCGATCCACCGGGTAGCCTTCGATGGTCTGGGCGCTGCTGGCGAAGACCAGGCGCTTGACGTTGGCGGCCACGGCGGCCTCGAACAGATAGGTGGTGGCGAGGATATTGTTGGGGAGCAGTTCGTCGAAGGTGGCGCTGGCGTGGGGAATGCCCGACAGGTGCACAACCACGTCGATGCCGTCGAGCAGTGCGGTGAGGGCCGTTCTGTCACTCAAGTCGGCCTGCACGAAGCGATGGCCGTCGAGGGCGAAGCCCGGTGCGACGCGGTCGGTGAGGGTAAAGCGGTAGCGATCTTTCGACGCTTCGAAAAATGTCTTGCCGATCCTGCCGCAGGCGCCGGTGAGCAGTACGTTGAGTCCTTTCATCGTGTAATCCTTAGTTGTGACCGTCGAGGGCAAAGGCCTGGAAACCTGGGCGCTGGCTGAGCAGGGCGTAGTACGCATCGACAGCCGGGTAGCGAGGGCGCTCCATGGGCGTCATCCGCCAGCGGTGCACCGACAGGCCGACCAGGATATCGGCGAGGCTGAAGCTGTCACCGGCCACATAGGCGCCGGTCTTGATCAACTGCTGCTCCAGCAATCCCATCTTGTCGTTCCAACCGCGCACGCCGGCAGCAATGCGCTGTGGGTCCTGGAAGTCCGGGTTCTGGCGCACCAGGGCGTGGAAGGCATAGCCCCAGGAGGGGTTGAGTTCGGTGGCTTGCCAGTCCATCCATTGCTCGACCCTGGCGCGAGGCGCGGGGGCGGCGGGCAGCAAGTCATGGCGCTGGTGCAGGCCCACCAGGTAGCGGCAGATGGTGTTGGATTCCCAGAGCACGCCGTTGTCGTCAATGATCACCGGCACCTGGGCATTGGGGTTCAGGGCGAGGAAGGCGGGTGATTGGGTGGGGGTGAAGCCGATGCCCCAGTCTTCGCGCTCGTAGGGGATGTTCAGTTCCTGGCAGGTCCACAGGACTTTTCGTACGTTGATGGACGAAGTGCGACCCAAGATTTTCAGCGCGTGTCCCATGGTGCTTCCCTGGCAGGTGTGAGTTGGCGTTGGCCAATTTAGCAGGGGCCAAGTGGGCACGGTAAAAAATGTGGGAGCTGGCTTGTCTGCGATGGCGGTGTGCCAGTCATTATCTTGGGTGGCTGACACACCGCCATCGCAGGCAAGCCAGCTCCCACCTTTTGGATCGCGTCTGGGCTTTAGTTGTGCAGTGTTTGCTGGTCCATCAACGTGCCCATCAGCAACACGCCCAACTCGCTCAACTGGTGAATCGCCAGGGCCCTGTCGCGGTCTTTGCCGGTCAGGTCTTCGGACAGGTCCAGCAGTAATGTGGTGACCGAGGATAGGGTTTCATAGCTGTTGGCAATCAGGCTTTCGCTGCTGGCGCCGGAAGTGACGGTGAACAGAGTGGAAGGTTCGGGCGCGGGGGCGGTTGGGGGATTGAGGTAGTGATCAATGGCGCGGTGGGCGGCCAGGTTGAGTTTTGCGTCATGAAGCGGGGGATTTGGAGTTATTTTGAACATATACAGGATCTCTAACGGGGCCACCACCTGATCGCTACTAAACGAAAGGGTGGCGGCTGCACGCAGGTTAGTAGACCGGTAGATCCCACAAAACCCGGCGCACCACGAGGGCGCCCTGCGCACAGCCACCATCAAGCACGGACAGTTGCATCCGATTGATGAAGCTCTTGCACGTTTTGTGGGAGGTTCGGGCTACTAAACCCGATCACCGAGACATTCAGCGACCGAGCCACCTTAGAGAGCCCCACCCAGGCGCACAAGCCGGCGGATTCTGACGCAACCGTAGGTAACGGAGCAAGGCGTGGCCGCACAGTCAGCCCATTCCTACAGCCAATGCCTAGCTGCTCTCGCGTACCTTCAACTCAAACCCCATATCCACCACCGGCCGGGCGATTTTGTTGCCGGCCATCACCGTCAGCAAATGCTCTGCCGCGCGTCGGCCAATGGCTTCGCGTGGGGTGCTGATGCTGCTCAGGCGCGGCACCATGAAGCTGGAGGCGGGCAGGTCGTTGAAGCCCAGTACCGCCACTTGCTGCGGCACCTTGATCCCGTGGCGCAGGGCTTCGAGCAGTGCACCCTGGGCCAGGTCGTCGTTGCCGAAGAAGATCGCGTCCACATCCGGATGGCTGGCCAGCAGTTGCAGGAACAACTCGCCACCCAGGCCCACCGACGAGGGGCGCGGGGTCAGCAGTTCGAGGGTCGGGTCATACAAACCGGCCTGTTGCAGGCCACGGCGGAAGCCTTCACCGCGCAGCAGCGTACGCTGGTCCAGTTGCGCGCCGACATAGGCCAGGCGTTTGCGGCCCCGGGAGATCAGGTGCGCTGCTGCGGTTTCGCCGGCACTGATCTGCGAGAAACCGACGCAGTTGACCCCGGCCGTCGGGTCCAGGTCCATCATGTACACGCAGGGCACATTGCTCGACTCCACCATGCGCCGGGCGCTTTCGGTGCGGTCAAAGCCGGTCAGCAGCAGGCCCCGTGGCTGATAGGCCATGTAGTTGCGCAACAGGTTTTCTTCTTCGTCCCGGGAATAGTGGGTGTTGCCGATCAGCACTTCGAAGCCCTTGGGCCGTAGTACCTGATGAATGGCTTCGAGGGTTTCGATAAACAGCAGGTTGGACAGCGAGGGCACCAGCACCACCACCGACTGGCTGCGGGCGGAGGCCAGGGCGCGGGCGGCCGGGTTGACCACGTAGTTCAGCTCGGCAGCGGCTTTCTGCACTTTTTCCACCAGTTCGGTGGCCACGGTGCTGATCCCGCGCAGGGCCCGGGAGGCGGTAATCGGGCTGACGCCGGCCAGGCGCGCGACTTCGTTAAGGGTAGGGCGACCCGTGGTGCGGGTATTTTTATCGTTCTTGGAGGTCATCAGGCGGCTTGCCAAACAAAAATCGAGGCACTAAGGTAGCGCTGTCTCCAAAAGCCTGCAAATACTTGCGCAAAGGGTTGCCTGATCCTGGTGCAAGCGGTGGCAGAGGATGCACGCGTCACTCCATAAAAATGACAATTAGGCGCGGGAAAAGCCTGTTTTTGCACTAGCCTTAGGGCGTGCAAAGGTAGCGCTATCTGCGTCCTGAGGTGTTTCATGAGTCAACCTGTTACTGCCCTGGTCATCATGGGTGTTTCCGGATGTGGCAAGTCCAGTGTCAGCGAGGCCCTGTGCCTGTTGAACGGCGCCACCGCCATTGAAGGCGACAGCTTTCACCCGGCTGCCAATATCGAAAAGATGAGCGCAGGCCATCCCCTGAACGACGACGACCGCGCCGGCTGGCTCGACATCCTCTGCGATGAGTTGCGTCGTGCGCTCAAGGCCGGCGAGCATCCGGTGCTCACCTGTTCGGCCTTGAAGAAAAAATACCGCGATCACCTGCGCGAAGCCGCGCCGGGCCTGGGGTTTGTCTTCCTCGAACTGACCCGCGAAGTGGCCGCCGACCGCGTGTCCCATCGCCCCGGCCATTTCATGCCGGCCAGCCTGATCGACAGCCAGTTCGCCACCCTCGAATCGCCCATTGGCGAGCCGCTGACCCTGGCCCTCAACGCCAGTAAAGACAGCATCGAGGCGTTGGCCGCGCAGACCCACGCGTGGTGGCTGACCCACGGTTTTGAACCTTCCCGATGATTTTTTGCCCGAAAGATAGCGCTATCCGACGGCACGAAATTCAACACCCGCTTTAATAACAACAACAAACAGGAGACGACCCCCATGTTTGGCATGTCCCACGAGTCTTACCTGCTGCTTGATGCAGTGGTCACTATCATCGGGCTGATCGTGTTGATCACCCGGTTCAAGGTCCACCCCTTTATTGCGCTGATTATCGCCGCAGGCTTTCTCGGCCTGACCTCGGGCATGCCCGTGGACAAGATCATCAAGGCCTTCCAGGACGGTTTTGGCGGGGTGCTCGGGTTTGTCGGGATTATCCTGGCGCTGGGTACGATGCTCGGCAAGATGATGGCCGAATCCGGCGGTGCCGATCAGATCGCCCAGACCCTGATCCGCGCCTTCGGCAAGGAAAAGGTGCAGTGGGCGATGATGTTCGCGGCCTTCCTGGTGGGCATCCCACTGTTCTTCGAGATCGGTTTTGTATTGCTGATCCCGCTGGTGTTTATCGTTGCGCGGCGCACCGGTGTGTCGCTGATCAAGATCGGCATCCCGTTGCTCGCCGGCCTGTCGGCGGTGCACGGCCTGGTGCCGCCGCATCCGGGGCCGTTGCTGGCCATCGGCGTGTTTGGCGCGGATATCGGCAAGACCATTCTTTACGGCCTGATCGTCGCCTTGCCGACCGCCATCATTGCCGGGCCGATCTTCGGGACGTTCATTGCCAAGTACATCCCCGGCAACCCGTCCCAGGAACTGGTGGACCAACTGGCCCGCGAGTCCGACGCAAAAAACCTGCCGAGCTTCAGCATCACCCTGATCACCGTGCTGCTGCCGGTGTTCCTGATGCTGCTGAAAACCTTCGCTGACATTGCCCTGCCAGACGGGCACATCGTGCGTAACTGGATGGACATGATCGGCCACCCGATCAGTGCCTTGCTCTTGGCGTTGCTGCTGTCGCTGTACACCTTTGGCCATCGCCAGGGCATCCATTCCAAACAGATCCTCAAGCTGCTGGATGCGAGCCTTGCGCCGACCGCCGCGATCATCCTGATCATCGGTGCCGGTGGTGGCTTCAAGCAGATGCTGGTGACCAGCGGTGTGGGTGACGTGATCGGCCATATGGCGGTGACGGCGCAGATCAACCCGATCCTGCTGGCCTGGCTGGTAGCCGCGGTGATTCGGATTGCCACGGGTTCGGCGACCGTGGCCACCATTACTGGCGCAGGCATTGTGGTGCCGGTGGTGGGGATGGTGCCGGGGGTCAACCTGGAATTGCTGGTGCTGGCGACGGGGGCGGGGTCGTTGATTCTGTCGCACGTCAACGATGCAGGGTTCTGGCTGGTCAAGCAGTACTTCAACATGACCGTGGCCGAGACGTTCAAGACGTGGACGGCGATGGAGACCATCCTGTCCATCGTGGCGCTGGGCTTTATCATGTTGCTGTCGTTGGTGGTGTAACCCAACCTGGGGTGACTGATCGTTCCCACGCAGAGCGTGGGAACGATCACTCGGTCAGGCTTTGGTGACCAGGCCATCGGCCCGGAACATTGCCCGTATCCCGCGTACCGCCTGGCGAATGCGGTCCTGGTTCTCGATCAGCGCAAAGCGCACATGGTCATCGCCATACTCGCCAAAGCCGATCCCCGGCGACACACACACCTTGGCTTCGAGCAGCAGCTTCTTGGCAAATTCCAGCGAGCCCATGGCGGCATACGCCTCGGGAATTTTTGCCCAGACATACATCGACGCCTTCGGATTCTCTACCATCCAGCCCAGTTCATGCAGGCCCTTGACCAGCACATTGCGGCGCTGGCGGTACTGCTCGGCAATGTCTTTCACACATTGCTGGTCGCCTTCCAGCGCGGCAATCGCCGCCACTTGCAGCGGGGTGAAGGTGCCGTAGTCGTGGTAGCTCTTGATGCGCGCCAGGGCGTTGACCAGTTCCGCGTTACCCACCATAAAACCGATGCGCCAGCCGGCCATGTTGTAGCTCTTGGACAAGGTGAAAAACTCCACCGCAATGTCCTTGGCCCCCGGTACCTGCATGATCGACGGGGCTTTCCAGCCGTCGTAGACGATATCGGCGTAGGCCAGGTCGTGGATCACCAGCACGTCGTACTGCTTGGCCAGGGCGATCACCCGTTCGAAGAAGTCCAGCTCCACGCACTGCGCGGTCGGGTTGGACGGGAAGCCGAGGATCATCATCTTCGGCTTGGGGATCGAACCGCGGATCGCCCGCTCCAGCTCGGCAAAGAAGTCCACGCCGGGAATCAGCGGCACCGAGCGCACCTGGGCGCCGGCAATCACCGCACCGTAGATGTGAATCGGGTAGCTGGGGTTGGGTACCAGAACGGTATCGCCCTGGTCCAGGGTGGCCAGCATCAGGTGCGCCAGGCCTTCCTTGGAGCCGATGGTCACGATGGCCTCGGTTTCCGGGTCGATATCCACCTCATAGCGGTCCTTGTACCAGCGCGAAATGGCGCGGCGCAGGCGCGGGATGCCTTTGGAGGTGGAGTAGCCGTGGGTGTCTTCGCGCTGGGCGACGGTCACCAGTTTTTCCACGATATGCGGTGGAGTCGGGCCGTCGGGGTTACCCATGCTCAAGTCGATGATGTCTTCGCCGCGCCGACGCGCAGCCATCTTCAGCTCGGCAGTGATATTGAAAACATAAGGGGGGAGTCGATCTATGCGCGCAAAGCGGCGCGGCGAACCTTGGTCTGCCATTGTTGCCTCGGAATACGTAAGCGCCCGGAACCGTCCGAGCGACGTCGGCCACTGCGGTGGCCTGCGGGGCAGACAATACGGGCGATGAGGGTAGGTTGTCCAGATGGCGCCGGAAAATTTTCGGCCTGGAGTGTTGGATGACTATGCCCCTATACTCAGTATGGTTTTGGTCATTTATCAATGGAGATTGTGCAGATGAACCAACAGGTAACGTTACCCCTGGAACCCCGCATGGAAGAGGGCAGGGCGATGGTCATTGCCGGGGTCGGCGGTCATTACGGCAAGGCCACGCTGGGGGACATTCCGAAGCTTTGGGAGTTGTTCGACAGCTGCATCAAGGACATCAAAAAGCGCATGGGCGGCGTGACCTACGGCGTTTGCTACAACGCCACCCAGGAAGAGTTTGATTACATCGCCGGGGTCGAAGTGCCAGCCAAAAGTGATGTGCCGGGCAACTTTCAATCCATTGAAGTGCCGGCCAATCATTATGCGGTCTTCGCGCACTACGGGCCGGTGTATGCGCTGTCGCAGACCTATGAGCGGATTATGTACGAGTGGTTGCCGACGTCGGGGTACAAGGTCGCCGGGCCGGATCTGGAGCGCTACAGCGCCGACTTCGATGTGGATAAGGGCACCGGTACCGTGGAAATCTGGCTGCCTGTCGAAAAGTCCGCATAACCTGTACATCGCCTGATCCACCGCCATCGCAGGCAAGCCAGCTCCCACATTTGTATTGGGGGGTTACTCAAAGCCAGGTACGGCGCAATTACCTGTGGGAGCGGGCTTGCCCGCGATGGCGATCTCAAGGGCGCCCGAGCCGGCCAGTGCCTCAATACAACGTGGCCTTGACCCGCTCCGGCATTTCCCGGTCGTAGGCCTCGGCATCAAACTGCCCATCATTCAAACGCTTGTGAAAAGCCCCCGCTGACGGCAGTGTCGAACGCTCCACATGCTTGTCCGGGTTCCAGCAATCGGAGCGCACAAAAGCTTTCGAGCAGTGGAAATACGCCGCCTCTACCTGCACCACAATCACCGACCGCGCCGGCTTGCCGTTGACCGCAAAGCTCTGCAGCAACTCAGGTTCGATGGATATCTGCGCCCGCCCGTTGACCCGCAACGTCTCACCGATCCCCGGAATGATGAACAGCAAGGCAATCCGCGGATCCACCAACAGGTTACGCAAGGTATCGAGGCGGTTATTGCCCGGCCGATCGGGGATCGCCAGCGTGCGCTCATCAATGATCCGCACAAACCCCGGCACATCGCCCCGAGGCGAGCCGTCGAGGCCATCGGCGCCTGAAGAACTGACAATCACCAGCGGCGAGGCTTTGACCATCGCCTGGTAATCCTCATTGAGAAACGCGATTTCCTTGCGCAGGGCACGCTCCTGGGGCAGGCCGTAGAGGGTTTCGAGTTGGTCCAGGGTGGTTAGCATGTGGGTCTCCTTGCCCAGGGAGCGCTGGCGATTATCCGCCAAAGCTGCGTTGGTAGCCCTGCGCTGATTGCCGGATGGCCTGAGCAACGTGGGGTGCTTGCCGACAATAATCGTCTTCACGTGCGAGCACCACTTCAAGGGTCTGCAGCAGAGCCCGGATGCGCTCCTCGGCGTTTTCTATGCTGCAGGTCTTGGCAAACTCAAGGATTCCCAAGCGTGACGCAAAGAATGAGCGGTTGCCGTCCAGGTCCAGAGCCAGGGCATCTTCGGGAATATAGGCGGTGGTATTGGCGATATCATAAGCGGGTGCAAGACGGGCGTCACGTTTGAGTGGATCGCTGTAGAGCAAGCCAAAATTTTTCAGATGGGCATCACCATTGCCGACGATACAGCTCAGCGCAACGCTATCGAACAACTGCTCCAGGGAGCTGCGTTCATGTTCGATTGCACAAAAGAGGCGAACAGCCTTGGCAATCATGTTGTAGCTCTTGCTGTATTTCTGCTCGGCGGACAGGCCCATCAATGTGGTCATGTCTTCAAAGCCCAGGGGGTTGAATTTTTCGTCCCGATCAAAGCGGCGCATGATGAAAAGCTTGTGGTTCTGTGACAAGTAGAAGGGTGGCACGGGGATACCTGCCTCCCTTGCAATCGACATACACAGGTATTCGTTGATCGCCAGGCCTGGAAACTCGTCGCGCCCGCTCTTGATGATCAGATCGTTGGTTTTCGATGTGAATTTCTGTTCCGGTATCAGCGGGATTTCGGGTACCAATACCTTAGGCTGTACCCCGGAAATGCCGGCGCGAAGGATGTAGCGATCGACCAGATGGGTAAACAAATCCTCGGCACCATCCCAGGCGAGGATTTCATCCAGACGCTCACCGTACGACACGGGGCTGTTGCGCTCAATCAGTTGGTTGACTTGCGCGGACGAGGTGAAGACGCGGCCGATAGGTGCGCTGCTGCCTGACAGGGCCAACAACAGCATCGGATCTACCTTGACGGTCTTCGCCAGACGGTTTTTCAGTTGCTCCAGTACATAACCTTCGGGCAGGTTCATTTGAAAGATCGGGTGCAGTTCATGCCGTCGATACTCCTCGGCCCGCACTGGCATCAGCAGGCTGATTGCACTCTGCTCCAGGGCATCATCAGCGTAGCGAAAGTGGTAGTGCTCAGTGCCGACGAACACGCTGCCACTTGCGCCTTCGGGCGTACGGACCTGCAGTTTGTAGCTACTCATTGAACAAATCCTCCACTTCCTCCAGCGTTGGCATGGAGACGGGGACCAGTTTGACCTCACTGCCCAAGGCTGCAAAAACCCGTGCGTAGGCATTCATCGCCACCGACAAGCTGCCGTGCTCAATCTCGATCAGTTTTTGCCGCGTCGTACCGGCCAGCTTTGCCAGCTGTGCTTGGGTATGGCCACGGCTGAGGCGCATCGAGCGAACCTGGTTGCCGATTCTCTGGCTCAGAAGTGCAGGATCCATGTCGCGTTACCGTTACATTGGTATTTTAAAGTTATATATACGTTACATTTTAGGGTTGTCAACGCTGATATCAACCGAGTGTCAGGGCCAACCGCCGCTCATAACCCACCCGCCCCTTATACGCCTCGCCCCGGTCTACCCAGCCCTGCTGCAAATACAAGCCCATTGCCGCCACATTGTCGCTGTCCACCGACAACTCCAACGCCGTGATCTGTGGCCAGGCCAGGCGGGCGGCAGCGGGCAGGGCTTGCAGGCAGGCTTTGCCCAAGCCGCGGCCCTGTTGGTGGCGATCGACTTGCAGGGCATGCAGTGTGGCGCTGTGTTCGTCGGCCCAATGGGGCAGGCAGGGCGGGCGCTTGAGCAGCAGGAAGGCCACGGGGATTTCGTCGGCCAGCAAGGCAAAGCCCTTGATGCCGGGGTTGGGGTTGACCAGCAGGCTGTTCAGCGCGCAGTCGATATCGCCGCTATAGGCCAGTTGCTCGGGGTGGACTTCGAGGCTGGCGAGTTGCTGTTGCTGTGCAGCGGTCAGCGTCTCATAGGGCGCGAGGCGGGTTTCCATCGAGCAGATATCCGAAGTCCTACAGGGAAGTCGCAAATTCTAGCGGCTTTGCCCTTGGCGAAATTATTTTTTGTAGGCTTGTCGATTGGCAGGCGGCCCATTCGACCAAGGGTGTCTTCTGTGATTTTCCACCCCGAGGAGTATCGCCATGAGCAACGCAATCAACACCCTGATCGAGCAATGGAAACAAGCGGTGGTCGCCAAGGATGTCGAGCAGATTGTCAGCTTTTACGCCGACGATATCGTCGCGTTCGACGCCGTCAATGCCCTGCAGTTCAAAGGCAAGGCGGCCTACCGTGCCCATTGGCAGGCCTGCATGGAGTTTTGCCCGGGCCCCGGTGTTTTCGACTTTCATGAACTGCATATCGTCGCCGCCGATGACAGCGCCTTTGCCCACTGGCTCGCCCACTGCGGCGGCACCGGGCCCGATGGCGTGCTGAAAACCTGCTGGATGCGGGTCAGCGCCGGCTACCAGCGAATCAACGGCCAGTGGAAGGTGGTGCACGAGCATTGGTCCGCACCGTTCGATATGGAAACCGGCGCCGGTCTGTTCGACCTGGAACCGTGAGTGCCGCGAACTATAGTCATTAGTCCGAAAAACGGAGAACGCCATGAAATACCTGTGCCTGGTCTACAGCGCCGAAGCTTTGCTGCACAGCCTGCCCGACAGCCCCAAGGACCCGGAATGCCACGCCTACGCCGAGGCGGTCCACGGCAGTGGCCGCATGCTTGCGGCCGAGGCCCTGCAGCCGGTGAGCACGGCCACCACCGTGCGCATGCGTAACGGCAAGTTGTCGATCACCGATGGGCCGTTTGCCGAAACCAAGGAGCAGCTTGCCGGCTTCTACCTGATCGAAGCCAAGGACTTGAATGAGGCGCTGCAGGTGGCCGGCGGCATTCCGGCGGCGCGGGTCGGCAGCGTGGAAGTGCGCCCCGTGCGTGATTTGAATCTCTGACTCAACACTTATAAAACTCAGGAGGTTTAACCATGAACACTCAACCTGCTGCATTTGAACTGTCCATCAGCCGGGTGATCGACGCCCCGCCCAGCCGGGTGTTCCGCGCCTGGACCGAGCCTGCGCTTTTGCAACAATGGTGGGGCCCCCACGGCATGACCACGCCCGAGTGCGAAATGAACCTGTGGGTCGGTGGCCTGTTTCGCACCCTGATGCGCGCGCCGGACGGCAGTGAGTATCCGACCCAGGGCGTGTTCCTGGAGATCGACGCGCCGCGCCGCCTGGTGTTTACCGATGCGTTCCTGCCGGGTTGGATCCCCTCGGGCAAGCCGTTTATGAGCGCCGAAGTGACCTTCGAGGAGGTGGCTGGCAAGACCCGCTACACCGCCCGCGCCATGCACTGGAGCGAAGCCGATAAACAAGCCCACGAAGCCATGGGTTTTCATCAGGGCTGGGGCGAGAGCCTGGACCGGCTGGTGACCCTGGTGACCACGGGCATGCCCGATTGACCGTCAAGGCCCAAGTCGAGGCGGTCTACCGCAGTGAGTCGCGGCGCATCCTGGCGACGTTGATTCGCCTGCTGGGGGATTTCGACCTCGCCGAAGAAGCCCTGCACGAGGCGTTCTTCGTCGCGGTCGAACGCTGGCAGCAGGACGGTGTGCCCGACAATCCCCGAGCGTGGCTGGTGTCTGCCGGGCGTTTCAAGGCCATCGACCGCTTGCGTCGCCAGGCCCGTTTCACCCCGTTGTTGCAGGAGCAGGCCGATACGCTGGAAGCGGCTGACTGGAGTGCCGAAGACGTGGAAGACGACCGCCTGCGCCTGATCTTTACCTGCTGCCATCCGGCGCTGGCGGCGGATGCGCAAGTGCCGCTTACCCTGCGTGAGATTTGTGACCTCACCACCGAGGAAATTGCCCGGGCCTTCCTGGTCACGCCGGCCACCATCGCCCAGCGCATCGTGCGGGCCAAGGGCAAGATCCGCGAGGCCAGGATTCCCTACCAGGTGCCGTCCCTGGCGGAGTTGCCCGAGCGCCTGGACAGCGTATTGCGGGTGATTTACCTGGTGTTCAACGAGGGCTATTCGGCGTCCATGGGCGCTGACCTGACCCATGACGACTTGACCCGCGAGGCCATCCGCCTGGGCCACCTGCTCCTGGAGTTGCTGCCGGAGCCGGAAGTCATGGGCCTGCTGGCGTTGATGCTGCTCCATGAGTCCCGGCGCCCGGCCCGGCTTTCTGCCGCTGCTGAGCTGGTGCTGCTGGACGAGCAGGACCGCACGCTGTGGGATGCAGCGCTGATTGCCCAGGGCTGTGGGTTGGTAGAGCAGGCCCTGGCCACCCGGCGTTTCGGGCCTTACTGCCTGCAAGCGGCGATTGCCGCGGTACACGCCGAGGCCCCGAGTGCGGCGCAGACCGACTGGCCACAGATTGTCGGCCTGTATGACGTGCTGCTGCGGATGCTGCCGTCGCCGGTGATCGAGCTCAACCGCGCCGTTGCCCTGGCCATGCGCGATGGGCCGTTGGCGGGGTTGCAGCAAGTCGAGGGGATCCTGGCGCGTGGCGAGTTACGGGATTACCACCTGGCGCATTCGGCACGGGGGGAGTTCTGTCGGCAACTGGGGCGGATGAAAGAGGCGCGCCAGGCGTATGAAACAGCCCTGGGCCTGACCCAGCAGGCCCCGGAAAAACGCTTTATCGAACGACGCCTGGCAACCTGCACCGATAGCCCTTTGTAGGCGCCGGCTGAGGTTACTCAAGCATCTTTTGCAGCAACCAACTGCCGGCCGGGCCCGGCGGCTGTTGTCGTGACCACAAGGCATCCACCGCCACCGAACGTGGCCAGCCGCGTGCCTTGAGCTCCACCAGCTGGCCATTGGCAAAACGCTCCACCAGCCAGCGCGGCAAGGGGGCCCAGCCAAAACCGAGGATGGCCATTTCCATCAGCATCAAAAAGCTGGGGGCGGACCATACACGGCCGCTCGGCCGGTTTTCGTTGGGACTGATGATGCTTGCCAGGCGCAGCTCCCGGTGTTGTTCCAGGGTTTGCTGGTTGATGCCCTCAAGGCCGGCCAGTGCATGCCGCGGCGATACAAACAGCGCAAGTTGCGCGCGCTCTTCGACGGTGGCATGGGTCAGGTCTGGCGGGTAGACCTCCTGCGCCTCGATAAACGCGAGCTGCGCCCGCCCGCTTTGGACCAAGGCGATAAGGTCTTCGCATTCGGCAATCAGCCACTCCAGCTCCAGGTCCGGATAACGCTGCTCAAGGGCGCTGAGCAGCGTTTCAAAACGTCCCGACTGATAGGTGTCGGACATGGCAATACTGAGCTTGGGTTCCAGCCCCTGGGACAACTGGCTGGCGGCAAGCTCCAGGCGGCTGCTGGCCTCCAGCACCTGCTCGGCGCGTTGCAGCAGGACATGCCCGGCCGGGGTCAGGGTGGGTTTGCGACTGCTGCGGTCGAACAGCACCACGTCCAGATCAATCTCCAGGCTGGCCACCGCGGCGCTGACGGTCGATTGGCTCTTGCCCAGCTTGCGTGCCGCTGCCGAAAACGAGCCTTGGGTCGCCGCCTGCACAAACGCTTGCAACACTTCATGAGAGGCCATCATCTATCGCCTTGGTCGATGGTTATTGATTATGAAGTATCGAGTGTGGGAGTGATGATGGCAACCCTCGACATTCACAGAGCAAGGCTTATGAACACCACCAAGTCCATCACTGAACGCGTTTTGCAGGCCCTTGGTTTCGAGGGCCTGGCCCTGTTGATCTGTACGCCGCTGCTGGTGTGGATCACTGGCCGGCCGGCTCTGGAAATGGGCGCTGTGACCCTGGCTATCAGCTTGTTGGCGCTGACCTGGAACATGATTTTCAACAGCCTTTTCGACCGCCTCAAAGTGCGCCTGCAACTGGCCAATAGCGTCAAGACCCGGATCATGCACGCGCTGCTGTTCGAGGGCGGGCTGATTCTGTTCGCCGTGCCGCTGATTGCCGCGTGGCTGAATATCAGCCTGATGCAGGCGTTTATCCTGGATATCGGCGTGCTGCTGTTCTTCCTGCCGTACACCTATGTGTACCACTGGGGCTACGACGTGCTGCGGGGAAAGTTCTTCAACAGCGAGCTTGCTCGCGAAGGACGTTAACGATGACGCGGGCATCCTGAATATACGCGGCACTTTCGGGTTATTCGCGAGCTACCGGCGTGACCTTGTCGGTCACGTCCGGGTGCCAGAGTTTCAGAAGATTTGGGTAAACAACCAGTACAAACTGCCCGACAGTACAATCGCTGCCGGCAACGTCAGCACCCAGGCCAACAGCAGATTGCGGATGGTCTTCATCTGCAAGCCGCCACCATTGGCCACCATGGTCCCGGCCACGCCCGACGACAGCACGTGGGTGGTCGATACCGGCAACCCGAACATGTCGGCGGCGCCAATGGTCAGCATGGCCACGGTTTCCGCCGAGGCGCCCTGGGCGTAGGTCAGGTGGGTCTTGCCGATTTTCTCGCCGACGGTCACCACAATGCGCTTCCAGCCGACCATGGTGCCCAGGCCCAGGGCGATGGCCACGGCGATCTTCACCCATAGCGGGATAAAGCGCGTGGCATTGTCGATCTGTTGCTTGAACAGTTGCAGCTTGCCCTCGGTGTCGGCGTCGAAATTTCCGACTTTGCCCTTGTCCATCAGGCGAATGGTTTCGCTGGTCAGGTACATGTCGTTACGCACGTTGCCCATGGCCTCGGCGGGCACCTTGGCCAGGGAACCGTAGCCTTTGACTTGCTCGCCGATATGCCCGGTCAGGGCGGCGAGGGCGGGGATCAGTTCGGGCGTGACGTCCTTGGTGCGCACATAGGTCGACAGCGTCGGTCGTGGGTCCTCCGGCGCCGGTTGCGGGGCGATTTTGACCAGGGCTTGCTGGGTGACTTCAGCCACGGCGGCAAATTGCAGGGATTGATCGGCCGGCATGGTGCGGTTCAACGCGTAGGCCATGGGCAAAGTGCCCACCAGGATCAACATGATCAGGCCCATGCCTTTCTGGCCATCGTTGGAGCCGTGGGCAAAAGATACGCCGGTGCAGGTCACGATCAGCAGGCTGCGAATCCACCACGGCGGCGGGGTGTTGCCCTTGGGCGCCTTGTACAGCGCGCGGTTTTTCACAAAGGCCCGCAGCGCCAGCAACAGCAGGGCGGCAAAGCCGAAACCGATCAGCGGTGACAGCAGCAGCGCATAGCCGATCTTGATCGCCTGCGCCCAGTCCACGCCACTGGTGCCGTCCCGGCCATGCATCAGGGCATTGGCCACGCCCACCCCGATGATCGACCCGATCAGCGTATGGGAGGACGACGCCGGCAAACCCAGCCACCAGGTGCCCAGGTTCCACAGGATTGCCGCGATCAGCAGGGCGAAGATCATCGCAAAACCGGCGGAAGAGCCAACCTGCAAAATCAACTCCACCGGCAGCAAGGCAATGATGGCAAAGGCCACTGCGCCACTGGACAGCAGCACCCCGAGGAAATTGAAGAACCCCGACCAGACCACCGCGAATTGCGGCGGCAGCGAGTTGGTGTAGATCACTGTCGCCACGGCGTTGGCGGTGTCATGGAAACCGTTGACGAACTCGAACCCCAGGGCAATCAGCAGCGCCACACCCAGCAGCAGGAATGGGGTCCAGGTGGTGACCACCGTGCCCAGTTCGTGCATGTCGTGCATCAGGCTGTAGGCGGTGAACAACAGGCCCATGGCGAGCACGGAAAAGAACACGATCACCGTGAGCAGGCTGGGTTTGGTGTCCAGTTGCGGTTTTGCGTCAGGGGCGGCTGCCTGGTGGGAGGCGGTCAGGGAAGGGGTGGCCATGCCGGAGCATCCAGAGTGGGGAGGATGTTTCCCATGATCATTGCAGAATGTTACAGAGGTGCTGCCTCAAGTCAGTGTTTGGTGTTGTCAGCCGGCCGCTGGTCTAAAACCCACCGCCGCTCCCACAGGTTGATTGCATTTGAGCCTTAGTAATCCTGGCGCTTGCGAAACGCCCATCTGCCGGCAATCAAGGTGAACGTCGCCACCAGCGCCACCAGAATCCAGAAACCCTCGGGATCCTGGGAAAGTGGCACGCCACCCACGTTCATGCCAAAGAAGCCCGCGATGATATTGATCGGCAGCGCCAGTACCGTGACCACCGTCAGGGTAAACAGCGTGCGGTTGCTCTGTTCGTTGAGGTTGGCGGCGATTTCTTCCTGCAACAACTTGATCCGTTCGCCCAGGGCCGTGAGGTCGTTGATGATCAGGGCGAACTCTTCGGTGGATTTGCGCAACTCCTTTACGTCTTCCTTCTGCAGCCACTGCGGCGGGCGATTGAGCAGGCGCAGCAGCGAGCCCGGCTCCAGCGCCAGCAGGCGTTGCAGGCGCACCAGCACCCGGCGCATGGCCCCCAGTTCGGCGCGGTTGGTGGACAGGCGCGAGGACAGCAACTGGTCTTCGATCTGGTCGACGCTGAGGCTGGTCTTGCGCACGATCTGCGTCAGCACCTCGCCTTGATCGCGCAACAGATGCACCAGCAATTCCAGGGGCGAGCGGAAGTGTTCGCCGGCCTTTACCGATGAGCGCAGCTTGTCCACCGAATGCAGCGGTTGCAGGCGCGCACTGATCAGCAGGCGGCTGCGGGCGCAGACCCACAAGGTGGAAATGTCCGATGACATCATGCTGCTGAAGTTGAACACCACGTCGTTGACCACCGCCAGCAAGGCCGAGTCCACATGCTCGATACGGGTGGAGCGCGAGCCTTCGTGCAAGGCTTCGAAGAACTCCGGTGGCAACTCCAGGTGCGCCTGCATCCAGCGCTGGCAGGCGGCGTGGGCCAGGTTCAGGTGCAGCCAGAGGAATTCATCGGGGGCGGCCGGGGCTTGCAAGGCCTTGAGCACGGCCGCCGAGTCGATCTGCTCGGCTTTCTCGCCGGGCCTGAAGCGGAAACCGTAAAGCAGGCCAAACAGGTCGGAGTCCTGGTGGCCGTGGTCGATGCTGTGGTTCATGGTGGCTCGCAGGGGAGGGCGACAGATGCGCGTTGCGCAATCATTGCAAGGGGATTTGACCGTTTTGTGTCAGTCACAGATCGACGCCGTACGACCGCTCATCCACTGGGCTCAAGAAGCGTCTAGTCCGGCCGATTCAAGGTGCAAGTATGCAATTGGATTGGCCATGTGTTGGCTGACAGGGATGTTGCGGTGCAGGTCCCCATTTCCCTGTTTCGAGGCTTCTCCCCGATGAGTTTTTTGCGAAAGTCCTTGAGAGCACAGATTTTGTCGTTGCTCGGTGGCAGCCTGTTGGCAATGCTGTTGATTGCCCTGGCGTGTTTTCATTTTCTCTCCAACGGTGTGCAGAGTTACCGCAGTTTGCTGGAGGGGCCGTTGCAAACCTCACAGCTGATTGATGAAGCCAACCTGCAATTCAAGGTCCAGGTCCAGGAATGGAAAAACGTCCTGCTGCGTGGCAAGCAACCCCAGGATATGAACAAGTACTGGGGGCAGTTCCAGGATCGGCAGCAAGACGTGCAGGGCATCCTGGCGCGCCTGGTGAGCAACACCCAGGGCGATCCAGGCTTGAACCGTCGCCTGGAAACCTTGCGTCAAGAGCACCAGATGCTGGGCGTGGCCTACCAGAAGGGGCGTGACGCTTACGTGGCCGCCGGGGCTGATGCGGCGGCCGGGGATAACGCGGTCAAGGGTGTGGACCGCGCGGTGAGTGAGCAGATGAGCGCGCTGGTTACCCAACTGCATGAGCAGGGCAAGCAGCAATCCCTGGCAATCAGCGCCTATGCCGAACGTACCGTGATGCTGGGCCTGGCGGTGATGGTGCTGTCTGGAGGGCTGATCGGTCTGTTCAGCCTGTGGTTGATCAACCGCAACCTGATTTTGCCGATCCGTGGCCTGATCGACTATGTGGCCCAATTGAGCCATGGCCGGTTTGCCGAGCGCGTTGCCAGCCAGCGCCAGGATGAACTGGGGCACTTGGCCCAAGCCGCCAATACGTTGCGCGACTTCCTCGCTGAAACCTTTGGCCGCCTGCAGCGCAGTGCCAAGGACCTGGTGAGCGCCAGTGGCGAGTTGAACTCGATTGCCGGGCAGATGGCGACGGGCACCCAGGATCAGTTCAGCCGTACCGATCAAGTGGCGACGGCGATGACCGAAATGTCCGCCACCGCCCAGGAAGTCGCGCGCCACGCCGCCAGCGCTTCGCGGGCAGCAGACGAGGCCGATCATTCGGCCCGTGAGGGCGGCGAGGTGATGCAAGTGACCATTGCCACCATCGGCCAGATGCGTAACGAGATCCTCAACACCGGTGGCATTATCCGCCGCCTGGAAGCAGACAGCGTGCGCATCGGCACGGTGCTGGAAGTGATTCGCGGCATCGCCGAACAGACCAACCTGCTGGCCCTCAATGCGGCGATCGAGGCCGCGCGAGCAGGCGAAGCCGGACGTGGGTTTGCGGTGGTGGCCGATGAGGTGCGCAGCCTGGCGCAACGCACAGCGGCGTCGATCATCGAGATTAACCAGATCATCCAGGCAGTGCAGACCGGCGCCGTGGATGCCGCCGAGGCGATTGTCAGCGGCCAGTCATGCAGTGATGAGAGCGTCGAAAAGGTCACCCAGGCCGGGGCGATGCTCAGTCATATCACCCAGGCTGTAGAGGCGATCCGCGATATGAACCGGCAGATTGCCACAGCGGCCGAAGAGCAAACCTCGGTGGCCGAGGATATCTCGCGCAACATCACGCAAATCACCACGGTGGCCACCGCCAACCTGGACAACGTGCAGCGCACCGAAGCGGCCAGTCATAACCTGCGTGGGCTGTCTGCTGAGCTGAATGAGGTGACGGCGCGCCTTAGCGCCTGACCAGACACAACTGCGCCGCCCGAAGGCGGCGCGTTGTGTTGCTGGGGCAACTTAAGTGTCTTGCTTGTTTTCCAGCACTTCGCCGGTCTTGGCGTCGAGCTTCACATCCCACTTCTTGCCAGTGGTGTCGGTCAGGTCAACTTCGTAGACCAGGCGCCCGGCTTCGTTATCCAGCTCAGTGTCGTTGATGGTGGCGCCGGCATGTTTGGCCAGGGCGGCGGCATTCAGCTGTTCAAATGGCTTCACGGCGCCCGATTGCAGCAGGCTTGGAATCTGGTCCGGGCGAACATCGGCCTGGGCCAGGCCGGCAGTCAGCGTCAGGGCAGCAGCAGCGAACAGAGCGGTCAGGTTTTTCATGATGTGGTCCTTTGGGGTGAGCTGTTTAAGTGGGATCAGATTACCCCGCGCAACTTAATTTACCCTTAATTGTGTAGGACGTTTGCGTTGTTTGTTCAATCGCCCCGCGCCGGGGAATTTCATGCTGGTGTCTCACCCACGGGAGACACTTATGAAACACATATTGGCTTGGCTATACGCGCCCTTGTTCTGGGCGGGTTTTATTGGCGCGGGGCTCTGGTTGGTCACGCTAGGGGCATCGCAGTGGCTGCTGGCGGTGTTTGCGCTGGCCATCGGCGTGTCGTTTATCGCCGAGCTGTGCTTGCCCTACGAGCCCCAGTGGAACCGCCCTTCGGGCGACCGACGCCGGGATGTCCTCCACTCGCTGGTCAATGAAAGCCTGAATGCCCTGGGGTTGCTGGCATTGCCGCTGCTCACGGCATGGCTGGCGATCGAGGGCGCCTGGCCGCGCGCCTGGCCGCTGTGGGCGCAATTGCTGCTGGCAATCATCATTGCCGATGCGGGCATCACCCTGATGCATTACGCCAGCCATCGCATCGCCGCACTCTGGCGTTTGCATGCGGTGCATCACAGCGTGCAGCGGCTCTATGGGTTCAATGGCTTGATGAAGCATCCCTTGCACCAGATGCTGGAGGCCACGGCCGGCCTGCTGCCGTTGATCCTGCTGGGCATTCCGCTGGAGGTGGCGATGCTGCTGGCGTTGGCCATTGCCATCCAACTGTTGCTGCAGCACTCCAATGTCGATATGCGCCTGGGGCCGTTGCGCTTGGTATTTGCCTGGGCGCCCGTGCATCGCTTCCACCATATGAAGTACGGGCGCGCAGGGGATGTGAATTTCGGTTTGTTTTTCAACCTGTGGGACTGGCTGTTGGGGACTGCGTTTTACACCGAGGACTATCGAATGGGCGAGGGCGACCTGGGGATTGGCAGCCGGCCGGATTTTCCGGTGGATTACGTCGAGCAGTTGCGTGATCCCTTCAGTGCGGCGCAACTGAGCAAGGAGCCTGCGGTGCCAAGCGCACTACTGTAGGAGATGTACTTGAAGATGGCGCAAGGAGGCCCCGGCGGTCACGCCAAACAGTTGCTTCATGGTCCGCGAGAAGTGCGCCGAGTCGGCAAACCCCGCGCCATGGGCTGCTTGGGTCAGGGTGTGACCGTTCAGGGCCAGATCCAGGGCCAGGCGCAGGCGGCGCCACATCACCAGGCGCCGCACCGGCACGCCGAGCTGGCTGACAAACAGGCGCTCCAACTGGCTCAACGACAGGTGCGCCGCCTGCGCCAATGACTGCGCCGAGACCTTGCCGCTCAACTGTTGATCGAGGGTGTGCAGGGCGCGTTGCACGCGCTCATCGTCCGCCTGGCGACGTGGTAGCTGGCGCAATGTCTGCTCCAGGCGCTCATGGGAAAAATCGGCGGTCTCCAGGGCGTGTTGCAACGACTGGCTTTCAAATGCGCCGGGTTCCACATAAGCCATCAACACTGTACCGGGGGCATGCACGATGGCATGGGGCTGGCGAGAGGGGATGAACAGGCGGTAAGCCGTTTGCAGGTGCCCATCAAGGCTGACCGTGATGGGGCTCTCCGCGGACAGGATAAATTGATGGGCGTAATGCGCGTGGGGCGCCGTACGCCCCGTCTCACCGAGGATCAGGCCGTAATCAGGCCCCAGCCACAGTTGGCCTGACCACTCGCTCACTCAGTAACCGTTGTCCTGCAGCAGATCCTGCACGCTGGAAGACGGCCAGCGCTTGTAGAACTTCAGCAGTTCGGCGGCACGGTTGGTGAAGATGCCATCGACCCCGGCGCTCATGACCTTCTCGAAGTCCACCGGCTCGTCGACGGTATAGACGTGCACCAGCAGGCCCTTGTCGTGGGTCAGTTGGTTCATCTCGGGCTTGACCAGGTCCGAATAGCTCTGGTCGCCCAGGTTCGTCAGTTGTGCCGATGGGCCAGTGCCAATTGCACCGAGGCTCTTGGCTTCATCGACCCACTTCTCGAATTCGGCCGCGTCCTTGGGTTCCTGCTTGGCATAGTAGGCCGCCTTGGTCGGTTCGCCGGACTCGGCGAAAGTCACCTTGGACTTGGGCTCGATGCTGCCTTCACCTACCCACAACAGCAGGATTTTCGGGGTGTTGGGCATCTCTTTCTGCAGTTCCTTGAGGCTGGCCGTCTCGAACGTCTGCAACACCACGCGGCCCTTGCCCTGGCCGACGCCTGTGTTGCTCTTGCCCAGCTTGGAACCCACGGAACTCAGCCACCCCTTGTCCAGCAGCTTGTCCTTCAGATCGGCTTCGATCCCCGGGAACTGCTTGGGCTCTTTGGTTTCGATGTACAGGCCGGGTTTATGCTGGGGGTTGCCTTCGGCGATCTTGATGATTTCGTCCAGGCTGAGGATTTTCAACCCGACGAAGCCCGGGCGCGCACGCTCTGGGTAGGCGGTGTTGAACCAACTGCCGGCATCCAGGCTTTGCAGTTCTTTCCAGGTGAACTCGTTGGCCGGGCTGTCCTTGCGCTCGGGGAACTTGGTGGCCACGTCGGTGGTGCGTTGCAGGTTATTGTCGTGCAGGGCGAACAGCACGCCGTCCTTGCTGCGTTGCAGGTCCAGTTCCAGGTAGTCGGCACCCAGGTCGCGGGCGAGCTTGTAGGCGGCGGCGGTGGATTCCGGTGCATCGTAGGACGCACCCCGGTGGGCGATCACGGCAGGGTGCGGAATGCCCTCCTTGGTCGCCAGTTCAACCGGGCTGATGGGGCTTGCAGCCTGTGCGTGGCCAAGGCCCATCATCAGTGCGAGCAGCAGGGCACTCTTGGTAAACGTAGCAGGCATGTGCGAGGTCCTTTCGTGGAGGTAGCTTCAAGAAGGCTTCCTTTTTAACAATTGCATGCAAATCGCGCTATCACCAAACCGACATTAACGTGCGCATGCGCTATTTTTCTGCGCTTTTGTGCCGTGCTATGCAGTATTCTTGGCCCGAGTTTCCCCGCCAGAGGGAAACCTGCATTGCCTTCTTTCTCTGCCTCGCGTGTAAACCATCGTTCACTTCCCCTGTGGGATTTTTCAGTGAGGTTTAGCATGCGCATCACTTCAGAACTCATCTGCCAGGCCGCCGACCAACTCAACGGCTTTGTCGGCCTGAACCGCAAGACCGGCCAGTACATCGTGCGTTTCAGCGAAGACTCGTTCGGCATGGACGTCGCCGACGACGGCATCATCCCCACCAGCGAGTTTGTCTGGCAGCCGGCGGCCGACCAGGCCATGACCCTGTCCCGCGAGCACATCCAACTCCTGCTGGACCAGAACATCGACGACCGCATCAACATCACCGAGCCGCTGCGGGTGTATATGCGCCGGGTGGAGATCCCGCAGATCAGCGCGGTGCGCAGCCTGGTAGGTTGATCGCCATCACGCCAATCCCGTAGGCGCGGGGGTGGTGCCGTTTGCGGTGAAGGCATAAGCCCGTTCTACCTTGCATACCCGTGTCTGAAACGCGCCGTACCAGATGGCCCGGCCCTGTTCGCGGGTGTTGCGGTGCTCGGCGTGTTGTTTCCAGGCCAGGATCGCGGCCTCGTTGCTCCAGTAGGACACGGTAATCCCCAGGCCATCATCGCCGCGGGCTGATTCGACACCGAGAAACCCCGGTTGCTGGCGGGCCAGTTCGAGCATGCGGTCGGCGGCCTGTGCGTAGCCTTGGTCGGTCTCGGTGCGCAGGGAAGTGAAGATCACTGCGTAGTAGGGCGGGGAGGGTGTCTGGGCGATCATGCCGAGCGCTCCAGGCAGGCCTGGAGCCATGCGCTGACCAGCGGCACGCTGGCACCGGTAAGTGCCGCGCGTTCTGGCTGGAACAGAGTGGCGACAAAAAACGGATGGTCCAGCAGTTCTATCGCCCGCACCTCGCCCGCCGAATCATGGGCGCTGCCAATCAGATTGTCCTCCAGCAGTGCCTGTTTGAAGTCGGCATTGAGGCCATAGCGGCAACGATAACCCTCCTGGATTTCAAGGGTGCCGTAAGCCTCGGCGATACGGGTGAAGGCCATCAAGTGGATGGGCGCGATGGTTTCGATCAGAGCACACGACAAGGGGGCGATCACCGCCCGTGGCGCATCAGGTGCCAACTCGCCATGTTCGGCATCGGCCCACCTCAGCACATTGCGTGCATATTCCAACACGGCATGTTGAAAACCGCCGCAGGTGCCGAGGAAAGGACGCCGCTGTTCGCGGGCAAAGCGGATCGCCCGCAACGCCCCGTCGGCATCGCGATAGGGGCTTGCAGGTACGCACCAGAACCTGTCGAAAGGCTGCAAGGTGTGGTTGTCCTTAAGGGTGTCGGTGGCCAGCCATTCAATCTGAAGTGTCAGCCTCAGGTGTGTACTCGCCTGTTGCAGGGCAAGGGGAATGGCTTGGTGGGCGGTGACTTGAGGATCGTAATCGCCGATCAGGGCGAGGTGCAGAGCAGAGGGGGTCATGGCGTGCGTCCAATGGCTTGTCGAGTCCTGAAGGGCACTATAGATTGGCGTTCGCGCAATCAATATTGGCGTTACCCCACATGTTCAATGCAGCCACGCACTATCAAATCGACTATTCCGACCTGGCGCTGATCCTTGCCCTGGTGCGTGGCGGCACTTTGGCGCGGGCTGCGGCCTTGCTGCGGGTGGATGTGTCTACGGTGTTTCGGGCCGTGCGGCGTCTTGAGTCGTCTTTGGGGCAGGCACTGTTCGAAAAAAGCCGCGCCGGTTACCTGCCGACCAGCTTGGCCACCACCTTGGCCCAGCAGGCCGAGCGTGCCGAACAGGCGCTGCAGGCAGCCCGCGTGGGGGTCGAGCAGGGCGGTGAAGTGATCAGCGGCACGGTGCGCCTGACCTGCACCGACTCAGTGTTGCAGGGCCTGTTATTGCCGGCCTTGGCGCAGTTCATGCCCGCTTACCCGGCACTGACCCTGGAATTGAGTACGTCCAATGATTTCGCCAACCTCAGCCGCCGCGACGCGGATATTGCCTTGCGCCTGACCAGGACGCCGCCGGAGCACCTGGTGGGACGGCGTTTGGGGACGGTGTCCTATCGGGTCTGCGCCAGTGCCGGTTACATAGAGCAACACGCTACTCAAGATTTGGCGGCCCTGGCGTGGATCGCCCCGGATGATTTCTTGCCCGACCATCCCACCGTGGCTTGGCGTCGCCAGTATTTACCCGGCGTAAGGCCCAGTTATCGGTGCAACAGCATGTTGTCTGTAACCCAATTGGTACGTGCCGGTCTGGGCGTGGCGGCGCTGCCGGATTTTCTGTTGGCGGATGGCCAGGGATTGCAGCCGTTGGGGCCGGCGCTTACAGGTTACGACACAGCCTTGTGGTTGCTGACGCGCCCGGACAGTCGGGCGCTGCGTTCAGTGGTGACGTTGTTCGATGAGCTGGGCCGGCACCTGCGTCGCCCTTTATAGACATCGGCCAGCCGGCGCCTACAAGCCCAGCCGAGCATTGGCAACCATGCTCAGCGCCCGCCGGCGAGCCGGCTTCTACAGGGTGGACGAACATGCGGTCTGAGTAATTAGCCCCTTCAGGCGGAGCGTGCGACCAGTGAATCGGCGACGGTCACCCGATTGCGCCCGGTGCCCTTGGCGGCGTACAGGGCTTGGTCCGCCGCGTTGAGCCACATATGCGCCTGGGTGAATTGCACCTGGTAGGCCGCCAGGCCAATGCTCAGGCTGACCCGTAGTTCTGGAACCTGCGGGTCGCGGTAGCGGCTGAACATTTCCCGCAGGCGTTCCATCACATAACTGGCTTGCTCCAGCGACACGTCCGGCAGGATCACGCAGAACTCGTCGCCACCGTAGCGGCCCGTCAGGTCATTTTCCCGCACATTGCGCTGCAACTCCTTACTCAGTTGCCGCAAGACCCGGTCGCCGACGATATGGCCATAGGCATCGTTGATCTGCTTGAAGTGGTCGACATCAATCAGTGCGATGGTGGCCTGGGATTGTTGCTGCTGGCACTTGTGAAACTTCAGTTGCAGCAAGTCCTTCCACGACCCGTGATTGAGCAGGCCGGTCAGGCTGTCGGTGCGGCTCAAGGCACTCAGGGCGCGCTTGTGTTCCGAGAGCTTGATAGCCAGGCGATAGCTGGCCATGCCGATGGCGACGGGGTAGAGAATCAGCATCGGCAGGCAGGCATACACCTGGATCAGGCCGACATTGGGGTTGAACGCAGGACCGAACACCAGCCAGGCCACTGCCACGCCCACCAGTTGCGCGAGCATGCCCTGGATCATCAGCTTTTTGCCGCCCGCCGCGACGTTATGCATGGTCATCATCGCGAGGATGGTCACTGCAGTCAGGGGCGTGAATTGTGTGGCTGCGGCCCAGAACCCGCCGGACACTGAGTCATACAGCAGATTGCGTCGCTCGGCCTGGTACGGAAACGCTGAATGGCTTGATAGCTGGTATGCCAGGTGCGGCCAGATAAACCCATTGAACAGCCACAGTGCCCAGACCCATCCGGGCATGGCCAGCGGGTATAGGGCGGCCAGCACGCAAAGGCTGCCGATGCCCAGCCCGAGAATGCGCGGCCGATAAATGCGCCGGGCAAACGACAGCCCTTTGCCTCGAAGGTTTTCCATAGATTCCTGCGTCAGGTTGTTCTTTTTTTAAGTTGCGAAGGCGTGCCTTGTCAAAAGGCCATTTACGCCAGATGACAGGTGATTATTGTCAGTGATTTACGCAGGAATAATCAGTGTCCTTCCAGGCCATTTGCGCGGGGATCCGCAGGATTCAGGCAAAAACGACCCGCCAGTGTCGTATTGACGACAGAGGGATTTATTGGGGGCGGGTGGCAATCTCGTAGCCGGCCAGAAACAGGTCCATCGCTGACTCGATCACGTTGGCCTGGGTAGCCGCATCCAGGGTGGGTTGGCCCAGGGTGATTTGCGGCCAGAAGGCGAAGGCCTTGAGCAGGCTTTGCACCTGATGGGCGGCAAAGCACGGGTCCACGGGCTTGAGGCGACCGTCTTCCTGCGCTGCGCGCACCCATAATGTGAACCCTTCTTCACGTTCGCTCAGGCGATTGACGATGCCCTGGGCCCGCTCCGGGGAATGGATGGTCGCGGCAATTGCCACGCGGGCCAGGTCTAGGAAGTTGGCGTCCGACATCATCTTCATCTTCGCTTGCAGCAACACCCGCAATTGGTCGCGCAGGGGCTGTGCGCTGCTGTAGCTGACATCCAGTTGCGCAACGCTGCTGGCCCATAACTTATTCAGGATCTCGGTGAACAACTCCTCCTTGCTGGGGAAGTGGTTGTACACCGTGCGCTTGGATACGCCAGCGGTGGCGGCGATCTTGTCCATGCTGGTGACCTCGAAACCGTTATCGCGAAACTCGGCAATGGCCGCTGCCACAATGGCTTCGCGTTTACGGTCGGTGAGGCGTTGAGGTGCAGTCATGGGGCTTTCGGCTCTGGGAAGAAAATTACACTCGGTAGTTTACTTGGTCCGGGTTTTGTTGCAATCTTGAAACTACACTGTGCAGTGTAGTTGTTGACCTGCATCAGCAGAACGTACCGGAGTCACTCTGTAATGGCCACGATCTCTACCCGTGTCGATACCTCTTCCCCAGCGCTCAAATCGTCCGAGCAGCAGCAAGGTCAGTTCAATAATCATGCGCCGGTCAGCCGTGCAGGCTTTGGCAAAACGCTACAGATTTTCTGGAAGATGCTCTTTCATAAGCCCCGCAGCACGCGGCCGGTAGGTGAAATCCCGGTACAGCGCCTGACGCGTGAGCAGTTATTGAGCGCCCCGAATCACAGTGTCTACCGCCTGGGGCATTCCACCGTCCTGCTGAAAATGCGCGGCAAGTTCTGGCTGACCGATCCGGTGTTCGCCGAGCGGGCTTCGCCTTTCAATTGGGCCGGCCCCAAGCGCTTTCATCAGGCGCCTATCAGCCTTGAAGAACTGCCGCCGATTGAGGCGGTGATCTTGTCGCATGACCATTACGACCACCTGGACCGCCAAGCTGTTGTGCAATTGGCCGCCAAGACGCGCTATTTTCTCGCGCCACTGGGCGTGGGTGACACCTTGATCAAATGGGGTGTGGCGCCAGGCAAGGTGCGGCAGTTGGATTGGTGGCAGGGCACTGAAGTGGACGGCATCCACTTTGTCGCCACCCCAGCCCAGCATTTTTCCGGCCGTGGCCTGTTTGATGGCAACCAGACGCTGTGGGCGTCCTGGGTGATGGTCGATGATGCCCGGCGTATCTTTTTCAGTGGCGACACCGGCTATTTCGAAGGTTTCAAGCGTATTGGCGAGCAATATGGGCCATTTGACCTGACGCTGATGGAAACCGGTGCTTACAACGTCGACTGGCCCGATATCCACATGCAGCCCGAACAAACTTTGCAGGCCCATATCGACCTGAAGGGGCGCTGGTTGCTGCCGATCCACAATGGCACCTTTGACCTGGCATTTCATGCCTGGCATGAGCCGTTTGACCGCATCATGGCCCTGGCCTGGGAGCGCAATGTGTCAATTGCCACACCCGCCATGGGCCAGGCTTTTATGCTGGCTGCCCCTGAACGTGGGCATGCCTGGTGGCTGGATGTCGAGGCCCAGGCGGCAGAACAGTTAGTGAGTTGAAAGGGGTTGCTAAAGCCACACGGTAAAAGGGCTTTCAAGGTATTTCTGCCCGGAGAATCGACTGGAAAAGGGTGCGATGATCTCGGAAAGCCATTTTCTGGGAGTGGGGCCTGATGGAGGACAAATGTAGGAAAACCTTGTCACCCGGTGCACCCTGTTCCGTGGGGTTGCCTTTGGTGTTCAACGCCTTTAACGCAATGCCTTGTGGGCCTGCCGCTCCTTCTGGGTCGACAGACAATGTGTCAACGTCTCGCGGTGGCATTGAGTTTCAGCCTGCTGCTGCGCCTGCCGTCCAGGGCCCCAGGTTCGATATCCCTGGGCCGATGATGAAGACCGTACGTGATCCGTCGCTATTGCTTATTGCCTTGAGCGGCCTGGACCCTGTAGGCCAGGTCATGGTGGAAGTTCCGCCCATCATGGAAAACAACGCCGCCAAATCCGCTCCCGCCCTGGCCGATTGGCGTATCGGTTTTGCCGACGGATATTTGCGCAACGGTGTACGTGAAACGGTGGAGCATTCCAGCGGATTTCTCCAGGCTTTGGAGGTGTTAAAGGCTGCCGGCGCCCAAGTGGTGCCAGTGGAGGCACAGTTACCGGATGCCGCGTACTTCACCCTGGAGTCCAGCAACGAGATCGACAAGCGAACGAACGAGCATCGCCTCGACGCGTTGGTGTCAGACGGCCAAAGCCCAGCCTTCCACCTCTTCTGCAAAACCGGATACCCAGGCGTATGCCAGATATTCAGCGACGGTCTCCAAGGCACGAGGGTCGTACTCTGGTTCTACGGTGCCCGTTGGGCACGGGACTCGCTGTCGGTCTTGGTGCGGGTCTATCAACAGGCGATGCAGGCTCACGCCGACATGCCCGTGAGGTGACCCTTTGCGCGGTCATCGGGCCTAAGCGCCGTTGGGTTGAGGCGTGTTCGAGGATGGCGAGCCCAGCAGCCGGGCGATAAGGCTCCGACGAGCCGGTTCGGCATCCGCCTGTGGCGCAGGGGAGCGACGCCCGCTCATGCCCCATCCCGGCGCAAACCCTGGGAAAAACACCAGGCCTTCGTGCTCCAGGCGAAATGCCAGGGCGATGCGGATGGCGTCATCCACCTCCTGATGGCTTTCAAAACGCTGGATAGCGTCCACCCCAACCCCGGCTTGTCGGGCCAGGTCTTCCCGGCTCCAGCCCAGCAGCGCGCGGGCCTGCACACTGTGCCGGGGGGTGAATTGATGAAGGACGATTTGCTGATCTACGGTGGTGCTCACTGCCAGAGAGGACATGCGGTTCTCCAGAAATCCAACGGGGGAGGGCAAACTATACTGTGTTTTTGTACAGTTGTTTTGACCGTTCATCAACTGGATTCTTTCTCGGCTGATCGGCCCGCGATTGGCGGGCGCTTCCGGTCACTTCTCCTCCAGCCCCGGCGCCTCGCGGATCAGCAGGTGGTCCAGGTTCTGGATATCGGCACTGAACACCCCGAAGGTCTGCTCGGGGTTTTTCTTGCTTGGTACCTGTTTCAACTCCGGCGTCACACCATAAAAGAAGCAATACAACGGGCGATCGCTGTTTACGGCGGCCCTGATCTGCTCCAGGAACGCCTTGCGCTTGCGGTAGTTCTCGATCAGCTTCTTGTTCAGGTAGACGTTGACGGAGTATGGCTTCTTGTCGAGCCACACTTTCTTTTCAAAGTCGATGCGAACGCTGCTGGTGTAGTCCTTGATCGCTTTGATCCGGCCCCAGTAGATCAAGCCCTTGTTGTCTTGCAGGTATTCGATCTTCTTGAAAAACGCCCAATACGTCGCGGTGTGCTCACCGATCTTCAACGGCATGCCCTTGAGCTTGTCCTTGTCGTCGATATTGGACACGTAGCATTCCACCGGGTGGGCGAAGACGCTGGTCTTGTCCGGGGTGGTTTCGCTGGCGCTGTGGGAAGTATTGGAGGTTTTCGAAGGTGCTTTCGCCGGATCTTGTGGGATAGCGTCTGCGGAACCTTGGATGACTGTCTTGCGTTCGTACTGACGTCGAGTCAGCACAAACTCCGACGGGAAGTTCTCCTCGCGCTCGTCCGCAGCGTCTCCCGCAGCGGCCTTGTGGCTGGCATAGCGGCAGCCGTCGATATGCCGGGTGCTGGGCAGGTTCTTGAAGTGCGGGGTGCGCAGGTAGTTGACGTTCTTGCCATTGAACGTACCCAGCACATTGCCCGCCGCAAACGCTGCGCGGCAATCATCGTTGGGGCAGAGGAAGCTGTCCTTGTCGGAGTCGAAGGCGGCGGTTTCGTCGAAATTCAGGTCGCGCACGTCATAGATCGACAGCTTTTCGTCCAGGCTCAGGCAATAGGCTGTGTCGAATTTCATCGGGGCGGGTCCGTGGCAAGATTCGCTATTAATAGCGGGGTTGCGCAGGTAGCACAAATGTCCGCTATCAGGGCGCAGCCCTTTCAACGCGTCTGAAAGGGCTGGTTCCAAGCGGCTTACGGCTTCGGTTTGCCTCGGCGCTTGGCCGAATGAAAATGCCGCCAATGCGCATCTTGCGCCGCCGCCAGCAACTCGCGATCCCCGCGCGTGTCACCCCAGGCCCTGAGCCGATACTCACCCAGGTCGCCATACACCGCTTCAAGCCGCAACACCTTGTTCTCACAACGGCAGTTGTTGCCCGTAAGGCGCCCACTCAACACCCCATCGACCACCTCAAGCTCGGTCCCGATCAGTTTGATTCCCAGGCGATCGGCAAAAGGTTGCAACACGATTGCCGGCGAAGCCGAACACAACGTCACTTCGGCACCGGAGCCAATTTCATCGGCCACCGACTGCAAACCGGCAGGGCGCATCAGCTTGTTCCAATAAGCCTGGCAGTATTCTTCGGCTTTGCGCTGCACCCAGGCCTTCTCTACGCCGGTCATGAAGGTGCGAATCAACTGCGCCTTGAGCTCATCACGGCTCATCCGGCGCACCAGAAAGCGCAAGCCCGGCAGCGCCAGCTTGAGCATCCGGCGATTGAATTCCTGCTTGCCGAAAGCAAACTTGAGAAACGGCACAAAACTGTCGTGGCGGGTCAGGGTGCCGTCGAAGTCGAACACTGAAAGTACCTTGGCGCCCACGGGGCCGGCTTCTAGCATGTCTGGGTTCACGGGGTGGCCTCGGTCCTATCTACTATTTTTTTGGAATGCATAAGCTGTGACCGCAGGAGTCTACTCCGGTATCAATCTGCTGATTCTCGAGTAAAACCCCGCAGTGAAATCATCCCGGTCGCTCGACCGGTGACAACGCTGATGGCAATTGGGGCACAAGGCTACAGCATTGGAGATGCGATCCGAACCCTTACGGGCCAGGTGCTTGAGGTGATGTACTTCAAGAAATGGCAAACCAGCGGCCATAAAAAAGCCCCGGGTGCGACCCCAGGGCTTTTTCACATCGCAACTATGAGCTGATCAATCCCAGCTCAACGCCCCACCGGTCTGATACTCGATCACCCTGGTCTCAAAGAAGTTCTTCTCTTTCTTCAAGTCCATGATCTCGCTCATCCACGGGAACGGGTTAGTGGTCCCTGGGTACTCTTCCTTCAAGCCGATCTGCGACAGGCGACGGTTGGCGATGAACTTG
>NZ_MSAJ01000034.1:0-549 GCF_044510355.1 Pseudomonas sp. DD1 | reverse complement strand
CATGACTGGGGTGAAGTCGTAACAAGGTAGCCGTAGGGGAACCTGCGGCTGGATCACCTCCTTAATCGACGACATCAGCTGCTCCATAAGTTCCCACACGAATTGCTTGATTCATTGAAGAAGACGATAGAAGCAGCTTTAAGCTCCAAGCTGATAGCTCTTAGCTAATCAGTTGCGCTCGAAATTGGGTCTGTAGCTCAGTTGGTTAGAGCGCACCCCTGATAAGGGTGAGGTCGGCAGTTCGAATCTGCCCAGACCCACCAATTTTGTTATGGGGCCATAGCTCAGCTGGGAGAGCGCCTGCCTTGCACGCAGGAGGTCAGCGGTTCGATCCCGCTTGGCTCCACCATTAACTGCTTCTGCTGTTAGAGTTTAGAAATGAATATTCGGTAATGAATATTGATTTCTAGTCTTTGATTAGATCGTTCTTTAAAAATTTGGGTATGTGATAGAAAGATAGACTGAACGTTACTTTCACTGGTAACGGATCAGGCTAAGGTAAAATTTGTGAGTTACTCAAATTGAGTATTATCGAATTTTCGGCGAATG
>NZ_MSAJ01000033.1:0-482225 GCF_044510355.1 Pseudomonas sp. DD1 | reverse complement strand
CTCTTTTCGGTCACTTGATTGACTGCTTGGATTTTGAATTCTTCGGGGTAACGCGGGTTGCTCATGGCACCTCCTAATAGGCCTCAGTTTAAGGCAAAGAGGTGTCTACGAAACCCGGAGCGATTCAGACATTTCTGACTCTGTCAGGCGACTCAACAACGGGCCGTCCAAGACAAGATCAAGCTCAGGTATTACCCGGAAGCTATCTGCAGCGATCTCGTCGATCCGCCAGATCTTGGACTTAAATACCTCGGGGGCCGAGCTAAGCGTAAGAGTGGCATTGACGAACCGATCACTCGTTTCGTTCGAGATACGAAGCTCGCGAATCACAGGGATAGCGTTCTGGAAATCTGCAAGATTCAGCTTTGCTACCAAGGTGGCAAGGACCTGTACTTCTTTAGGCAGGGCTTCTTCTTGGGGTGTGAGGGGCTGAACGATATCGTCCATGCGCAACAATCCTTGTCGTTATGCTCAAGGGAGTGCCGAAATTGACCGGCCAGGGAGCCCCTCTTGAGCTGATGGCGGGATGATATCTCTTATAGTGACAGCCGTAATGTGCCTTTGGTCGTCATTGATTTCTCAGCCGATCATCGCCACCCCTATTGAGACCGATGCAACTCAATATGAGTTGTACAACCACGGTGTCCGACGACAAAACTTAACGTCTAACTTCAACCTTGTAGAACAAGTTTTCTATCATCAAGCGGCGTCGATCAGACATCACCGCCGCTTGGATTTGGCTCGCCAGTCGCACATAAAATTTGCACTCCCGCTGATTGGCTAAATCAGAAATGGGCCGCGCCGCCTGAAGGAAATCCTCATACGTGCGAGTGGTGTTTGCCATTAATGCAGAAAAATTTGGCAGCGCTTCGGCATCGGCCTGCCGTGTTGTCGGCCAGGCAGGTTCGAAGCTAAGAGAATCCTCCTTCAAATAGACGGTGAGGAACATCTCTGCCTTACCGGCTTCGTTCGCCCAGCAAGGCGGCAGGTCGCCGCCCTTACCCTTGTTCAGTTTGTTTTGCAGAAACTGAACCTGCCCTTTTAAGTCACTGTTGGTTTTCTGCAACGTCGTCGGATTGACACCTTGCTTCTCGGCTTGGGCAAAAGCTTCAGAGTTCTTCACAATGTCCGAAATCTGCTCCGAAGTCAGAATGCCTTCTTGCCCCAGGGCAGTCTTCAACAATTGCTCAGTTGCCTTGAGAGCGCCTATGCGTTTGATGACGTCCGTGGGCTGAGCATCCTTCTCCTCGTCCGGATCGACCACGAGCTTTTTGAGCTGGTCATAGGACATCATCGTTTCGAGGATCAGGCGCTTGGCGTCTTCGCCCTTGTTTTTGCTCCCTGCTTCCTGCAATGCCTTATCGATAGCTGCCAGTGCAGTAAGCTGTTCATCTTTTTGAGTCAGCAGCACCTTGAGACGACCAGCCTCCTCTTTTGCCTTGGAGGCATCCACGAGTTTCGAAATGATCTCGTCCGGATTTTTCACCTTAAGGGAAACCATCCTCGCCTTGAGTTCATCACTCGCAAGCTTGATAGCCTGTTCACGCTGATCGATGTCTTGATAGGCAGAGATTTTGTTCGCCATCTCTGTATTTTTATGCGTGAGCTGCCAAACCTTGTACCCCATCAGCAAAAGCAAAATGAAACACAAAATGATCCAGATTTCGGTAAGCGAAAGCTGAAACACCTGATCATTTTTAGAGCTCATCAGGCAGTTCTCACATCAGCCGTAGTCTCATTTTCGCGAGCCAACGTCGCGCCAGCAATTGATTCAAGTGACTGCGCCGAGGCCTCTTCGTTAACGGAAAGCGAACGCCCTTCAGGTTTGTTGATGAGATCAATCTTACCCATCAGTTCATCCAGTAGATAAGCATGCGCCGTTTCAATGCTGTGGTTGCTCGATTCAACATTGGCGGCCAAAGTCTTATGTACATCGTTACTGGCCACGACTGCCTCTACGAGCGGCGTCAATGTCGAGCGCAAACTCTCAGCGAAGGCCTCGTTACTTTTGATACTGGCGTGACTCATAGCATTCAGGGCGCCCGTTACTTCCTGGGTCATACGCTCTACAGCGGTGTCGTCTCTTACTATGGTACGTAACTCTTCAAGCTTCTCGACGACCTTCACATACACTTGCTGGCTAGTCTTGATGTCTTCCATGAAGTCCTCTCGCTGATCATCCAGCGAGTCGAGGTAATCCTTCTGAACTCTCTCCACTCTATCCATGACGTCATTGCCCTGTGACTTCATCGATTCCACCAGGCGTTCCTGGCTTTCAACGATTGATCCCACCGCAGCGACGGCCTGCCCTATCGTTTCAGTTTTAGTATTCAAACTGCGAACCGCGGTACCCACCATCCGTGCCGCAGCTTTGACATCGAGAGCCAAAGTTGAGACCCCCTCGTTGAGCGTGTCGGTGGTTCCGGACAGGGTCTCAATAGCGGGGTTGAGTTTTTGCACGAACAGGTCATCCGGGAAGAGAGTCTGATCGAGCCGTTCCTGTGCTTTCTTACCGAAATCGAGAGCATGAGACTCCATGCGATTGAGCGTTTGTTCGCTTTTTTCAGAAAGGCCATTGATGGTGGTAAGTAAATCGGTACTCGCATCATTAGCTTGTTTGAGGATTCGCTCAAAGGCATCGTTGCTTTGCCGAGTAGCGTTAGCGAAAAACGTCTCCATGGCATTGGTGCTGTGTTGCGAGATAGCTGTGATTTGCTCCTGGACACTCTGCACGGCTTCCTTCGAAGCAGCCATAACCTGATCCCGGAACACCTCAAGCTGTTGACTGGCAGCATCAAAAGACATGGATAGATTTTCGGCCGACTGAATGGCTCGTTCCTCGACACTCTTGACCGCGTCGTTGGTGTCAACTTTGAAGCCTGTATGCAGCACCCTTGCCAGCATACCAATGGCCGTACTGACCATCGCCGCGCCAAAACGAACAGCCATTCCGTTGAGATTGTCACCGATAGAGTTGATGTCGAGCAGACAGATAATGATGCTGCCGACAGTGAACAGGAAGCCAAGGTAATAAACCGAGTCCGCAAATTTCGCGAGCGTAAGCTGGACATTCCACTTCTCTCGAACGCGGTAACCAACAAACCAATAACAACACATCACCACCAATGGCAGCACAAAGCCAAGCCAGAAAGGCTCGTTGAATGTGAGGCTGGCTACGGCAAAAGCAGCTTTGAGTATTACGGCCGCAATGAAATAGGTCTGTACCCGGCGCACGAGCTTGTTGAAGTCCAATTACAGCCCCTCCATTGCAGTAATTCCCTCAACTGAAGCCCCGTTGGCCTCGAAATATTGAGCCCAGAAATTGCCAAGATTGTTGGTTTGTGGTGTTTTTTGCTCATTTGCCAGTAAATTAATGGTCACGATGGCTCCGCTTAACCCAGGTGCTTGAGCGTTGCGACCATATGGTGATTTGGCAAACTCCGCGTAGTTATGTCGCTTAATTTTGTACATTGAGAAATCGGGCATGTTGGCCAACATGTCTGAGTAAATGACGAGCTTGCGGTCACCTTTCACATTGGCATGATCAAACCCGTTGATGCCTACCAGTTGGAGCATCTGGAAAATGGGTGACAGTTTGCTGTGCTCGTCGAGGGGAATATGGCGCACAACGGCATCGAGCGGTTTGGCAAATTTTTCATTGAAGTCCCTATCAACAAACTTCTTGGTCGCCGTGAGTTGACTGCGATCACCCCACTGACCAGGATTACAGCGTTCAAAGATAGGCTTTTCGTTTTGCTCAAATTTTTCCCCAAGCAAAAACACGGAAAGCAGGTGCCCCTCAGGCACCTCGTTCAACACCATCGTCTTGAGCCGCTGGGACAAAGCTGCCTTTTGGGTGAAAGGGAACGGCGAGGTGTTATCAATTAGCACGACGTATTGGCCTTTAGGGCCGTTACTGGGACAAAGAGTCTCCTTGTCCAAGGTTTCGTGGTTCATTTTGTAGTACCCAATCCCACCGAGCACCAAGGCAACTGCAACGCCAATTACGCCGCCCCAAATCCATTTCCCGGTATTACTTTCACGCTTGGCATAAACCGACATCACAAATCCCCTTATACCAAGTCCTGAAGCGGCTGAAGCTGGTTGTATTGCTGATTGAACGAGGATTGGACTCTAGCCCGGATCGGCTCAACCTCAGCGACCAATTCGCGCAAAAGCTGTTCCTGTGCACCCAGTCGCAACTCATCCTTTTGAACACTGAAATCCGGCATATCCAGGGGACCAAATGTCACTGGATGGTCGAAATAATCGGGTGGTGGAGCGTCCGTAGGACGCGCCATCATGTTTTCGTTCTGGTAGTAGCGCGTCAGGCTCTGCAGCGTTTCATCAGCCATGACCAGCGTTTCGGATACCTGTTTTTTCACGATCGACTTCTGGTTCATATTGAACTTGAAAGCTTTGATCGACTTTTCAGCTGCCTGCACACCGCTATCAATTTTTAGTAGCACTTGCGCCTTCTCGACTTCCAGCCTATCTCGCAAGCCTTCGATCAGCTCAATGTAGCGGCGGTGAGCTTCCGCATATTGACTCCATACACCTGCATATCCGGGATAGCGATCCGTGAAGTTGTATCCCTCCCAAACGCCGATACAGCCAAACGCAATGGTCCCGAAGAACAGAATCAACGACTCGAAATCCTGAATGGGGAATATGCCTGCGAGAAAGCTTTGCCAGACCAGAAGAAAGGCGTTTTGACTGCCGTCTTCATAGACAGTCATCACATAGCGGAAATAGGAGATCAGTACCCCTAACCCAATCATGACGGTTACTGCCAAAGCGAAAGAGATCCAACCCCAGAACCGGCGTGCCCCTTTGATGTGGTTCTTGTTTCTGAAACCAAGCCCTGCAAGAAAACACGCAAGCACGTTGAAAAACGACAACATGAAGGCCATCGTAAAGCCGCTGAGCAACCCCCCCTCCAATCCTGAGCCGAAAAACGTGGCATTTAGCGCGCCCTCAAGGACGCAACAGCCGAGTACGACCATCAGCTTAAAAAATTGGCCGCCTCCAGTGGGGCATTTTGCTGGGATGTTTGGCAGGCAGTTTTCGCTACGAAAATTGCTGAGGATCTGAAACTTCGTTTTCGTGTCAGCGGCAAAATCCTTCATACGCCCGTCCTCACGAGTAAGGTGATGATCGGACGTACGAACGAACTCGTTTCCTAACTCGATGGCGCGGTTCATTTCTAACGTAATATCGATCGAGTCCAGGCGATTCTGAATTTGCTTAACACGCTGCTCGCCATACTTCACCGTTTGCTCTCGCATCCGACCAAGCTCCGCACGGACGGCGTGCTCGGCAGCAGTTAATTGCGTATCGCCGCTCCTCGGGATGCCTTTCGCGCCGTGTTCTCTAGCGATTTTTTGAAGATCCAGCTTTTTCTTGAGCTTCTCAGGGTCGATCTTCGGGATGAGCGGTTCGCTATGCTCTGTTTCCTGGCTCGAAAAAAGGGAAGCAATGAAAGCAAAGAGTCTTTTGAAGAAATGCATTGATGACATCCATGCGCTTTGTTAATCAATGACTTATGACATTCATATGCGCAAGCGTGCTACGCAGCATAAATTGCCGTTTTATCGTTCTGGGGGGGGGGTGAGTTCAGGAAGAATCGTCGTCCGTAACGTGCAGCCGTATCAAATAGCCATCAAGGTGGCGAAATGATGACTGCACCACTGCTCCATAGCAAGCAGGAACGAGTAGTTTGCGGACTAACGGACGGGCTAATAGGAGGCTGCTAGTCAAAGCAAGAATTTTTACTCGGCTGGAGGCCCAACTGGGTTGGATCATCCCCGCAGTACTCGAAGGGTCCGAACTATTCGCCAAGCAGCCTCAACTTGTAGGCCGCTGCCACGCCTTTGAAGCCAGATTGTTCATGATGGACTGTGACCTACGCAGCCTAGTCCCCGACGGCTATGCGATCCCAGTGCCGCCCAAGCCTAACTACAGGGTACGCAGGATGACCCGAGCGACCTGAGATAAACAAGCTGATAATTGACCCGTATGTAGTTCTCAATCAGCAAGAAAATAGTCTTAAACACTCAAAAACGTTAGGACCTGAAGAGAAAGACCAAACACATGGTAAAGAGACCACGCGCTTGCGCCAAAACCTACGCCCCCCCACGCGGAAGCCATGAGGATTCCATCCAGAGCCAGTGGTTTTGTGGGGGTAAAAACGACTAAACATAAAAAAGGGTCGCAAGATAAAATCTCGCAACCCCTTGAATTATATGGTCGGGACGGAGTGATTCGAACACTCGACCCCTAGCACCCCATGCTAGTGCGCTACCGGACTGCGCTACGCCCCGACTAGGCGTGAAACTGGGTTCGCTTCGTAACGAAGCGATCAGGAATATACCGCAAGCATTTGAAATGTGGAAGTATTTTAAAGGCTTGTTTCACTTTTTCAAAACCACCAGTACGTCTTCCAGTTCGGAGATCATCTGGCGGATCAATTGCTTGTATTGGGTGGTGTCGTCTTTGGCTTCATCACCGGACATACGCTGGCGTGCGCCGCTGATGGTGAACCCCTGGTCGTACAGTAACGCGCGGATCTGTCGGATCATCAGCACATCCTGGCGCTGATAATACCGACGGTTCCCGGTGCGTTTGACGGGGTTGAGTTGAGGAAACTCCTGCTCCCAATAGCGCAGCACGTGCGGTTTTACCGCACATAGCTCGCTGACTTCACCAATGGTGAAGTAGCGTTTGCCTGGGATGACGGGTAGCTCGTCGTTATGACTTGGTTCCAGCATAAGCCTCAACTCGGGCCTTCAACTTCTGCCCTGGACGAAAGGTGACCACACGGCGAGCCGTGATCGGGATTTCTTCTCCCGTTTTTGGATTGCGGCCAGGCCGCTGGCGTTTGTCCCGCAGGTCAAAATTGCCGAAACCGGACAATTTGACCTGTTCGTTGTCTTCCAGAGCGTGCCTGATTTCTTCAAAAAACAGCTCGACCAATTCCTTGGCCTCGCGCTTATTCAGACCCAACTCTTCGTACAGACGTTCCGCCATCTCAGCTTTCGTCAAAGCCCCCATACGTCACTTCCTTAACGTGGCGTTCAACCTTTGTTCGAGCGAGGTGAGGATATTTTGCGTCGTGGTATTCACCTCATCGTCATTAAGAGTGCGCGATGGATGCTGCCAGGTCAAGCCAACTGCAAGGCTTTTTCTATGCGGATCAATGCCTTTACCCTGATAGACGTCAAATAGCCTGAGGTCCGTCAGCCATTCGCCTGCATTTTCTCGGATTACTTCCAGCACGGCACTGGCCGCCACATCACGATCCGCCACCAGGGCGAGGTCACGACGCACTTCCGGGAAACGCGACAGCTCGCTGAATTTAGGCATCTTGCCCGCAGCGACGTCAGCCAACACCAACTCGAAGACGAACACCGGACGGTCAAGACCGAGGGTTTTCGACAGTTCAGGGTGGATAGCGCCAACGAAACCGACCAGGCGGCCTTCACGCTCGATGCGCGCAGTCTGGCCTGGATGCAATGCCGGGTGGCTGCCCGGAACAAATGCGAAGGCATCCAGCGCGCCGGCAAAGCCCAGCACCGCTTCCACGTCAGCCTTGACGTCGAAGAAGTCCACCGGATCGCGCCCCTGGGCCCAACCCTCAGGCAGACGGCTGCCGCAGACCACACCGGCCAGCATCGGCTCCTGCTTCAGGCCGTCCAATTGGCCGACAAAGCGCAGGCCGCTTTCGAACATGCGCACGCGATCCTGCTGACGGTTCAGGTTATGGGAAAGTGCTTTCACCAGGCCTGGCCACAGGGACGAACGCATAGCCGCCATGTCGTTGGAGATCGGATTGGCCAGCAACAGCGGCTCGACACCCGGGCTGAACAGTTCGAACTGCTTGGGATCAATGAAGCTGTAGGTCACCGCTTCCTGATAACCGCGGGCGACCAGCAGACGACGCAGCTCCGGCAGGTGCGCACGGGCTTCGGTCTTGGGCTGTGGGGCCAGGCGCGCTTGCGGGTAACGAACCGGCAGACGGTTGTAGCCGTACAGGCGGGCCAGTTCTTCGATCAGGTCGACTTCAAGGCTGATATCGAACCGATGGCTCGGCACTTCTACGCGCCACTGCCCTGCCCCATCAGCGCTAATGCCCAGGCCGAGGCCGGTCAGCAGACTGACGATTTGCGCTTCTTCGATCACCAGGCCGAGCATCTGCTCGACGCGCTGGGCGCGCAGCGTCACTGGTGCAATCGAAGGCAAGTACTGCTCGTTGACAGTCTCGGTAATCGGGCCAGCTTCACCGCCGGTGATTTCCAGCAGCAGGCCGGTGGCACGCTCCATGGCTTCACGGGCCAGTTGCCAGTCCACGCCACGCTCGTAGCGGTGCGAGGCATCGGTGTGCAGGCCGTAGGAACGGGCCTTGCCTGCCACAGCGATCTGGTCGAAGAACGCGCTTTCAAGGAACACGTCACGGGTCGTCGCCGACACGCCACTGTGCTCACCCCCCATCACACCGGCAATGGCCAGGGCGCGGGAGTGGTCAGCAATCACCAAGGTATCGCTACGCAGGGTGACTTCCTGGCCATCGAGCAAGACCAGCTTTTCGCCTTCCTCGGCCATGCGCACGCGAATCCCGCCGTTGATCTCGGCCAGATCGAAGGCGTGCAGCGGTTGACCCAGCTCCAGCATCACGTAGTTGGTAATGTCGACGGCGGCATCGATGCTGCGCACGTCGGCGCGACGCAGGCGCTCAACCATCCACAGCGGGGTCGGCCGGGACAGGTCGACATTGCGAATGACACGGCCCAGGTAGCGCGGGCACGCGCTTGGCGCCAGCACTTCGATGGAACGCACTTCGTCGTGGACGGCCGGGACTGCGGTCACTGCTGGACGCGTGACAGGCACGCCGTACAGCGCACCGACTTCACGGGCCAGACCGGCCAGGGACAGGCAGTCGCCACGGTTCGGAGTCAGGTCGACTTCGATGCTGGCGTCTTCCAGGTCGAGGTAGGCACGGATGTCCTGGCCCACGGGCGCATCAGCCGGCAGTTCCATCAAGCCATCATTGCCTTCGCCCACCTGCAACTCCGCCTGGGAGCACAGCATGCCGTTGGACTCGACGCCACGCAGCTTGGCTTTCTTGATCTTGAAGTCACCGGGCAGTTCGGCACCGATCATCGCGAACGGGATTTTCAGGCCTGGGCGCACATTTGGCGCACCGCACACAACCTGGAAGGTTTCAGCGCCGTTGCTGACCTGGCACACACGCAACTTGTCGGCGTCCGGGTGCTGTTCGGTGCTGAGCACCTCGCCCACCACTACACCGCTGAAAACACCGGCGGCCGGCGTAACGCTATCGACCTCAAGGCCGGCCATCGACAGACGAGCAACCAGCTCATCGCGATTTACCTGCGGGCTTACCCAGCCACGCAGCCATTGTTCACTGAATTTCATCCTGCTCTCCTAAAGGTTCGTTACGACTAGCGAAATTGCGCGAGGAACCGCAAGTCGTTGTCGAAGAACAGGCGCAAGTCGTTCACGCCGTAACGCAGCATGGCCAGACGCTCGACGCCCATGCCGAAGGCAAAGCCCGAGAACTCTTCCGGGTCGATCCCGGACATGCGCAGCACGTTGGGGTGAACCATCCCGCACCCCATGACTTCCAGCCAGCCGGTCTGTTTGCAGACACGGCAGCCTTTACCGCTGCACATCACGCACTCCATATCGACTTCGGCGGATGGCTCGGTGAACGGGAAGTAGGACGGGCGGAAACGTACCGCCAGCTCTTTTTCGAAGAACACCCGCAGGAATTCTTCGATGGTGCCTTTGAGGTCGGCGAAATTGATGTCGCGATCAACCAGCAGGCCTTCGACCTGGTGGAACATCGGCGAGTGGGTGATATCGGAGTCGCTACGGTACACACGGCCTGGGCAGACGATGCGGATCGGCGGCTGCTGCGATTCCATGGTGCGGACCTGTACCGGCGAGGTATGGGTGCGCAACAGCATGTTCGCATTGAAATAGAAGGTGTCGTGCATCGACCGGGCCGGGTGATGGCCTGGGATGTTGAGCGCCTCGAAGTTGTGATAGTCGTCTTCGACCTCAGGGCCTTCGGCAATGCCGTAGCCGATGTGGGTAAAGAACTGCTCGATACGTTCCAGAGTCCGGGTCACCGGATGCAGACCGCCAGAGGTCTGGCCGCGGCCAGGCAGGGTCACGTCAATGGACTCGGCGGCGAGCTTGGCCGCAAGATCGGCCTCCTCGAACAACGCCTTGCGCGCATTGAGAACCTCTGTGACACGCTCCTTGGCAACGTTGATCAGCGCACCGACTTGCGGGCGCTCTTCGGCCGGCAGATTGCCCAGGGTCTTCATCACCTGAGTCAACTCACCTTTCTTGCCAAGGTATTGAACCCGGATTTGCTCCAGGGCATTGATATCTTCAGCGCTTTGCACAGCCTCAAGAGCTTGAGCGACCAGCGCGTCCAGGTTTTCCATGTACAGACTCCAGATACAAAATAGGGGAAGAGCTTGAAGGCTCTTCCCCTATTTATGACGTTTACCACCTTGGACTACGGAGTAGCCCAGGGTGACTGTCGGGGGTACTTAAGCCAAGGTGGCTTTAGCTTTCTCGACAATCGCAGCAAACACCGCTTTTTCGTTCACGGCCAGTTCAGCCAGAACCTTACGGTCGATTTCGATGGACGCTTTTTTCAGGCCAGCGATGAAACGGCTGTAGGACAGACCGTTAACACGAGCACCAGCATTGATACGAGCGATCCACAGAGCGCGGAACTGACGTTTTTTCTGACGACGGTCACGGTAGGCGTATTGGCCTGCCTTGATTACCGCTTGCTTGGCAACACGGAATACGCGTGAACGCGCGCCGTAGTAGCCTTTAGCGAGTTTCAGAATTTTTTTGTGACGCTTACGGGCAATGACGCCACGCTTTACACGAGCCATGAGTTACTTCCTCTATTCTTGATCCAAAATTAACGAAGGCGCAGCATGCGCTCGACTTTTGCCACGTCAGACGGATGCAGCAAGCTGCTACCGCGCAGTTGACGCTTACGCTTGGTCGACATTTTGGTCAGGATGTGGCTCTTGAAAGCGTGCTTGTGCTTGATACCGTTAGCAGTTTTCAGAAACCGCTTAGCAGCACCACTTTTAGTCTTCATCTTTGGCATGTTCGGATACTCCGCATTCAGTTGATAAACATAATCAGAAGGCCTGCCGTGCCCTATTGATTACTTCTTCTTTTTCGGGGCGATGACCATGATCAGCTGGCGTCCTTCCATCTTAGGATGCTGTTCGACGGAACCGTACTCCAGCAGGTCAGCTTCAACCCGCTTGAGGAGTTCCATACCCAGCTCCTGGTGGGCCATCTCACGGCCGCGGAATCGCAAGGATACCTTGGCCCTGTCCCCATCACTCAGGAAACGTACCAGGTTGCGCAGTTTTACCTGGTAATCCCCTTCCTCCGTCCCTGGACGAAACTTGATTTCTTTAACCTGGATCTGCTTCTGGTTTTTCTTGGCTGCGGCAATCTGCTTCTTCTTTTCGAAGATCGACTTGCCGTAATCCATCAGCTTGCAGACAGGAGGTACAGCATCGGCGGAAATTTCCACCAAATCGAGCTTGGCTTCTTCAGCCTTAAGAAGCGCGTCTTCAATTGACACAATCCCAAGCTGCTCACCCTCAGCCCCAATTAACCGAACCTCGCGTGCCGAGATATTCTCGTTGATCGGGGCTTTCGGTGCAGCTCGTTTATCTTGTCTCATTTCACGCTTAATAGTAATTACTCCGAATCTGGGCGACCACGCCGGGAAACCGCTTGCGCGAGGAACTCAGCGAACTGGGCGACGGGCATCGAGCCCAGGTCAGCACCTTCACGAGTACGCACAGCGACAGTCTGCATCTCGACTTCCCGATCTCCGATAACCAAAAGATAGGGAACCTTGAGCAAAGTATGCTCGCGGATTTTAAAGCCGATCTTTTCATTTCTCAAGTCGGACTTGGCACGAAATCCGCTTTCGTTGAGTGTTTTTTCAACTTCAGCAGCAAAATCGGCCTGTTTATCAGTGATATTCATGATCACTGCCTGAGTCGGAGCCAGCCACGCAGGGAACGCGCCCTCGTAGTGCTCGATCAGGATCCCGACGAACCGTTCGAATGAGCCGAGGATCGCCCGGTGCAGCATAACCGGGTGTTTACGGCTGTTGTCTTCGGAGACGTATTCGGCTCCCAGACGGATCGGCAGGTTAAAATCGAGCTGCAAGGTACCACATTGCCAGACACGGCCAAGGCAATCTTTCAGCGAGAACTCGATTTTAGGACCGTAGAAGGCGCCCTCACCCGGCTGCAGATCGTACGCAAGGCCCGCACTATCTAGCGCAGCGGCCAGTGCAGCTTCGGCGCGATCCCACAACTCGTCGGAACCGACGCGTTTTTCCGGACGAGTGGACAGCTTCATTTCGACGTCGGTAAAGCCGAAATCGCGATAAACGTCCATGGTCAGCTTGATGAACGCGGCGGATTCGGCCTGCATCTGCTCTTCGGTGCAGAAGATGTGGGCGTCGTCCTGAGTGAAACCGCGCACACGCATGATGCCGTGCAGTGCACCCGATGGCTCGTTACGGTGGCAGGCACCGAACTCGGCCAGGCGCATCGGCAGCTCGCGGTAGCTCTTCAAGCCCTGATTGAACACTTGCACGTGGCAAGGGCAGTTCATCGGCTTGATGGCGTAGTCGCGGCTTTCCGACTCGGTGGTGAACATGTTGTCGGCGTAGTTGGCCCAGTGCCCGGATTTCTCCCACAGGCTACGGTCAACCACTTGCGGCGTCTTGATCTCCAGATAGCCGTTTTCACGCTGCACCTTGCGCATGTACTGCTCAAGCACCTGGTACAGGGTCCAGCCGTTCGGGTGCCAGAACACCATGCCCGGCGCTTCTTCCTGGAGGTGGAACAGGTTCAGGCGCTTACCGATTTTACGGTGATCGCGCTTCTCGGCTTCTTCGATGCGCTGGATGTAGGCCGCCAGCTGCTTCTTGTCAGCCCAGGCGGTGCCATAGACCCGCTGCAGTTGCTCGTTTTTCGCATCGCCGCGCCAGTAGGCACCGGACAGCTTGGTCAGCTTGAACGATTTGAGGAAGCGCGTATTCGGCACGTGCGGGCCACGGCACATGTCGACATATTCTTCGTGGTAATACAGGCCCATGGCCTGTTCGTCCGGCATGTCTTCCACCAGACGCAGCTTGTAGTCCTCACCACGGGCAGTGAACACGTCGATCACTTCGGCGCGTGGCGTGACTTTCTTGATGACGTCGTAATCTTTCTCGATCAGCGCGTGCATGCGCGCTTCGATGGCGGCCATATCGTCCGGCGTGAAAGGACGCTCGTAGGCGATATCGTAATAGAAGCCTTCGTCGATGACCGGGCCGATCACCATCTTCGCGGTGGGGTACAGCTGTTTGACCGCATGGCCAATCAGGTGCGCGCAAGAGTGGCGAATGATCTCCAGCCCCTCTTGATCCTTGGGCGTGATGATTTGCAGGCTGACGTCGCTGGTGATCAGGTCGCTGGCGTCAACCAGCTTGCCGTCGACCTTGCCGGCCACGGTGGCCTTGGCCAGGCCTGCACCAATGGATGCGGCGACCTCGGCTACGGAAACCGGATGATCGAATGAACGTTGACTGCCGTCGGGAAGAGTAATAGTTGGCATGGCGCCTCCTCTCCTAGTGGTGACCCCTACCAAAGGTCACGTGGGTTGGGATGAGCCAGTACAAGATCCAACACCAGGCCGCTCATTGCTGAACGCCTGCCTTACAGCGGCAGGAGCCTTTCGGCCAACCGATAATCGAACCAGAGTGACTGGAGTTAAACAAAAAAACCCGGCACGAAAAAAGCTAGGTCGCTGATGCTAGCACAGATGAACGGTCATAGCGCCGCCCCACCGCCGCGCAAAGGCAAACTCCAGGCTTTTACAGGCAAAAGTGAACTTGGGCTGTACGTCATGCCTCAAACACACTGAAAATCGCCGTCCGTCATCTCGACTCAAGGAGCATCTAACCATGCGCAGCACCTCGATCTTCGCCCTTGCCGCTTCCCTGGCCCTGTTCTCCATTGGCGCTCAAGCCGCCGCCCCGTCCAACTGGCCTGCAGGCGCCCGGGATAGCTTTGTCCAGGACTGCAGCGCCGCCGCCAGCCAGAACGTTGATGCCAAAACCGCCAAAGCCCATTGCGAATGTGGCGCGGATAAAATCAACGCTGAATTGAGCACTGCGGAAATCAAGGAACTGATGACCAACCAGAACGCCAGCGCGGAGCTGAAAAACAAAGCCGTCGCAGCTATTTCGTCCTGCAAGGTCGTGAAGAAAAAGTAAGCGTGGCGAGAAATCAGACCGAAAAAACGGCCTGAAAACCCACTGAAAACTGCTATTTCTCACAATTTACATTGCTTTTACGGCTTTTTTTACTAGCTGATATTTCTCGCTAAAGCCCCGTAAACCGGGGCTTACAGCCATCCAGGGCACTGAAGAAAACGCGTTTGATTGGCAAACAGTGCCTTGGGGGGGCTCCCAAGCCGGACATTTCGACTATGATAGCCCAGTGTGCCCAGTTGGCCTGAGCAGCACAGTACTACTGAAAATATATGTTTCTTGGAGATACACCATGTCTAATCGCCAAACCGGCACCGTTAAATGGTTCAACGATGAAAAAGGCTTCGGCTTCATCACTCCTCAAGGTGGCGGTGACGACCTGTTCGTACACTTCAAAGCTATCGAAAGCGACGGTTTCAAAAGCCTGAAAGAAGGCCAAACCGTTTCCTTCGTGGCTGAGAAAGGCCAAAAGGGTATGCAAGCTGCACAGGTTCGCGCAGAGTAATCTCTACGCCGATCTAAAAAACCCCGTCCATGTGACGGGGTTTTTTATGGGTGACACAAAAGTGTTGTGTTATCAGCCGCAGTTGACGCGGGTGATCACTAGATTGTCATCGGTGTTGAGGTTCAGGCGATCGGAACGGTATTCGAGGGTGATCATGTCGTTGGGCTTGAGAATACGGGCATTCTGCGCACCGGCACGGGTACGGGCCTGCTCCAGCAATTGCGGCGAGGCCTTCTGGCCGATGGCGAACTGCGCAGCCTGCGATTCACAGCGCGTGTGAACAGGCTCAGCCGCGGCCGTGTCTTTGGCCGGCTCGGAGGTACCCGAAGTACTGCAACCCGCGAGGACGGCTGCCGCCAACAAGGTACCGAATGATGCGAGCTTCCAAGGCATGAAGCCTCCTTTGAGAAAAATGGACAGAGATCGTGCGACCGTGATTTGGCCAATTGGTTTCAGAATTGTCACAATTGGCTGTAGGCGAGTCTGCCTGACTCTACGCCATGGCCTGATGAATCAATCGTCACCAGATATGAATAAATCTCAGTAGATGTCGATGTAGTCAAACGGCGGCTTCGGCCAGTTCTGCTTCAGCGCATTGAAAATCTGCATCACCCACACCTCATCACTGGCCGCCACCTTGCCGACATAGCCAGACCCAGCTGCCCAGGTCTCCAGGCGAAACAACAACCCATCAATCTGCATCCCTCCCACCACACAGGAAGAGATATAGGCGATACCGGCCTTGGTAACCCGTAGCTGGGTGTGCTGATCGTCGCTGGCACTGGCAATCATTTGGCGAACAGCCTCCAATGTGAGGCTCTTGGGGTTGGTCAAGTCGATGTGCACGTGGCGTGTCCTGGTAATTAAACAGGGGGCCAGTGTCGCACAGCGTCCCCCTCATGCCTAAGTAGCAGTGCCAAACGCAGCGCAAAATGGTTAACTCTGCAGGCCTGTCCAGCCTTTGCGAGCCGCGAGAACCCGATGACCATCGTTACCATCAATGCCGACATCAAAGCCAAGTGGCCCCAAGGGCAAAGCTCCTACAGCCCCGGCAGCCCGGAAGAGTTGGCGATCATCGGCATCGACCTGCTGGTCAAGGAGCTGGGCACCCAGGCAGCGCAGGCCTTTATCGGCCAGATATTCGAGAAATACCCGGCCGACCATATGGGGGTCGAAGACCCTCTGCGCGAATAGTTACCGGTCGACGAGTGCCGACCGGCAGGCAGCTTACTTCAGGCGCGCAAGGCGCTCGGTGAGCAAGTCGAAAAAGCCCTGGGCGTCGCCGTTTTCCACCCAGAACACGTTTTTATCGTGCTTGAGGCCATCGTACCAATCGACGATGGTCTGGCCGAACGTCGGGCCTTCGCGGCTATCGACCACCATGTTGGCCTGGCGTCCGGTGAACAGCTCGGGCTTGAGCAGATAGCCGATCACGGTGGCGTCATGCACCGGGCCACCCGTCATACCGTAGTGCTCCATATCCCCTTTGACGTATTCGTTGAGAATACTGCCCACTATCTTGCTGGCGTTGTTGTTCAAGTCGGCGATCTGTTTCAGGCGCGCTTCGCTGGTGAGGATCTTGTGGGTCACGTCCAGCGGCAGGTAAGTCAGCTTGACGCCACTTTTGAGGACGATTTCAGCAGCCACCGGATCGGCAAACAGGTTGAACTCGGCCACCGGCGTAATGTTGCCGCCGTTGAAGTGCGCGCCGCCCATGACCACCACTTCCTTGATGCCCTGGGTGATTTCCGGTGCCTGGGTCAACGCCAGGGCCAGGTTGGTTTGTGGGCCTAGCATGGCAATGGTGATGCTATGGGGCTTGGCGGTGCTCAGGGTCTTGATCAGGTAGTCGACCGCATTGCCTTCGGCCAGGCCTTTTTTCGGCTCGTGCACGGTGACACCGGAAATACCTTCCTTGCCATGGATATTCTCGGCATAAATCGGCGTGCGCAGCAGCGGCTGTGGCGCGCCGGCATACACCGGAATCTCTTCACGCCCTGCCCACTCACGGGCCAACCGTGCGTTGCGCGAGGTCTTGTCCAGCCGCACGTTGCCGGCCACGGTGGTCAACGCCCGGATATTCAGCTCCTGCGGGGACGCCATCGCAAACAGCAGCGCGACCACGTCGTCTGCGCCCGGGTCGGTATCAATGATCAGGTCGATTTTTTCCGCCGCCTGGGCGCTTGCAGCAGTTAGCACGGACAAAAGCAGCACACTCCGAAACAGGTGTCGCAGGGTTGGGGTTCTACGTTGCATGACGCACTCCTTGTCATTGTGGGAAACGCTAGAAAGTCACGCCAGACACCAGCGCGATATTACAGTAGGGCTGGCACTCGCCTGTGCGCACCACCGCGCGCGCCTTGTGGCTGAGCAGCTTGAACGCGTCATGACTCAGCAAGCGACGCTCACCCAGCTCGCCCTGGTCCAGGGCATTGAGGTCAGCCAGCGCCGGTGGCTGCTTGTGCAAGAGTTCCTCGGCCAGTACGTGGCTTTCCACCTGCATCTCGCTGAGCACCACGCGCAAAGTGCTGATGAAGTCAGGAATACCCTGGGTCAGCGCCAGGTCGATCAACTCCACACCCGGCGGCACTGGCAGGCCGGCATCGCCGATCACCAGGATGTCGCCATGGCCAAGGGAGGCGATCAGCCGCGACAGGGCAATATTGAGCAATGGGGTCTTTTTCATGGGCGAACAAAGCCTTGGACGTCATGCAGCGTAGGAATAGAGGGTTGGGCTCCGGCGCGGGTGACCGACAGGGCCGCCGCGACCTGGCCAAACCGGATGGCCTCGGCCTCGCTCTGGCCGCTGGCCAGCGCTGCCGCAAAGCCACCGACAAAGGTGTCGCCTGCCGCCGTGGTATCCACGGCCTGCACTTCGGGCGCCAACAGGTGCTCGAACCCTCGGCCGTCGGCGAACAGCGCCCCCTGCGAACCCAGGGTCACGATGACCTTGCCCGCCCCGGCTTTCAGCAGATGGGTCGCCGCAACCTTGGCGGAGTCCAGGGAATCGACCGGCACCCCGCTCAAGGCCGATGCTTCACTTTCGTTGGGGATCAGGTAGTCAATGCAGGCGTACCAGTCTGCCGGCAGCGGGCCGCTGGCGGGCGCCGGGTTGAGGATCACCGTCTTGCCCAACTCACGGCCACGCTTGAGGGCATACCCCACGGTGTCCATGGGCACTTCGAGCTGGCAGACAATCACCTCGGCCGCCTGCAGCACGGCGTCGAACGCCAACAGCGACGCGGGGGTCAGTTGGCCGTTGCTGCCGGCCACAATCACAATCGCATTCTGACTGCTGTCATCCACCACAATCAGCGCGACACCACTGGAACCCGGCACCTCACTGATGGCCTGACAGTCGATCCCTTCCACCAGCAATGCATCGCGCAATTGAGCGCCGTAGGCATCGCTGCCTATGCAGCCGATCATCGCAACCTCAGCCCCCAGGCGCGCCGCAGCGACCGCCTGATTGGCGCCCTTGCCGCCCGGAACGGTGGCAAACGACTGGCCAACCAGGGTCTCACCGCCGCGAGGCAGCCGGCTGGCCCGGGTCACCAGGTCCATGTTCAAACTGCCCACTACCACTACTGTTGCTGGCATACGTCAATACTCATCAATTCGTTCAGCGGTTTGAGGCAAACACAGCAGCCAACGGCGCCGTTGACTCACGCAAGACAATGCTCGGCGTGACAATGCGCTGGTCAACCGGCAATTGCGGTGTCGCAATCCGTCGCAGTAACAACTCCGCCGCCGTTTCCCCCAATTGCAGGATCGACTGACCCACAGTGGTCAACGCGGGGTACACATAGCGGCTCATTTGAATGTCATCAAAACCAATCACCGACAGCTCGGCGGGTACCCGCAGGTTGCGCTCGGCGGCCGCCCGCAATACACCGAAACCGATCATGTCGTTGCCGGCAAATATCGCGCTGGGCGGGTTGTCTGCCAGCAACTGCACCGCCGCCCCATAGCCACCGGTGCTGGTGAAATCGCTTTCCAGCACGCGACTGGCGGGCACCGCGATCCCGGCCTCCTGCAACGCACGCTGGTAGCCGGCCAGGCGCATCTGCGCCACACGGGTATGGGCGGGCCCGCCGATACAGGCGATATCCCGGTGCCCCAGCGCCACTAAATGCCGGGTCGCCAGGTACGCGCCCTGCTCGTGGTCAATGCGCACCAGATCCACATCCACGCCTTCCAGGCCCCGGTCGACAATGACCATGGGCGTGCGCACGCCTTTCAAGCCAGCGGCCAGGCCATCGTCATCACCACCGACGGAGGTGACGATCAAGCCGTCGACACGCTTCTCCAGCAACACCCGCAAATAGTTGCGCTGTTTCTCGGCGTTATCGTCGGAATTGCACAGGATCACGCAGTAGCCATTGCGCTCGCAGTAATCCTCGATGCCCCTGGCCAGCTCCGCGAAATACGGGTTGAGGCTGTTGGGCACCAGCAGGCCGATGGTCGCCGTGGTCTTGGCCTTCAGCGAACGGGCGACCGCGCTGGGCACATAGTCCAACTGCTTGATCGCGGCTTCGACCTTGAGTCGCACGGGCTCGCTGACCGGGCGTGTCCTGTTCACCACATGGGACACTGTGGTGTAGGAAATCCCCGCAAGCGCCGCCACATCCTTGATGGTTGCCATGGCTTAGCCCCGCCGACTGGCGCGTTGACTGCGGTAGGTGTCGAGCACCACGGCAATCACGATAACGGCGCCGGTAATGATGCGTTTGGTCGGCTCGGTCGCACCGATCTGCGCCAGACCGGCCGCCAATACAGAAATAATCAGCACCCCAAAGAATGTACTGATCACCGAGCCACGCCCGCCCATCAGGCTGGTGCCGCCGATCACCACTGCGGCAATCACCTGCAGCTCCAGGCCGGAGCCAGCGTTCGGGTCGGCCGCTTCCAGGCGCGAAATCTGGAACAGCGCCGCCACCCCAGCCAACAGTCCCATCAGGCTGAACACCAGGATCTTGTAGGGTTTTGGATTGATCCCCGCCAGGCGCACCGCCTCTTCATTGGTGCCGATGCCGATCAGGTAGCGACCAAACACGGTACGCGTCAGTACCGCGTGGGCCACGATAATCACCAGCAACGCAATGATGAACGACGGCGAGATACCAAAGGCCACCGGGTTGGACAGCCAGGCAAAGGAGTCACCGATATAGGCAGTGCGCGACCCGGTCATCTGGTAGGCCGCGCCACGGGCCATTTCCAGCACCCCCAGGGACACAATGAACGACGGAATCCGCCAGGCCACGGTGATCGAGCCGGTGATGGTGCCGGCCAGTGCCGCGCAGCCCATGCCGAGCAAGGCTGCGGGTATCACGCTCCAGCCCCAGCCGAGGATCGCCACGCTGACCGCAGACGCGGCCAGGGCCAATACCGAGCCCACCGACAGGTCAATGCCGCCGATGATTAGGATGAACGTCATGCCCACAGCCAGCACCATCAAGTCGGGAATCTGGTTGGCAATGGTGCTGAAGGTGCCATAGGACCAAAAGTGGCTGCTCAGCGCCGAGAACAGCGCAATCATCGCCAGCAATGCACCAGCCAGACCCAGATAGGTGCCCAGGCCGTAGAAATTACCGCCGGCTTTGGCGGTTGGAGTTGCTGTTTTCATGGGTTTGTCCTGGGCGCGGCTTCGTTGAGCAACGCATCACGTTTCTGATAGCCGGCAAATGCGGCAGCAAGCAATTCATCCTGGGTCCAGCTGGCACGCTCGAAGGTCTCGATCAAGCGCCCGGCAGACAGCACACCGATGCGGTCACAGATCAGCATCAGCTCCCGCAGGTCGCTGGACACCACCACCAGCGCCTTGCCCTGGCGAGTCAAGTCACCCAGCAGCGCATAGATATCAAACTTGGCACCCACGTCGATGCCACGGGTGGGTTCATCAAACAGCATCACTGCGCAATCACGCTCCAGCCAGCGGCCGATTACCACCTTCTGCTGATTGCCGCCCGACAACTCGGACACCAATTGCGCCGGGCTGGAGCTGCGGATACGCATGGCGTCAATCTGCCGCTTGGCCAGAGCCGTTTCGTCGCGCCCATTGACCAGGCCGGCGCTGGACACCTTGGCCATATTGCCCAGGGCCGTGTTGGCGCTGATGGACTGGCTCAACAACAGGCCCTCGCCCTTGCGATCCTCGGTAATCAAGGCAATGCCATGGCCTACTGCATCCACCGGCGAACGAATGCTCACCACCCGGGCCGGCGAGCCGAGGGCTACCGTGCCACTGTCGGCCAGGTCGGCACCAAAGATCAGGCGCAGCAACTCCGTACGGCCGGCGCCGATCAAACCCGAGATGCCGTAGATTTCACCGGCTCGCACTTCAAAGGACACGTCGCGAACCTTGTCCGCTCGGGTCAGGCCCTTGACCGTCAAGGCCGGCGCGCCGATGGTGCGCGGACCTAGGTCGATGTGCTCACCCAGCTCACGACCGACCATCAACGTGACCAGTTGTTCGCTGTTGTAATTGGCCATCGGTTCGACACACACCAACTGGCCGTCACGCAGCACTGCAATGCGTTGGGCTACCCGTGCCAGCTCTTCCAGTCGATGGGAAATATAGATAATTGCCACGCCCCGGGCCTGCAGGCGGGTAATTTGCTCGAACAGCATCTCGACTTCACGGGCGGTGAGCATCGCCGTCGGTTCGTCGAGGATCAGCACATGGCAATCGCCGATCAGGTTGCGGGCGATCTCGACCATCTGCTGATGGCCAATGCCCAGGCTGCCGACCAGGGTGTCCGGGTCAATGGCATCCAGGCCCACGTGTGCCATGGCCTCAATCGCGGCCTGGCGCAACTGCTTGCGGCTGATCCAGCCACCGCGGCTGGGCAGGTTATCGAGGAACAGGTTTTCGGCCACGGTCAGGGTCGGCAGCAGGTTGAGCTCCTGCATCACCATGCGGATCCCCTGCTTTTCCGCCTGGGTCCGGCTGGCTGGGGTGTATGCCTGACCATTGAACTGCATCTGGCCAGTGGTTGGCGTGACCAGACCGCCGATGATCTTCGACAGGGTGCTTTTGCCCGCGCCATTCTCACCCGTTAACGCCAGCACCTCGCCGCGATTAAGCGTCAGGGTGATGTCGGACAGGACGGGCTGGGCATAGGTCTTACCGATACCACTGACCGAGAGGACAGGGGTCGGTGCGGAAGATGACATAAGAAAATCTCCAGGCGCCCGCTCCATGTGAGCGGGCGCTGTAGTGCGCGGCCAGGGGTTATTGCTTGAGGACGAGCTCTACCGGCGTTTCGATCACGCCGTCCACGGACTCGACTTTTTCGCCCTTGACCAGCTTCAGCGCATTCTGGATACCAAATACGGCTTGCTGGGCAGCCGCCTGGTCGGCGGTGGCCAGGACGCGACCGTCGTTGAGCATTGGCTTGATCGCAGCGATGTTGTCGTAGCCAACCACTTGGACCTTGCCCGCCATGCCCGCTGCGCGCACCGCTGAAACGGCGCCCAGGGCCATGTTGTCGTTACCGGCCAGCAGCGCCTTGAGGTCCGGGTATTCGCTCAACATGGCCGCCGCCACCTTGTTGCCCTGGTCGATTTCCCAGTTACCGGACTGCACGGACACAATCTTCATACCGGCCGCACCCATGGCGTCCTTGAACCCGGCGGTGCGTTGCTGGGCATTGGTGGTGGTCGGGACGCCTTCGATAATGCCGACTTTATCGCCACTCGCCAGCTGTTTGGCCAGGTACTCGCCAACCAGACGCGACCCCTTGCGGTTATCCGGGCCTACAAAGGGAACCTCGAGGTTTTTGCTTTTCAACACTTCAGGGTCCAGGCGGTTATCAATGTTGACCACCTTGATCCCGGCATCGGAGGCTTTCTTCAGCACGTTGACCAACGCCTTGGAGTCGGCGGGTGCGATGACGATCGCGTTGACTTTGGCGAGGATCATCTGGTTGACGATATCAATCTGTGCCGAGGTATCGGTTTCGTTCTTGATCCCGTTGGTGATCATGTCGAAATCGGCGGCATGGGCTTTCTGATAGTCCTTGGCACCGTCTTGCATGGTGACGAAAAACTCATTGGCCAGGGATTTCATCACCAGGCCGACCTTGGGTTTGGCGGCGGTGTCATCAGCGAATGCAGAGGAGAGAGGCAGGGCAGCGGATGCGGCAGCCAGCACGGCGGCAGCAAGCAAACGTCCAGCGAATGGAAGCTTCATGGGTTCACTCCGATCTTATGATTATTGTGAGCAACGCCTGCACCTTCACTTCACTCACCGAGTGCCGTGAAACACCTCGCAAACGTTTGCGCTAAACAAACTATGCGAAGGCTGCCGAATTTTGTCAACGAAAGAAAAGTGCTTTTTCTTCGTTGGCTCTACCTCCTGCCCTACAGCTCGACCAGGTCCAGGCTAAACATCCGGGCGGGGTGATCGTTCTCTAAAAACGACAGATCGGCAGGCACACCTCAGAAGGATGCTGCTGATTTTCCCAGGGTGATTTTCGGACAACCGAACACCACAGCCCCCTGCGTTCGGATATTCGGACACGAGCTGAAGCCAAGAGATCACGCAACATCAAAAAATACGATTTAAATCAACAAGTTAAAATCAAATCCCAAACAAAATCCCGCTGGTACAAATCCTGCTCTTAATCAGCACCTTGTGGCGCTCAGCGCAGCCCGGGGTGTTCTGGATGAACCTGCACAAGCACTCATCAAAACTAGAGAGAAAAATAATGAAATCTGCACTCAAGAACTTTGTTCCGGGCGCTTTAGCCCTGCTGCTGCTCTTCCCCGTGGCCGCCCAGGCCAAGGAAGTTGAATCCAAGACCAAACTGTCCAACGTAGTCGTGCTGGCCACTGGCGGCACCATTGCCGGCGCTGGCGCCAGCGCGGCCAACAGCGCCACCTACCAGGCGGCCAAGGTGGGTATCGAACAACTGATTGCCGGCATTCCGGAGCTCAGCCAGATCGCCAACGTGCGCGGCGAGCAAGTGATGCAAATTGCTTCCGAAAGCATCACTAACGAAAACCTGCTGCAACTGGGTCGTCGTGTCGCAGAACTTGCCGACAGCAAAGACGTGGACGGCATCGTGATCACCCACGGCACCGACACCCTCGAAGAAACCGCCTACTTCCTCAACCTGGTGGAAAAAACCGACAAGCCAATCGTGGTCGTGGGCTCCATGCGTCCAGGCACTGCCATGTCGGCCGACGGCATGCTCAATCTGTACAACGCCGTGGCTGTTGCCGGTAGCAAAGACGCACGCGGCAAAGGCGTCCTGGTGACCATGAACGACGAGATCCAATCGGGTCGCGATGTCAGCAAGATGATCAACATCAAGACCGAGGCCTTCAAAAGCGCCTGGGGCCCACTGGGTATGGTCGTAGAGGGCAAATCCTACTGGTTCCGCCAGCCGGCCAAGCGTCACACCATGAACTCGGAGTTCGATATCAAGAACATCAAGAGCCTGCCCGACGTTGAAATTGCCTACGGTTATGGCAACGTCAGCGACACCGCCTACAAAGCCCTGGCCCAGGCTGGCGCCAAAGCCATCATCCATGCCGGCACCGGCAATGGCTCGGTACCGGCCAAGGTAGTACCGGCCCTGCAGGAACTGCGCAAGGAAGGCGTGCAAATCATTCGTTCTTCCCACGTCAATGCCGGCGGTTTCGTTCTGCGCAATGCCGAACAGCCTGACGACAAATACGACTGGGTTGTGGCCCATGACCTGAACCCGCAGAAAGCCCGCATCCTGGCCATGGTCGCCCTGACCAAGACCCAGGACAGCAAGGAACTGCAGCGGATGTTCTGGGAATACTAAGTTACTGACACACCGCTAACACCCTTGTAGGCGCCGACAGGGACAACAGGTCGTTGTCGGCTCCTGCAAAAAATCCTCGCTGTACACCAATCCGCGTAAACCGTTGTCACACGGACTTCTTGAATTTTAAGCAGTTGCGAATTTACTCACAGTTAAATACTGTATGTTCGTACAGCTAATTAAGGACTCCTCCGTGGCCAAGCCCTCCTCTGCAGCACCGACACCGCCCGACGCCTATCAACGCCTGGCGATCCGTGTGCAAAAAATCATCAATTCCACCAACGCCCAAAAAAACAAGGCCGCGTTGATTTTCCGTTTGCCGGAGGAACCCGAGGACGAGTGGGCACGACTACTGGAGGAAATCGCAGAAAACGACAACGTCACCCTCGCTTATCGCGATGATGGCGGCGTGCAGATTTTCTGGGTCGTACCGAAGGAAGATTGAGTCAATGAGTGTCCGTTTTATCGCCCTGTTCTGTGTTTTTTTTGCTACCGCCGCCCACGCCCAAGCCCCACGTACCTTCAGTGAAGCCAAGAAAATCGCCTGGAAACTCTACGCCCCGCAATCCACTGAGTTCTATTGCGGCTGCAAGTACACGGGTAACCGGGTCGACCTGAAAGCCTGCGGCTACGTTCCGCGTAAAAACGCCAACCGGGCGGCGCGCATCGAGTGGGAGCACATTGTCCCGGCCTGGCAGATCGGCCATCAACGCCAGTGCTGGCAAGACGGCGGACGCAAGAACTGCACGCGCACCGACACCGTCTTCAAACGCGCTGAAGCTGACCTGCACAACCTGGTACCGAGCATCGGCGAGGTCAATGGCGATCGCAACAACTTCAGTTTTGGCTGGTTGCCGGTGCAGAGCGGGCAATATGGTTCATGCCTGACCCAGGTGGACTTCAAGGCCAAGAAAGTCATGCCCAGGCCATCCATCCGCGGCATGATCGCCCGTACTTATTTCTACATGAGTAAACAATACGGCCTGCGCCTGTCGAAACAGGACCGCCAACTGTATGAAGCCTGGAACCGTACCTATCCCGTGCAGCCCTGGGAGCGCCAGCGCAATCAAACCGTAGCCTGCGTGATGGGGCGTGGTAATGAGTTCGTCGGCCCGGTGAACCTGAAAGCCTGCGGATAAACATGAGCGGGATCCACGGATCCCGCCAACCACCGTATTACGGGCGGGCCTTGTGCTCGATCACCAGCGACTCGGCGTCGGTCTTCTTCTTTTTCACCAGTCTTTCCTGCAACTGGACCTGGCGAGCCTCAGCCTCGGCCTTGCTGGCGAACGGCCCCAGCAGCACCAGATCCTTGCCGTCTTCCTTGGCCAGATAGAATGTGAAGCCGTTTTCCAGCAACCAGGCGGTCAGGTCGGTCAGCGCCTGTAATTTATTGTCGGGCGAGCGTACCAGGATATCCCACTGCACAGCGGCAACCGCAGGAGCCTGGGCCTTGGCGGCTTCAGCCTTGTCTCGGGGGGTGTCGAGATTGGGCCCGTCACCGCATCCGGCCAACGCCAATACCACAATTGCCATCGCTACTTTACGCACTGCCCTGCCCCTTTAAGGTTCAAAGAGGCAACTTTATCATTCACTGTCTATTCTGGCCGTCATAAACGTTGGCTTAAACATTGCGAAGGATGTTTCCCAGACCTGTATGATGGCGCCATGGGAATTAATGCCGCCTCCATGCGTCCTAAAAGAGGCAGCCACAGGGAAGCGCTTCACAGTAAGCTACACATAACCGACATCCGCCCTGTTAGAAACATGCGTCCTTCAAAGCAATCAAGGAGAAGTCCATGCTGATACTCACCCGCAAAGTCGGTGAAAGCATAAATATCGGTGATGACATTACGATCACCATTCTGGGCGTTAGCGGCCAGCAAGTAAGAATCGGCATCAATGCTCCCAAGGATGTTGCCGTGCATCGCGAAGAGATTTACCAGCGCATCCAGGCAGGCCTGACTGCACCGGACAAACGCGAAACACCTTGAAGCCTCCCCAGTAGCCAGCCCGCTCGTCCCCTGTAACGGCTGGCGAAAGCCCCCTTGGCCTGTCTACGGTATCCCGTGATCAGCGCAGCTCGCGCCAGGCCCTGCCACCGGTTGTCAGCATGCAGGTTCAGCCACGGAACTTGCTGACCGTATCGCAGACAAACCCCTCCAGGAACGTAACAAAACCTTACAGTGCCTTCGGAGCGCGTTGATGAGGCGATCCCGCAAAGAGCCCTACACCTGCAAATCCTGGATGATCGCCCTGCTGATTGCCCTGGGTTTTGTGACAATCGGATACGGCCTCAGGCTGTACATGGAAGGCAGCACCACCGCGCAGGATGCCGATACATGGCCTGACCTGGCGCTGTTTCTCGGTGGTTATCTGTTCTGCTTCTGCCTCAAGCCCATTCAGTCTGCGATCCAGCGAAAACTCAACCGCCGTGCGTTTCGTCACGCTCGTCAGAAATCCCCCTCCTGACGCACCGATTGGATCCTCTACTTGAAATATGAGGAACTATCCGCCCCGGTAGCACCCATACCCTTACACTTCATAAAAAACGTTATCGATATGGACATAGAACATAACGCTAAAAACCTACAGTCCTTGATCGAACAACTTTCAATAGATAAGCCGAAATCTTCCAGCGAACTGCTGGGCAAGCCCGAGGAAATCCTCGCCGGCCTGCGCGAGCTTTACCTGTTGAAACTGATCACGGGCACTGTCATCCATGGACACATTAGGGATCCACTGGGCTACCAATGGATTGGCGCCGAGAACATCCTGCTGACCCGGCGCGGCGCGGCATTCAAGCCGGTGTAGAAGGCCGCAGACGCAACAGGCCGGCCGCGTCACACTGCACCCGCACACCGTCATAACTGGCAATCGTCGGATGTTCCGTTGCCATCGGCTCCCAATGCGTCGATGTCACCACCACCACATCCGCGCCCGCCGCCTCCCCGGCACGGATCCCCACCGACGCGTCCTCAAACACCAGGCACTCGCCTATTGGCACCCCCAAACGCTTGGCCCCCAGCAGGTAACCGGCCGGATCCGGCTTGCCATTGGTTACATCCTCAGCCGTTACCATGACGGCCGGCGGCACCAGCCCGGCCGCCTGCATACGGCGCAGCGCCAGGGCCTTGGGCGCGGACGTGACCACCGCCCAGCAATGCGCGGGCAAGCTCTGTAGAAACGTCACGGCTCCAGGGATCGCCACCACGCCCTCCACGTCCTCGATTTCTGCCTCGGTAATACCCCACGCCTCGGCCTGCGCATCTACCCCTGGCAAAGCCTGACGAGTGATGGTGTCGATGGCGCGCACGCCATGGATGGTGGTCAAGAACGCCTCGACGTCCAGGCCATGGCGCTGCGCCCAGGCGGCCCAGACCCGCTCTGCGGCGGCGATGGAGTTAAGGAGAGTGCCGTCCATATCAAACAGGAATGCACGGTAGTGACGATCAAATACGGCCGATTCTTTGGCGGACACTGCAGGGTTTCCTCTTGCACTCGTCGCCCGTTGTCGGGCCCTGATGCAATCTACGGATCGGCCCCGAGCTTGTAAACGAACGATGACGCATCAGCGCATCAGCACACCTGGCCGCCACTCTCGGCAATATCACGCGGCGTATTCCAGGCCGCCAGGACCGCAATCCTCAGCCCTTCAACCGTTGTCGCCAACGCCATCGAAGGCTGAGGCTCAGCCGCCTGCCCTGGCAGATACGGAACATGGATAAACCCACTGCGCACACCCGATCCAACCAAGGCATGCTGCAAGCGGTAGAACACCTGGTTACATACAAAGGTGCCCGCCGTTTGCGAAACCGAGGCTGCGATTCCGGCCTCGCGCACCGCCCTGACCATGGCCTTGACCGGCAAGGTGCTGAAGTACGCTGCAGGCCCCTCGGGGGTCACCGCCGTATCCACGGGCTGGGCACCAAGGTTGTCCGGGATCCGTGCATCAATGAGATTTATCGCAACCCGCTCGATGGAAATATCACTGCGCCCAGGCCCCAGCCCCGTGGCAATCACCAGTTGTGGCTGATGCTCGGCCAGCAACTGGTTCAAACAGCTGCCGGCAGTGGCGAAGGCACAGGGCAATTGACGGGCGACGATGGTCACGCCTTCTTGCAATTGCACCCCATCCAGCAGGCGCACCGCCTCCCAGGACGGGTTGATCAGGTCTCGATCGAATGGCTCGAACCCCAACAGCAACACAGTTTCCATCTCGACCTCACATCAACAGATAAAGCAGGACGATATTGACCAGCAACATCATCAATGCCGTGGGTATCTGCGCCTTGATCACCGCGTTTTTGTCCGGTAATTCCAGGAGCGCTGCAGGCACAATATTGAAGTTTGCCGCCATCGGGGTCATCAGCGTACCGCAGTAGCCGGAGAACATGCCGATGGCCGCCATCACCGCCGGGTTGCCGCCATAGATCCCCACCAACACCGGCACGCCCACACCACCGGTCATCACCGGGAAGGCGGCAAAACCGTTACCCATGATCACCGTAAACAGCGCCATGCCCAACACATAGACCATCACCGCGACCAGCTTGTAATCCAGGTTGATGTAGGTGGTGGTGACGTGAGCCACGGCCGTGCCAACGCCGGCTTCGTTGAACAACAAACCAAGCATTGCCAGCATCTGCGGCAGCACCATGGCCCAGCCCAGGGCTTCGGTCAGGCGTCGCGATTCACGCAGGGCCTGCACCGGGGTATCGCGAGTCAGCCAGCAGGCCAAGCCCAGGGCAATCAGGCAGCCGAGACCAAGGGACACGAACGTGGTGTTTTTCGGGTCCAGCAGCGGCACGCCGCCAATCTCGGTGTGCTTGAGCAGCACCGAGCCGATCACCGTGGTCAACGGAATGGCCAGGGCCGGAATAAACAGTTTATGACCCAACCGACCAGCACTGGCGCGGGACTCCTTGTCATGCAACTCGACATGGGTACCACGCCCTACCCCGCCGAGCCCGGCGATCAGCGCCATCAGCACCACGCCAACACCCACCACCACCGACGGCAGGTGCTCACCCACCAGGAACGGAATGGCGAACAGTAACCAGAAAAACGCTGTTGACCAACGCTTGGGGTGGGTGCGGTCAGCCAGGATCATGCCTGCAGTAATCAGCAACAAAACGCCGGCAAGCCAGTACAAGTATTGAATGGAAATGATCATTGCGCGGCCTCCGGCTGAGCGTTGGCGGGCGCAGTGGCCGTCAGCTCACGCGTCAGCCTTCGGTCAAACCGGTGTAAACGGATGGCGTGCACAATGAACGCACAAATCGCCGTGGGGATGCCCCAGACCGCAATGTGCAGCGGCTCGACATCAATACCAGAGCCCAGCAGGAAGGTGTGCATCAGGGCAATCGCACCAAAGGCCACGAAGATATCTTCACCAAAAAACAGCCCCACGTTGTCCGTGGCGGCACACATCGCCAGGACCTTGTGCCGCACCTTGTCCGGCAGCTTGCCGAAGCGCTTCTCGGCAGCCCCTTCCGCCATCGGCGCCAGCAACGGGCGCACCATCTGCGGGTGCCCGCCAAGACTGGTCAGGCCCATCGCCGCCGTGGACTCGCGAACAAACAGATAAATGATCAACAGACGCCCGACGGTGGCCCGCTCGAAACGTGCAATCCAGTTCTGTGCGTGCAGACGCAAGCCATGGCGCTCCAGCAGGCCGATAACGGCCAGGGGCAGCAGCAGGATCAATTGCAAGGCGCGAGTCTGCAGGAAGCCATCGCCCATGGTGGCGAGGATTTTTTCCAGGGGGAAATGCGCGGCAAACCCGGTGGCAATCGCCGCCGCCGTCACCACCAGTAATGGATTGAAGCGCAACACAAAGCCGACCACGATGACGAGCACGCCAATCAGCGGCCAAAGGTTCACAACAGTTTGCATGGCGTTGAGTCCTTGATTGCGTGCTACGACGCCTGCATCGCTGATAAGCGATAACGGGCAGCCCGACGCGGATTTTTATTATTGACCGAGTAGGTCGAGGGTCACTGGCGGGCATCTTTGCTGCTTGGGGCGGAGGGTGTCCAACAAGAAAAATTGTTGCTGCAAATCAATAAAGTTTGTGAGGGGATGTAAGCCAACCAGGGTCACGTCAGGATTTGCGGGCTCAAATCCTGACGTGGCCTTTTGGGTAAACCTGCTAGATCAGGGCTGCCAAGCCTTGGAGTTGGCTGCGGCCTTGAATTGGGCGCTGTGTTTAGGGGTGGCCGGGGGCTCGAAGTCGCCGAAAATACAGTACGAGCAATAGAGGCTCCCGAAGGAAGACACTTAAGGCGCGACGAAAAGAAAATCAGAATATCTGGAGACGGGTACGGAACTGGCGTTTTGAGTGAGGGCTTTGCAAATCGCAACAAAAAAGGGCCCACCTTTCGGTGAGCCCTTCTAGACCGCCCAGCAGAGCGGATTTTGTTTGGTAGGCGCGATTGGACTCGAACCAACGACCCCCACCATGTCAAGGTGGTGCTCTAACCAACTGAGCTACGTGCCTGCTGTGAGGCGGCATTCTACGGAATTCCCGAGGGGTGTCAACACCTTTTTTGCAGCTAAGCCTATGAATATGCGAATTTTTTATTTTTTATCAGCAGCGCTGCTTTTTCGAGTGGCTGGCAGGGCATTTTCAACTCAGGTAGGATCGGCGCACTCGTAAAAAATATAAAACAGAGGTTCCAGTATGGCGAACACCCCCTATCCCCAGTCGTATTACGCCGCGTCCGCCAATGCGGCTCCTCCGCGGCCAGTGCTGCAAGGTGAGGTTGAAACCGATGTGTGCGTGATCGGTGCTGGCTATACCGGGTTGTCGAGCGCGCTGTTTCTGCTGGAGAACGGCTTTCGCGTAACGGTACTGGAAGCCGCCAAAGTGGGTTTCGGTGCGTCCGGGCGCAATGGTGGCCAGATCGTCAACAGTTATAGCCGCGATATCGACGTGATCGAACGCAGCGTCGGCCCCCAGCAGGCGCAACTGCTGGGGCAAATGGCGTTCGAGGGCGGCAGGATCATCCGTGAGCGGGTTGCCAAGTACCAGATCCAGTGCGACTTGAAGGACGGCGGTGTATTCGCCGCGCTCAATAGCAAGCACATGGGCCATCTGGAGTCGCAGAAGCGCTTGTGGGAACGCTATGGCCATACCCAGTTGGAGCTGCTCGACGAGCGGCGCATCCGCGAGGTGGTGGCCTGCGAGAACTACGTGGGCGGCCTGCTGGACATGAGTGGCGGGCATATCCATCCGCTCAACCTGGCATTGGGTGAAGCGGCGGCAGTGGAGTCCCTGGGCGGCACCATCTACGAACAGTCCGCCGCCGTGCGTATCGAACGTGGCGCCAACCCTGTCGTCCACACGGCGCAAGGCAAGGTGAAGGCTAAATTCATCATCGTCGCCGGCAACGCCTACCTGGGCAACCTGGTGCCCGAGTTGGCGGCCAAATCAATGCCTTGCGGCACCCAAGTAATTACCACGGCGCCACTGGGTGATGAACTGGCCAACCGCCTGCTCCCCCAGGATTTCTGCGTCGAAGATTGCAACTACCTGCTCGACTACTACCGACTGACCAGCGACAAACGCCTGATCTTCGGCGGTGGCGTGGTGTATGGCGCGCGGGATCCAGCGAACATCGAAGCGATCATCCGGCCGAAGATGCTCAAGGCTTTTCCGCAATTGAAGGATGTAAAAATCGACTACGCCTGGACCGGCAACTTCCTACTGACCCTTTCGCGCCTGCCCCAGGTCGGTCGCATCGACGACAACATCTACTACTCCCAAGGCTGTAGCGGCCATGGCGTGACGTACACCCACCTGGCAGGCAAGGTACTGGCTGAAGCCCTCAGAGGCCAGGCAGAGCGTTTTGATGCGTTTGCCGACCTGCCGCACTACCCGTTCCCGGGCGGCCAACTGTTGCGCACGCCATTTGCGGCACTGGGCGCGTGGTACTACGGGCTGCGGGACAAGCTGGGTTTCTGATCAACAGCCTGTAGGAGCCGGCTTGCTGGCTCCTGCAGGTCGAATCATCAAATCGCAGACACAAAAAACCCCGGTCTTTCGACCAGGGTCTTTGCTATCGATCCAATCAAGCATAAAGCTTTTCTTGGCGCTCTCAGGGTGTTCAGTGGACCCTGGAACAGATATGGCGCAGCGGACGGGACTCGAACCCGCGACCCCCGGCGTGACAGGCCGGTATTCTAACCGACTGAACTACCGCTGCGTATCGCTCAGACTGCTGAAGTGTCACCTTCAACCGCCTTCAAACATCTGACTGAGCAGCCTTGGCTGTTCAATCTCAAATCCGAAACATCGGACCTGGAAAATATGGCGCAGCGGACGGGACTCGAACCCGCGACCCCCGGCGTGACAGGCCGGTATTCTAACCGACTGAACTACCGCTGCGCGTCGGTGCAACCTTTAACGTTGCGTCTTGCCCGAAGGCAAAACTCTCAAGAAGTGGTGGGTGATGACGGGATCGAACCGCCGACCCTCTGCTTGTAAGGCAGATGCTCTCCCAGCTGAGCTAATCACCCTTTGCTTCGTTGAGGCCGCGAAATTTACGCAGATGGCGGACCTAAGTCAAGAGCCTGCTTGAAGTTTTTCTGAAAAAGACAAAATAACGTCAAGCGCAGGACCCGCCCTACTCGCTGTAAATCATCTTCTTGCTCATCCCACCGTCCACCACGAACTCTTGCCCAGTGACGAACCCGGCGCTGCGCGACAGCAGCCACGCCACCATGGCTGCCACGTCCTCAACCGTGCCTACCCGGCCCGCAGGATGCTGCGCATGATCGGCGTCACTCAAAGGCTCTGCACGGCGCGCCGCGGGATCACGGGCGTCGATCCAGCCCGGGCTGACAGCGTTGACCCGCACCTCCGGCCCCAGGCTGATAGCCAGCGCGTGAGTCAGGGCCAACAGGCCACCCTTGCTCGCCGCGTAAGCCTCGGTATCCGCTTCCGACTGCCGCGCCCGGGTCGAGGCCAGGTTGACGATCGAACCACCATGGGCACGCAGATAGGGCGCACAGTGCTTGGCCAGCAGCATCGGCCCACTGAGGTTCACCGCCAGCACCCGATTCCAGTAAGCCAGGTCCAGGCTATCCAATGTGATATTGCGCGGATCGGCCACCGCGGCATTACACACCAGGGCATCCAGGCGCCCGAACTGACCAAGCACCTCAGCCACCCCAAGGGCCACCTGCTGCTCATCGGCCACGTCCATGGTGATAAACCAGGCGTTGTCGCCCAGCACCCTGGACACCTTGGCGCCCCGCTCGCGGTCCAGATCAGCCAACACCACCTGCCAGCCTTCGCTGACCAGCCAGGCCGCGATCCCCAGGCCGATACCGCGTGCCGCACCCGTCACCAACGCGACCCGGCCATTACTGACGCCAGCCGCCTCCAGGGACCACTCGATCACAAGGCAGCCAGCCCGCGAGCCAGGTCGGCCTGCAAGTCAGTCACGTCTTCCAGGCCAACGGCAACGCGGATCAGGCTGTCGCGGATACCCGCGGCTTCACGCTCCTGCGGTGCCAGGCGACCATGGGAAGTGGTGCTTGGATGGGTAATGGTGGTTTTGCTATCACCCAGGTTGGCGGTGATGGAGATCAGGCGTGTCGCATCGATAAAGCGCCACGCGCCCTCTTTGCCGCCCTTGACCTCGAAACTGACCACGGCCCCGAAGCCACGCTGCTGACGCTGAGCCAGCTCGTGTTGCGGGTGGCTCTTCAAGCCGGCGTAGTGGACTTTCTCGATGCCGTCCTGCTGCTCCAGCCACTCGGCCAGGGCCTGGGCATTGGCGCAATGGGCCTTCATCCGCAGGCTGAGGGTTTCCAGGCCCTTGAGGAAAATCCACGCATTGAACGGGCTCAGGGTCGGGCCAGCGGTGCGCAAGAAGCCCACCACTTCCTTCATCTGCTCGCCGCGGCCGGCCACCACGCCGCCCATGCAACGACCCTGGCCGTCGATGAACTTGGTGGCCGAATGCACCACGATATCTGCGCCGAGCTTCAGTGGCTGCTGCAGGGCTGGCGTACAGAAGCAGTTATCCACTACCAGCATCGCGCCCTTGGCATGCGCCACTTCGGCGAGAGCGGCGATGTCCACCAGCTCTGCCAGCGGGTTGGACGGCGACTCGACAAACAACAATTTGGTATTGGCCTTGATGGCCGCATTCCAGCCAGAAAGGTCCGCCAGCGGCACGTAGTCGACTTCAATGCCAAAGCGCTTGAAGTACTTTTCGAACAGGCTGATGGTCGAACCAAACACGCTGCGCGACACCAATACGTGATCACCGGCGCTGCACAGGCTCATCACCACGGCGAGGATCGCCGCCATGCCGGTAGCTGTGGCGACCGCCTGCTCTGCCCCTTCCAGCGCCGCGATGCGCTCTTCGAAGGCGCGCACCGTCGGGTTGGTATAGCGGGAGTAAACGTTACCCGGCACTTCGCCAGCAAAGCGCGCCGCCGCGTCCGCCGCGGTGCGGAACACGTAGCTGGAGGTGAAGAACATCGGGTCACCGTGTTCACCTTCCGGCGTGCGGTGCTGGCCGGCGCGCACAGCCAGGGTATCGAAAGCCACACCATCGAGGTCGCTGTCCAACCGACCGGCATCCCATTCCTGACTCATGCTGCCACTCCTTCACTCAAATTCTTTATTTAACATACAAAACCGGCCCCTCAGGGCCGGTAGTTACTCAGTTGTTGTACAGATCGATGATCGCGCTGACCGCCTGGGTCTTGATCTTCGAGGAGTCGTTACGCGCCTGCTCAATCTTGTTCAGGTACGCCTCGTCGACATCACCTGTCACGTACTTGCCATCGAAGACCGCGCAATCGAACTGCTCGATCTTGATCTTGCCGCCGCCAACCGCTTCGATCAGGTCAGGAAGGTCCTGGTAAATCAACCAATCGGCACCGATCAGGTCGGCTACATCCTGGGTCGAACGATTGTGCGCAATCAGTTCGTGGGCGCTCGGCATGTCGATACCGTACACGTTCGGGTACCGCACGGCAGGCGCGGCAGAACAGAAGTACACGTTCTTCGCCCCGGCTTCTCGGGCCATCTGGATGATCTGCTTGCACGTGGTGCCACGCACAATGGAGTCATCCACCAGCATCACGTTCTTGCCGCGGAATTCCAGCTCGATGGCATTGAGCTTCTGGCGTACCGACTTCTTGCGAGCCGCCTGGCCCGGCATGATGAAGGTGCGGCCGATGTAGCGGTTCTTGACGAAACCTTCGCGGAACTTGACGCCCAGGCGGGTAGCCAGCTCCAGCGCGGCGGTGCGGCTGGTGTCCGGGATCGGGATCACCACGTCGATGTCATGCTCAGGGCGTTCGCGCAGGATCTTCTCGGCGAGCTTCTCACCCATGCGCAGACGCGCCTTGTACACCGAAACACCATCAATGATCGAGTCCGGACGCGCCAGGTAGACGTGTTCGAAGATGCATGGGGTGAGTTTCGGGTTGATCGCGCACTGACGGGTATGCAGCTTGCCGTCTTCGGTGATGTACACCGCTTCGCCTGGCGCCAGGTCGCGCACCAGGGTAAAGCCCAGTACATCCAGGGATACGCTTTCGGAGGCGATCATGTACTCGACGCCTTCGTCGGTGTGACGCTGGCCGAACACGATAGGACGAATGCCGTGCGGGTCGCGGAAACCGACAATACCGTAGCCGGTGATCATTGCCACGACCGCGTAGCCGCCTACGCAGCGGTTATGCACATCAGTCACGGCAGCGAACACATCTTCTTCGGTCGGCTGCAACTTGCCGCGCTGGGCCAGTTCGTGGGCGAACACGTTGAGCAGCACTTCCGAGTCGGAGTTGGTGTTGACATGGCGCAGGTCAGATTCGTAAATCTCCTTGGCCAGTTGCTCAACGTTGGTCAGGTTGCCGTTGTGCGCCAAGGTAATGCCGTACGGCGAGTTGACGTAAAACGGTTGAGCTTCGGCCGAAGTCGAGCTACCGGCAGTCGGATAACGCACATGGCCAATGCCCATATGCCCGACCAGGCGCTGCATGTGACGCTGATGGAACACGTCACGTACCAGGCCATTGTCCTTGCGCAGGAATAACCGGCCGTCATGGCTGGTCACAATACCGGCAGCGTCCTGGCCGCGGTGCTGGAGGACGGTTAGCGCGTCATACAGCGCCTGATTGACGTTCGACTTACCGACGATACCGACGATGCCACACATGCGACGCAACCCCTACTTAATGAATCTTGACTGAACACTACTTACTGCGGCGCGTTGCCGGGCAAGAGATGTTCCTTGAACGGAAGATCAGCGGGTACGCTGATACCGCTGGCCAGCCACTGACTGCTCCACCCCAATATGAGGTTCTTGGACCAATCTGCAACCAATAGAAATTTTGGCACGAGACTCGACTCCTGCCACCATGCATCCTGCTGTACCGGACCCAGGCTCAACAGCCCGACCGCAACGACCACCAGCAACGCGCCACGCGCGGCACCGAAGGCCATGCCGAGAAATCGATCGGTCCCGGAGAGGCCGGTGACACGTATCAATTCGCCGATAAGATAATTGACCATTGCTCCCACCAGCAGCGTGGCGATGAACATGATGGCGCAGCCCGCGATGACGCGAGCCGAAGGTGTTTCGATATAACCGGCCAGATAAACGGCCAGGGATCCGCCGAACATCCAGGCGACGACTCCTGCAACGATCCAGGTCAGCAGCGACAATGCTTCTTTGACGAAGCCGCGGCTTAGACTGATCAATGCGGAGATGGCGATGATGGCTACGATCGCCCAATCAACCCAGGTAAATGGCACAGTGCAGCCTACAGACGGATAAGGCGGCGCATTTTAGCAGAGCGCTGGGCTATCGGTAAGCGGTGTTTGGCAGTCCATTGCAAATCAATGGGTTGTGGCAAGCCATGGCCATCTCAAGTCAGGCAAAAACCAATGTGGGAGCGGGCTTGCCCGCGATAGCGGCGTGCCAGTCAACTAAACTATCGACTGGTCCACCGTCATCGCGGGCAAGCCCGCTCCCACACAAGCCTGCATACACATTTGGATGTTTCAGCCGCGCTCTGGCTGGAAGCGCACCACAAAGCCCTTCAGGTTCTGCTGGCGACCCAGCAAGTCCCGCAGGCGGTCAGCCTCGGCACGCTCGATCAGCGGACCGACAAATACCCGATTCTTGCCATTGGCAGTTCGGATATACGCGTTATAACCCTGGCTGCGCAGGGTTTTCTGCAAGGCTTCGGCGCTTTCGCGATTGGACAGGCTGGCGAGTTGCACCGACCAACTGATCGGCAGGCCATTCGGATCAATACGGCTTTGCCCCACATCAGGCTTGCCCGGGGCTGCGGGCTGCGGTGCGACCGGTTTCGGCGCAGGAGCAGGTGCAGCCGGCTTGGCGGCAACCACAGGCGCAGGAGCAGGAGCAGGTTTTACCACCGGCACACTCGGCTGGATCGGCGCCGAAGGTGCTTGCTGTTCGGCAATTTCCGCATCGGTCGGCACCGGTTCTTCCTCGGGCAGCGCCTGCGGCTCAGGCACCACTACCGGCTCGACCTGGACCTGCGGCATCACCGGCGCCTGGGGCGCCGCCGGTGCTTCGACCGTAACCTGGCGCTGCTCGTCCTGGCGAGAAAACAGCATCGGCAGGAAAATCACCGCTAATGCCACCAGCACCAGGGCTCCGACCATTCGCTGCTTGTATGCGCTATCCAGTAATGCCATGTGCAGCTTCCTCCGTGGAGCGCCGGGCCAACCACTCAAGCGCCTCGGCAACACAATAAAATGATCCGAACAACAGAATCTCGTCCTCGGCCGTTGCCACCGCGCATTGAGCCTCCAATGCAGCGGTTACGCTTGCATGGGACGTCACCGTCGCGCCAAGGTTCTGCAACACCGCCTGCACATCATCCGCGGTACGGGTGCGCGGCGTATCCAGCGGGGCGACGGCCCAGGACTGCACACTGCCCAGCAAAGGCGCGACCACACCGTCCAGATCCTTGTCCGCCAGCAGGCCGAACACCGCCAGACGCCGACCCGCCGGCGCCTGGAGCGACAAACGACGCGCCAGGTACTGCGCAGCATGGGGGTTATGCCCGACATCCAGCAACAGGTTTAAGCGCTTGCCTTGCCACTCGAACGAGCGACGATCCAGGCGCCCGACCACCTGCGTACGCTGCAAGGTATCGGCAATCTGCCCGGCATTCCACGGCAGATCCAGCAACAGGTAGGCCTGCAGGGCGAGCGCGGCGTTTTCCATGGGCAGGTTCAGCAGCGGCAGGTCGTGCAGCTCGACACCCTGGCCCCGCGCATCGACCCCGTGCCACGACCAACGATCGCCTGCCACTTCCAGGCCGAAGTCCTGGCCCCGCAGGAAAAACGGGCAATCCAGCTCGCGCACCTTATCCAGCAAGGTATGGGGCGGGTCCACATCACCGCACAGCGCCGGCTTGCCCTGGCGGAAGATCCCGGCCTTTTCATAGGCCACGGATTCGCGGGTATCGCCCAGGTAGTCAGTATGATCCACGCCAATGCTGGTCACCAACGCGAGGTCGGCATCCACCACATTGACGGTATCCAGACGACCGCCCAGACCGACTTCCAGCACCACCGCATCCAGTTGCTCACGCTCGAACAGCCAGAACGCGGCCAGGGTGCCCATCTCGAAATAGGTCAGGGAGGTTTCGCCACGTCCGGCATCCAGCGCCGCAAAGGCTTCGCATAACTGCTCGTCAGTGGCTTCGACGCCATTGAGCTGCACACGCTCGTTGTAACGCAGCAGGTGCGGCGAGCTGTAGACGCCCACCTTCAAGCCCTGGGCCTGCAGCAACGCGGCGACGAAAGCGCAGGTAGACCCCTTGCCGTTGGTGCCAGTGACCGTGATCACCCGTGGCGCCGGCCGCCCCAACCCAAGGCGGGCCGCTACCTGTTGCGAGCGCTCCAGCCCCATGTCGATGGCTGACGGATGCAACTGCTCGAGGTAGGCGAGCCATTCGCCCAGGGTTCGTTGGGTCATAGGTTTGCAGGCACCGGCGGCACAACGATGGGCTCGACCTTAGGCGCGACGTACACCGGGGTCGGCAAACCCATCATCTGTGCCAGCAGGTTGCCCAGGCGCGGACGCAGTTCGGAACGGGCAATGATCATGTCGATGGCGCCGTGCTCCAGCAGGAACTCGCTGCGCTGGAAGCCTTCCGGCAGTTTTTCACGTACGGTCTGCTCGATCACGCGTGGGCCGGCAAAGCCGATCAGCGCCTTGGGCTCGCCGACAATCACGTCGCCCAGCATCGCCAGGCTGGCGGAAACGCCGCCGTAGACCGGGTCGGTCAGGACCGAGATGAACGGGATGCCTTCTTCACGCAGACGCGCCAGTACCGCAGAGGTCTTGGCCATTTGCATCAGCGAAATCAGCGCTTCCTGCATCCGCGCACCACCGGAGGCGGCGAAGCAGATCATCGGGCAACGGTTTTCCAGGGCGTAGTTGGCGGCGCGTACAAAACGCTCACCGACAATGGCGCCCATCGAGCCACCCATGAAGGAGAACTCAAACGCCGACACCACCACTGGCATGCCCAGCAGCTTGCCGCTGACGGAGATCAGCGCGTCTTTCTCGCCCGTCTGCTTTTGCGCAGCGGTCAGGCGGTCCTTGTACTTCTTGCCGTCGCGGAACTTGAGGCGGTCCACCGGCTCCAGGTCAGCGCCCAGCTCGGCACGGCCATCGGCGTCGAGGAAAATGTCGATACGGGCGCGGGCGCCGATACGCATGTGGTGATTGCACTTGGGGCAAACGTCCAGGGTCTTTTCCAGCTCCGGGCGGTACAACACCGCGTCGCAGGAGGGGCACTTGTGCCACAGACCTTCAGGGACCGAGCTTTTCTTCACCTCGGAACGCATGATCGAGGGGATCAGTTTGTCTACTAACCAGTTGCTCATGCTTTCTTTCTCCAGTACCGGTGGCTTGAACACAGCCCCGCGTATGCCCTTGAGCTAAATTCATTGATGTGGCGATAACAACTGCAGGACGGGGTCAGACGTTCGACCAGCCATTTCCTGCACCTGCCCTCAGCCTTCCAGACAACCCGCCAGTGCGTGGTTGCCACTTCATTGGCGCCGCCCGAGGGCAACGCCGGCCTGTTTTACACAGTGGTAGTTACTGACGGCGGCAGACTGCCAGCCGTCACATCGCGCCACTGCTGCTGCGCACTGCCTGCATGAATGCGTGAATCTTGCCAGAGTCCTTGATGCCCTTGGCCTGCTCCACCCCGCCACTGACGTCGACGGCATACGGGCGAACCTGAGCAATGGCCTGCGCCACATTGTCAGCGCACAAGCCACCCGCCAGGATGATCGGCTTGCTCAAGCCCTGTGGGATCAGCGACCAATCGAAGGCCTCGCCGGTACCGCCAGGAATGCCCTCGACATAGGCATCGAGCAAAATCCCGCTGGCCCCGGCGTAGGCGGCACAACTGGCGGCGATATCGTCCCCGGCCTTGACCCGCAGCGCCTTGATATACGGGCGATGGTAGCCGGCGCACTCCTCCGGGGTTTCGTCGCCATGGAACTGCAACAGGTCCAGGGGCACCGCATCCAGGGTTTCATTGAGCTCGCAGGCGCTGGCGTTGACGAACAGCCCCACAGTGGTCACGAACGGCGGCAAGCCGGCAATGATCGCCCGGGCCTGCTGCACCGTTACCGCCCGCGGGCTCTTGGCATAAAACACAAAGCCAATGGCGTCAGCCCCCGCCTCGACTGCCGCCAGCGCGTCTTCCATGCGGGTAATCCCGCAAATCTTGCTGCGAACGCCTGACATATCGTCGGAACCTCAGGGGGCTGTCCAGGAAAGTCCCGGATGGTAACAAATGCTTTTCCGGGCGTCAGCCGCCAAGTTCAGTGAAACCAGTGAGGAAGTGTGGCCCGATGAAACGCTGCGGCAGCTCGAACTCGTCGCGGTACTCCACCTCCACCAGGTACAGGCCGAACGGGTGCGCCGTAACCCCGCCGGTACGCCGCACCCGGCTCTCCAGCACCTCCCTGGCCCACTCCACCGGGCGCTCGCCGGTGCCGATGGTCATCAGCACCCCGGCGATATTGCGCACCATATGGTGCAGGAACGCCCCGGCGCGGATATCCAGGACAATCATCTTGCCGTGACGGGTCACCCGCAGGTGGTGGACTTCCTTGATCGGCGACTTGGCCTGGCACTGGCCGGCGCGAAAGGCGCTGAAATCGTGGATCCCCACCAGATGCTGGGCCGCTTCAGCCATGCGCTCGGCGTCCAGCGGACGGTGGTTCCAGGTGATTTCTTCGTTCAAGTGCGCCGGACGGATCTGATCGTTGTAGATCACATAGCGGTAACGCCGGGCAATCGCCTTGAACCGCGCATGGAAGTGCGCCGGCATAACCTTGGCCCAGCTGACGCTGACATCGTGGGGCAGATTGATATTGGCGCCCATGACCCACGCCTTCATCGAACGCTCGGCCTGGGTGTCAAAATGCACCACTTGCCCGCAGGCATGTACGCCCGCGTCGGTGCGCCCGGCGCACATCAATGAAACCGGCGAGTCGGCGACCTTCGACAGGGCCTTCTCCAGGGTTTCCTGCACGGTCGGCACGCCAGAGGCCTGGCGCTGCCAGCCGCGATAGCGCGAGCCTTTGTATTCCACGCCCAGGGCGATTCTGAAAAAGCCGGCGGCCGCCATTTCGGCGGCCGCGTTATCTATATTTGCCAAGAGCTGAGAGCCTGATAGTTGCGCAAAGGCGGCCATTATAAAGTGCCAGGCCTGGGCCTGGGGCATTTTGTGGGCGCTGGCTTGCCTGCGATAGCCGCGCCTCGTTTTTACTGACGGACCGAGTCGCCTCTATCGCGAGCAAGCCCGACTCCCCCATTTAAATGCAAAACGGCGACCCGAAGGCCGCCGCTGCGTTAATTGCCGGTAATCACACCAGGCGGCTGAGCATTTCCTTGGCTTCGCTACGCTGGCCGTCGTCACCCTCAGTGAGGACTTCGGCCAGGATGTCACGCGCACCGCCCTCATCGCCCATGTCGATGTAGGCCTGGGCCAGGTCGAGTTTGGTGGCGACTTCGTCGGTACCCGACAGGAAGTCGAATTCCGGCTCATCGTCGCCCTTTGCCGCATCTTCAGCGGTGAAGCTCGGTTCGATCGACGGGCTTTCCAGGCTCTGCGACAGACGTTCCAGCTCGGCGTTGACGTCGTCAAGCTCCGAGGCGAATGCGTCCGGCTTGCTCGATGATGCAGGCTCGTCGGCCAGGGACAGGTCGAAGTCTTCCGGCAGGTCAAAGTCATCCAGCGCAGCTGGCGTCAGGGTGGGCGGCTCGACCGGCGGCAGGTCCTTCATCTCTTCTTCCAGGCCCGAGAGGAAGTCATCGTCGGACTGGGAGGCTGGCGCATCCAGCTGCAAGTCGAGGTCAAAGTCGGACAGATCGTCCGGGCTGGCCTTGGCCTCGGTTTGCTGCTGCAGCACCGACTCAAAGCTCAGGTCATCGACCTCGGGCTCCGGCGCGACCACTGCCGGCGACGCGGCTTCCAGGTCATCCAGGCTCAGGTCGAAATCATTGTCGAAAGCATCGGTTTCAGGCGCGGGAGCAGGCGCCGGCTCTTCCTGGAGCAGATCCTTGACGTACTGCGCATCAAGCGCGGCGGCGGCGACCGCAGCACTGACGCCCGCCGCGAGCACGGCCATGGCCGGGTAGCGATTTTTCAACAGCTCGACCTGGGCGTGGTTCTCGCCATTGGCGACCAACTGGCGCTCCTGGGTCACGAAACCGTCCTTGTCGCCCTGCTGGCCGTAGACTTCCAGGAGCTTGAGGCGCAGGTCACTGCGCGCGGGCTCCAGCTTGATCGCCTCTTCCAGCACGGCCGCCGCCTGGTTCAAGTGACCACGGTCCAGATGGGACTGGGCCTGGGCCAGGGCATCGGAGGAACCGGGTTCGATGATCAGTTTGCTTGGCGGCGCCATGCTGGTCGCCGGGGCAGACACTGGCACCGGCGCCACGGCAACCGGAGCTGGAGCTGGAGCTGGAGCCAGCTTGACGCTTGCCGCCGGGACTTCAAGGCCCTCGAAACTGTCCAGAGACAGGTCCTGCTCAATATTCGAGGAAAATTCCGGCTCTTCGGCCAGCGCCCGCGCCATGCGCAGGTGTTTTTCCTCTTCCAGGCGCGCATTGCGATGGCGCGCCCATAGCAGCAGGAGCAACAACACCAGGAGGCCGGCGGCACCACCGATCACCCCGAGGACGATAGGGTTGGTCAGCAGGTCATTGAACTTGCCTTCGGTGCTGGCCACTGGCGCAGGCTCAGCCGGGGTTTCCACTGGCGCGACCACCGGCGCTTCGGCAGCCGGAGCAGGGGCAGCAGGCGCGGTCGGCGCCGCAGCCAGTTCGGCAGGGATTACAGCCGGCTGCGCCGGGGCACCGCCTTCAGCCTGCAACTTGGCCAGTTGGTTGTTTTTCAGCTCAATCAGCCGCTGCAGCTTGTCCAACTGACTTTGCAGGTCAGTCATGCGGCTTTTCAGTTCTTCATTTTCACGGCGGGTCGAATCCAGGCTTTCCTGGGTCACCGCCAGCTTGTTGTTCAAAGCCTTGCTATCACCCGCCGCGCCCTTGACGCCCGCCTTGGCGGCTTCGGCCGAGACCAGGCTCAGGTTGTCCTTCGCTGCCGTCTGCGACGGCGCTGCGCCGGCCTGGGTGCGTTTGGTCGCATCCAGTTGCTGGCGCCCCGCTGCCTGATTGTTAGCGCCACGGCGCCCCTGGCGCCAGGCCGCATTCTGCGCGGTCACTTCGGCGATCGCCTCGGGCTGCGGCAGACTGGTGCTTTGTACCGGGTCCGGCATGCGCAATACCTGGCCGGTCTTCATGCGGTTGATGTTGCCGTCGACAAAGGCTCCCGGGTTCAACGCCTGGATCGCCAGCATGGTCTGCTGGATCGAGCCGCCATTGCGATTTTTTGCGGCGATTTCCCACAGGGTGTCGCGGGAAGTCGTGGTGTATTCTGCCGCCTTGGTCACACTGGCAGCAGCAGGCGGCGCAAGACGGGGTGCCGGGGCGCTGGCCTCAGGGGCTTTTTGCTCGAACTTGGCCGGGTCCAGCAAGACGCTGTAGTCACGCATCAACCGACCATTCGGCCATTGCACCTGCAACAGGAAGCGTACATAGGAATCAGGCAATGGCTTGCTCGAGGTGACACGAACCACGCTGCGACCGCTCGGGTTGAGCACCGGGGTAAAGGTCAGCTCATCGAGGAACGCCTGGCGATCGACCCCCGCATCCACAAAGGCCTGGGAAGACGCGAGGCTGGGCACGATATCGGAGGCCGTCAGCCCGCCCACGTCGAGCAGCTCGATCTCCACCGACAGAGGCTGGTTCAACTTCGACTTGAGGGTCATCTCCCCAAGTTGCAGCGCTTGCGCCATACCGGAGGACAGCGCCGAGGCGGCCGCTATTGCTAACACCAGTTTGCGAACTTGAACCATAGCCTCATCCTTTGTTTGAACACTCCTCGGCCGGCGAGAAGGTTGGGTACCGCTGCCATTCGGCATGGCGAGCCGATAGTTCACCGACGCGCAACTTTTCCTGCATGGGGCCAAGCATAGCGCTTGGCTAGAATCAATCTACAAATTGCCGCCAAGTATCTTTTACACAAGGTGTTTTATCAACAACTGTGCCAGTTGCACGGCGTTAAGCGCCGCGCCTTTGCGTACGTTATCTGACGTCAGCCACAAGTTTAGTTCCGCCGGGTCGTTGATGCCGGCACGCACCCGCCCCACGTAGACCACGTCCTGACCGACCGCATCCCCAACGGCTGTAGGGTAATCGCCCTCTTCCACCAGTTCGATGCCCGGCGCCGCTTCCAACGCGCGATTCACTGCGCCCAGGTCCACAGCGCCCGCCAGTTGCAGGGACACGCTCAGGCTATCGCCAAAAAACACCGGAGCTTGAACGCAGGTCGCGGAAATTTTCAGTAACGGTAGTTCAAGCAGGGCGCGCAGTTCGTGGACCAGGCGCTTTTCCAGGGCAGTGTGGCCCTGCGCATCCGGCGTGCCGACCTGGGCCAACAGGTTGAAAGCCATCTGCCGGTCAAAGAATTTGGGTTCCAGGGGCCGTACATTCAGCAGCTCGGCGGTTTGCCGGGCCAGTTCGCTGACGGCTTCACGGCCCTGGGCGGACACCGCCAGGTTAGCGGTGACGCTGACGCGCTGGATATCCAACAGCCCCCGCAGCGGCGCGAGGACCACTGCCAGATGGGTGGCGCAAGGACTTGGGCTACCGAGCTGGAATGGTTTTTTCAAACCGTCCAGCATCTGGGCATTGGCCTCCGGCACCACCTGGGGCGCCTGTTCGGCCGGCAAGGCGCCGGACAGGTCGATCAACGAGCAACCCGCCGCAGTGGCGCGGGGGGCGAAACTCAAGGTGACCGCCGGGCCTGCGGCGAAGAAAGCCAGTTGCACCTTGCTGAAATCAAATTCATCGACTTCCCGCACCCGCACATTTTTGCCGCGAAACGGCACCGACGCGCCGGCCGACTCGCTACTGGCCAGCAGGTGCAAGGTGCCTACCGGGAAGTCCAGCTCTTCGAGGATCTGCACCAGGGTTTCGCCAACCGTACCGGTGGCGCCGATCACGGCGATATCAAAGGTCTGGGTCATGGAGGCTGCCTCGGGCATTGCGGGGGGAGCGGCACTTTACCGGGTGGTGGGGAGTGAGGCAATTGGCCTGGGGTTTGTGGTGTGGCGCAGGCCGTCATCGCGGGCAAGCCCGCTCCCACATTTCGATCTGTGAACGCATTCAAGTGTGGGAGCGGGCTTGCCCGCGATGACGGCCCCAGGCGCAACAAAAAACCCGCGCCTGTCACCAGAACGCGGGTTTCTTCAACACCACAAAGCGATCAACGCTCCAGCAGGATCCGCAACATCCGGCGCAGCGGCTCGGCCGCGCCCCACAGCAGCTGGTCACCTACAGTGAAGGCGCCCAGGTACTGGGTGCCCATGTTCAGCTTGCGCAGACGGCCCACCGGTACATTCAGGGTGCCGGTGACCTTGGTCGGGCTCAGCTCCTGCATGCTGATTTCGCGGCTGTTCGGCACCAGCTTGACCCATGGGTTGTGCTGGCTGATCAGCCCTTCGATGTCGGCGATCGGCACGTCTTTGTTGAGCTTGATGGTCAGCGCCTGGCTATGGCAGCGCATGGCGCCGATCCGCACACAGATACCGTCCACCGGGATCGGGTTCTTGAAGCGCCCGAGGATCTTGTTGGTCTCGGCCTGGGCCTTCCACTCTTCGCGGCTCTGGCCGTTCGGCAGTTCCTTGTCGATCCACGGGATCAGGCTGCCGGCCAAGGGCACGCCGAAGTTCTCGGTCGGGTAGGCGTCGCTGCGCATGGCCTCGGCCACACGGCGGTCGATATCGAGGATCGCGCTGGCCGGGTCGGCCAGTTGATCGGCGACGGCCGCGTGGGTCGCGCCCATCTGCTTGATCAGCTCACGCATGTTCTGCGCGCCGGCACCGGAGGCCGCCTGATAGGTCATGGCGCTCATCCACTCCACCAGCCCGGCTTCGAACAGGCCACCCAGGCCCATCAGCATCAGGCTGACGGTGCAGTTGCCGCCGACATAGTTCTTGGTGCCGGCGTCGAGCTGCTGGTCGATGACCTTGCGGTTGACCGGGTCGAGGATGATCACCGCGTCGTCCTGCATACGCAGGCTGGACGCGGCGTCGATCCAGTAGCCCTGCCAGCCGGCTTCGCGCAGCTTGGGGAAGACTTCACTGGTGTAGTCGCCACCCTGGCAGGTCAGAATGACGTCGAGGGTCTTCAGCTCTTCAATGTTGTAGGCGTCCTTGAGCGGGGCGATATCCTTGCCCACGGACGGCCCTTGGCCACCGACATTCGAAGTGGTGAAAAACACCGGCTCAATAAGATCGAAATCCTGCTCTTCCAGCATCCGCTGCATGAGCACGGAACCGACCATACCGCGCCAACCGATCAGACCTACACGTTTCATCGCAACTACACCTTGTTAAAAAGTGGGCCGCCTTGCAGCAACAACTGCAAGCGGGCCAGAGAGATTACAGATTCCGCAGCGCGGCGACTACTGCGTCGCCCATTTCCTGCGTCCCGACCTTGGTGCAACCCTGTGACCAGATGTCGCCGGTACGCAGGCCCTGGTCCAGCACCAGGCTCACCGCCTGCTCGATGGCATCCGCCGCTGCGCTCAGGTTGAAGCTGTAGCGCAACATCATCGACACCGACAAAATGGTCGCCAACGGGTTGGCAATGCCCTGGCCCGCGATGTCCGGCGCCGAACCGTGGCACGGCTCGTACATGCCCTTGTTGTTGGTGTCCAGGGACGCCGACGGCAGCATGCCGATGGAACCGGTGAGCATCGAAGCCTGGTCGGACAGGATGTCGCCAAACAGGTTGTCGGTGACGATCACGTCGAACTGCTTGGGCGCACGCACCAGTTGCATGGCGGCGTTATCCACATACATGTGGCTCAGCTCGACGTCCGGGTAATCCTTGGCCACTTCTTCGACGATTTCGCGCCACAGTTGGCTGGACGCCAGGACGTTGGCCTTGTCCACCGAGCAGACCTTCTTGCCACGCACACGGGCCATGTCGAAACCGACACGGGCGATGCGGCGGATTTCGCTCTCGCTGTACGGCAGGGTGTCGTAGGCCTGGCGCTCGCCATTCTCCAGCTCACGCACGCCCCGTGGCGAGCCGAAGTAGATGCCACCGGTCAGCTCACGCACGATCAGGATATCCAGGCCTGCCACCACTTCCGGCTTGAGGCTCGACGCGTCGGCCAGTTGCGGATAGAGGATCGCCGGGCGCAGGTTACCGAACAGGCCCAGTTGCGCACGGATCTTCAGCAGGCCGCGTTCTGGGCGGATGTCGCGTTCGATCTTGTCCCATTTCGGCCCGCCCACGGCGCCGAGTAGCACGGCGTCGGCAGCTCGGGCGCGGTCGAGGGTTTCATCGGCCAGGGGCACGCCGTGCTTGTCGATAGCGGCGCCGCCGATCACGTCGTGGCTCAATTCAAAGCCCAGGCTGTACTTGCTGTTGGCCAATTCCAGGACCTTGACCGCTTCGGCCATGATTTCCGGGCCAATACCGTCGCCAGGGAGAATCAGAATCTGCTTGCTCATGAGTTCCTCATTTCATCAAGCGACCCGCCCGTGGGCAGGTCGGGAAAAATTAATCAGCGCTCAGCGAACACCACCAGCACGTCGGTGCTGAAGGTGCCGTCGGCTTGAATTTCATAGTAATCGCGCACTTCCTGGCCCATCGCCTGCTGCAACGCCAAGATTGCTGCGCGCAACACGGGCGGGGTGCGCATGCGTTCGACCCACGAGGTGTATTCCAGGCGCAGGCGCTGGCGACTGCTGTTGCGCACATGCAGGCCGGCTTCGTTGAGCTGGCGCATCCACTCGCCGGCGCAATAATCGCGCACGTGGCTGGTGTCGCGCAGCACTTCGACGGTTTGCAGGTAAGTGTCCAACAGCGGGCTGCCCGGTGACAAGACATCGACAAACGCCGCCACGCCGCCCGGCTTGAGCACCCGGCGCACTTCGCGCAGGGCCAGGCCGAGGTCGCTCCAGTGATGGGCCGAGTAGCGGCTGAACACGAAGTCGAACTCGCCATCGGCGAATGGCAGGCGCTCGGCGGTGCCATGCAGGGTGCGGATGTTGTCCAGGCCGCGCTCCACTGCCGCCGCGGCGACCACGTCGAGCATCTGCTGGGACAGGTCGTAGGCCACCACTTCCTTGACCAGCGGCGCTACATGGAAACTCACGTGACCGGCGCCACAGCCCAGGTCCAGCAGGCGTGCCGCGCCCTGCCCGGCCAGTTCGGCCTGCAGCAGTGCGAACTCGGTGCCCTGGGCGTGCACGGCACTGCTCAGGTAGGCCGAGGCCTGTTCGCCGAATTGCTTTTGCACGACTTGGGTGTGGGCGGTGCTGGTCATGGTGATGTTCCTGGCTTTTGTGGTGTTCATACAGGCCCTTTCGCGAGCAAGCCCGCTCCCACATTTGAGCGCATTTCAACTGAAGGAACTCGGTCGAATGTGGGAGCGGGCTTGCTCGCCAAGGGGCCAGTCCAGCCTACATAGAATTACGCATCACGAAACAACCAAGGCTGGCTGGCCCGGTGCTTGGCTTCAAACGCGGCAATCGCCTCGCCGTCCTGCAAGGTCAGGCCGATATCGTCCAGGCCATTGATCAGGCAGTGTTTGCGGAAGGCATCCACTTCAAAGTGGTACACCTTGCCATCCGGACGGGTCACGGTCTGTGCGGCGAGGTCGACGGTCAACTGGTAGCCGACATTGGCTTCCACTTGCTGGAACAACTCGTCCACTTCGGCATCGCTCAAGATGATCGGCAGCAAGCCGTTCTTGAAGCTGTTGTTGAAGAAGATGTCGGCGTAGCTCGGCGCAATAATGCTGCGAAAGCCATATTCTTCCAGGGCCCACGGCGCGTGTTCACGGCTGGAGCCGCAACCGAAGTTTTCCCGGGCCAACAACACGCTGGCGCCCTGATAGCGCTCGGCGTTGAGCACAAAATCCTTGTTCAACGGGCGCTTGGAGTTGTCCTGGTAGGCGTAGCCCACGTCCAGGTAGCGCCACTCATCGAACAGGTTCGGGCCGAAACCGGTGCGCTTGATCGACTTCAAGAACTGCTTGGGGATGATCTGGTCGGTGTCCACGTTGGCACGGTCCAACGGCGCGACAAGACCGGTGTGTTGGGTAAAAGCTCTCATCGGGTATTCCTCAGATCAATTCGCGAACGTCGATGAAACGACCGTTGACGGCAGCGGCGGCGGCCATGGCCGGGCTGACCAGGTGGGTACGGCCACCGGCGCCCTGACGCCCTTCGAAGTTACGGTTGGAGGTGGACGCGCAATGCTCCCCCGACTCCAAACGGTCCGGGTTCATCGCCAGGCACATCGAGCAGCCCGGCTCACGCCATTCAAAACCGGCTTCGAGGAAGATCTTGTCCAGCCCTTCGGCCTCAGCCTGGGCCTTCACCAGGCCCGAACCTGGCACCACAATGGCTTGCTTGATGGTCGAGGCCACTTTGCGGCCCTTGGCGATCACCGCCGCGGCGCGCAAGTCTTCGATCCGCGAGTTGGTGCAGGAACCGATAAACACGCGATCCAACTGGATGTCGGTGATCGCCTGGTTGGCTTTCAAGCCCATGTACTTCAAGGCGCGCTCGATGGAGCCGCGCTTGACCAGATCGGCTTCCTGGGCCGGGTCCGGCACGTTCTGATCAACGGCCAGGACCATTTCCGGCGAGGTGCCCCAACTGACCTGTGGCTTGATCTGGGCCGCGTCGAGCTCGACTACGGTATCGAACACCGCATCGGCGTCGGACACCAGGTCTTTCCAGGCCTCGACGGCAGCCTCCCACTCGGCGCCAGCCGGTGCGAAAGGTCGGCCTTTGACGTATTCCACGGTTTTTTCATCCGCCGCGACCATGCCCACCCGGGCACCGGCTTCGATGGACATGTTGCAGATGGTCATGCGGCCTTCGATGGACAGGTCGCGAATCGCGCTGCCGGCAAACTCGATGGCATGCCCATTACCGCCAGCGGTACCGATCTTGCCGATCACGGCCAGCACGATGTCCTTGGCGGTCACACCGAACGGCAACTTGCCTTCGACGCGCACCAGCATGTTCTTCATTTTTTTGGCGACCAGGCACTGGGTCGCGAACACGTGTTCTACCTCGGAGGTGCCAATGCCGTGGGCCAGGGCGCCGAATGCACCGTGGGTCGAGGTGTGGGAGTCGCCGCAGACCACAGTCATGCCCGGCAAGGTCGCGCCCTGCTCCGGGCCGATCACGTGGACGATGCCCTGGCGCACGTCGTTCATCTTGAATTCGGTGATGCCGTACTCGTCGCAATAGTCATCGAGAGTCTGGACCTGCAAGCGCGAGACCTGGTCGGCAATGGCTTCGATACCGCCCTTGCGCTCTGGGGTGGTTGGCACGTTGTGGTCCGGGGTGGCGATGATCGAGTCGACGCGCCAAGGCTTGCGCCCGGCCAGTCGCAGGCCTTCGAACGCTTGGGGCGAGGTCACTTCGTGGATGATGTGACGGTCGATGTAGATCAGCGACGACCCATCATCGCGCCGTTTCACTTCATGGGAATCCCAGAGTTTGTCGTAAAGCGTTTTGCCGGCCATCAGTCGGTCCTCATCAGCGTCTTTCTATGCCCTGGGCGTTGACCGATTCAATAACCCTTTGGCTTGTGAGGCTGATGCTATGGCGTTACATTAAATAACTCAAATTCATATTTTTTATGCTTTGGATAACCAACTGGAATACCACTATGGACCTGGCCAACCTCAATGCCTTTATTGCCATCGCCGAAACCGGCAGCTTCTCCGGGGCCGGAGAGCGCCTGCACCTGACGCAACCGGCGATCAGCAAGCGCATTGCCGGCCTTGAGCAGCAATTGAAGGTGCGCTTGTTCGATCGGCTGGGCCGTGAGGTCGGCCTGACAGAGGCCGGACGCGCCCTGCTGCCCCGTGCCTATCAGATCCTCAATGTGCTGGACGACACTCGCCGCGCCCTGACCAACCTGACCGGCGAAGTCAGCGGGCGCCTGACTCTGGCGACCAGCCATCACATCGGCCTGCATCGCCTGCCCCCAGTATTGCGCACCTTTACCCGGGAATACCCGAATGTGGCCCTGGATATTCAGTTCCTGGACTCGGAAGTAGCCTACGAGGAAATCCTCCACGGCCGCGCCGAAGTGGCGGTCATCACCCTGGCCCCGGAGCCCCACAGCCTGGTGCGGGCCACCCCGGTGTGGGACGACCCCCTGGATTTCGTGGTGGCGCCCGAACACAGCCTGGCCAGTAACGGCACCATCAGCCTGACCGACATTGCCCGACACCCGGCGGTATTCCCCGGCGGCAACACCTTTACCCACCATATCGTGCACCGCCTGTTCGAGGCCCAGGGCCTGACGCCGAACATCGCCATGAGCACTAACTACCTGGAAACCATCAAGATGATGGTCTCCATCGGCCTGGCCTGGAGTGTGTTGCCCCGCACCATGCTTGATGATCAAGTGGCCAGTATCGCTTTACCGGGCATACAGCTCAGTCGCCAGCTAGGCTATATCGTGCACACCGAAAGGACGCTGTCGAACGCTGCGCGGGCTTTCATGAGCCTATTGGATGCACAGGTTGATCCGGCCGCGACGCCGGCATGAGGCCGTGCGGCCTGTAGACCCTGTTCCCGCGCCGAATGCCCATCGAGCCAAGGCCCCTTGATAATGCCCAACCCCGTCGATCCCGTGCCGCCGCTGCCCCGCATCCACGCCCTGGACCCCCAGCAGGCGGAACAAAGCTGGGAAAATGCCCCGCAGCTGTTGGCGGCGCTCAATGCCGCACGGCTCGGTGCCTGGAGCTGGGATATCGACTGCGGGCGGATCAGTTGGTCGCGCGGCACCCAGGCGCTGTTCGGTTTCGACCCCCGCCAGCCGTTGCCCAAGGACCTGGACTACCTCGACTTGCTGGCCGCCGAAGACCGCGGCCGCGTGATCCGCGCGTTTCACGCGGTCCTGGCCGGCGCGCCCTTCGAGCAAGCCATGCATCACCGCATCCAGTGGCCGGACGGCAGCCTGCACTGGCTGGAAATCAACGGCAGCCTGCAGCCGGATGCCTCGGGGCGCCGCCGGATGATCGGGGTGATCCGTGAAACCACCCAGCAGCGCGAACGCGAACATGCCCTGGGCCACTCGGAAAAACGCTTCGCCACGCTGTTCCACCTGTGCCCGAACATGGTCCTGCTGACCCGCCAGGAAGACGGCCTGATCAGCGAGGCCAACCAGTATTTCGAAAGCCTGTTCGGCTGGCCGGTCAACGATGCCATTGGTCGCACCACCCTCGACCTGGGGCTATGGGTCCACCCCGAGCAACGGGCCCTGTTGGTCAGGGCGACCCAGCGCAAAGGCGAACCGATCACCATGGAGGTGCAATTTCGCGCCAGCAATGGGCAAATCCATGACGGCACCCTCAGCGCGCAAAAGGTCGAACTCGACGGCCAGGCCTACCTCATCAGCACCTTCCTCGACACCACCGAGCGCAAGAACGCCGAGCAGGCTCTCAAGGACAGTCAGGAGCGCCTGGACCTGGCCCTGGACTCGGCCCAACTGGGCACCTGGGACTGGCATATCCCCAGCGGCATGCTTTATGGCTCGGCGCGGGCCGCACAGTTGCACGGCCTGGATCCGCACCCGTTCCATGAGTCCTTCGATGCTTTTTTTGAAGGCATGCCCGATGAAGAGCGCGCCAGCATGCGCGATGCCTATCGCACCCTGCGTGAAGGGCCGGCCGGCAACTACCAGTTGACCTACCGCGTGCAACTGGGAGACGGCAGCTCGCGCTACCTGGAAAGCCGCGCCCGCCTGTATCGCGACGCCCAGGGCGCGCCGCTGCGCATGGCGGGCACCTTGCTGGATATCACCGACCAGGTCGAACGTGAACAGCGCCTGAGCGCCTCCGAAGAAAAGTTCGCCAGCCTGTTCCTCGCCAGCCCCGACCCGATTTGCGTGACCACTCTGGCCAGCGGCGAATTCGTTGAAATCAACCCCAGCTTTACCCAGACCTTTGGCTGGAGCGCCGCCGAAGTCATCAACCACACCGCCGAGCAGATCGGCTTGTGGGATGAGCCGACCCAACGCCTGCAGCGCATCGAACAAGTGATTCGCGAACAGGCGCTGAGCAATGTGGCCATCATCGCCCATCACAAAAATGGCCAGCGCCTGACCTGCATGATTTCCAGCCGGTTGATCAAGGTCGGCCACCAGCGCTGCGTGGTCACTACCCTGCGCGATATCACCCAGCAACAGCGCTCGGAGGCGGCGCTCAAGGCCAGCGAAGAAAAGTTCGCCAAGGCCTTCCATTCCAGCCCCGACGCCGTGTCCATTACCGAGCGCGACACTGGGCGCTACGTGGAGGTCAATGACGGTTTCTGCCGCCTGACCGGCTACCGCGCCGAGGAAGCGATCGGCCTGACCCTCTACCAGATCGGTATCTGGGCCGACGAAAACCAGCGCACCACGCTGTTGGCCGAATTACAGGTCAAAGGCCGCATCCATCACATGGACATGCTCTGGCACAACAAACGCGGCGAGTTGCTGGCGGTGGAGGTGTCGGTCGAGCCGATTACCCTCAATGAAACGCCGTGCCTGCTGCTGACCGCACGGGATGTGAGCCTGCTGAAAAGTGCGCAGGCGCAGATCCGTCACCTGGCTTATCACGACCCCCTGACCAACCTGCCCAACCGCGCCCTGCTGATGGACCGCCTGAGCCAGCAGATCGCCTTGCTCAAACGCCACAACCTGCGGGGCGCGCTGCTGTTTCTGGACCTGGATCACTTCAAGCACATCAACGATTCCCTCGGCCACCCGGTGGGCGACACCGTGCTGAAAATCGTCACCGCACGCCTGGAAGCCAGCGTGCGCATGGAGGACACGGTGGCGCGCCTGGGCGGCGATGAGTTCGTGGTGCTGCTCAGCGGCCTGGAGGGTTCGCGAACTGAGGTCAGTAAACAGGTGCAATTGCTGTCCAACACCCTGCGCGAGTTGCTGTCCGAGCCAATGTTTCTCGATGGCCAGCGCTTGCAGGTCACCCCCAGTATCGGCGTGGCGCTGATCCCCGATCACGGCTCGACGCCGGCGGACCTGCTCAAGCGCGCGGATATCGCCCTGTATCGGGCCAAGGACTCGGGGCGCAACACCACGCAGATGTTCCATAACAGCATGCAACGCACTGCCAGCGAGCGCCTGCGCATGGAGACGGATCTGCGCCTGGCGTTATCACGGGGCGAGTTCAGCGTGCATTACCAGCCCCAAGTGGATGCCCGGGACAATCGCATTGTCGGCGCCGAGGCCTTGGTGCGCTGGCAGCATCCGCAACTGGGGGCACAGTCACCCACAGAGTTCATCAAGGTCCTGGAAGACAGCGGACTGATCCTTGAGGTCGGCACCTGGATCCTCGACGAAGCCTGCGCCACGTTTGCCCGCCTGATCGCCGAAGGCCTGGTGGAGCCGGAAGGCTTCAGCCTGTGCGTGAATATCAGCCCCCGGCAGTTTCGCCAGAACGACTTTGTCGAACGGGTGGAGCGCAGCCTGACGCAGCATCACTTGCCGTTCAGCTTGCTGAAACTGGAAATCACCGAAGGCATTGTGATTCAGAATCTGGACGACACCATCAGCAAAATGCGCCGCCTGAAAAAGCTCGGGGTCAGCTTTGCCATGGACGATTTCGGCACCGGTTATTCATCCTTGACCTACCTCAAGCGCCTGCCGGTCGATGCGTTGAAAATCGATCAGTCATTTGTGCGCGACGCCACCCACGACCCCAACGACGCCGAGATCATCCGCGCGATCGTGGCCATGGCGCGCAGCCTGAACCTGGAGGTGATTGCCGAAGGTGTGGAAACCCCTGAGCAACTGGCGTTCCTGCAAGGCCTGGGCTGCCATTTGTATCAAGGCTATTTGCACAGCCGGCCATTGCCCCTGGAGGCATTTACGCTGCTATTGAGGTAAGCGCAGGGAGAGCGCCAAATACCCTCAGCCCTGCACCTGCCTTACACCAACTTCAACGCACGCAGGAAGTAGTCCTGCCATTGCGATTGGACCAAATTGCACTTTTGCCCATACATATCCAGCATCCCGCCAATGACCACCACCGAGTGGTGGGAGTTGGCCAGGGTACCAATCGCCCCATTTATCAGTTCTTTTACCGTGCTTTCACGGACATAGGCCGACAGCCCAAGCCTGCGCAGCGCCGCTCCCGGATACTCACCGTCGTTCAGGGTTTCCATGGCCATCTCAAAACTCTGACGAGCACGGCCGTCGTTGTTCTCCCACTGCGCGCGCTTTGCACTCGCGGCGTACAAGAAATTGGCATCGGCCAGCAATGACGGATTGGTGCCCTTCAAGTTGGAGGCTGCCTGGGCCTTTCTCAGCTCATCATGGGTCAGGGTCAACTTATAAGAATCTCTCATGACCACTTCATAGCCTTCAGCGGTGACCGTGACCTTTTTAAAGATGTCTTGCGGGCGTTGCCCAAACCTCATCATCGCCGCCTTGATCGCTGATACGGTGACACAGTTGCCTTCTACCCCTTGATAAAAGCCACTCCAGATATCAGCGGGGGGGACACCCACGGGCGCACGGGATAACTTCAGCGCACCTGTCTCGAGACTTGCGGGCGATGCCTCCGGCGCCTGCGTGTCATTGAACAACATATACCCGTAACTTCGATCAACTCTTTGCTTGTGTCCGTAGTTATGCTGGGTGCTATCCATGACAAAGGCCGAGCCAAAATTATGTGTCTCCACCACACCCAACGCGCCGCTGGCGGCCATATCAGTAGTGGGCACAAACTGGGCAAAACCAATCATTCCCATGCCCCGCAGGCAGTTCTGCGTGGTTTCGCCTTCAAGGCTCTTGCGTAAGGCCTGCTCGAAACTGCCATATTCCCCGGTTTGTTGTTTACGCTTGGCAAACGCCGCCAGCACAACATTGGCATCGGCAATGGCCGAACTGTCATTGCCAGCAAATCGCGATGCCTTCGACGTCAGTTTTAGTTCCTCTTTGGAAATATGCACCTTAAACTCATCTTTCATCGTGATGTCATAACCATCCCCCGCGACTTTCACTTCCTCAAACATATCCCGTGGGTTTTGACCAAATGTCATCATCATCATTTTAATAACCGCCGCATGGGTGCTGCTATCAAAGCACTCACCAAAACCACGCGGGGTGGCGGTAAAAGCATTCAAGATATTATCGGGTTTCTTGCCACGTTTCGTCGACAACTCACCTGAGGAAAAACTATTGGCCGGCTCAAGAGCTGCCCTATAACCATCAGTAAATAACGGATTAAACATACTTATATTCATGACACCCCCTACCCACAACAATATTAAAGACACGACAAAAACGCATTGTTAAAAAACAACAAATGCCAGATATTGAAAAGCCAGAAAAATGAATAACAAAAACCTGCGCAGGATAACTACAACGACTCTTATTTTTAAAGCTTACTCGACAGCCCCCTCTACAACTTCACTCAACCGATCAGCGCCACTGCGTCCCCGTACGTTGGCGCCCTGCCTTTTCGGCCCCACAACTCCTCCCGGCCATCAATCACTGCAACCGAATGCAAGGCCCGATTGACCATCCCTACCTGTCCCCGGGCCAGGGTGCTTACAGGGACACGTTTCATATAATGTATTAAGCCCAGCCGCTGAAAACCTTCACCGGGACCATTTTCATCTTCGCCATTATTGAGACTGCGTATCGCCGCGCTAAAACTTCTCGCAGCCCTGCCATCGTTATTATCCAAATGCGCACGCTTGACACTGCAAGCAAACATAAACTCAGCATCCTTGAGTGCGCCTTTGTCTCGTCCAAAAAACCGTGCCCCTGCAGCCGCCTGCTTCAACTCCTGGTGGCTCACGGTCAAGTAATAGCCATCGCGCATCGTGACTTCATAGCCCTGGGCGGTTTTACGAACGCGTTTATAAACATCGGTAGGGCTTTGCCCAAACTTATGCATGGCTGCCTTGATCGCCGAAACAGTCACGCAATTGCCATCGGGCCCTTGGCGGAAACCGCCCCAGATATCGTCACACTTGGCCCCATTGCGCTTACTCGATAGGTCAGGAAGAGGTGTAGGTGCCGTCTCCGGTTCTGGCACTACCGGTGTTGGCTTGACCTCTGGTCTGACCGGCTCGGGAACAACCTTGACGGTGTCTTGTTCGTTACGGCCTGACAGCAATGCTGAAAGCTGGCTCAAGAAAGCGCTGAACATCGAAATAATAGCCTGCAAGTCCACCGCAGGCTTCTTCACCTCACCCGTCGCCCGCTTGAAGCAGTTTTTTACCGAGTGCTGACGGGAAGCCGTGCTGCCCCCCAAACGCTGTATCGAAGGCCTCTGGGTGGCGCCATGAAACGCCTCCCCCTGCCGTCCCGAACAATCACACATGAGGTGTACAGCGCTGTTAACGTTTAACACGGACATGATTCTGACCCCCACTAAGTGCCCCTCCGGCCGGTCACTGACCGGAGAAGCAACTGGTTGAATTTAAAGGTTTACAGGCTCTGAAGAGGTACTAGGGCCGACGAGAGAAGGCCGTAGCCCAACCCATTTCATCTGGACCGCAGTCTGGGCCCGGGGAGGTCAGGTCAGTCCCTGGCAACGGCTTGTCCGGCTGCACTGCTGGGGTTGGCAGTGGCAAGGCATCAGGTTCTACACGGGCGTCGGTCTGGGGTACTACCACCCTGGGTTCCGGGCCAGACTTCACGCGACTATCGACCACTGGCGGCGCCGGTTGGGGGACCACGCCGGGTTTCACACGACTGCTGATCATGGGCACGGGCCGCTGGGGCTCCAACTCGGGTGTCACATTCGCCGTGATCACGGGTACCAGCGACGCAGGTACCGAACCAGGCTTCGTACGAACGTCAATCGCCGAATGAGCGTCCGCCGGGCAATGGCAGTTGTTGATATTAACGTTCACCCGCACCACTGAGTCGGAGGACACTTTGGAGTCTGTATCTGGAACCCGGGGCAAGACCTTGATATCCGGCGACACTGCGGGTTGCTTGCCCGGGATTAAGGGCTTGCTCTCGGCCTGCTTGTCCGCCTCGACCAGCACTTTGGCGTCCTTGCCCGGAACAGCCGGCTGGCTTTCGGCTTGCGGCTTCTTCTCGGCCGGTTTGTCCGTCTCGAGCGGCACTTTGGTGTCCTTGCCCGGAACCGCCGGCTGGCTCTCGGCTTGCGGCTTCTTCTCGGCCGGTTTGTCCCTATCGAGCTGGTTTTTTAAGTCTTTGCCTGAAATTACCGGCTTACCCGCGTCAACCGGTGCTTTCAATTCCTTGCCTGGGAGGGCCGGGTTATCCCCAGGCTGGGATTTCACTTCAGTCGGCTTGTCCATTGTCGGCAAAACATCAGGAGAGTGTTTTTTGCCAGACAGCACATCTCGCATCGCCTTAAAGAGAAGTTCAAACATATCAAGCAGTTTTGAAAGTGCGTCGGTACTGACGACTGTACTTTCCCGCCCATTCGCAACGGTACGGTTATAATCTGGCAAAACACTCGGCTTAGCCCCCAGCGGCTTACTTGCGTCAACACTTCCAACCTGAGCAGCTACCGGCGCGGCCCGATCAAGCTGATGATTACCGACATTAACGCTCGGAGGATTATTAACAGATAGATAAGACATTAGTCATCCCTCTTTTCAGAAAAGCACCAGGGCATTCAAATACCCATAATCAACACGATTTACTGATGACTTGAAACGGTAGCAACCGAATCAAAGTCCATGATTTCGTGGAGCAAAAAGCGTTCGGGTTCCAGAAATCCCTGAAAACATAAGGACACTAATAGAGAACTTCAGACTTTTACCTATGGACTTCTGCAGAAAATCAGCTTCCCAGCGCTTTTCCTGGGGAAAACAACGTCATACCCGTTAATAAACTGCCTCGATGAAAAAAAACGTCATGATTCCTCAATCTTTCACAGGACGGCCCGTGATATTTCCCGCGCGAAAAATACAGTGGTCACGCACAGTAAAACCAAAAAACACAATCCGCTTCACACCTTCCAAACTTGGGCAAAACTAAAAACAAGTTACACACACTCACTAGTACAAAAAACCAATCGGCACTTTTCAACTAAACAACAACCGTAGCGCTACTGGTTAAATCACTTACTCCCGCCCTTAGCGCCTTAAACAAAAAAAGGGCGCCAGAGGCGCCCTTTCTTGAAGAGATGAAAAACTTAAAAATATAGACTCAGTGTTGCAGGGCCGGCTTCTGCCCCCCATTGATCGGGATGCGCTTGGCCTTTGCCTCTTCCGGCACTACTCGCAGCAGGTCAATGCTCAACAATCCATTGCTCAGGTCTGCGGCCTTGATCTCAATATGGTCCGCCAAGCGGAACGACAACTTGAAGGCGCGCTGGGCAATGCCTTGATGTAGATAGGTGACGTTCTCGGCCTTGGTGTCACGCTTGCCACCACTGACGGTCAAGACGCCTTTCTCTACCTGCAACTCCAAATCGTCTTCCTGGAAACCGGCCGCCGCGATCACGATGCGGTATTGGTCTTCAGCGTGCTTCTCGACGTTATAGGGTGGGTAGCTGCTGCCCGGCTCGTTGCGCAGCGCGGTTTCGAACAGGTCGTTGAAACGGTCGAAACCCACGGAAGAGCGAAACAGCGGTGCCAGGGAAAATGCGGTACTCATGGTCAAATCTCCTGAAATAATCAGCAAGGTTCTTTATCTCCACGACCCGAATTCGGCATCGTGTAATCCCTAGATAAGGACCGCCAAGTACATTTCAAGAGAGGCCATAAGAAAATTTTCAGACCCCTTGGGGGTGAGGCATTCCGAGCAAACGGCTGACCTGCTGAAGGTCGGTTTCCCGGCGCAGCGCGGTAAACAGCTCTACAGCTTGCGGGTAGTTGCGCGTCAGCATCGCCAGCCACTGCTTCAGACGACCTGGTGCCTGGCGCTCAGTCAGTTGCGCTACAGACTGCGTCCAGAACTCCCGAAGCATGGGCTGCATCTCCTCCCAACTCATCTCCACCACGTCTTCACCGGCACCTGCGGCGGCGATTTGCCGGGCCAGGTCGGGACGCGCCACCAGGCCGCGACCGAGCATGATGTCCTCGACACCGCTGATCTCGCGGCAGCGTCGCCAGTCTTCGACACTCCAGATATCACCGTTGGCGAACACCGGCACCTTGACCACGTCCTGCACACGCGGGATCCACTCCCAATGGGCTGGCGGCTTGTAGCCATCGGCCTTGGTCCGCGCATGCACCACGATATGTGCCGCACCACCTTCCGCCAGAGCAGTGGCACACACCAGCGCACCGTCCGGACTGTCGAAGCCCAGGCGCATCTTGGCGGTCACCGGGATATGCGCCGGCACCGCACGACGTACGTGCTCGACGATCTGGTTGAGCAGTTCCGGTTCCTTGAGCAGCACCGCGCCGCCGCGGGACTTGTTGACCGTCTTGGCCGGGCAGCCAAAGTTCAGGTCGATCACCTCAGACCCCAACTCACAGGCCAGCGCGGCGTTTTCCGCCAGGCACACGGGATCAGAGCCCAGCAACTGCACACGCAAAGGCACGCCCGCAGCGGTTTTGGCACCGTGCAGCAGTTCAGGAGCAAGCTTGTGGAAATAGGCCGGGGTCAGCAGGCGGTCGTTGACCCGGATAAATTCGGTCACGCACCAATCAATACCGCCCACCTGGGTCAGCACGTCCCGCAGGATGTTGTCGACCAACCCCTCCATGGGCGCCAAGGCAATTTGCATGGAAAACACTCAACGAAAAACGTGGCGCAGTTTACTGGGTTTCCCACAGCAACCGTTAACCCCCTTGTCAGATGTGGATCGCCACGCCATAGCCTTCGATAAACTCCGCCGGCATGCGCTTGGGCTTGCCGCTGGAGAGTTCGATACAGACAAAGGTGGTTTGCGCACGCAACAAGGTGGCGCCATCACTGGGGCGCATCAGTTGGAAGCGCCGGGTCATCTTCAGGCGCTGGTCCCAATCGACGATCCAGGTCGCCAGTTGCAACTCATCGCCTTCGTAGCCGGCTGCCAGATAGTCGATTTCATGGCGCACCACCGCCATGGCCCGATCCAGGCGCCGGTACTCGGCAAGATCCAGGCCCAGACGCTGGGAGTGGCGCCAGGCGCAACGCTCCAACCAGGAGACGTAAACGGCATTATTGGCATGCCCCAGGCCGTCGATGTCCTCAGCGGCCACCTGCAGATCAATGATAAACGGCTTTGCCAAGTCCCAGCCCATGCCCAGCTCCCGGTCGATTAATGTCGGCGGGCAGCAGTGTAACCCATCGCTTGGCTCAAGCGGTTTGCCGCGCCGGTTCACGGCAGCCGGCCAGCAGCGCCAGCACGCCTTCGACCACTCGCGGGTCGGCCAGGACCTTCTGATGCCCGCCTTGCTCCAGGCGCAACAGGCGGCTGTCGAACCAGGCCTCGTGGATCATCTGTGAGGCCTTGACCGGGACGAAGGTGTCGTCTTCGGCATGCACGATCAGCCCTGGGATATTCATTTGATAGTGGGCCACATCCAGGTGCTTGAGCGGGATGCCCAGGGCGTACTCGACCTCCTGGATAAACGCTGCACGCGCCCGCTCCGGCATGCCGACCACCGAGGCAAAGCCGCGCAATACATCGAGCAAACGGGAAGGGGCCGCAATGCTCACCAACGCATTGGTGCGCAGGCCCAATTGGATGGCCAGCATCGCACTGGCGCCGCCCATGGAGTGACCGACCACCGCGTGCAGCGGCGGCAACTCAGCGGCCGCTTCCAGCATCGCCCGGGCAAACAGCACCACGTGGGCCTCACGGCCCGGCGAGCGACCATGGGCCGGGCCGTCGAGGGCAATCACCGAATAACCGGCGCCCACCAATGCGTCGATCAAGCTGGCGAACTGGGTTGGTCGCCCTTCCCAACCATGCATCATCAGCACTGCCGGGCCCTGGCCCCAACGCAGCGCCGACAGGCCAAAACGCAAGGTGATGCGCTCGGCCTGCGCCAGCAGCGGCAATTCCCACGCACGGGGCGGCAGATCCCGAGGCGTCATGAAGGCGCGACGCATCTGGTTGGCGATGGTTTGCGGCGCCAGCCTGCCCACGGTGCCGTTGACACGGCGAATCCAGTTCAAGGTGCTCATCCCTTCACTCCCCAGGCTCACAAGCCTTGTTCAGCGCACTGCCGACTTGGAGGCGCGCAATACACGATCCGACAATTCGCCCGGCCCCAGGGCCCGGGCCAATGCCAGGCCGCCAATCATCAAGGCCATGTCGGCCAGGGCTTTGTCGGTGTCTTCCGGGCTGGCGGCCAGTTGCGCAGCCATCAGCTCGACGTGCTGGCTCAGCACATCGCGAAACTCATCCGGCAAGCGGCTCATCTCGCCCACCGTGGCCGGGATCGGGCAGGCCTGGGCGGTAGAATCGCGGTGCTTGCGCGACAGGTAGAACGCCGCCACCAGGGCGCGGCGCTCTTCGCCTGTCAGGCTAGGGTCCATATCTTCGATAGACGCCCGGCGCCGCGCCAGCAGTTGCTCGAACGCCTCCAGCATCAAGGCGTCCTTGCTTTCAAAGTGGGCGTAGAAGCCGCCAACGGTCAGGCCCGCGGCCCCCATGACCTCACCCACACTCGGTTCGGCCGGGCCACGCTGAATCAGCGCGGAGCTGGCGGCTTGCAGAATACGTTCACGGGTTTGCGCTTTTTTATCGCTCATGACGGCCTCCGAATATTACGGTTAAAATATTATCTTCATAATACTTTTTAGCAAGCGCTGAATTCGACCGCTGGTCAGAAGAGATTTTTGTAGAGGGAGGGAGAAAACCCAAACGCCAGACAAACAAAAGGGCCATTCAATAATCGAATGACCCTTATAAATCCCGCAGAGCGGGTAATCGTGGCGTCCCCTAGGGGACTCGAACCCCTGTTACCGCCGTGAAAGGGCGGTGTCCTAGGCCACTAGACGAAGGGGACACAAACCTTCTATACAACATGATCAGGCTGAGACTGATCAGTTCAAGGACGGTGTGGCCAGACCTTGAACCTGTAAATTGGTGGAGCTAAACGGGATCGAACCGTTGACCTCTTGCATGCCATGCAAGCGCTCTCCCAGCTGAGCTATAGCCCCGGATTTTTCGCCTCGCGGCGCAGCAGACCTTGCGAGCTGCTTGTTGAAACTGGCGTCCCCTAGGGGACTCGAACCCCTGTTACCGCCGTGAAAGGGCGGTGTCCTAGGCCACTAGACGAAGGGGACAAAACCTTCTGTACAACCTGATCAAGCTAGGCCTGATCAATTCAAGGACGGTGTGGCCAGACCTTGAACCTGTAAATTGGTGGAGCTAAACGGGATCGAACCGTTGACCTCTTGCATGCCATGCAAGCGCTCTCCCAGCTGAGCTATAGCCCCTCATCGGTGAGGACGGGGCGAATCTTAATGGCGCTTTGAAAGGCTGTCAAATTTATTTTCAACAATTTTCAAAGTTTTTTGCCGGGATAACAATCACTTACCGTCAAAACCCCGGAAAGCCGGGGTTTTGACCTTACCAGCGCTTAACTAGGCGATAGCACCCAGCAGCTTTTCCCATTCCTTGTTTTCTTTCTTCGACACACCGCCCAGCAAATCAAGGGCTTGGCGCAGACGGAAGCGGGTCAGGTCAGGGCCGAGGATTTCCATCGCATCAAGTACCGACACCGAACTGGCCTGCCCGGTAATCGCGGCAAACATCAGCGGCATGGCATCGCGCAGTTTCAACTCCAGGGACTCGACCACCGCCTGGATGGTTGCGGTGATGGCGTCCTTCTCCCACTGGCGCAGGCTTTCAAGCTTCCACAGGATCAACTGCATCAACTGGCGAACCTGGTCGGCCGAGAGTTTCTTCGACTCGAACAGCTTGGCATCCGGATTCACGCCCCCGGCAAAGAAGAAGCTGGCCAGCGGAGCGACCTGGCTGAACGTCTCCACCCTGCCCTGCACCAGCGGGGCAATCTTCATCATGTACTCGGGGTTCAACGCCCACTGCTGCACACGGCTGGCGAATTCTTCCACCGGCAGGTCACGCAGCCATTGGCCATTGAGCCACGACAGCTTCTCGATATCGAAGATCGGCCCGCCCAGGGAGACGCGGGACAGGTCGAAGTTATCGACCATTTCCTGCAGCGAGAACTTCTCGCGCTCGTCCGGCATCGACCAGCCCATGCGGCCCAGATAGTTGAGCATCGCTTCAGGCATGAAGCCCATGCGCTCGTAGAAGGTCACCGAGGTCGGGTTCTTGCGCTTGGACAGCTTGCTCTTGTCCGGGTTACGCAGCAGCGGCATGTAGCACAGCTGCGGCTGTTCCCAGCCGAAGTATTCGTAAAGCAGGATCAACTTGGGCGCCGATGGCAGCCACTCTTCGCCACGCAGTACGTGGGTGATGCCCATCAGGTGGTCATCGACCACGTTGGCCAGGAAGTACGTCGGCAGGCCGTCGGTCTTCATCAGCACTTGCATGTCCATGCGGTCCCACGGGATCTCCACATCGCCGCGCAACATGTCCGGCACCACGCACACGCCTTCGCTCGGCACTTTCATACGAATGACGTGAGGTTCACCGGCAGCCAGGCGCTGGGCCACTTCGTCTTTCGACAGCAGCAGTGCGCGGCCATCGTAGCGCGGGGTTTCGCCGCGAGCCTGTTGCTCGGCGCGCATCTGGTCCAGTTCTTCGGCGGTGCAGAAGCACGGGAAGGCATGGCCCATGTCGACCAGTTGCTGGGTGTACTTTTTATAGATGTCGCTGCGCTCGCTCTGGCGATACGGGCCATGTGGGCCGCCGACATCCGGGCCTTCAGCCCAGGTAATGCCCAACCAGCGCAGGGCATCGAAAATCTGCTGTTCCGACTCACGGGTCGAACGCACTTGGTCCGTGTCTTCGATCCGCAGGATGAATTCACCGCCGTGCTGCTTGGCAAAGCAGTAGTTGAACAAGGCGATGTAGGCAGTACCGACGTGGGGATCCCCAGTAGGCGATGGCGCGATGCGCGTGCGGACGGTGGTCATGGCGGGTCTCGAATGGGCAATAAAGCTGAAAATAAAACAAGGGGCGAATGGTAACAGCCCCAAGCCCCCCGGCTCCAGCGTGGGCCGATCAACAAAGGGCATATAAACCAAGGTTGGGGCTGCAACCGCGAGATAGCTATTTGGCAGATCGTTAGCTGGCTATATTCCATTGCCTTTCGTAACCGACACTGCGCCGCCATCGCAGGCAAGCCAGCTCCCACATGTTGAAATGCATTGCACATGTGGGAGCTGGCTTGCCTGCGATGAGGCCCGCCCCATCAACGCAACTTCAGACCGTCAGCAACCGCTCGCGCAACTTGCCAATCTCATCGCGCATCTGCGCCGCCGCTTCAAACTCCAGGTCCCGCGCCAGCTGGTACATCTTCTCTTCCAGTTGGCGGATACGCTTGGTGATTTCGCTCGGCGAGCGCAGTTCGTTTTCGTACTTGGCGTTTTCCTCGGCAGCCTTGGCCATGCCTTTGCGCTTCTTGCTGCGCGAGCCCGGTACGGTGGCGCCTTCCATAATGTCGGCCACGTCCTTGAACACGCCCTTGGGGGTGATGCCATTGGCCAGGTTGAACGCAATTTGCTTGTCGCGGCGGCGCTCGGTTTCGCCGATGGCCCGCTCCATGGAGCCGGTGATGCGGTCGGCATACAAAATCGCCCGGCCATTGAGGTTACGCGCCGCACGGCCGATGGTCTGGATCAGCGAGCGCTCGGAGCGCAGGAAACCCTCCTTGTCCGCGTCAAGGATCGCCACCAGCGACACCTCGGGCATGTCCAGGCCTTCACGCAGCAGGTTGATGCCCACCAGCACATCGAACGTGCCCAGGCGCAGGTCGCGGATGATCTCCACGCGCTCCACCGTGTCGATGTCCGAGTGCAGGTAACGCACGCGCACGCCGTGGTCGGCGAGGTAATCGGTAAGGTCTTCGGACATGCGCTTGGTCAGCGTGGTGACCAGCACCCGTTCTTCCAGAGCCACGCGCTTGGTGATCTCCGACAGCAAGTCATCGACCTGGGTCAGGGCCGGGCGGATCTCGATTTGCGGGTCGACCAGGCCGGTGGGACGCACCAGTTGCTCGATCACCCGGCCAGCATGCTCGGCCTCGTAGTTGCCCGGCGTGGCGGACACAAAGATGGTCTGCGGGCTGATGCTTTCCCATTCGTCAAAGCGCATCGGCCGGTTATCCAGCGCCGAAGGCAGGCGGAAGCCGTACTCCACCAGGGTTTCCTTGCGCGAACGGTCGCCTTTATACATGGCACCGACTTGCGGCACGCTGACGTGGGATTCGTCGATCACCAGCAAGGCGTCTGCCGGCAGGTAGTCGTAGAGGGTCGGTGGTGGCGCGCCGGATTCGCGCCCCGACAGGTAGCGCGAGTAGTTTTCGATGCCGTTGCAGTAGCCCAGCTCGAGGATCATCTCCAGGTCAAAACGCGTGCGCTGCTCCAGGCGCTGGGCTTCCACCAGCTTATTGTTGGCGCGCAGGTATTCGAGGCGCTCGGCCAGCTCGGCCTTGATCCCCTCCATGGCATCCAAAAGGGTTTCACGGGGTGTCACATAGTGGCTTTTTGGATAGAACGTGAAACGCGGCAGTTTGCGGATCACTTCGCCAGTCAATGGATCGAAGGCCGACAAACTCTCGACTTCATCGTCGAACAGCTCGATCCGGATCGCTTCCAGGTCCGACTCTGCCGGGTAGATGTCGATCACGTCGCCACGCACGCGGAAGGTCGCGCGGGCAAAGTCCATATCGTTGCGGGTGTATTGCAAATCCGCCAGGCGCCGCAGCAAGGCGCGCTGGTCGAGTTTGTCGCCGCGATCGACGTGCAGCACCATCTTCAAATAGGTTTCCGGGCTGCCCAGGCCGTAGATGCAAGAAACGGTGGTGACGATGATCGCGTCCTTGCGTTCCAGCAGCGCCTTGGTCGCCGACAGCCGCATCTGCTCGATATGGTCGTTGATCGACGCATCCTTCTCGATAAAGGTATCGGAGGACGGCACATAGGCTTCGGGCTGGTAGTAGTCGTAGTAGGAGACGAAGTACTCCACCGCGTTGTTCGGGAAGAACGCCTTGAATTCACCGTACAACTGCGCGGCGAGGGTCTTGTTCGGTGCCAGCACCAGGGTCGGGCGGTTGATCTGCGCGATCACGTTGGCAATGCTGAAGGTCTTGCCGGAGCCGGTCACCCCAAGCAAGGTCTGGTGGGACAGGCCAGCCTCGATGCCTTCGACCATCAGGCGGATGGCCTCGGGCTGGTCGCCAGCAGGTTCAAAGCGGGTGACTAGTTGGAAATCCGACATAACGTACCTCTTGAAGTCACCCCAGACTGTAAACCCGTCGGGGACGAAAAAGACCACAGCCTGCTAAATATCAGAGCGAGCCGTAGGAAAAAACCATGATAGCTGTAGAAGTGGAGGCGAATGTGACGGGTTTCAAGGCAATCGTCCTGCATGCCTGCGGCCATCAATGTTGCAATAAGACTAACGGTCGATAAATAAACCGAAAAACTTGGCCGAAAAGCCATTTCGGCTGTCGCCGCGAGCGGTGTTGGCCTCTATACTAGCTCCCCGTTTGTGCACCGCTCTAGTGCATTCGGCTGGAGCGCGACACGTCCCTCCATTCCCCCATAGAGCTGCCGCAAAAATGAGCCTGTTCTCCGCTGTCGAAATGGCACCACGCGATCCTATCCTGGGCCTCAACGAAGCATTCAACGCCGATACCCGTACTGACAAGGTCAACCTTGGCGTGGGCGTTTACTGCAACGAGGAGGGGAAGATTCCACTCCTGCGTGCCGTTGCCGAAGCGGAAGCCATTCGCGTGGCGCAACACGCCGCCCGTGGCTACTTGCCGATTGATGGCATTGCCGCCTACGACCTGGCCGTGCAAAAGCTGCTGTTCGGCACTGAGTCGCCGCTGTTGAGCGCTGGTCGGGTGATCACTGCCCAGGCCGTTGGCGGCACCGGCGCACTGAAAATCGGCGCTGACTTCCTCAAGCAACTGCTGCCCAATGCCGTAGTTGCCATCAGCGACCCAAGCTGGGAAAACCACCAGGCGCTGTTCGAAAAAGCCGGCTTCCCGGTACAGACCTATCGTTATTACGACGCGGCCACCCACGATGTGAACCGCGCCGGCCTGCTGGAAGACCTCAACGCCCTGCCCGCCCAGTCCATCGTCGTGCTGCACGCCTGCTGCCACAACCCGACCGGCGTCGACCTGAGCCCGGCCGACTGGAAAGACGTGCTGGAAGTGGTCAAGGCCAAAAACCTGGTGCCGTTCCTCGACATGGCCTACCAGGGCTTTGGCGACGGTATCGACGAAGATGCCGCCGCCGTGCGCCTGTTCGCCGAGTCGGGCCTGACCTTCTTTGTGTCCAGCTCGTTCTCCAAATCGTTCTCGCTGTACGGCGAGCGCGTGGGCGCACTGTCCATCGTCAGCGAATCGAAAGAAGAAAGCGCGCGCATCCTGTCCCAGGTCAAGCGCGTGATCCGCACCAACTACTCCAACCCGCCGACCCACGGCGCGGCGATTGTGGCGGCAGTGCTCAACAACCCAGAGCTGCGCGCCCAGTGGGAAGCAGAACTGGCCGAAATGCGTTTGCGCATCCGCGGCATGCGCGAGCAGATGGTCAGCGACCTGGCCAAGGCTGCTCCGGGCCACGACTTCAGCTTCGTCGGTCGCCAGCGCGGGATGTTCTCCTACTCCGGCCTGACCGTAGAGCAAGTCACCCGCCTGCGCAGCGAGTTCGGTATCTACGCCCTCGACACCGGCCGCATCTGCGTGGCGGCGTTGAACCAGGCGAATATCGCTGCCGTGACCAAGGCGATTGTGCAGGTGCTGTAAGCCTGATCGCGGGGTACGAAGGGGGAAGCCAGTGGCTTCCCCTTTCCATTTGTGCCCCCCGTGGCGAGCAAGCTTGCTCGCGCTGGGCTGCGCAGCAGCCCCAATACCTGCCACCCTGAACTTACTGGACCACCACGGTGCCTGAACAAGGGGCCGCTATGCGCCCCAACGCGAGCAAGCTCGCTCGCCACAACAAGTTCACCACTTGCGGCGCCCAACCCCTAGACTGAACACCGACTGCCCCTTTGCTGCGAGAGCCTTATGAGAAACGACGACCTGGACCTGCGTGCCGACCGCGACGAACTGGATCACTTCACCCCGCGCACGCCCCCAGCCAAGCGGCAAAAAAGCCTGGTGCTGCAAGTCGCCCTGGGCGTCTTCCTCGGCGGCCTGGCCTTGTGGCTGGTGCAACTGGGGGCCACGGCGCTGATGGCGAAACTGGCGATGGGCACCCTGCAGTTTGGTGGCTAGCTTGCCGACTCCTACAGGGGAATGCGTTCCTGTAGCAGTTGCACAAAGCTGTCCAAACTCTGCGACACCGTGCCCCGACGCCAGATCAGCCAGGTGTTGAGCAGGCGGAACTCGTCGGCCAACGGCCATACGCTGACCGTGGTAAACCCCGGCATGCTCTCCAACATGCTGCGCGGCATCAGCGCCAGCCCGGCGCCGGCGCTGACACAGGCGAGCATGCCGTGGTACGACTCCATCTCGAAAATCTTCCCCGGCATCGCGCCGTCCTGGGAAAACCAGCGCTCAAAGTGGTGCCGGTATGAGCAGTTGGAGCGAAAGGTATAGATGTTCTCACCGTTCACATCCTGCCCACGGCTGATCGGCGCGTGATGCAAGGGCGCAATCACCACCATCTCCTCCTCAAACACCGCCACTCCCTCCAGGGTCGGGTGCAACACCGGGCCATCGACAAACGCCGCCGCCAGTCGCCCCGATAACACGCCTTCGATCATCGTGCCCGAGGGCCCGGTGGTCAGGTCCAGTTCGACCTTGGCGTGTTTCTGGTTGTAGGCCGCCAGCAATGCCGGGATTCGCACGGCGGCGGTGCTTTCCAGCGAGCCCAGGGCGAAGGGGCCCTGGGGCTCCTCACCCGCCACGGTGGCGCGGGCCTCTTGCACCAGGTCAAGGATGCGCCGTGCATAACCGAGGAAATTCCAGCCGGCAGGCGACAGGCGCAGTCGACTTTTCTCACGGATAAACAGCTCGACACCCAGGTCCTGCTCCAATTGCTTGATACGGGTGGTCAGGTTCGATGGCACCCGATGAATCAGCTGTGCGGCGGCGCTGATGCTGCCTTGCTCGGCCACGGCCTTGAAAATCTCCAACTGCACCAGATCCAAGTCATTCTCCAATCGTGAACGTATTGCTTAATATTATTCAGTTCCCGGAAAAGATACAGCCCCGTACGCTGGACACCTTCTCCAACACTGCGCAGGACGGTGCCATGAACGCTATCACTCACCAGACCCATGCCTTGTCGATCAACCCCGCCAATGGCGAAACCGTCGGCAGCTACCCGTACGAATCCGCCGCGCAACTGGATGCCGCCCTCACTCGCGCCAGCACCGCCTTTCACAAGGGTCGCCATACGCCAGTGGCACAGCGCGCCGAATTGCTCCTGGCCCTGGCCGGCGCCCTGCGCGAACAAGCCGAAGAAATGGCGCAAATGATCACCCTGGAAATGGGCAAGCCCATCGCCCAGGCCCGTGGCGAAATCGAGAAATGCGCCTTGCTGGCCGAGTGGTACGCCGCCCACGGCCCGGCCATGCTCGCCCCGGAACCGACCCTGGTGGACAACGGCAGCGCCCAGATCGAATATCGCCCCTTGGGCCCGATCCTCGCGGTAATGCCGTGGAATTTCCCGGTGTGGCAAGTGCTGCGCGGCGCCGTGCCGACCATGCTCAGCGGCAATACCTACGTGCTCAAGCACGCGCCCAACGTGATGGGCAGCGCCTACCTGATGCAAAAGGCCTTCCACAAAGCCGGCTTCGCCGATGGCCTGTTCGAAGTGATCAACGTCACCCCCGACGGCGTGTCCAAGGCCATCGCCGACCCACGCATCGCCGCCGTGACCCTGACCGGCAGCGTGCGCGCCGGCATCGCCATCGGCTCGCAAGCCGGCGCCGCGCTGAAAAAGTGCGTACTGGAACTGGGCGGCTCCGACCCCTTTATCGTGCTCAACGACGCCGACCTCGACGCCGCCGTGCAAGCGGCGGTGATCGGCCGCTTCCAGAACTCCGGCCAGGTCTGCGCCGCCGCCAAGCGCCTGATCATCGAGCAAGGCGTGGTCGAGGCGTTCACCGCCAGATTCCTTGAAGCCAGCCGCCAACTGGTGATGGGCGACCCGACGTCGAGCGACACCTACATTGGCCCCATGGCCCGCTTCGACCTGCGTGACGAGCTGCACGCACAAGTCCAGGCGACCCTGGCCGAAGGCGCCACCCTGCTGCTGGGCGGCCATCCTATTGAAGGCGCGGGCAACTATTACGCCCCCACCGTCCTGGCCAACGTCACCGACCAGATGACCTCGTTCAGACAGGAACTGTTCGGCCCCGTCGCCTCGATCATCAGCGCCCGCGACGCCGAGCATGCCGTGGCCCTGGCCAACGACAGCGAGTTCGGCCTCACTGCCAGCCTCTTCACCCGCGACCCAGCCAAGGCACGCGAGATCGCCAACCAGCTGGAAACCGGCGGGGTCTTTATCAACGCCTACAGCGTGTCCGATCCTCGGGTGGCGTTTGGCGGAGTGAAAAAGAGTGGATTTGGCCGCGAACTGTCACATTTCGGCGTGCGGGAATTCTGCAATGCGCAGACGGTATGGATAGATCGGCGGTAGGCCGATAGTCAAGATTGCTCATTGCCAGCCTGCAGGTTCGGGATATGATCAGGCCGATATTTGAACCGGACTGCACTGACCTATGCCCGTTGACCTGCAAGCGCTCTACCCCAAACTGATCCATCTGATGCTGGATACGGTTTTCGTGGTCGACAGGGACAATCAGATCGCATTTGTCAGCGATGCCTGCGAGACGCTGCTCGGCTACCGTGCCGACGAGTTGACCGGCAACTTGATCACCGACTATATGCACCCTGAAGACCTGGCAACCACCCGAGCCTCGATCATCCGAGTGATGAACGGCCAGCCCCACGTCGATTTCCGCAACCGCTATCTGCGCAAGGATGGCAGTGTCGTGCATATCCTGTGGGCGGCATTCTGGTCCGAGGATGTGGGCGCCCGGATCGGCGTGGCGCGGGACATCACCGCCCTCACCCAGGCCGAGGAGGAACTGCGCTTTCTCGCCCACCACGACCCACTGACCGCCCTGACCAATCGCTCGTTGTTCAATGATCGGCTGGACTCCGCGTTGCGCAACGCGCGCCGCCAGAACAGCACACTGGCGCTGCTGTTCCTGGATATCAATGATTTCAAGGGCATCAATGATGTGCATGGACATGCCGCCGGCGACCGCGTGCTATGTGCCATTGCACGACGCCTGGAAGGCTGTGTGCGGGACACCGACACAGTAGCGCGGATGGGTGGGGATGAATTCACCGTGCTGTTGACCGATCTTCATTCAGAAGAGGCGGTGGCCGAGAAGGTACAGCAGATCCTTGCCATCATGGCCGAACCGCTGGGCCCTGAGTTTGGCCCGGTGACAATGCCATCGTGCAGCATCGGCGTAGCCCGTTACCCGGCTGACGGGGACAATGCCGATACGCTGCTCAGCCATGCCGATGGTGATATGTACCGGCTGAAGAAACTCCACCGCGCGGCCGCCAAGCGAGCTATTTGTTGAAGCGGCGCAGTTGTGCCGGTTCGGGCTCACTGGCAGGCCAACGCGTGTAGGCCATCAACGGTTATTGCGCAGGATCGAGAAATTCAACGCCGCCGCGACACTCAGCCACGCCAGGTACGGGAACAGGATTAACCCGGTGATCAGGTCCAGGCGCACCGCCAGCACCACCATCGCCGCCACGGTGAGCCAGAGCAGCGTGATGATCAGCATCCCCGCAAGAATCCGATGCGCGCCGAAGAACACCGGGGTCCACAGCGTATTCAAGGCAATCTGCGCCGCCCACAGGGCCAGCACCGTCTGACTGCCGGGGATCAGGCTCAGGCGGTAACCGGCCCAGGCGAGTAGCAGGTAGATGATCGTCCAGGCCACCGGAAACAACCAATTGGGTGGGGTGAAGCGCGGTTTGACCAGGGATTGATACCAGGTGCCGGGCTTGAACATGATGCCGGTGCTGGCAGCGGTAGCGCAGGCGAGCAGGAAGATGAAGAACGTCATGGTCGGTCCCTATATGGATGGCGCACGCAGTTGGCACCGTAACTTCTCAAATGACCCAACCTTGCGGCCATAAATTCAATCGGCCCCGAAACGAATCCGCTTAATTGACCGGTTTTCGCGTAGCCCGCACCTTTTTCACGTCATATAAAAGGTTTAGGGTGCGTTGATTCTTCCCATTCATTAGAGAATCGAGCGCTTGGCCAACGTCCCCGCTGATCACCGCAGCAGTCCCTGGTCGGTTTTCCTGATTTTCCTGCGCCTGGGTCTGACCTCCTTCGGCGGACCTGTCGCCCACCTCGGCTACTTTCGCGATGAATTCGTCACGCGGCGGCGCTGGTTGAGCGAGCGCAGCTATGCAGACCTGGTCGCGCTCTGCCAGTTTCTCCCCGGCCCGGCCAGCAGCCAGGTGGGCATCGCCCTGGGTTTGTCACGGGCAGGCTACAGCGGCGCACTGGCGGCCTGGGCCGGGTTTACCTTGCCGTCCGCCGTGCTCTTGATCCTGTTCGCCCTGGGCCTGACCCAGCATAGCTCGGCCATACCGAACGGCGCGCTGCATGGCCTCAAAGTCGTCGCCGTGGCGGTCGTCGCCCAAGCCGTGTGGGGCATGGCGCGCAACCTGTGCCATAGCGGGGGGCGCATGCTCCTGATGCTGATGGCCGCCGTCATTACCCTGTTGATACCGTCGGCCTGGGGCCAGGTCGCGGTGATTGCCGGCGCAGGCGTCGTCGGCCTGCTGCTGTTCAGCCCCGTCCCCAACGCCACCCACGAAGCACTCGCCATCCCCATCCGCCGCCGCGCGGGAGTGATGTGGTTGGCGCTGTTCTTGATCCTGCTGGTGGGCCTGCCGCTCCTCGCCCAGACGCTGCCCCACCAGAGCCTGGCGCTGCTAGACGCGTTCTACCGCAGCGGCTCGCTGGTGTTCGGTGGCGGCCACGTGCTACTGCCCCTGCTGCAAGCCGAAGTAGTGCCGCCGCAATGGGTGAGCAACGACGTGTTCCTCGCCGGCTACGGCGCGGCCCAAGCCGTGCCCGGGCCCTTGTTCACCTTCGCCGCGTTCCTCGGCGCCGCGATGAACCCGGCCCCCACCGGCTGGCTCGGCGGCGTGATCTGCCTGCTGGCTATCTTCGCGCCGTCGTTTCTCTTGATCTTCGCCGCCCTGCCCTTTTGGCAAAGCCTGCGCCAAAACACACGCGCACAGGCCGCACTGGCCGGCGTGAATGCCGCGGTGGTGGGTTTATTACTGGCAGCGCTGTACCAACCGGTGTGGACCAACGCGATATTCACCGCACAAGACTTCGGCCTGGCACTGATCGCCCTGGTGGCGCTGATGTTCTGCAAACTGCCGCCATGGCTCGTGGTTGCAGGCAGCGGCGCAGCGGGCTGGTTATTGAGTCTGATCGTGTAGACAACCCAGCCACCACGCCCTGCTCGACAGCCGGGGCGTGCAGCTACTAGCCCTTCAACTCAGCCGCACGATGGCTGGCAGCGTCGTCGTAAGCCACATACAACGACTCGGCGATTTGGCTTTTGATGGCTTTGGTGGACTCCAGGCCCAGGACAAAACCTTCGGCTTTGCCGCCTGCGCGATTCAGTTCTTCAGGCGTGCTGGCGCCGGTGATCGCCTCCAGCAACTTGATGGCATGTGGGCCTACGCCCTTGGGCAGGCTGATCTGGTCAATGCTCATTGCGGCACCTCGAATGAGGCTGGGGACGGTGTGTTGCGGGTTAACGAGGTCATGTGCGATACCTTGATGGCTGGGGGCCGATAGCGCGAGGAACCACTGCCGGAGGGGCATGGTAGACCGGGATGGACAAAAAAGGGCTGATTTCGCGACCACATCGGTGCAGCACTTGCCATCCCAGCCTCTGAGAACAAGAGGGAACGCCGCCGAACCCGGGCTCGACGGCTCGCTCGACTCTCAAGCTCCATTCAGAAGCGTTTAGGCAGGATCCGCGCCAGGGTGTTGTCCCGAACCCAGTAGTGATGGAACAAACCTGCCGCCGCATGCAAACCGATCAGCCAGTAACCGCTACTGCCAAGCAACTCGTGCCAATGCTTGAACTGCTTTGCCAGGTCCGGATCGACCGACACAAGTGACGGCAGAAAAAACCCGAAGTAAGGCATCGGTTTGCCTGCCGCCGACAACATCAGCCAGGCCAGCAGCGGGGGCGCAATCATCAGCCCATACAATGCCAGATGCATCAGGTGCGAAGCGCCGGTCTGCCACACAGGCAAGGCAGGCGTTATGGGTGGCCGGGGGGTCAGGCGCCCAAGCAGACGCACCCAGACCAGAAGAAAAATGCTTGCCCCCAAAAGCCCGTGCAGTCCCAGGAATAGGCTTCTCATGGTGCCCCCACGGGGTAGCAGGCCTTTGATTTCGATGCTGGCATAGACACCGACAAACAGCCCCAGCATCAGCCAGTGCAATGCAATCGACAGTTTTCCATAACGTTGGGTGGAGGAGTCTCGGGTCATGCTGGGCCTCTGCAGTCATTCTGGCGAGCGAGTCATTCGCCCGACCTCGATCCGGTTTAACGCCTGATCGAACCACGCCACCCTGCTCGCCCAGCCTTAATACAATCTGAAGAAGCGCCAGCCCGTCTGCTGCGACCTTCAGACTCCGTTAAGAAATGCCCTCGATACTCTGCCCAAACCTACTGGGGAGACGTTATCCAATGGCCCATTTCGACTGGCACCTCTCTTTACCGCTTCACTTCGGCCAAGCCGAGTCCTCGCAGATGAATCTGCTCAGGGCCTTGCCCGGCGACACGCTGCGCGCGGTCTTCGAAACCTTTGTCCAGCAACGTTTTCGCCAGGCACATGGTGCTGACATTCGTTATTTCATGCCGGAACTGTTTGGCGTAAGCAGCGCGTCTGGCGAACTTTGCGCCGTCGCCGGTGTGCGTCTGGCCAAGACTGAACCCTTGTTTCTGGAGCGGTATCTGGACGCGTCGATTGAAGCGCTGATCGGCACGGCAGCCGAGCGCCCCGTCGAACGCACCGGCATCGTCGAGGTGGGCAATCTGGCGGCCAGTGACAACGGCAGCGCACGCCTGAGCATCATTACCCTCACTTATCTGCTGGCCATGGGCGGCCTGGAATGGGTGGCCTTTACCGGCAATATCGGGCTGGTCAACAGCTTCCATCGCCTGGGATTAAAACCGCTGACGCTCTGCGCCGCCGACCCCGAGCGGCTAGGCGCTGACCGCCACAGTTGGGGCAGCTATTACGACAGCAAGCCCTGGGTGCATGTAGGCAACATCCGCGCAGGCTTTGTCCACCTACGCAATATCGGCGTGTTCAACCGCCTGGGGTTGCCCACATCGCTTGAGGAGGCCACTTATGTCGCCTGAAATGGAGCGTTTCAAGGAAATCCTACGCAGCCACGCTGAATGCACGCCACACACCACCGCCCTGTGGGGCGATCAGTTGAAGCTGGACTACGCCACCCTGTACGCCGAGCTTAACTATCGCCAACAGCGACTGCGCGATGAGGGGATCAAGGTGGTCGCGCTGGCGCTGGACAATGGCGTCGAAGCGATGCTCTGGGATCTGGCCACGCTGTTCGAAGGGCTGACGTGCCTGGCGCTACCGCCGTTTTTCACCCCGGCTCAACGCAAGCATTGCCTGGAACAAAGCCAGGCAGAGCTGGTGATCGCCGAACCGCAACTGGAGGCAGAACTGCAAACCGCCGGTTTCGAGAAAACCGGCGAGTTCTGGCGCAAAAACCTCAACGGTGCGTCCGGCTTACCCGAACACACCGCCAAACTGACGTTTACCTCAGGAACCACCGGCACCCCAAAAGGCGTGTGCCTGAGCGCCGAGAGTATTTTGAGGGTTGCCCGCGAGCTGTATCAGGCCAGCCAACCCAACGATCCACGGCACCACCTCGCGGTGCTGCCCCTGGCAATCCTGTTGGAAAATATCGGTTGTTATGCCGCCCTTTATGCCGGCGTCACCCTGAGCCTGCCAAGCCAGAGCGTGTTGGGGATTCAAGGGGCCAGCGGCGTCGACGTCCCGCAATTGCTCGGCTGCCTGGCCGCTCGCGCCCCCGAAAGCCTGATTCTGGTGCCGCAGCTTCTCCTGCTGCTGGTCAACGCTGGCGAACAAAAAGCCTTCAATCCTCAAACCCTGCGTTTTGCCGCCGTGGGCGGTGCGCGGGTTTCAGAAGAACTGCTGCACCGTGCGCACACCCTCGGCATGCGTGTCTACGAAGGCTACGGCCTGTCGGAGTGTGCGTCGGTGGTGTGCCTCAACCACCCCGAGGCCCATCGTCCCGGCAGTGTCGGCAAACCCCTGCCTCACGTAGAGGTACGTCTGGCTGAAGATGGCGAAGTGCTGATCAAGGGTTCTACCTTGCTCGGTTATTTGGGCGAGCCCGCTGGCGTCGACCAATGGTGGTCCAGCGGCGATCTGGGCGAATTTGACGCCGACGGTTTCCTCTATCTCAAGGGGCGCAAAAAGCATCAATTTGTCACCAGCTTCGGGCGCAACGTGAATCCGGAATGGGTCGAGGCCGAACTGACCCAACGCCGGCATATTGCCCAGGCCTTCGTCTACGGCGAAGCCATGCCAAGCAACCATGCGCTGCTGTGGCCCCATCGCACCGATTGCACCGATGACGAACTGGCGGCCGCGGTGGCCCAGGCCAACGAGGCCCTGCCCCAATACGCCCAGGTCCATCACTGGACCCGGCTGCCTCAACCGTTCACGCCCGCTAATGGTCTGCTGACCGCCAATGGCAGGCCGCGCCGCGACGCCATTGTTGAGCGTTACCAGGCGCAATTGACTGTATCGACCCCTTCCGAGGTATCCGCATCATGAGTTTTTTCGACACCCTGCAAATCGCCACTCAAGCAGAACGCAACGAGCTGTTCACCCTACCGGTCATCCGCGATGCCCTTGAGGGCAAGGTCAGCCTGGAGAGCTATCGGGCGTTTCTGACCCAGGCGTACTACCACGTACGCCACACTGTGCCGTTGATGATGGCCTGTGGCGCGCGCCTGCCGACGCGCCTGGAATGGCTGCGTGAAGCAGTCTGTGAGTACATCGAAGAAGAATACGGCCATGAAAAATGGGTGCTCAACGACATCCAGGCCTGTGGCGGCGACAAAGAGGCGGTACGCGACGGTCATCCGTCCCTGCCCATCGAGTTGATGACCAGTTTCCTCTACGACCTGATCGCCCGGGATAACCCGGTAGGTCTGTTTGGCATGGTCAACGTCCTCGAAGGCACCAGCATCGCCCTTGCCACCCACGCCGCCGGGGCCATTCGCGATCGCCTTGAGCTGCCGGAAACCGCCTTCAGCTACCTCAGCTCCCACGGTTCCCTGGATATCGGGCACATGCAGACTTACCGCCGACTGATGGACAAACTGCAGGACCCGAGTGATCAGGCGGCAGTCATTCATGCCTCCAAAGTGGTCTACAAACTCTACACCGACATGTTCCGTGGCTTGCCGCGTGACGGGGAGAGCCTGCATGCGCCTGTCTGAGGCTCGCGTGGTCTTGACCGGCGCCAGCGGCGGCATTGGCGCGGCGATTGCTGACGCACTGTGCGCCAACGGCGCCCAGGTGCTGGCCGTCGCCCGCCACCGCGAGTCGTTGGCGCCGCTGCTCGAGCGCTATCCACAGCAGGTGTTCTGGATTGGCGCCGACCTGACGTTCCTGGCAGACCGTCGCAAGGTGCTGGCCGCTGCGCAGGCAATGGGCGGTATCAACCTGCTGATCAACGCCGCCGGGGTCAATCACTTCGCCATGCTGGAGCAGCTCGAGGACAGCGATATCAACGCCATGCTGGCAGTCAACATCAGCGCGCCTATCTGCCTGACGAAAATCCTCCTGCCACTGCTCAAGCAGGCCAGCAGCGCGATGGTCGTCAACGTTGGCTCCACCTATGGCTCGATTGGCTACCCCGGCTACGCCAGCTACTGCGCAAGCAAATTTGCCTTGCGTGGATTTTCCGAAGCCTTGCGCCGTGAGCTGTCAGACACCCGCGTGGGTGTGTTGTATGTCGCGCCACGCGCCACCAGCACCCCCATGAACAGTCCGGCCGCGCAGGCGCTCAACGACGCCCTCAACGCGAATGTCGACGACCCTCAAACCGTGGCCTCGGCCGTGATCCGCGCCATTGCCGGTGACCATCGCGAGTTGTACCTGGGCTGGCCGGAACGGTTTTTTGTACGCCTCAACAGCCTGCTGCCCAACCTGATTGACCGAAGCTTGCGCAAGCACCTACCCCTGATCCGTCGCCTGAGCCAAAAGACTGACAACGAGGACCTCAATCCATGAAAAACACCCTCTGCTTGCTATTACTCGGCGCGTTGAGCCCGGCCGTCTGGGCCCTGGACGCCGCTGACCAGCAACGCCTCAACGACATCCAGCAGCGCTGGGCGCATATTCAATACGAATTACCCGCCGACCAGCGCGCGGCGAAGTTCGAGCAACTCGCCACCCAAGCCAGCGCGTTTACCCAGGATCGCCAATCCGTCGCCGAGGCCTGGATCTGGTCCGGTATCGTCACCAGCAGTTGGGCTGGCGCCCAGGGTGGGCTCGGCGCGTTGAGCAAGGTCAAGGAGGCGAAGATCGACCTGGAAAAAGCCCTCTCCCTGGACCCCAAAGCCCTGCAAGGCTCGGCCTACACCAGCCTCGCCGCGTTGTATGATCGGGTACCGGGCTGGCCTATTGGTTTCGGCGATTCGGACAAAGCACAACAATTGCTCGAGCAAGCATTGCAACTGAACCCAGACGGCATTGATAGTCTGTACTTCTGGGGCGATCACCTTTACCGTCAAAAACGCTACCCCCAAGCCAGACAGGCGCTACAAAAAGCCCTGCAGGCAGCCCCGAGGCCAGGCCGTGAAACCGCTGACGCCGGGCGCCGCGCGGAAATCGAAGCGTTACTGCAGCAAGTGAACCAGAAACTCGACTGACAGGAGTCCGTGTGCGCTTACTACTGATCGAGGATGACATGGGCCTGGGCGAAGGTATTCATCAGGCCCTCACGCGCGAGGGCTACACCGTCGACTGGTTGCAGGACGGCAGCAGCGGCTTGCACGCACTGCTCAGCGAAACGTTTGATCTGGCCGTGCTCGACCTCGGTCTGCCACGAATGGACGGGCTCGACGTCCTGCGTCGCCTGCGTGACAGTGGCTCCAACCTGCCGGTCCTGATCCTCACGGCCCGGGACGCCACCGAGGACCGTATCGCCGGCCTGGATGCCGGAGCGGATGACTACCTGATAAAACCGTTCGCCCTCGCAGAACTCAAAGCCCGGATACGGGCCTTGTTGCGACGCAGCGCTGGCCGGGCCCAGATGCTGATTGAACACGCGGGCATCAGCCTGAACCCCGGTACCCAGCAAGTCAGCTATCTGGGCGAGCCCGTGGCCTTGACCCCCAAGGAGTATCAGTTACTCCATGAACTGCTTTCCCCTCCTGGCCGAGTCATGACCCGCGATCAACTGATGCAGATACTCTACGGCTGGAGCGAGGAGGCGGAAAGCAACACGCTGGAAGTGCATATCCATCACCTGCGCAAGAAGTTTTCCAGCCAGTTGATCCGAACGATCCGTGGTGTCGGCTATCTGGTGGACGAACGCCCATGACCTCCATTCGCCAGCGCACGCTCACCTTGATTCTTGGCCTGCTGTTCCTCGGTCTACTGATCATGACCGCCGTCAACCTGCATGACAGCAATCATGAAATTGACGAGGTCTACGACGCCCAACTGGCGCAAAACGCGCGTCTGTTGCAAGGCGTGATGCGCATGCCAATGGCCAGTAAGGAGCAAGCAGAGCTGTACCAGGCGTTCAATCAAGCGCTGGGGCTTGCCGTGCCTAAGGTCGATGGCCATCCGTATGAAAGCAAGATCGCGTTCCAGGTCTGGAACTCGGACGGCACGTTGCTGGTTCACACCGCCAGCGCACCCGCGTTTACCTCACCACCGAGCAAGGCCGGTTTCAGCGCCATCACGGACGTCAACAACCGAGCATGGCGCGCGTTTGTCTTGGAGGATGCGCAATATAATTTGAAGATTTGGGTGGGCGAGCGTGACGACGTGCGTGACGATCTGGTGAATCGGATTGTCCGCCATACGGTGTTGCCCAATCTGATTGGCTGCGTGCTGCTTGCCGCAGTGATCTGGCTGGCGATTGGCTGGGGTTTGAAACCCCTGGTCAACATGGCGCAAACCCTGCGCGCGCGGCATCCAGGCTCGCTTGAACCCTTGCACTTGAATCCATTGCCCACTGAACTGGAGCCCATGCAGGCCGCCCTTAACCGCGTGCTCGCACAAATCCAGGAGGTCATGGGGCGCGAGCGGCGTTTTATCGCCGACGCCGCCCATGAGATGCGCACACCGTTGGCGGTGCTTAAAGTTCACGCAGAAAACCTGAAGGATGCCGCTAGCGAGGATGATCGACGCGCGTCCCTTGAGCACCTCATGGCAGGTGTCGACCGTACCACCCGACTGGTCAATCAACTGCTGACCATGGCCCGTATTGAACCCCGCACCTCCGCCCTTGAGGCGCCAAAAACAGATCTGGTGGCGACAGTCCGGGACAGTCTGGTGCAGATGACACCCTGGCTCTTGAGCAAGGAACTTGAGCTGGTGTTCGACCCTGTCGACGAAGTCGGCCTGGTCAAAGTCGACACCGGGATCATCCAGATTGCCTTGAACAATTTGGTGAGCAATGCGGCAAACTTTTCCCCGCCTGGAGGGCTCATCACCGTCGGGCTGGCCAAACACCACGATCACTACGAGTTGAGTGTCGAAGACCAGGGGCCGGGCATTGATGAAGCAGAACGTGATCGACTGTTTGAGCGCTTCTACAGCCGTGGCAACGACCACGGCGCAGGCCTGGGCCTGACCATCGTGCAATCCATCGCAAATCGCCTGGGTGGACAGGTCCGCTTGGAAAACCGGCCATCGGGTGGTTTACGGGCAACCTTTGAGTTTGCCCGGCTTTAGGTCGGTGCATGCCCGTAAAAGCATTTGGCCAAGCCCACTCGCCCGATTGCTGAGCTGATATCATCGAAAGATCAACGCGCCGAGTAAACCGCATGAACCGTCGTAAAAAGATCAATCAGTTATTAAAAGCCAACGCCAAAAAGGCCAGTGCCAAACTGGCCCCCAAAAGCAAAGACAAGTACATCAGCAAGGCCGACCGCTTGAAGCTGGAAGCGCAGCCGCCTCAGGACCCGACCATTTCCCCTGACACGCCCAACTGATTCAGGGCACTCTACGCCGGCGCAACAGTCTGCTATCAGACACCCACACTCACCCGGCGGAGCTTCCCATGATGATTGTTCACCACCTCAACAACTCACGCTCGCAGCGCATTCTCTGGCTGCTCGAAGAACTCGGCCTGCCCTACGCGCTCAAGCGCTACCAGCGCGACCCAAAAACCAACCTCGCACCACCAGAGCTCAAGGCGATCAACGCGCTGGGCAAATCGCCGGTGCTTGAAGATGGCAGCCGCGTGGTGATCGAGTCCGGCGCCATTGTCGACTACCTGATCCGCCGCCATGGCCAGGGTCGCCTGCAACCCGACCCGGCCACGGCCGCCTACGACACCTACGTGCAATGGCTGCACTTTGCCGAAGGCTCAGCCATGCTGCCGCTGATGCTCAACCTGTACGTCGGTCGCCTGGGTGATGCCGGTGCGCCGTTGCATCCGCGGATCGAGTCGGAACTGGCCAACTACCTGGGTTACCTGAACGACGCCCTGGCGCAGTCACCGTACCTGCTGGGTGAGGAACTGAGCGGTGCGGATATCCAGATGAGCTTCATTGGCGAAATCGCCAAGGCCCAGGGCAAGCTGCCGGCGTACCCGAACCTCGCGGCGTGGGTCCAGCGGTTCCAGGCCCGGCCGGCCTATCGCAAGGCGCTGGAACAGGGTGGGGAATACGCGTTTGCCCAGTAAATCACCGGGCATTTGACTGCCCTTCCAAAGCCGGCATAATTGCCGGCTTTTTTCGGGATGTCCCCATGCCGGCAGGTGGCATACTTTCTAGATGGATTGCCCCGGCCATTGAATGTTCGCCTTGAGTAACGAAGTCTGAACGTAGGACCAGTCGCCTTTCGCTCTCTGAATAAACACCATCCTGCCAGTACTTCCCTCGCAGAGTACACTCCAACATCCCGGCGTAAGTATATGGAAATAGCCTCCTCCAACGAGGCATTTACAATTTCTTAACAACATGAATCTTATTTGGATAGCCTGCAATATCTGAATTTATAATTCCGCCCTCAACAAAAACATTCATATACGGCCCCGTATAGGTGATATTTGTTATCAGGCGACCTTTCGCCCCACCAAAAATCAAATAATTTCCGACAGCGATAGAAACCCTATTACTTACCGTGTTTGCAATGACAAGACCTGAAAAGGCTGTGGATATTCCTTTTTTCCAGTTCGCATCTGAAAGATCGGCTGCCAAAATACTATCCGAAGCAAGCCGCACTTCGGTGCGTTTCCACACGCCTCCTTCCTTATCAAACCTTACGGCATATTCCCCCTCCTTCCAGACTAAAGCACTTAGATACTCAGGGAGATCTACAAATGGCACGCTTGCTGTCAAATGCACACTCGCGCATGAATCTACTGCATCATCCTTAACGACGAGATCAGAGCTAGACTCATAAATACCTCGATGAAACAACAGATTTGCATAAGCTCGGACACGCGTGTTCGACGATAAGACAGCACAATCAATATCGACTTCCTTGAGTACAAGCACTTTAAGATCTTGGTTTTCAGCATCCATTGCAGACCAGGCTGAATAACGCTCGTTGTAAACCTTGTATGAATAAAATCCGTACACTGCTGAAGCCAGGATAAGAGCGAGTAAAACGCTACGCCATTTAGTATCTAGCCAAGCAAAATAAAAGGACAGAATCATCGCTATGGGCAGTAACATCTTTAAACGATCGAAAGAAAACTCCTGTGCATGCTGAAGCATTACCAAATTTTCTATCAGCGGTACGCTGGCCGCCACCAGCAGGCTCCAGAACACTGCGAGGCGCACATCTTTTTTAGCCGAAAAAAACGCAACAACAGGGAAAAACACAGCAACGACAAGTAAAAACAGGCCATATGAAAGCGCGTAACCTTCAAACAGGCTATAGAGGCTACCTGTTGAGGTGTTTCTTGCAAAAAAGCGCGCTATGAATGAATTGATTGACGATTCGAATCCCGTCACTACCCCATAATGCACAATCGTCAATATGCCAGCAAAAAAAGTCGCTATGAAAACCTTGACTGCAAGCGCCTTCGAAAAGGGTACTTTCAATCTATCAAACAGCAGGATGAAAAATATCCCAGCATTAAAAACATAACCTGTCCATTCTGTGGAAGCTCCCCAAAATGCCAAGCCAACTAAAATCCACCCATAAACACGTGACGCTCGTTCATTCTCCGAAGATAGGTACTTAAAAAAAACGAATAACGAAAGTACTAAAATTATCTGATAAAAACTATGAACCCAATAAAGCACGCCATGCGAAAGGAGCGCTTCACGACTAAAGATCGCCACCGCCGCCCCGACCACCCCACCCGAGACAGCAGACCACTTTCTGAACCCGCAAAAAAATAACAACTGACTGAGCCAAGTATAGATAATCAATGCACTCAGAGCACCAATCACAAAATTAAATTTTGCCAAATTCTCCAGAGAAAACTCAATATTCAACGCACTAAATGTAAAATATGGAGCCAAAAATCCGCTCGAGGCAAAGCTCGTATAAACATAGTCTCCTGTACTGGTCGGTATTGTTGCCCCCCAAGGAATATTTTTATCCAGAGTGCCACCCAATGAAACTGTCGGCAAAAACCAATGATTCACAATTGGAGACTCTTTAAGTGCGCTCATGGTCAAAATCACATGATAGCTGGCCTCCATATTCGGTGCGGGCGGAACTTTTTCAAAATCACCAACCCGGATAAAAAATGACACCACCAACATTAACAAAACAACTAGTACGCCAGGAATGTAGCACTCCCGATACAATTTTCTAGACATAATACAAATCCCTAACAACCGCTTAATGATTTCCATATGAAAATCAGCATTGACTTTCTAATAGATAGTTTTTCCCGACTTGGAATCAATGTATAAACATAAAATAACCCTGCGGCCCCCTCCTTGTTAAACGGGTGTCATAATAGCAAGGTGCCACCGATAAAACATGCGTCTATACATGACTTTCAAAATTTTGCTCACTGGGCTGACGCCGGGACCAAACGAGGCATGGCAACTACGGGCATTCATTTGCAAGCTGGTTAAGTGACTACGGTTCGGCGTTATCGAGGCTCTGTGCTCATAGACGGGCGAAAGCGCCCTGCCGGGCACCTAGCTGCGTGATAGCATCTATCCAGACACAACATTGTGCAGGCACTTGCCCCATGTCCATCGCCGATAATCTGCTCGCCTTTACCCTCGCCGCCACCCTCCTGACCCTCACTCCCGGGCTCGACACCGCGCTGGTGTTGCGTACCGCGACGGTGGAAGGCAAGCAGCAGGCATTGCGTGCGGCATTGGGTATCAATGCGGGCTGTTTCTTATGGGGCGCGGCGGTGGCCTTTGGTTTGGGTGCGTTGATCGCAGTGTCGGAGGTGGCCTTCAACCTCTTGAAGTACTGCGGCGCCGCTTATCTGGCCTGGCTGGGCCTGAATATGCTGCTGCGCCCACGCACCTCCCTGACGGTCGGTGAGGCTCACGCCCAACCCGGCACCCGCTGGTTCTTGAAAGGCATGCTGGGCAATGTGCTCAACCCCAAGATCGGGATTTTCTATGTGTCGTTCCTGCCGCAGTTCATTCCCCAGGGCCATTCGTTGATCGCCTGGACATTCGGCCTGGTGAGCATCCATGTGGTGCTCGGCATGGCGTGGTCGTTGACCCTGATCGGCGCCACCCAGCCACTGGCCGCAGTGCTGCGCCGGAGCAAGGTGATCACCTGGATGGACCGCAGCACCGGCCTGCTTTTTGTGCTGTTCGCGGCCCGCCTGGCATTGAGCAAACGCTAGTCAGGGCTTCGACGAAGATCAAGGTGGGCGCTGTCGAGCCCCTGGATCACTGCGGCTTCGGGGCTGTCATGTACTGGCTGAAGTTGTTGATGTGATCATCCAGATTGTCTTCCAGCATCATCCGGTACTGCTCACAGAAGTACTTCAACATCGCTTCCCGCGCCTCGGCCATTTCCGCGCCGGACTTGAAGTTGCGTGCACTGGCCCAGGCGTTGAAACGGGTGGTGCCGAACATCATCGAGGCACTGACCTGGCCCAGGTTCTCGAGGGTTTTCAATTGCTCGTTCGACAGTTCGATATGCGCGTCGGCGCGGTCGTAGAAGGCTTGGTCGGTAGCGTCTGGCATGGTGGAACACCTGGGTTGGATAAATGAGTCATTGAAACATTTGCGGCAGGCAAGACCCTAGACCGGGTTCGTCGCCTCCAGCAACTGCGTGATCCAGCGCACCTCTTGCGCCAGTTCCTGCACTTTCTGTTCGGGCAACGCTTGTCGGGCCTGGGCCAGCTGATCCAGGGTGCGTTGCTTGTAGCGCAGCAGGCGTTGCCATTTGGCCAGGAACGCCGGGCTGCGGGCCTGCATCTGCAGGGGCCCGAAGTACAGCTGCTCGGCGCTGTAGCTCACCGGCCCGCTGCGCTCGGCGACGATGATTTCGTAGTCGAAGCGGTTTTCCCGTAGCAGTTCCTCGCAGAGGATGCGATAGCCGTTGTCCATCAGCCACAGGCGCAGCGGTTGTTCGCCGCCGTTGGGTTGCAGGATCAGGCGTTCCCGGCCGCTGAGATGCGCCTTGCCGCGCTCGAGGATATCGCGGATGGTCTCGCCGCCCATGCCGCAGATGCTGACCGCGTCGAGCAGGTCGGCCGGTTCGATAGCCGCCAGGCCATCGGCCAGGCGCACGTGGATGTGCAGTTCGTGGCCGTTGTCGCACACCGTGCGCTGGGCGGCGCGGAACGGCGTCAACGCCACCTCGCCGGCCACTGCCGCGACAATCGCGCCACGGTTCATCAACGCCACCGGCAGGTAGGCGTGATCCGAGCCGATATCAGCCAGGCGCGCGCCGGCCGGTACCTGGGCCGCCACGCGCTCTAGGCGCTTGGACAATGTGTTGTGGTTCAACTGCTGTTCCTTTTCGCGGCACTTTTGCCCTCAGTGCGGGCGCGCATGATGCGCGGTGCGCGCCGCAGGGTAAAGCACCGCCGTCGGCGCCCGCCAGGCGAGCGCCTTGTACAGGTCCACGGCATTGCCATAGGACACGGCCTGCGCCTGGGCAATGGCCTGGCGCAGGCTGAGCAGCTCGCGCAGAAAGCGGTTGCAGCAAAGATCGGGCAGGACTATAAAACCTCAACCTAACTTTAGGGCAACCCCCATGGCAGCAGAAAAGAACCCGGACGGTGTGCGCTCCCTCACCATCGGCGAGGTGGCCAGGCGCAGTGGCGTACCCATCTCCACCCTGCACTTCTACGAGTCCAAGGGCTTGATCGCCAGCACCCGCAACGCCGGCAACCAGCGGCGCTTCCCGTCGCTGGTGCTGCGCAGCATTGCGATTATCAAAGTGGCGCAACGCACCGGCATTCCGCTGGAAGAGATCAAACGCGCCATGGGCCGCTATCCGCCGAACAGCAAATTGACGGCCGCGCAATGGGGAGAAATGTCCTCGGCCTGGCGCGACAACCTCAACGAACGCATCCGAACCCTGGAAGCCCTCCGCGACAGCCTGGACAACTGCATTGGCTGCGGCTGCCTGTCGCTCAACGACTGCCCGTTGCGCAACCCCGGCGATACCTTGAGCCAGGAAGGACCGGGGCCGAGGATCCTCGAACGCGCCGCTGCCGCATCTGAAATGCAATCCTCCAAACCCTGAAGATCAAGATGGAAACTGTCGAGCCTTGGCGAGGCTGCGATGGCGGCGGTATTGCTGGGATTGATGTTGGCTGACCCACCGCTATCGCAGGCAAGCCAGCTCCCACCTTGGATCTTCAGTACATTGAGTACCGTATGCATCCTGCGGTGGCAGCTGAAATGCGACCCTCCAACCCCTGAAGGTCGAGGTGGGAGCTGTCGAGCCCCAGCGAGGCTGCGATGGCGGCGGCATTGCTGGGATTGATTTTGGCTGACCCACCGCTATCGCAGGCAAGCCAGCTCCCATCTTGGATCTTCAGCACATTGAGCATCGTATGCATCCTGCGGTGGCAGCTGAAATGCAATCCTCCACCCCCTGAAGATCGAGGTGGGAGCTGTCGAGCCCCAGCGAGGCTGCGATGGCGGCGGCATTGCTGGGATTGATTTTGGCTGACCCACCGCTATCGCTGGCAAGCCAGCTCCCACCTTGGATCTTCAGCACATTGAGCACCGTATGCATCCTGCGGTGACAGCTGAAATGCAATCCTCCCCCCTGAAGATCGAGGTGGGAGCTGTCGAGCCCCAGCGAGGCTGCGATGGCGGCGGTATTGCTGGGATTGATGTCGGCTGACCCGCCGCTATCGCTGGCAAGCCAGCTCCCACCTTGGATCTTCAGCACATTGAGCATCGTATGCATCCTGCGGTGACAGCTGAAATGCAATCCTCCAACCCCTGAAGATCGAGGTGGGAGCTGTCGAGCCCCAGCGAGGCTGCGATGGCGGCGGTATTGCTGGGATTGATGTTGGCTGACCCACCGCTATCGCAGGCAAGCCAGCTCCCACCTTGGATCTTCAGTACATTGAGTACCGTACGCATCCTGCGGTAGCAGTGAAATGCAATCCTCCCCCCCCTGAAGATCGAGGTGGGAGCTGTCGAGCCCCAGCGAGGCTGCGATGGCGGAGGCATTGCTGGGATTGATGTTGGCTGACCCACCGCTATCGCAGGCAAGCCAGCTCCCATCTTGGATCTTCAGCACATTGAGCATCGTATGCATCCTGCGGTGGCAGCTGAAATGCAATCCTCCACCCCTTGAAGATCGAGGTGGGAGCTGTCGAGCCCCAGCGAGGCTGCGATGGCGGCGGTATTGCTGGGGTTGATGTTGGCTGACCCACCGCTATCGCAGGCAAGCCAGCTCCCACATTGGATCCTCAGTACATTGAGCACCGTTTGCATCCTGCGGTAGCAGTGAAATGCAATCCTCCCCCCCTGAAGATCGAGGTGGGAGCTGTCGAGCCCCGGCGAGGCTGCGATGGCGGCGGCATTGCTGGGATTGATGTTGGCTGACCCACCGCTATCGCAGGCAAGCCAGCTCCCACATTGGATCCTCAGTACATTGAGTACCGTATGCATCCTGCGGTGGTAGTGAAATGCAATCTTCCACCCGCTGAAGATCGAGGTGGGAGCTGTCGAGCCCCAGCGAGGCTGCGATGGCGGCGGTACTGCTGGGATTGATGTCGGCTGACCCGCCGCTATCGCTGGCAAGCCCCCCACATTGGATCTTCATTGCCTTGGCAGGTCGGTGCTGACTACGCCGATGACACTTTTGAAGTAAGCCGCCCTGGGCACTTTCCTGATAATCGAACGATTACTGACGAAATGCCGAGGCCCCGCCATGACGCGTGCATCCACCGAACAGGTCCCGCCGCAAACCCTGAGAAAAGTCATCGCCGCCGCCGGTATCGGCAACTTTGTCGAGTGGTTCGACTTCGCCGTGTATGGCTTTCTCGCCACCACCATCGCCCAGCAGTTTTTCCCCAGTGGCGATGCCAGTGCGGCGTTGCTCAAGACCTTCGCGGTGTTTGCCGTGGCCTTTGCCTTTCGGCCTCTGGGCGGAATTTTCTTTGGCATGCTGGGTGATCGCATCGGCCGCAAGCGCACCCTGGCGATGACGATTTTGCTGATGGCCGGGGCCACGACCCTGATCGGCCTGCTGCCCACGTATGCCGCGATTGGCGTCACGGCGCCGATCCTGTTGTCGCTGATCCGTTGCGCCCAGGGCTTCTCCGCCGGCGGTGAATACGCCGGCGCCTGCGCCTACCTGATGGAGCACGCGCCCAGCGATAAACGGGCGTGGTATGGCAGCTTTATCCCGGTATCGACCTTTGCCGCCTTTGCCTCAGCGGCGGTGGTGGCCTATGCATTGGAGGCTTCGCTGTCGGCCGAAGCCATGGGCAGCTGGGGCTGGCGCCTGCCATTCCTGATCGCTGCACCGCTGGGCCTGGTGGGCCTGTACCTGCGCTGGCGGCTGGATGAAACCCCGGCGTTCCAGGCGGTCAAGCAGGAACACGCGGTGGCCCACTCGCCGCTCAAGGAAACCCTGCGCAACCATGGCGCGGCAATCTGCTGCCTGGGCGCTTTTGTGTCGCTGACGGCGCTGTCGTTTTATATGTTCACCACCTACTTTGCCACGTACCTGCAGGTGGCCGGTGGTTTGAGCCGGGCGACGGCGTTGCTGGTGTCGCTGATTGCGCTGATCTTCGCTGCGGCGATATGCCCGCTGGCCGGCTGGTATTCCGACCGGGTCGGGCGGCGCGTCACAGTAATGACCGCCTGCGGGCTGTTGATGGGGGTGGTATACCCCTCGTTCCTGATGGCCAGTTCCGGCTCGTTCGCCGCGTCCATCATCGGCGTGATGCTGCTGGCGGTGGGCGCGGTATTGTGCGGCGTGGTCACGGCCGCCCTGCTCTCGGAGACCTTCCCGACCCGCACGCGCTACACCGCCTCGGCGATCACCTACAACATGGCCTACACGATCTTCGGCGGCACCGCGCCGCTGGTGGCGACCTGGTTGATCAGCACCACCGGTAGCAACCTGTCACCGGCGTTTTACCTGATTGCCGTGGCCTTGCTCGCGCTGGCCGGCGGCCTGGCCTTGCCGGAGACCTCGCGCATTTCCCTGCACGACGCATAAGGCGCGAACCTTTCTCGCGCAAACACCGTCCGAGCTAGGGCATCGATGCTTTTCGCCCGCTCGGAGGTTTGTGTTTGAAAGCTGCCATCGTCAAAAAGTACCGCCTGATTATCAAGACCATGGGCTATGTCGGCTGGGCACTGTTCTGGCTGCTGCTGTGGGATATTGCGGTCACCGTGGACTTCATGCTGTTCCTCAACGCCAAGATCAACCTGCCGCTGATGCCCCTGACGCTGCTCGGCTCGGCGCTGGTGGTGCTGATCAGCTTTCGTAATACCAGCGCCTATAACCGCTGGTGGGAGGCACGCACGCTGTGGGGCGCGATGGTCAATAACTCACGCAGCTTTGCGCGGCAGGTGCTGACGTTGCTGGATGACCCCGACAACGAGGTCAATCCGATTAAGTCGACCTTGCTGCGCCGCCACGTGGCCTATGTGAATTGCCTGGCGTCGCACCTGCGGGGCGAGCCGTGCCCGGAGGAAGTGCGGGCATTTATTCCTGGGGATGAGTTCGCGCGCAACGGCGCTACCAACAACTTTGCCAACGATATCCTCACCGGCTCCGCGGCCCTGCTGGCCCGCGAATACAAGGCCGGGCGCCTGGACAGCATTCGCCTGGCGCGGCTGGAATCAACCATGGTCGATCTGTCCAACAGCCAGGGCGGCATGGAGCGCATCGCCAACACACCACTGCCCTACCCCTATGTGTATTTCCCCCGGCTGTTTATTTCGCTGTTCTGCCTGATCGTGCCAGTGGGGCTGGTGGAGTCCCTGGGCTGGTTCACCCCACTGGCATCGACGGTGGTGGGTTTTATGCTGCTGGCCATCGAACGCATCGGCACCGACCTGCAAAGCCCGTTTCGCTCCAGCGAGCACCAGATCCAGACAGAGGCCATCTGCGAAACCATCGAGAAAAACCTGCAGTCGATGCAGCGGGATTCGTTGGGGGATGTTCGCAGGGGCCATTAAAAAGCCTGCATTTTTCGAGCGCATAGATAATAATGAGTCGCATTAAACATTTCGTTTATCACAGTGCGCTCTTCCCCGCAGAGTGAGCGTCGCATTAATCAGAAGGATCTCTATGCAAAGCTTTTACCTGCACTCGATGCGCCTGCTGGGCGCACTTTTTTTGCTTGCCTGTACGCTAAGTGCCCAAGCCGCCACCGATGAAACCGACCATTCGGCCACCTTCGAAAAAAACCACCAGTCGTACGTGATCAATGCCGATGGCAGCTTTGTCCAGATGGTTGAGTTGGTCACGCGGATCAATGAAGAGCGAGCGATCAAAGACAACGCACAGCGTTCGCTGAGCTACAACCGCTCCCTGGAAAACCTCGAGGTGCTTGAAGCCTTCACCCAAAAGCCCGACGGCCGCAAGGTGAAGGTGGGCGCCGAGCAGATCAAGGAACAACAGGAGACCGCCTCTTCCGAGGCGCCGATGTTCCAGGACTCGCGGGTCAAAGTGGTGATATTTCCAGAGGTAGCGGTCGGTGACCGGCTGGTTCTGCGCTACCAGCGCCAGCGCACCACTGCCCTGTTCCCGCAGCAGTTCGAAGACTTCTACGTGCCGGACTTCTACGATGCCGAGCAGTTGAGCCTGAGCTACGACTTGCCAGCCGACAAGCCGCTGTTCGTCGATGCCCGGGGTTTCAAGGCCAGCACCCCGGCCGCGGCTGCCGGGCGCAAGGTGTACCGTTGGGACTACGTACCACAGGAAAAGGCGCGCATGGAAACCGGCGCCGTGTCCTACGTCGATTACGGCCAATTCCTCGCGGTCTCGACGTTCGCCAGCTACAAGGACTTTGCCCAGGCCTATGAGGCCAGAGCCCAGGTCGAAGTGACGCCGGCCATTGCCGCCCTGGCCAAGCAACTTACGGCCAACCTGAGCACCCCGCGCAGCAAAGCCCTGGCCCTGAGCGACTGGGTTCGTAAGAACATTCGTTATGTAGCGGTGTATGTCGGCGCGGGCGGCGTAGTACCGCATCCGGCCCAGGCCGTGCTGGACAACCGCTATGGCGACTGCAAGGACCATGTGGCCCTGCTGGAAGCCATGCTGCGCGCGGTAGCGATCGAGAGCTCGCCGGTGCTGGTCAACCTGGGTAACAGCTACACCCTGGCCAAAGTGCCCACCCTGGGTGTGCTCAACCATGCGATCACTTATGTGCCGGCCCTGGATCTGTACCTGGACTCCACCGCCACAGCCATTGCCGCGGGCTACCTGCCGATCCCGGTGCTGGGCAAGCCAGTACTGTTGACGCAGTCCGGCGAAATGGCCAAGACCCCGGCCGCGCAAACCGGCAAGGTCACCAACGACCTGCTGTTCAAGGTCGACAGCAACGGCGCGGCGGACTTTGTGCATGCCACCACCGTGGAAGGCTGGGGCTCAGAGTTCAATCGCTACCTGCTCAATGCAATGAAACCGGCTGACCGCGACTCGATGATCCGCAACGTCCTCGGCTGGTACGGGCAAACGGGCCAGGGCACGTTCAAAAGCGACTCCTTGCAGGATGAAGTCAACCCGTTCAAGAACACCCTTGAAGGGCGCACCGACAACCTGGTCAACCTGCCAGGCCCGACCGGCGTGCCGGCGCTCAGCAGCCTGGTCGGCGGCATTGCACAGAACGTGTTTGCCTTCGCCTCGGAAAAAGACCGCACCCAAGAGTTCGGTTGCCTCTCGGGAGAAACCCAGGAGCAGGCCCGTTTCGAGTTCCCCAAGGAAGTCACCGTCCTCGCCGTGCCCAAGCCACAGTCCCTGCAACAGGCCGGTTTTGACTACCAGGCCACCTACGCCAAGGAAGGCAACACGGTGCTGATTACCCGCCACTTCAAGTTCGCCCATGCCAATACCGTGTGCAGCCCCGAGGACTTCAAGGCGATGAAGCCGGTGATCGAAAGCATGGTCAACGACCTGAAGAGCCAGATCATCGTGCAGACGCTGTAACTCCCAAGGTCATGCCGGCTGGTGACTGGTCACGCAGTGAATGCCACCACCGCCGGCTGCAATCGCGTCGATATCCAGTTGCACCACCTTGCGCCCCGGATAGAGCCTGGACAGCAAGTCAAAGGCCTTGCGGTCGGCGACTTTGTCGCCAAACTGCGGCGCAATCACTGCGCCGTTGATCACGAAGTAGTTGATGTAGCCGGCGGCATAGTCCGGGTTATCCCGACTGAACCGGTTGCGACGCGGGTTCAGCGGTGGCGACACGGTGTGTATTTGCAGCGGCCGGCCATCGGCATCGCTAGCCTGCTTGAGCATGTCCAAGTGGGCCAACGTCACCTGGTGGTCGTAGGATTCAGGGTCAGTGTCCAGGTTGGCGATGACCACGCCCGGCGAGACAAAGCGTGCGTAAAAGTCGACATGGGCGTCGGTAATGTCCTTGCCCTTGATACCCGGCAACCAGATGATCTTGCGCAAGCCCAGTCGGCTCTTCAGCTCAGCCTCGACGTCGGCCTTGCTCCAGCCGGGGTTGCGGTTGGCATTGATCCAGCTGCTTTCGGTCATGATCCCGGTGCCATGGCCATCCACTTCGATGGCACCGCCCTCGCCCACCAGTTCGCTGCGGATGTAAGTTGCGCCTGCCAGCTCGGCAACGTGAGCCGCCAGTTCGGCATCGTCGGCGTGCTGCTGCTTGTTACCCCAGCCGTTGAAGTTGAAGTCCACTGCGCCCAACTGGCCATTGTCATCCACGACAAAGTTGGCGCTGGTGTCACGCATCCAGATGTCATCCAGCTCGGCGTGTACGAAGGTGATGTTACGGGTGCCGCATTTTTCTTCGGCCAGCTCACGCTCATCTTCGCGGCAGAACACCGTGACCGGTTCGTACTCGGCAATCGTACGAGCGATACGGCCCAGGGCGTCCTGCACAGCGGGGGTGAAGTCCTGGTGAATCGCCTCCTGGGCGCCAAAGGCGATAAAGGCGCGCTGGTGTTTCTCGCCCTCATCGGGCATGAACCAGCGGCCTTGGACCGCCGCGTAGACGGGCAGCCCCATGGACGCGGCGGCGCCCAGGCCGGCCACCACCGCGGCCTGTTGGATGAATTGGCGACGTGTGCTCATGTGCACCTCTGGGTTGACCGTCATTGACCGATGGCCGTCTTGAACTTAGTCCAAACCCGCATGCGTGCGCGCATATCGGCCTGGGGAATATCCTGCCCGGCCACCAGTCGTTTGAAGGTGGCGTCGTCCGGGTAAATGTCCGGGTTGTTGCCCATGGCCGGATCGACGCTGGCGCGGGCCTTGGCATTGGCCGTGGGGTAGCCGGTGAAATTGCTGATGGCCGCCATGTTCTCTGGGCGCATGACAAAGTTGATAAACGCGTAGGCGTATTCCGGATGCCGTGCATCCACGGGGATGGCCATGGTGTCCATCCACACCGTCGTGCCCTCGCGGGGGATGTGGTATTGGAAGCGCGCCTTTTTACCCGCCGCATCCGCCGCCCGCTGCGCCTGGGTCATGTCGCCGCTGTAGCCCAGGGACAGGCACAGGTTGCCATTGACCAGGTCAGTCACCGGTTGCGACTGAAACTTGCGGATATACGGCCGCAGTTTGAGCAACAGGGCGCTGGCCGCAGCCAGGTCCTCGGGCTTGGCACTGCGCGGTTCGCGCCCCAGGTAGATCAGCGCCACGGCCAGTACTTCGTCGGGCGAGTCGATCAGCGAGATGCCGCAATCGGCAAATTGGCGAGCCAGTTCCGGCTTGAATAACAGGTCCAGGCTATTGACCGGCGCATTCGGCATGCGCTGTAGGATTTGCTCTGCGTTATAGGTCAGGCCAATCGTGCCCCAGGTATAGGGCACTGTGGCCTGATTGGACGCGCGGTAATGGCTGCGCAGTTGTTGCAGGCCCGGCTCGATATCCTCCAGCGCCTCAAGTTTTGCCGGATCCAGTGGCTGCAGGCTGCCGGCGCGCATCAAGCGCTCGCCCACCGTATCGCCCGGGAAGATCAGGTCATAACCACTGCCACCGGCCATCAGCTTGGCCTCCAGCGTTTCGCTGCCATCCATCACGTCATAGATCACCTGGATCCCGGTTTCGGCAGTAAAGCGCGCCAGGGTGTCCTCGGCAAAATAGTCGGCCCAGTTGTACAGGCGCAGGATCTTTTCATCGGCCTGTACCGTCGGGATGACGATGCTCAGGGCCAGGGTGCAGTGGATCAGCTTCATGTCATACCCCTTGGGTCTGCCAGCGTGGATGCAGGTGGCGACCGTCCTGGGTCAGTAAACCGCCATACATGTCAGGGCGGCGGTCGCGGTAGATGCCCCAGGTCAGGCGTTCTTCGGCCATGGCCGCCAGGTCCAGGCACTGGAGCAGCACACCGCTGCTGGCGCGGTCGGCCTCGGCCAGCAACGCGCCTTTGTGGTTGCAGATAAATGACGAGCCGTAGAACTCCATCTGCAAGGTTGAGTCGCTGCTCGCCACTTCCCGACCCACACGATTGGCCGCCACCACCGGCAGCAGATTGGCAGCGGCATGCCCGCGCATGGTCATCTGCCAGTGATCACGGGAGTCCAGGCTGGCACAACCCGGTTCGGAGCCGATGGCAGTGGGAAACAGCAACACCTCGGCGCCCAGCAACGCCAGGCAACGCGCGGTCTCGGGGAACCACTGGTCCCAGCAGATGCCCACGCCGAGGCGGCCGAACGCGGTGTCCCAGACCTTGAAGCCGGTGTCGCCGGGGCTGAAGTATTCCTTCTCTTGATAGCCAATAGCGTTGGGGATATGGGTCTTGCGATATACCCCCAGCAGTTGCCCGTCGGCATCGGCCACACTCAGTGAATTGAAGTAGGCGTTGCCGGCCTTTTCGAACCAGCTCAGCGGCAGCACTACTCCCAACTCCCTGGCCAGCGCGGCGAAGCGCTTGAGCACCGCGCTGTGGCGGTACTCTTCAGCCAAGGCCAGGTGCTTGTGTTGTTGTTCGATGCAAAAATACGGCGTGGCGAACAGCTCTTGCAGCAGGATGACCTGCGCGCCCTGGGCCGCCGCTTCACGCACCCGTTGTTCGGCCTGATCAAGGTTGTGTTGCAGGTTCCAGGTGCAGGGCATCTGGGTGGTGGCAATGGTCAGCTGGCGCATGGCATCACTCCTTTACCGGCCAGGCTGGCTGCTGCTGGGTGATGCAATGCACACCGCCGCCGCCATGGGCCAGGTGGTTGATGCGCACCGGCACCACCACACGATCCGGAAATACCTGGGCCAGCACATCGGCAGCCACCTGGTCCGCCGCGATGCCATAGGCGGGCATGATGATCGCGCCGTTGGCAATATAGAAGTTGGTGTAGGAGGCGCAAAACACCTCGGCGTCGGCATCCACCGCCTCGCTGGCCTCAAAGAGTTCGATCAACTCGAACCGGCGGCCCTTGGCATCGGTGGCCAATTCCAGGGCGCGGCGGTTTTCCCGTGCGACCTCGGCGTACACCGAACCCTGGTCGTGCGTGGCATCTACCAGCAGCACGCCGGGGCGGGCAAAGGCGCACACGCCATCGACATGGCCATCGGTCACATCCCCGGTGACATGCTGCGGGTCGCCTGGCAACCAGATGGTTTTTGTCACCCCAAGCCAGCGCGCAAAGATCGCCTCCATTTCGGCCTTGCTCATGCCCGGGTTGCGATTGGGGTTGAGCAACACCGACTCGGTGGTGATCAACGTGCCCTCACCGTCCACATGAATCGCCCCGCCTTCATTGCTCAACGGCGTGCCAAAGCACGGCAGGCCCAAGTGGTTGAGGGTGCGCCGAGCGAGGCTTTCATCCAGGTCATAGGCTGACTTGCCGCCCCACGCGTTAAAACGCCAGCTCACACCGGCCAAGCCCAATTGCGGGTGGCCAATAAAGCTGGGGCCGGAGTCGCGGCACCAACTGTCGTTGACCGCCAGCGCGATCAGTTCAATGTTGGGGCCGCACAGGGCTTTGGCCGTGTCGAGTGCAGAAGGGTCAACCACCAGCTTCACCGGCTCGAACCGCGCGATGGCATTGGCGACCCGGGCAAAATCCGCCTGCACCTGGGCCAGCGTTACGCGCCATCCCGACTCCCAGAGCGCCTGGTTATGGGGCCAGACCATCCAGGTCGCAGCATGCCTGGCCCATTCCGCCGGCATCCTCCAGCCGCTGTGTGGCATCTCGTTCTGCAGCATGACAACCCCCTTCTGAGTTAAGCCTTTGTGTTCACCAAAAACGGCGTACACGCTATGGGGATCCATGCTACGTTTGGCCAAACCGCCAAACAAACGATGGATTTTGCAGATAAATGATTAGAAAAACTTATCAGCATGCTTAAACACTGGCCGCCCCTGGGGGCACTGCGCGGCTTTGAAGCGGCGGCGCGGCTGGGCAGTTTTCACAAGGCTGCCAACGAACTGCACCTGACCCAATCGGCCATCAGCCAGCAGATCCGTAGCCTGGAAGCGTACCTGGAACAGCCGCTGTTCTTTCGCAACGGGCGCAGCGTCGCCCTGACCGATGCCGGCCATGATTTCCTCAGCACCACCCAGGCCCTGTTGCAGCAGTTGTCCGTGGGTGTGCGCCGGCTGGGGCAGTACCGCAAGGCCAATCAACTGGTGCTCAACACCACCCCAGCCTTTGCTCGCCACTGGCTGCTGCCGCGTCTGGCCGACTTCCGCCGGCACCACCCGGACGTGGATTTGTGGCTGTTCAGCACCGACGAAGTACCCGACATGGCCACCCAGACCATCGACCTCGCCGTGCGCGATGACATCAGCGCCCAGGCCGAGTGCAGCTTCAAAGTGCTGCATACCGACCGCCTGTATCCCGCCGCCCACCCCAGCGTACTGGCCCTGCCCCGCGAGCAACGCACCACCCTGCATGGCGAGCGGGAAATGGATTGGAGCCATTGGGCGGTGGAAGCCGGGATTGATGTCGGCCAGCAGGACCAGGGGCTGAATTTTTCCGACCCCGGCCTGCTGCTGGACGCGGCCTGCGGTGGCCTGGGGATCGCACTGGTCAGCCAGTTACTGAGCCAGCACGCACGCGAAAATGGCCTGCTGCACCCCTTGGTCGACGCCACCATTCGCGGCCCCAACTGGGCCTTGCTGACCCACCGCGACAGCGAAAGCGACCCACTGGCGCGCAGCTTCAGCCAGTGGTTACTGGACAACCTGGCACAGGGTGCCGCACATGAGTGAAGGACTGGAGGACATCCTGGCCGAGCGCCTGGCGGTGATTTTTTGCGGGATCAATCCGGGCCTGCTGGCGGCCGCGCAGGGCCATCACTTTGCCGGGCGTGGCAACCGCTTCTGGCGCACCTTGCACCTGGCCGGGTTCACTGCGCATCAAGTGCTACCTGAGGATGACCGGACGCTGCTGCAGTACCACTGCGGGCTGACGACCGTCGTGGAACGGCCAACGGCGCGGGCCGATCAATTGTCGCGGGATGAATTCAAGGCGGCGGCCAACGGGTTTGAACACAAGATCCGCCGTTATGCACCGCGCCATGTGGCGTTCCTGGGCAAGGCGGGTTATTGCGCGCTGTCGGGGCTGCGCGAGGTGGCGTGGGGGCTGCAACCGCAGACACTGGGGGATGCTGCCGTGTGGGTACTGCCCAATCCCAGCGGGCGGAATCTGGCATTTACGTTGGAGCAATTGGTGCAGGCGTATGGGCAGCTCTATTTGGCAGCATTCCCTGGAAGCCGCGCTGCTTGCGCCCGTTCAGATAGCGGCATGCTGGGTGGCAGCAACGACAGCACATAAGCCATGCGCGACGCACTCCCCAGGTTCACGATCAATGTGAACGGCGAGTCGCTGAACTCAAACACCAGATTAAAGGTGCCATAAGCACTGCGCACATCCACCCGCGACACATCGCACAACGGCCGTTGCTTCTGACGTAAAACCCGGTAAATCATCTGCTGGCCATCAAGACGAAATACCGGGTTGAGGCTGTTGGTGGCCAACGCCACCCAAGGCACCCTGCGCAACCCGACAAAACTGGCCAATACCGGAATCGCCTTGCCATCAATGCCAGTACCGGGGGCATAGGCAGGAGCTGCCGACTTGGGTTTGCGCAGCTTCTTGAACAGCCAGTACATGAACCAGAACGACAGCCCCTGACCGATAACCACCACCGCGCCGAAGGCTAAATCCAACCAGCTGATATTCATGGTTTTTCCTTAAACGCCCAATATCCATAGCATTTCGGCGAAGAGTAAAACGTTTCCACACCCTGCCACGCACAGGCTGAAAATCATACAAAACGTTTGACTTATCCTTTTCAATCAGTAAGATACGCCGCATTCCGCGATAGCTCAGTTGGTAGAGCAAATGACTGTTAATCATTGGGTCCCTGGTTCGAGTCCAGGTCGTGGAGCCATATCTCAATCGGATCACCCAAGCTGGTGATCCAGGCATAGCATAATCTACGCGTCGTCTCTGATTCTTCACTTTAGAGACCATTGCCATGAAAATAGCTGCAGTACTCTCAACAAAAGGCGGACCGGGGAAAACCACGGTCACAGCCAGTCTAGGCGCGTTCTGCGCCGACTCCGGTCTTCGCACCCTGCTCATTGATCTAGATAATCAGCCTTCGCTGTCGTCGTTTTATGCATTAACGCATGAAGCACCTGGCGGCGCCTACGAGCTGATTGCCATCAATGAGACCCGACGCGATCAGATCATCTCCCAAACCTGCATACCCAACCTTTCCCTCATTCATTCAAATGATCCCTTCAACCAGCTAGGCACTCTGTTACTCCACGCCGCCGAGGGACGCCTTCGACTCAAAAACCTCATCTCGACGTTTGAACCAGATTTCGACCTCGTACTGGTCGACACACAAGGCGCACGATCCATCATCCTGGAAATGGCCCTTTTAGGTGCCGACATGGTGATCCCACCCATCGAACGCGCTGTAGACAGACCAAAGGCCTTACGTAGCGACATTTTAGCCCTGGTACACGATATAGCCGATGAGCTAGCAATGCCTCAATACCACTTCATTCAAAGCGATTGGGGCATTGGTTTTGTAGTGGTTCGGCCATCTGATTGGGACAGCGATATTTTTGCGACGCCCCCCACCCAGATCACCCAGCAGGCTTTCACTGTGCTGAATCTGCTAGACGGAATACGATCCAGAACAAGTTTTTTCGTGTGAACCGAAGCCAATTTCGGCCAACCTCGATCAAGAAGCACTGGCAGTAACAGGGCTGTCCCTGTAGCCCCTCGAACTCGAGGGGTTAAGCCCAGAAGCTGCAATGATGCAATTTCAGGGTTGGGTAGAGAGGGCGGCAGGTGCAGACGGTGTGCCCGTGTTTGTTGGACTGAACGCCCCATTTGACTGGTCGTTCATCAATTACTATTTCCACTACCTTCTGAAGTCGAACCCTTTTGGCTTCGCCGCACTGGATATCAAAGCGCTTTATATGGGGGCGACAGAATCGAGTTGGGCCGGAACGCGTTCAAGCCAGATGGCCGCTTGGCTTCACCCCAAATCGGAGGGAAACCATGAGGCGTTAGATGATGCTCAATACCCGGTAGAGCTATTTCGCTTGATTAGGGCAATCAGACCATTTCAGCAGAGGTGAAGAATACCTCGCTCGGCATTACCTCACGAAAAGCTACCCGCTTTGGCTGCCACGCATCGCAATCGCCCTTCTTAGGATTATCCACTTGAGTGCGACTTTTAGATTCGCTTAGTTGTATCCAGTTGCAGGATGATTGGCTGCTGGCCACCCAGACAGTCATGGCTGGAACGCTGCCGCGGTTGCCGATAATCACCATGAAATACAACGGAGTCAAGGTATGTTGGTGCTGAGTGAAAACTGACAATAGAAACATAACCACGGACTAGAAAACTATAGTTCAGTGCTAAAAAATTCAGTTCGCCAACCGACAATTATTCATACGTTCATCTGATTGTAAGATAGCGCACCCTTACAATGGTGTGTGACTTTTCGTTTCTCACTCGCGTCGTGGCAATCAGTTAATCCTAATAGAGCTGTCCAGAATCAGACTTTGTATTGACTGAAAGTAAATTTTCAACAGAATAGTTAATCATTCACTAGAAACGTGCTAGATCGAAGCCTTCTAAAGAGTTGCCAAAAATAAATAAAAATACTGGCATCCGAAAACCAATTCAAAGTATAAAACCCCCAGGGGAATTTATTCATGCGCTAGCAAAACAAACGATGCATTTAATTTAAAAAAGGAGAAGGAATGAATAATTTTCGTCTGTCAGGATTTATCAGTGGAAACGACAAAGTTAGCAGCTCAAATATAAGCTACCTGCATAACTGGATTAAAATGAATGGCACTATAAAAATTGCTGAAGCGGGAGCCACGCCTTTTAGGAGCAGTAATAATTCAATATTCTCAATTGAAAGTGGTGTGTGGCGGCTGCTCATAGGCGATCGAAAGGTTATAGGCATCGTCGGGTCAGGAGGTGTCGTTTTGCTAAATAAATCAACGCAAAACTATAACAACCCTCCAAATAAATGTGAAATTGTGTCGCGCTCTGTTTATTACGAGCTACCTGAAGAGTGTATTCATCTGGCTGCTGCCGACAAGTCATTGCTAAAAGGTATTTTAGATTTTATGAAATTGAACGCAAGCAACATTTCCAATAAATGGCTTGGTCAGTGCATGAACGATGGCTATGCCGAGGTTAAATATGCATTAGAGTGGATGGATGTGTTGCCCGAGACAGTAAAAACAAAATTTACCGCCATATCATTTATCACAGACACCACGGGGGTTTCCAGGTCTCATGCACTTTCAATCATGAAATCCTTGAAACAAGGAGGGTACATCGAGGTGGATGGAGGGTATCTTGTGCACATTATAAAAAAACTACCTGATGGCTATTAGGTTGGACCGAATCTCTATGGAGATCTACATTTTTTGCAACACTGGCTCATTGAAGAAACGGTGGATCATTAAATATATATTGCACCTGCTTGAGGTGCCCTCACGTCACTATGATAATAGTGTCTAGCGCTTATGAAGAAGTGGCTGAAGTGGCCGGAGATTTTCAATCTCAAGTAGACAGCTTGTAAAAATCGCTGACTACTTTAGCCTCTCGGGGAACAGCCCAAAAACAAGAAATCGTCACGCGCCAGATTAGTACAATGACTAAGATTTTTCGGCAGTTATATTTACGTTAATATCCAGGATATTGAAAATCACGAATAATCTGAAAGTGTATTCGGTGTTGACATACTGACGACCACTGGTTTGTAGTGCATATGACCGCATGATACATGACAGAAAGCGTATGGATACTGAAACTTAACAACCTGAGTAGGCTGCGCTGTTTATAGATTTTATTGTATGCCCTCGGTAATACGCTCTGAATTGGCGCCTTTTTATTAGTGACCAATGTCTTTTATAGACATATTTTAGTTCTGTAGGGGCGACACAAATTTCATTCAGCGCCGTTTTTTAGATTGTTAATCAAGTAGTGTAGGCCGTGTTGGCGAAGAGCTTTTTGTATTATAAGGATTTTATGGGTATGAATGACTACGATCTGCTATCCGATTTTATTAAGTCTTGGGCATATATTTTAATTTCTGCAGTTGGAGGAGTACTTGGTCACATGATGCGTAGGTTAGGAGCTCAACAACCAATCCACATAGGTGAGACGACGTTGCAAGGCGTGGGCGCAGCATTTGCTGGGTATCTGGTACTGTTAGGGTGTCGATCTGCTGGTATTCCTCCAGAAATCTCGGGGGTGATAATTGGATTATGTGGCTGGCTCGGCGCCGATGCTACATTAATGTTATTACAATCTTACATTTACAAAAAACTTAAAATTAAAAATGGTGAATAGCAGTAAATAGCAATTGCTCTCAGAGACGTCAGCAATAAAAGCAAGACGCGTTGACATATATAACACATTGAGTGTTCAGCCCCACTCTTAGCCATTTCGCCATTACATGCTTACCGCATGCGCTCCTTGATCAGAGAGCGAGGCACGAAGAGTTTTCAATGCCCCTTGGGACATGCTGTAAATAGTTTCGCCTTGTACGGGGAGCCCTTACTCAATACAACCAAAATAGTTTTTGGTGGACTGAAGAGAACTCCCATTTCTGTTGAAGTTTCCGCCCGACATGAATACCACGGTGAGTCTCGATTAAAAACAAATACCTTCATTCATGCGTCAAGTTCTACCAATAACACGGACGGCAAACACAACCCTGAAATGCATCAAACGAAGAAAAAAACATGTATTTCTTCGGGATGAAAACGTACATCGGCGTTGACACCAAATCAGGCTTGGCTCAAGGAAAGAACCATAAATTAACGACAGGAAAGGTCTGTTTTTCGGCAGACACACGTTTTTGGAGCCTTAAGCAACGAGGACTGAAAGCGGCGGGTACTTCAGAACATTTTAAGCGACGTTTAAGAATCCTTGTTGACGGCAGCCTGGTATTTTCAAGCTTTGTGCGACCAGGCGTTAGTCATTATTAGCCAGTAGTGGCGGCGCTTTGAAAGTTGAAGAGCGCATCGTTAAATAATTTTTTGTATGTGGTGTCAGCGTGCTCAGGAAAGACTAGTTGCTCCCGACTGTATAAGTCTTAAATCGGATTTTGGATCGATAAATCAAAGCACTTCAATTAAAGTCAAATTGGCACTAAAGCCCGTTAGCAATGAAAAAAGTCCTGGTGATAAGGGCCGTGGTCTGAAATCGTATTTATTGTTGATAGGCTGACGTGCTGGCTCTACGATCTGTGAAGATTCAAAGTTGTTGCGAATCTATGATGCATTGCTCCAATAAGTTACCACCATAAATAGCGGTCTTGGTGGATTCGAATTGAAGCCGACACCTGCCGTAGTCTATCACGACGTTCCAACACCATGAGGGGATATACCCAACTCTAATTACACCGAAGTAAAAAACCATAGCGGTTTAATTCGTAAAATTTAATAAATTGAGGTGAAGGATATGGCTGTTAATGTGCAAATGTCAGAACTTACCAATGATTTTCCGCGAGAAGTGATGGGGTTGATTGGAGGCTCATCTCCCGGAGTGGAGCGCGCTGCTGGGGTGTTTACCAAAGAAGATGTAATCAAGATTAAGCAATACGTGAAAAAAAGTCTCGCACTCCCAAGTGAGTTGCCGGAGGTTAAGCTATTCTTGGGATACGAAACTGTGAACATTGCCGGGCTTGAGCCCAGCGATATTAAGGTGCTGTTCGAAAAAATCAAATTCCATGCCTCCAGCTGGGATGCGGTAGAAAGTAAAATCATTCAGCAAAGCATTAATTTAGGTTCTGCTGCCCAAAGCATCCTCAGCAGCGGTAACAGCATTATCTCCGATATTAAAGAAATGCCTATCTTGGAGCGCGTTAGGAGTTCTCTGGGGGACTTGACTAATGCCGAGCTTGAGGGGATTAAATATACGTCCGAAGACGGTGAGATTGCCTCTGCTGTAGGTGAGATCATTAAGCTGATGAAGGTCGACATTAACGCGCAGCAAACAGCTACACGTGAACTCAAAGACAGCATCTCTAAATTCAAAATCGAACTGTCGGGCGGAGAACTGTCGACCGGTGAGCGTGTTGATGGGTTACAACCCGATTTAATCGGGAAGTACGACCTGATGGAACAGAACAGCTTCATCAAGTCCATCGCCGATAATAACGAAATTATCGCTGAAAAAAAGGCAAAAATCGTCCAGCTGGATAAGGACTACGATCAATATGTCAAAAATGCGATCGCCGGGATCGCGGGGGGGCTTATCGGCCTGGCCATTACCGGTGGGATATTTGGCGCGAAAGCAGAAAACGCAAAGAAAGAGCGTAATGTACTGAAAGAAGAAGTCGATTCTCTGGAGTCCTTCGTCGCGGGTCAAGAAAACTTGCAGCACGCTTTGGATCGTAACAAATCGGATTTCTTGGACCTCAATAACCGAATGCTAGGTGCCGAAGCGGCACTCAATATTTTGAACACGATGTGGCAAAATATGCTGACTAAGATCGATGGGTCGGCTGCACAGTTCGAACGCATTGATGATGCACTGAAACTCACTTCGTTTGTTGCCCAGTTTAAGCTAGTAATTAACCCATGGCAGGATGTAAAAGACACCTCTGGCACATTGGTTGAGGTGTTTAACGAGGCGTTGGAAGAATACAAAAAAAGCTTTAATTAATTATCTTGCCAATAGAAGGATTGTTTCAATGAGTAATGTAATATCGATCGCCTCCGGCATTATCTCTGCTGTTGATGTCAATAAAATTGTTCAAACCAGTCGTGATATTTCAAGGTTGGCTAACTTTAAAAATGCTCTGTCTGACGACGTATTGCATGAAAGAGCGCGGCAAGTAGCAGCGTATTTGAAAAACATTGATACAACCATGCGGGAGTCTTTTCCGATGTTGTTGACCGCGCTGAGCAACTCGTACGGACAGAGCTTCTTTGATACTCTTGATGAGTTGAAAGGAGCGCTGGACAGAAAAGACCTAGGCGACAGTGATCGTGACTTGGTCAGCAAAGAATTCTTGAGTATCAAAGGTAATATCGAGTTGATGCTGAACGAGGTTGCGGCAAAATTCAACGATCGTTCTCGTCTCCTGGACAAGGAGGTTATCAGTCTTTACAAGGTAGAAATTGGCGATCGCACGGATCAACCGCTCAAGCTGGCGCGAGATCTGATGGACAGAGTGCTGGCTCAGTTAAATGAGCAAAACCTTAAAAAGTCTACCTGCGTGGAACAGCGCGATACGCTCATCAAAGCGCAGGACGTGATTCGCCAAACCAACTTGGCCGATATCTTTCAAACTTACCTGCCTGACGCCGGTGCACTGAGCAGTTTGGATTTGGCTACTCCTGAAAAAGAGGCTATCAAGCAGGCGATTGCTCTGCTCAAGAAAATCCTTGGCGTTGTATCGGACGGTATTAAATATATTGAGCTGGCGACGGCACGGACTAATCTGGATAAAGAGATTGACGTACTCAATCAGTCTATTTCGGGTCTGAATGGCGAGCTTAAAAGTGCAGAGAATACGTTGTCCGACGTGTCTGCTGTTGCAGAGATCAGCCTAAAGCGCTTGGTAGCTGGTAAGGAGATTGACATAGTAGTGGGTATCTGGATTGAGTTCTCAACGAACCTTGCAGTGCTGAAAAGCGGTGATTACAGCGAAGCAGATTTGGCCACATTCCTGAATCGATACAAAACTCATCTGGAGGTGCTGACCAAGGACTACAACAGTGTCATGATCAACTAAAAACATGGTGCGGTTGATCTGGCTGAGTTGACCGCACCTGAATCAGTTTCACGCCAATGCCCGGTGCACAGCACCGGGCATTATGTATTTCAGCGCCAGGTGAGGTCTCTCTCCGTTATAAATCCCCCCGACGCCTTCACCATCCTGCTGGCCTGCATCATATTCTGCGCTCTCTGGAGCATAAGCGCTGTCTTCAATATCTCTTTGGCCTCTATGCGATGGTGTTTTGTCTGCAGCCATAGCCGTCCGTAATTGAACTTCCGATGCCGTGTTTCTCATGCAGTTGCTGACACATCCCCGAGCAATACTGCCTCTATCCGAATGATGTACCAACCATTGTTCCCTCTGCCGATGCTTTGTAATGCCTTCTCGGGTTGGCAAGCAGGTAATGTCAGACCGCTGCTCCACTAGACGAATACACCATCATTTGATGAATTTGAAACCAGAGCCGACTACCTGAAATACTCTGACGACGGCTACGATGTCATTTAGTGAATAAAGGTCATGTAAATAACGCAATCCATAGTCAAGTATTGAAACACCCAAGCGACAATCGACTTATGCGAGCACCCGATAAAATACGCACTCTCACATATCATTTCTTCAAGAGGGCAAGCCGCCTATGAACCGCACATATCCATATTTTGATGCTCCACTGGACACACGCTATGACGCAGAAGCCAGCAGTTTGCTAGGCCGGGATCATTGGCGGGTGCTTCAGCCTTTTCGGTTAATGCTTAGTGAGCGGCAGTGGGTTTTCATACCCGACGGGATTCTGACTGATGGTGGAACTATCCCTAGGGTTGCCCTGAGCTTCGTTTCCCCTTGGGGCAAGTTTGGGCAAGCCTATGTGGCGCATGACCAACTGTGTGAGTACTTGTCAATTACCGTTGATGGTACTCCTGTCACCATTTCACGCACCAAGTGCGACTCACTTCTGTACGTGGCGCTCGATGTATTGGGCGCCACTCAAATGGAAATCACCATGGTGGCTGGAGCAGTCGAATTATATCGCAATGTATCTCAAGTGAATCTGCGATCGAATAGTGTAATTAAAAGATCGCTTGAGTCGACATGGATGTAAGTTCGGTAGAGCATTATTGAGTAATGAACCACTGAGAGGGAGGGGGCTTCCAGAGCTTTCGCAGGCATGAGTCTTCGATGGTCGAGCAGAATCTCGATGTAATCGAACACATCATTCCGAGCATCTTCCCGCGTGGTGTAGGTTTTTCGCTTGATCCGTTCCCGCTTTAGAAGTTGGAAAAAGCTCTCGGCCACGGCGTTATCATGGCAGTTGCCTCATTCCATGTGCAAGCGGCCGGACTGGCTGCATTGTCGTTCGACTCTCGGGCACTGATCTGCACGCAGAAATTACATCAGAATGGATTTCCGCTACGGATAACCAGCATCTACTTGACGGGTTCTTCGCCTCGGTAGCGCAACTTGAGAAAGGCGCCTCGAAAGACTGGCTTTCTGAAAGCGAGGATTTTGCGATCTCGCCTGCCTGGTTCCTGCTTTTCCGGGATTTGTTTTCTTGCGTGTCTACCTGGGTTCAACGTCAGATGACGGTTGCGATTGGCAAATAAATGAAGGCCCGTTTGGTTTTAGCCGGATTCCCTCACGAAGTCTTTTCCACGGAATGTCCGCAGGATCTGCAGTCATGGGCCCAGGCGCTTTAGCAACGAGTACTTGGTCGGCAATCGGCGCGAAATCGGCCCGAAAATGAACAGAGCTTTTGTTAACCAGTACACTCATTTGCTCGGGTTCTATACCTGCTATCCGATACAAATTCCTGTCCAGCATCTGACATTTACCAGAGCTGACAGCAACCTTCACTCCCCCGATTTTCAAGCATGCGACAGGCCCCACATCAACCTCCATACCATTCATCATGGGGCCTGCAAAACGACAGCGGCCATCGGATAGATGCATTACCTCAAAGCGACCCTGCAAAGGGCTATCGCCCAGTGCACCTGACTGTCCTCCCAGCGTTATTTCAATGAAACTGCCTACCCCGGCTGCAATGGCGGACTGAACTGCTGCCGGGTCATAAAGCAATCCTACGGCGGCATTAGTAGCACCGTGTTTAATGAGTGCTTTAAGCATTCCTGTTGTGTTCGAATCCCCGCCTGCTCCCGGGTTGTCTTGGGTATCAGCAATGACGATTGGACGCTGGGCGGTTTCTGCTAATGTCATTGCTCGGAGAACGGCTTCGTCCGGGAGCAGGAAAGGTACTTCCCACTGATCCTCCTCCCCCACTACCTTTTTATAGAGGACAGCAACAGCAGCCTTGATCGCTTGCCTGTCTGTTCCATAACCCCAGATAACCGGCCCACACTCCTCGAAATCAGCAGCCGGAAAGCCTGGAGTAAATGACAATGAAAGACCTTCGGACTCAAGGTGTTCTAATTGCTCGTAAAGGCTTCGTGCTGGATCCATGAGCGTGCACATCCCGTTTATCGGGATCAGGAAAGGGAGTCGCAGGCTCTCGCAATGCAGTTTTCCCGAGCGGAGCCGCAATTCAAGTAATTTGGCGGCTCGTGCGCCAGTATCAGCCATATCCACGTGGGGATAAGTACGAAATGCAACCATTGCATCTGCGTGGTTGAGCATCAACTCAGTAACATTAGCGTGTAAATCCAAAGATATGACTATCGGAATATCCTGGCCGACAACAGCTCGCAGCCGAGCTAGGAGCGTTCCTTCTCCGTCGTCCGTATGTTCGGCAACCATTGCGCCATGCAAGTCTAGATATATACCGTCGAATGCTTCGTTTGCAGCGGCTTTTATGATTTCATCGGTAATGCGGTCGTAGGTCTCTCGAGTAACATGCGCGGATGGGCTGGCTCCAGCCCAGATCACCGGGACTACTTCATAGCCCAAGCGCTCTGCTTCAATCAGAAACCCGCCTGCCGGAATATTAACATTCCGAAGCTCCAACATCTCAACGCCTCTTACCATCTGAGGAAAACCTTCACCCCTGACAAAATTCTCATATTCAGCTTTAGAGGGCGCGAACGTATTTGTTTCGTGTTGAAAACCAGCGATCAGAATTCGATATGTCATGGCTATTAAACGCCTCGTTGAAATTTTTAGACAGGCTGTGTAATGCAAACTTTTTGCTGAACACGTTGCGGCTTGTTGGCGGCAAGTATCAATGAACCCAGTATTAGAATTGCAGCCATGACCAGAAGACCTGAATCAGAGTTGCCAGTGATGGACTTGGTATAACCGATCACCGTGGGACTGAGAAACCCGCCCGTTAACCCAATGGTATTAATAACTGCGATACCCCCCGCAGCAGTGTCACCTTTGAAGTATTGCGAAGGAATTGCCCAGAACACTGTATAAGCAACCCACATCATGGTCGTAGCAAGCGTCAAGAAAGTGAGTGCAAAAACAAACTCATTCTTGTAAATCACAGACCCCATTAAACAGATGGCTGCAATTAACGCCGGTACAGCGGTATGCCAACGCCGCTCAAAAAAGTAATCTGATGTACGACCGAAGACCAACATCCCTGCCATCGCCCCCACATATGGAATCGCTGAGTACAGGCCGATCTGCATGACACCTTGAACGCCTGCGTCCTTCAGAATGGATGGCAGCCAAAAGCTCATTGTGTAAATTCCGCAAATCAAGCAGAAATAACCAGCCGCCATTAGATACACACGGGGGTCTTTTAGCACTTGTACAAACGAATGGTGGGCTCCCTGCCCTTCACCGATATGCGCATTCAGCACTTGTTTTTCACGCACGCTCAGCCACGGCGCGACCGAGGGTTTATCGCTAAGAACTTTCAACGCTATGAGACCCAACACTACAGCCGGTAATGCCTCCAGAAAAAACATCCACTGCCATCCAGCCAAGCCGTGGAAACCTGCGAAGGCGGTCATTATCCACGCGGACAAAGGAGCCCCAAATATGCCGCCCAGTGGCCCCGCCAGCATAACGATTGCCATCACTCTGCCTAACCGCTCACGCCCATACCAATAGGTAAGGTAAAAAATCATTCCGGGGGCGAAACCCGCCTCAAAGACTCCGAGGAGAAAACGCAGCACGTAAAATGATCTCTCGCTTTCGACGAACACCATGCATGCAGATGTAATACCCCACAAAATCATTACCCGGCTGAGCGTCCTGCGTGCTCCGATCTTCGGCAATAGCAAATTGCTAGGCGTTTCGAACAGTGCATAGCCTACGAAAAATAATCCGGCACCCAGTCCATAAGCAGCGTCAGACAAACTTAGATCGCTTTGCATCTGAAGCTTGGCAAATCCCACATTTACCCGATCCAGATACGCCACCACATAACATAGGAGCAAAAAGGGTAATAACCGCCAATCTATTTTTCGATAGATGGTCGATAGCTCGGTCGATGGATTAATGCACCTTTGCATACTGCCTCCGCTATAGGCGTTTTTATTGTGTGATTGATATTCAGGCGGAATGGCAAGGCAAGCAATAGCAACTTTTTGATGGTATCGTTGCTCTGAGAGCAACGGTCATGCGGGGGGAGGATTTTTTGTGAGAGATCTGAATCAACGCCGAATGCGCTATTTCTATGAGGTTCTGTCCAGCGGTTCAATTCGTGGGGCAGCCGAAAACCTGAACACGGCACCTTCAGTTATTACCCGTCAAATCCAACTTCTGGAAGAGGAAGTGGAAACTGTATTGTTCGAAAGGCAAGCACGTGGCGTGGTTCCTACCGAAGCAGCCCACCTTCTCCTGGAGTTCTGGCGTGGCTGCCAGGCACAACAAGAGCATCTTGAAGACCGCTTGCGAGGATTGAAGGGGTTGAGGGAGGGTGAAGTCCGTATCGTTACCAGCGAGGGATTCATCGACTTGCTGATAGACAATGTTTTGAGGGATTTCACCGCCACCTATCCCGGCATTCGTATCAGTCTAGATGTGCTTCCGGTCAAGAGCGTTCTGGAGGAAGTAGTTCAGAGCGCTGCCCATATCGGCCTCGCGTACAATCCACCTGCGCATCCTGAAGTCATTTACCGCGCATCATCACTGCAACCTGTTCGATTGCTCATGCGATCAGATCATCCGCTTACGCATCTCAGTGAACCCCTGAAACTCGAAGAGATACTGCATTACCCGTTAGCGGTGATGCCGCTTCAATACGGATTAGGCCAGGTTATTCAACTCGTAACCCATACAGAAAATCTATCCATTCGACCGGCCATGGTAACGAACTCTCTCACCGCCCTCCGACGTTATGTGATGAGCGGAGATGCGGTAACGATGATGAGCGAATTTTCCGCCTTTAACGATATGATCAGCGGAGATCTTGTGACTCGATCAATCGATCACCCACTATTCCAAAACATTTATGCTCGTCTTCTAGTTAAAAAAAGAAAGCCCCAATCTGTGGGTGCAGAAGAGCTTATAAAATGGATCAAAGAACGGATATTTATATTCAATAAATAAATTGGGTCCCTGGTTCGAGTCCAGGTCGTGGAGCCATCTCTCAACTGGGTCACTGAAATCGGTGATGTAGGTATAGCGTAATCAACAGGCCGTCTCTAAATTGCACTTCAGAGACCAGCGCCACGAATATCGCAACAGCACTCTCAACCACAGTCGCAACCAATCTAGGCGCTTTCTGCGCTGAATCCGATCTTCGCCCCCTCGTCATTGATCTTGATCACCAGCCTTCGCTGTCGTCGTTTTATGCCTTAACGCATAAGGCCCCTGGCGGCGCTTACGAGCTGATCGCCAACGCAGCCCGATCATCTGCCTCACCTGCATCCCCAAGCCACCACTCTCAGTAGCCGGCCACTCAAATGGCAGCCCCAAAAAAACATTGTTAATACGAAACGTTATCATTAAAGTGCATGACTTTCCGCTGCGTGACCCCTGCCAATGTCGAGCATGACCACCGACGAGCTTGAGCTGGCCTTCCGGGCCCATGCCAGCGAGTTGCGTTCGTTTCTTCATCGCCAGTTGCGAAATCCTGAGGCTGCGGCCGATCTGACTCAGGAAACCTACCTCCGCCTGCTCCGTCAGCCGCCGCGCAAGCCGGTGCTCAATCTTCGCGGTTTTATCTTTAAAATTGCTCGAAACTTGGCCATTGATCATGCACGCAGCAGACAAACCCGAGAGCACCTCGACGAAGGCATGGGCTATCTTTACGAAGTGACAGGTGAAAGCCCGGCGCTGTTCGATGTCGTGGTTGCACAACAAGATCTCGCGGCAATGGCCCACGCCCTGCACCGTTTACCTGCCCAGTGCCAGCAAATATTTACGTTGTGTCGGCTGCAAAACCTGCCCCACAAAGAAGTGGCTTTGCAACTGCAAGTCTCGACCAGTACGGTTGAAAAACAATTAGCCATTGCGCTCGGCTTTCTCAGCCAATGCCTACAACGATAGCCGGTATGCACGATCAGCCCGACACCACCCCGTCCGTTACCGAGGTTCAGCGCACTGCCCATGCATGGGTGATTCGCCTCACCTCAGGTTCGGCGCTGCCCTCTGATCGGGCAGAGGCACGGGCGTGGTGCGAACAGGCACCGGAGCATCAGCGGGCTTTTGTCGAGGCGCGGCGGGTGTGGTGTTTAAGTGCGTATCTGGCCGAGCCTCCTGCTGCAGTACGGCCGTCTTCGCGGCGAATGTGGGCGATGGGCATCGCGGCGTCGTTGGTGCTCGGTCTTGGCGTGGCGTGGATGCAACGCATGGCATTGGATGCGGACTATTACACCGGCACCGGTGAGCGTCGACAGGTCGTCCTTGCTGATGGTTCGCACATCACCCTGAATGCCAACAGCGCTGTCGATGTGAATCTCACGGGCGATGGGCGGCGCATTACCTTGCGCAAGGGCGAGGCCCTGTTCAATGTAACGCCGGACCCGCAGCGCCCCTTCAGTGTGCAGGCTGGTGCCTTCAACGCAACGGCCCTGGGTACGATCTACGCAGTGCGCCGTGAGGGCGAACACGTTGATGTCACGGTGCGCCGCGGCCGTGTGGCTGTCACCGACGGACCTGACACGCTGACGCTGGGCGTTGGCGAGACCGTTGCCGGACGTGCCGACGGCCTGGGCGCCAAGCAGCGCGTGGATGTCGACAAGAGTCTGGCGTGGGAGCAGGGTCGCTTGGTATTTGAGCTGACACCACTGGCGCAGGTGTTGGAGCAGGTCGAACGCTATCGGCCGGGAATTTTCATAATACGAGACCCGCGTCTGGGCGCGCTCAAGGTCAGCGGCACCTTTCAACTCGATCATTTGGACGAGGGCTTGGCCACGTTGGAGAAGGTCTTCCCACTCAAAATCGAGCGCTACACGAACTACCTGCTGGTGGTTTCACCCAAAACTTAACTATTTTTACGGTTATGGGCGTGTCGCCCGTCTTCCCTCCCTATAGCGATAATGATTCGTATTAGGGAGAGCTCCGATGCACCATCCGTTACCTAAAGGTTTGCGAGTCAAATCTTTGTTCGTAACCCCACTGACAATGCTGTGCATGCTGATATCCGGCCTGGCGGTTGCCGACCCCCACTCATTCGATATCGCACCGCAACCCCTGGCAGGCGCACTGAACCGCCTGGCCGCTCAAAGCGGTTTACAGGTGATATTCGATGGCACGTTGGTATTGGGCAAGCACAGCCCTGGGGTCGTCGGTTCCAAAGAACCGGAGGCCGCATTGGCTGAACTGCTGCAAGGCAGCGGCTTGACCTGGCGGGCTACCGGTGGGAATAGCGTGATGCTGGAGAAAGCCTCTGAATCGAGCGGCCCCCTGCAATTGGGGGCAACGGCAATCGTCGGTCAGGAACTGGGCGAAATGACCGAGAACACCGGTTCCTACACCACCGGGGCCATGCAGACTGCCACCAAGCTGCCCTTGACCTTGCGCGAAACACCGCAGTCGGTCAGCGTGGTCACGCGCAAGCGCATGGACGACAAGGCCATGACCAGCATCAGCGATGTCGCCAAAAGTGCGCCGGGGATTTTTCTCAATAACTCCGGCGGGGCTGGTCGGCCGACGTTCAGTGCGCGCGGCTTCGACATCGACAACATCATGTACGACGGTTTTCCCACCAGCTTCCTGACCTACCTGCCCAGCGGAGAAGCCAACCTGGCCATGTATGACCGGGTCGAGATCGTTCGTGGCGCCAGCGGACTGGCCCAGGGCGCGGGCAACCCTGCTGGCGCCATCAACCTGGTGCGCAAGCGCCCGACCCATAAATTCCAGGCCACGCTCACCGGCAGTGCCGGCAGTTGGGATGATTACTCCGGCACCCTGGATGTCGGCGGCCCACTCGATGAAAACGGCACACTGCGCGCCCGTACCGTGGTCTCGCGGCAAGACGCCAAAAGCTTCCGAGACTCGGTGGAGAGTGATGCCGATCTGTTCTATGGGGTGGTCGACGCCGACCTGAGCGATGACTCCACCCTGACACTCGGGGCCTACCGGCAGAAGAACCACACCAACTATATTTGGGGCGGATTGCCCATGGCACGTGGCGGCGGTCATCTGGGGCTGCCGCGCGACACCTTCCTGGGGCATGACTGGGAATACTCGGACAATCGCACCACTGGCTATTTCGCAACCCTGGAGCAAGGCTTGGCCAACGACTGGAAGCTGCGCCTGGCAGCCATGCAGTCCAAGACCGACACTGACGTGCTGGCCTCTTCGGTGTGGGATTACGATCGCCACTATCTATGGACAGAAGCCATGGAGCAGAAGGAGACCGGCTACGACCTGGCACTCAGCGGCCCCTTCCAGATGCTCGGCCAAGAGCATGACCTGACGGTCGGCCTCAGTCGGCGCGAGCTGGATTATCGTTCCGGTAAGGCCTGGAGCGCGTTCATCGACAAGGGCAGCAATCCCTTCGAGTGGGACCCTCGGGGTCACGCCAAACCCGATTACGTCAGGGGCGACAACGGCCTGCCAGAGACCACCACTCAAGACAGTTTCTATGCCAGCACCCGCCTGCGTTTGACCGAGCCACTGTCGCTGATTCTCGGCAGCCGCCTGGACTGGTACGCGTTCGAAGACAGCGCCAACAGTGAAGGCAATTATAAGGTTACGCGTAATCTGACCCGCTACGCCGGCCTGGTCTACGATCTGGACGCCAATCACTCGGTCTATGTCAGCTACACCGATATCTTCAAGCCCCAGAGCAACAAAGGCCTCGACCGAAAAGTGATCGCGCCGATAGTGGGCGAGAACTACGAAGTGGGCATCAAGGGCGAATATTTTGATGGCGCGCTGAACGCCAGCATGGCGGTTTTCCAGGTCGATCAGAAGAATCGCGCCCAGGACCTGCCCGATTTCAAAGGCTGCGGTTCGGGCCCCGCCAGTGAATGCTCTGAGGCTGCCGGCCTGGTGCGCAGCAAGGGCATTGACCTGGAAATCCAGGGCGCCCTGACCGACGACTTGCAACTGTCCGCCGGTTACACCTACACCCAGACGAAATACGTCAACGACGCCAACGCCGCCCGCGAGGGCGAGGACTTCGACCGCGCTAAACCGCGCCAACTGTTCAAGCTGTCGACGATCTACAGCCTGCCCGGTGAGCTGCAGCGCTGGCGCGTTGGCGGTGATGTCTACCAGCAGAGCCGCATCCGCACCTCGGGCGGTACCGGCGCCGCTGCCTGGAAAAACCAGCAGGGCTCGTACACGGTGGTCGGCCTGGTGGCAGGGTACAAGGCCAGCGAGCAACTGGACCTGCAACTCAACCTCAACAACCTGTTTGACCGCACCTACTACAGCAGCGTAGCCAATGGCGGCTATACCCCGTACGACATCTACGGCGACCCCCGTAATGTGAAACTGACCGCCCGCTACAGCTTCTAAACAGCCGTTTGTCGCCAGATCCAGGGAAGGATCCGGCCATGGCCCGGCCGGTATAAAAACGCTTGTGACCTCATCCTCCGGGGGGGCATCAATGCCCTGTCTGTATATTCGAGTTCAGGTCGTGAGCCCCACGCCAGCAGCAACCTGCAGACATGTAGGTTTTCTTGCCCGAGATTTATCTTGCAACCCTCCCGACAGGACGTCGCCCCGTGAAAAAGAAGCATGACCATCCCCTTTTCAAACCCCGTCGCCCCACCACTGCCCTGACACCAAAAAAGCCCCGGTTCTCCTCCGGCACAGTCCTCTCGCTGGCGGCCGTGGTGATTTCCATTGCCGCCGCGTCGATTTCCTTCTGGCAGTTGGACTTGATGCGAGAGCACAACCGGCTGTCTGTCAGGCCGTATCTGATGGTCACCCCCCACCTGACCGCAGAAAAAGCAGGCCTGTATCTTTCCAACGAAGGTATCGGGCCCGGCATCATCACCTCATTCAAAATCCGGGTGGGTGGCGAACAATTCGACGGTCTGGGTGACAGCCGTTGGCCAGCCGTGTTGAAAAAAGCCCGGCTAAAACCCGAGTGCTTCTCCAAAGGCTGGCCCACCGAGGGTGCGGCTGTCAGGCCCGGCAATGAGATAGCCATCCTATCGCCGACCAAGAGCACACTATTTGGGGGCTATTGCCTGTTTCAACTCAGTCTTTTCCTGCAAGAGAATGAAGTGTTTGCCGATATGGAATATGAATCGCTCTATAAGGAGCGCTTTACCTTTTCGGCCCCTGTGACGATCAATGAAGCGATGGATATAGGCGCCCTGAGCAAACTGCTGTCCGACTGACAGCACTGTTAGCGGGCCTGTCGATGAACACCCGCCAGGGCCTTGCCGACTCGCCACGAAAACCTAGCCGTTTTGCCAGTTACTTAAACGTTTTGTTCAAACTATCGTGTACCCGACCAATTTTTGATGGCAGGGCCGGAAATGGAATTCATCGAACAGACCCGCCAAGGCTATGCAGCCTTTCGCGGTTACCAGACGTGGTATCGCGTGACCGGCAACCTCGACAGCGGCAAGGCCCCACTGGTCATCCTCCACGGAGGCCCCGGCGGTACCCATGACTATCTGGAAGCCTTCAAGGACGTGGCAGCCAGTGGGCATGCGGTGATTCACTATGACCAACTGGGCAATGGCCACTCCACCCACCTGCCCCACCAGCCCGCCGATTTCTGGACGCTTGAGCTGTTTCTCGAGGAGCTGGACAACCTGCTCGACCATCTGCACATCCACAACCATTACGCGATTCTCGGGCACGCCTGGGGCGGCAGACTCGGCAGTGAACACGCGATTCGCCAACCCCGGGGCCTGTGCGCCTTTATCGCTGCCAACCTGGCGGCCGGCTTCGATGACCAGCCCCTGTGCCGGATCAACCCGTGGCCCGAAGAAGTGGCACGCACCTTCGCGCAGATGGCGGCCGACCCTACGGTGTACAACGCCTTGCATGGCCCCCTCGACATTGGCCGGTTGTCGCAGATCAAGGTGCCGACCCTGGTGATTTCCGGGCGCCACGACCAGGCCGCTTCCTTGGAGTTCAAAGCGTTCCTCGATGAAATCGGCGATGTGCGCGGAGCGCTGTTTGAAGACTCCAGCCATATGCCCCATGTGGAGGAGCGCCAGCCGTGCATGGGCACAGTGGTGAAATTTTTGGATGAGGTGTGCTCGCCAACGGTCTTCTAAACACCACAAATCCAATGTGGGAGCGGGCTTGCCCGCGATGGCGGAGTGTCAGTCAAATAGTGATCAACTGACCCACCGCTATCGCGGGCAAGCCCGCTCCCACACAAGCTCGCCACATTCAGTTTTTTGTGGCGTTACACCTCGCTGGTTTCAGCCCGCCCCGCCACCGTCGCTTTCTGCGGTGATGCATCCACCACCGGGATCTCCTTGCCCTCGGCATCAAACAATTTGCCCTTGCTGAAGTAGTCCCCATCCCGCAGTGCCGCCACATCCTGGAAGCACAGGCTGCGCTCGGTGCCGGCGACGAACACCGATTGCTGGTCCGAGTTGCCGGCTGTGAAGTGGTTGAACGCCAGGTTCAACAGGATCGCCATGATCGCCGAGGAGCTGATCCCCGAGTGGAAGATGGTCGCAAACCAGCTGGGGAACTGATCGTAGAAGCTCGGCGCAGCGATGGGGATCATGCCGAAACCGATGGAGGTGGCAACAATGATCAGGTTCATGTTGTTACGGTAATCGACCTTGGACAGCGTGCGGATCCCACTGGCCGCCACGGTGCCGAACAATACGATCCCGGCGCCGCCCAGCACCGAAGTGGGCACTGCCGCAATCACTCGGCCCATAAAGGGCAGCAGGCCAAGGATCACCAGGAACAGACCACCCGTGGCCACCACATAGCGGCTCTTGACCCCGGTCACCGCCACCAGGCCAACGTTCTGTGCGAAGGCGCTTTGGGTGAACGAACCGAAGATCGGCGCAAACATGCTCGACAGCATGTCGGCACGCAGGCCGTTGCCCAGGCGCTTGGAGTCAACCTTGGTGTCGATGATCTCGCCCACCGCCAGAATATCCGCCGAGGTTTCCACCAGGGTCACCATGACCACGATGCACATGGACAGGATCGCGGCTACATGGAAGGTCGGCATGCCGAAGTGGAACGGCGTGGGGAAGCCGATCATCGGGCCCTGGGTCACGGTGGAGAAGTCCGCCATGCCGAGGAATACCGCGATCAATGTGCCAAACACCATCGCCAGCAGGATCGACAGGCGCGAGATGGTGGCGCTGCCCACCTTGCTCAGCAACAGCACCAGCACCAGGGTGATGGCCGCCAGGCCGATGTTCGGCATGCTGCCAAAGTCAGCGGCGCGACTGTTACCGCCCATGGCCCAACGAGCGGCGACCGGCATCAGCGTCAGGCCAATGGTGGTAATCACGATTCCGGTCACCAGCGGCGGGAAGAACTTGGTAATTCGCGAGAATATCGGGGTGATCAGCAACCCGATCAGCGACGCGGCCATCACCGCGCCCAGGATCGCCGGCACACCGCCCGCGCCGTCGCTGCCGACAATCGCCACCATGGTCGCCACACCGGCAAACGACACCCCTTGCACCAAGGGCAACTGACAGCCAAAAAACGGCAGGCCCAGGGTTTGCAACAGCGTGGCCAGGCCACCGGCAAACAGCGACGCGGCGATCAACAGGCCAATATCGGCGGGGGATAACCCGGCTGCCTGGCCGACGATCAACGGCACGGCCACGATGCCGCCATACATGGTCAGTACATGCTGCAGGCCGTAAGCCATGTTGGCAGCGACGCCAAGATTCTCATCTTCTGGCCGTTGCGGTGACGCCTTCGGGATAGTCATGGTGAGGGGTTCTCTGTTTTTGTTGTGCGCTCACTGTATGCAATAGAAAGATTGGATGTCCATAGAGTTGTATACAATCATTTCCACAAGATGCCCGCTATCGACGTTACAAAAATCCATTCAGCCGCCCTGCCCAAAGGCCTCAAGCCGTGCCCACAAGGACCTGAAAAAAATGCTCAACCGCACGCTGCGTATCCACTCTGCGGCCATTTGCTACTTCGATATGGTCCGCCGCTGCCATTCGATCCGCGAAGCCGCGCGCCGGCTGAACGTGGCCTCGTCGGCAGTGAACCGGCAGATTCTCAAACTCGAAGACGAAGTCGGCGCAGTCCTGTTCGAGCGCCTGCCCGGTGGGCTGCGCCTGACTGCGGCCGGGGAAATCCTGACCCGCCATGTGACCCTGGTGTTGCAGGATGTGGAACGGGTGCGCGGCGAACTGGAAGGCCTGAACCAGGTACAGACCGGGCATGTAGAGATCGCCACGGTAGAAGGCGCGACAGTGGAGTTGCTGCCCGCCGTGCTCAAACGCATGCGCCAGCGCTACCCGGCGGTGACCATCGGTGTGACCGTGCAGGGCTCACAATCCATTCCGGCGGCGGTGATCAATGGCCAGGCAGACCTAGGGCTGGCCTTTGCCCTGCCGCGCAGCGCGGAAACCACGCAACTGTGTGTCGGCCATTTCCGCCTCGGGGCATTGGTAGCGCCGGGGCATCCACTGGCTTCCCATGCCAGCGTCAGCTACACCCTGTGCGCCGAGCACGGGGTGATCCAGGCCAACAGCGAGCTGTCGATCCATCACCTGATCGCCCCGCTGCACAAGCGCTCGTCGGCCGCGCACAAGCCCTTGCTGCAAAGCAATTCCATGGAACTGGCGCGGCAGTTGGCGCGCCAGCAGTTGGGGGTGGCGTTCCAGACGCGCATCGGGATCGAGGCCGATTTGGCCAGGGGTGAGTTGCTGCACATTCCCTTGAGCGACCAGGGCGGGATGTTCAGCGACCTGGGGCTGTATGCGCGCAAAGGTCGGGATTTGCCCACGGCGGTCGAGTCGATGGCCCACCTGATCAGCGAGGAAATTGCTTTGCGTGAACGCGAAGAATTGCCCTGTACACCGCGTATTTCCTGACCTGCAGGCCAGCTTCAGTGCTGCCGATTCGGCAGCAGCCCAGTCGATATTCTGTTCTTTGAGCATCACGGCGGTTGTGTCGATACTGCGCCCGGCGGCCCCTGCACGGCTGCCACGAGCCAAACGCCAAAGGAACTAAAACAATGAAAAAGGCACTGCACGGCGCAACCGTATTACTCACACTCCTCGGCGGCGGGGAGGCTGTCGCGGTGGAATGGATGAACAACAGCGTAGGATTTCGCTACGGACAACAGTTCACCAATCCGAACAACCCCGACGAATTCAGCAAGCGCATCTACAGCTTCACCCATGCCAGTGGTTACCAGTACGGTAGCAACTTCCTCAACCTCGACGTCTTCCTGTCCGACAGCCGTGACCCGCGCAAGGGCACCGATCACGGCGGCAGCGAGGTGTATGCGGTCTACCGCCATCAGCTGTATGCGTCACGGGTCTTCGACAGGCCGCTGGGCACCGGGCTGATCAAGGATTACGCGCTGACCCTGGGGTTCGATGCCAACCGCAACAACAACCTGGCATCCGCGAAAAAACGCGCCCTGGTGCTCGGGCCGACCGTGAAGTTCAATACGGTCGGGGTGCTGGACCTGAGCCTGATGTACTACAAGGAAAACAACCATTCCGGCATCCCCGGTGCGAAGGATCCGAACCACACCTTCGACGACACCTACATGCTCAACCTGACCTGGATGCGCCCATTCGAACTCGGCAACCATGGCGCGAAGTTCCAGGGCTTTATCAACCATGTCGGTGACAAAGGCCATGACTACAACAGTCGCGACACCGCCGCAGAAACCCTGATGCGCACCGCGCTGATGGTCGCGGTACGGCCGGGCAAAAGCGTCAAGCCCAACCTGTACCTGGGGGTAGGCTACGAATACTGGCATAACAAGTTCGGGGTCGATGGCGGCCGTGGCAGCCGCACCTCGACACCGACATTGAATATGGAAGTGACCTTCTAGGCTAGGCCGGCGCCATCTGCGACTCATCCGCCTTGGTCCGCGCCAGCCAGTAACCCAGCACCGCCAGCGGCGCGGTCGCCAGCATCACGATCACCGTGACCAGCAACGGCTGCTCCAGCAAGGATGACACCAGCAGGCTGGCGACAAAGCACAAGCCCAGTTGCAGGGTGTTTTGCAGGGCGGCGGCCTTGCCGGAGTTTTCCGAAAACGGCATCAGCGCATTCGCCACCACAATCGGATAGCTGGCGCCGTTGACCAGGGCCATCAGGCAGAACGGAATCAGCAAGGTGGTCAACGTCGGCACCGTCAAGGTCGCGACCAGATACAACGCCACCATGCTCACGCAATAGGCCACCAGCAACCACGGCAACAGGAGTTTGCCCTGGAACCGTTGCAGGGCACTGCGGCAGCTGTAGCCGCCCACCAGAAACGCCAGGGTCGGCAGCACATAACTCAGGCCGATGTCATTGGGGCTGTAGCCCATGCCACCGAGAATAAACGGCGAGGCCGTGAGCCAGGCGAAGAAGCTGGCGGAGCACGCGGCGAAGATCATCACATTGCCGGTAAACACCCGCGACTTGAACAATTGCCCGTAACCCAGCCGCGACTGTTCGCCATCAGTGGCCAGGCGCTTGGGCATCGGCTTGAGGAACAGAGTCGGCAACAGCAGTAACAGCGAGACGGCCAGCAACACGGCAAAGATCGCCTGCCAGCCCCAGTGATTCAACACCACCGCCCCCAACAACGGTGCCAGCGCCGGTGACAGGGACATCAGCGGCATGATACTGGCAAACACTCGGTGCGCCTTGTCGGCCGGGTACCGGTCAATCACCAGCGCCTGCCAGCTGACTGCGGCGCTGCACACCCCAATCGACTGTACAAAACGCAACGCCAGCAGTTGCGGCGCGGTCTCGACCCAGAACATCCCCAGGCAGCCGAGTACAAACAGGCTCAGGCCGGCCAGCAGGATCGGCTTGCGCCCCAGGCGGTCCGACAGCGGCCCCCAGAGCAGTTGCCCCACGGCAAAACCGGCGAGGAAGATACTCAAACTGGCCCCCACCGCACCGGGGGAAATTTGCAGGTGTTCGCCCATGGCGCCGAACGCGGGCAAGTACATATCCATGGCCAGATAACCGAGCATGCTCAGCCCCGCCAGGTACCAGGTAAAACCAAAAGAGTTTTTCATTGAAGCCTTGTAAGTACTGCCATCAAACAATTTGCTGACTGGCGCCTATTATGAAGCTGGCAGTTGCCCTGTGAAGCGATAATAATTGGACGCTCTTATCAATATTTTTGAAGGCACCCCTCATGTGGTCCGAATACTCCCTGGATGTGGTGGATGCCGTGGCCCGTCACGGTAGCTTCAGCGCTGCCGCCCAGGAACTGCACCGCGTACCCTCGGCCATCAGCTACACCGTGCGGCAAATCGAAGAATGGCTGGCAGTGCCGCTGTTTATCCGCCGCCACCGCGATGTAGAACTGACTCCCGCCGGCCGCCTGTTTATCGACGAAGCCCGTGGCGTGATGAAAACCATGCTCGGCACCCGCCGACTGTGCCAGCAGGTGGCCAATGGCTGGAGCGGCCAGCTGAAGGTGGCGGTGGACTCCATCGTCAAACAGCAGCGTTGCCGGCAACTGGTGCTGGACTTCTATCGCCAGTTCCCGGAAGTGGAGCTGCTGCTGGAGTACGAGGTGTACAACGGGGTGTGGGACGCCCTGGCGGACGAGCGCACCGATATCGTGATCGGCGCCACCAGCGCGGTGCCGGTGGCCAGCCACTTCACATTTCGTGATATGGGCTTGTTGAACTGGCTGTGCGTGGTCAGCGCCCGGCATCCGTTGGCCCAGCTCGACGGTTTGCTCAGTGACGATCAACTGCGACCCTTTGCGTCGCTGTGCATGACCGACACTTCGCGCAACCTGCCCAAGCGCGACACCTGGACCCTGGATAACCAGCGGCGCCTGGTGGTCCCCAACTGGGCATCGGCCATGGATTGCCTGCAGGACGGGTTGTGCGTCGGCATGGTGCCGGCGCACCTGGTGCAGCCATTGATCGACAGCGGTGAGCTGGCGGCCCTGCAACTGTCCCGGCCCTTCCCGGCCAGCCCGTCCTGCGTGGCCTGGGCGCAGAACAAACTGTCACCCGCCATGGCCTGGCTCCTGGACTACCTGGGGGATAGCCAGACGCTGAACCAGGAGTGGCTGAACGGACCCGCTTCACAGTAACCGAGCGATGGCCCGCACAATCATCTCCACTTCCTTGCTGTCCAGGGTCAGGGGCGGCAGCAGGCGAATGACCTTGCCCCGCGTAACGTTGAGCAACAACCCCTGCTCCCGTGCGGCCCGTTCGGCCAGGTCGCGCTGCGGCGTGGCCAGTTCAATGCCGATCATCAGGCCACGACCACGGATCGCCAGCACCTGCGGATGCTCACTCAATTCCACTCGCAGCCGCGCCAGCAGCCGCTCGCCCTGGCGTGCGGCGTTCTCCAGCAAACCTTGTTCCTCGATGATATCCAGCACCGTGCAGCCCACCCGGCACGCCAGCGGGTTACCGCCAAAGGTGCTGCCATGGCTGCCTGGGGTGAAGAGCTTGGCCACCGAGGCACGGGCCAGGCAGGCGCCAATCGGAATGCCGTTGCCCAAGCCTTTGGCCAGGGTCATGACGTCCGGGACAATCCCCTCCTGCTGGAAGGCAAACCAGGTGCCGGTACGGCCAATGCCGGTCTGGATCTCATCGAGCATCAATAACCAACCGTGCTGGCTGCAGTGGGCGCGCAAGGCTTTCAGATAGCCCGGCGGGGCCAGTTGCACGCCACTTTCACCCTGGATCGGCTCCAGCAATACCGCGACTATCCGGGCGCCAAACTCACGGGTCACTGCGTCCAATGCCGTCAGGTCGCCAAAGCCGACCTTGATGAAATCCCCCGGCAAACGCTGGAACCCCAGGCGCACCGATGGCCCGTCACTGGCGGCCATGGTGCCCAGGGTGCGGCCGTGGAAGGCGTTCTCCATGACCACCACCAGCGGCTGCTCGATGCCTTTTTTCCAACCGTGCAGGCGCGCCAGTTTCAACGCGGTTTCATTGGCCTCGGCGCCAGAGTTATTAAAGAACGCCTGATCCAGGCCGGATAGCCGGGCCAAGCGTTGGGCCAGCCTTTGCTGCCAGTCGATGCCGTACAAGTTGGAGGTATGCAACAGCAACCCGGCTTGCTCGCTGATTGCCGTCACCAGCCGCGGGTGGGAGTGACCGACATTGGTCACGGCAACCCCGGCCACCGCGTCAAGGTATTCACGGCCTTGCTGGTCCCACAGGCGGGTGCCCAAGCCACGGGCAAAGCTTAGGGCCAGAGGTTGGTAGGTGGTCATCAGGCAAGCGGCGGTCATGGCATCGGGCTCCATCAAGGTCATGGCCTTAGTATCGTTAGCCACTCAAGCTGGATAAACTGCACATATCTGCAATGACTTTAAATCAGGACTTGATAATGGACTTGTTCCAGGCAATGAGCGTCTACGTCAAAGTGGTAGAAACCGGCAGCATGACCGCAGCGGCCCAGCTCTGCGGCCTGTCTACGACCATGGTCGGCAACCACCTGCGCGCCCTGGAACAACGCCTCGGCGTCAGCCTGCTCAAGCGCACGACCCGCAAGCAAAGCCTGACTGAGTTCGGCGGCCTGTATTACCAGCGCTGCCTAGAAGTCCTGGGGCTGGTGGCCAACTCCGAGCAATTGGCGGAACAGGTCCACCGCGAGGCGCCCCAAGGGTTGCTGCGCATCACCGCACCGCCCGCGTTCGGGGCCGAGCGCCTGGCACCCGCGCTCAGTGAGTTTTCCCGCCGCTACCCGCTGATCCAGCTGTACGTGGTGTTGAGCAATCAAACGATGGACCTGATCGACAGTGGCTTCGACGTCGCGATCCGCCTGGGTGAGCTGCAACCTTCGAGCCTGATCGCCCGGCCCTTGCAGGACTACACCATGACCCTGTGCGCATCGCCGGATTATCTGGCCCGCCGGGGTACACCCCAGCAACCCATGGATTTGCAGAACCACGACTGCCTGGCGTTCGCCTACCCATCGACCGATGACTGGCGCAACGCCGACAAGCTCTGGCGCCTACGGGGGGCCGAGGGTGAAGTCGAAGTCGCCGTGTCCGGGCCCATGACCATCAACAGCTCCCAGGCCCTGCAGCGCGCGGCCGTCGAAGGCATGGGCATCGTGATGCTACCCGACGCCCTGGTGGCCGCCGACCTGCTGGCGGGCCGACTGGTGGCGCTACTGCCAGGTTATCAGTCACCTTCGCGCTCCATGCACCTTCTATATGCACAGGACCGCTACCGCCTGCCCAAGCTGCGGGCCTTCGTCGACTTCGTGATCGAACAATGGGCGCGTTAGAAATTCACCCCCAGGGCCTTCAGCTCACCGCGGGTCTGCTCGGGTGATACATGATGAATACCCCGCCAGCCCACAGCACTGGCAGCGTGGGCGTTTTCAGCCACATCGTCGATAAACACCAGTTCTTCGGGGCGGATATCCGGCAAATGGGCGCGCACCTGGTCAAGGCTGGCGCGGTAGATCGCAGGGTCGGGCTTGATCAGCTTTACCTCGCCGGACACCACGATATTGCGAAAGTACTTCAGGAAGGGGTAGTTGGCGCGAGCATAGGGGAAGGTTTCAGCGGACCAGTTGGTCAAGCCGAACAGCGGCACTTTGGCCTCATGCAGGTCTTCAAGAATCGCTACGCCGTCGGCGAGCGGGCCGCGCAGCATTTCATGCCAGCGGTCGTAGTAGGCCCGGATCAGGGCCTCATGCTGCGGGTGTTCGGCGACCAGGCTGTGGGTGGCTTCAGCCAAGGTGCGCCCAGCGTCCTGTTCGGTGTTCCAGGCCTGGGTACAGATGTTCTCGAGGAACCATTGGCGCTCCTCGTCACCGGTAATCAGTTTGCGGTACAGATGCTGCGGGCTCCAATCAAACAGGACACCGCCGAAATCAAAAACTACTGCACGAATCGTCATGAAGATCCTCCGTTAGCCGAGTGTGGTCACTGGAACACCCAGCATGAAGCAAATGTGGGAGCTGTCGAGCCCCGGCGAGGCTGCGATAGCAGCGGCACTGCAACATTATGTTGCCTGAACCACCGCTATCGCAGCCTCGCCGGGGCTCGACAGCTCCCACAAGGGTTTCGCTTCGTTTGTTAGAGCTTAAGCCTGAACCAGACCTTCAATCTTCACGGTCGGATTGACGTCCGCGTCGTAATCCACGCCATCAATCTCGAAACCGAACAGGCGCAGGAACTCTGCCTTGTAGCCGGCAAAATCGCTGATTTCGTTGACGTTGTCATCGGTCACCTGGTTCCACAGCGCCGCCACGGCGTCCTGGACTTTCGGTTCCAGCTCCGCCAGGTCGGCACGCAGGCGGCCATCGGCGTCAAGCTTCGGCTCGCTGCCGTACAGGCTGTCCTTGAACAGACCGTAGACCTGCTCGATGCAGCCTTCGTGGGTGCCCTGCTCTTTCATCACCTTGAACAGCAGCGAGAGGTACAACGGCATGATCGGGATCGCCGAACTGGCCTGGGTAACCACGGCCTTGAGCACCGAGACGCGGGCATCGCCCTTGAGTGCGGCGAGGTTGTCGCGCAGGGTCAGGACTTTCTTGTCGAGGTCTTTCTTGGCCTCGCCGATGGAGCCGTTCCAGTAAATATCCTGGGTCAGTTTTTCGCCCAGGTAGGTGAACGCGGTGGTCTTGGCGCCTTCGGCCAGCACGTCGGCGTCACGCAGGGCGTCGATCCACAGCTGCCAGTCTTCGCCGCCCATCACTTTGACGGTGCCGTCGATTTCTTCCTGGGTCGCCGGCTCCAGCGTGGTGTCGACCACAACGCCCTTGTCGGTGTTGATCCCGCGCAGGGTCACAGCCTTGCCGATCGGCTTGAGGGTGGAGTTGTGCACCACGCCCTGCGGGTCAGTACGGCGCGGCGCGGCCAGGCTGTAGACCACCAGGTCGATCTTGCCCAGGTCTTTCTTGATGGTTTCGATGGTCAGGCGCTTGATCTCGTCAGAGAACGCATCGCCATTGATGCTCTTGGCGTACAGGCCTTTTTCGGCGGCAAACTTGTGGAAAGCGGCGCTGTTGTACCAGCCGGCAGAGCTGAGCTTGCCTTCTTCGCCTTCTTTTTCAAAAAACACGCCAAGGGTGTCGGCGCCACAACCAAACGCGGCACTGATACGCGCAGCCAGGCCGTAACCGGTGGACGCACCGAGCACCAGGACTTTCTTCGGGCCGCCTTCGATGGCACCGTGTTCGGTCACATAGTCGATCTGCTCTTTGACGTTCGCTTCGCAGCCAACAGGGTGGGCGGTCACACAGATAAAGCCACGAACCCGCGGTTTGATGATCATAAAATTTCTGCCTCTTCCAAGGTGCCGATGGCCAATGGTGGCCATTACGGCGTCAATCGTACTGGTCTATGACGTCCGAAAAACCGAAGCGTCACGATAGTCGCAATTCTTCTGTTCGCAAAATCCAATCCACACCGGCCAAAGGCACTATATTTTTCCGACAAGGGCGCGAATTCAGCAAGTTCTGCGGCATGATGAGGCAGGACAGAGTTTGCGTCCTGCCTTTAGGGCAGGGAAAATGCCCGTCCTGTGCGACCGTATTCGGCGCTCGTCATCCTCAAGCCACTGGCTGTCCATCGCCCGGTGGCTGCGTTTTCAGGGAATAAGAATGCCTCAACGCCAAGTCATCAATGCCTCCGTCAGCCCCAAGGGCAGTCTCGAAACGCTGTCACAACGTGAAGTCCAGCAACTGAGCGAAGCCGGCTCCGGCAGCATCTATACGCTTTTCCGCCAGTGCGCCCTGGCCATCCTCAATACCGGCGCCCATATCGACAACGCCAAGACCATCCTCGACGCCTACAAGGACTTCGAAGTCCGCATCCATCAACAGGATCGCGGCGTGCGCCTGGAGCTGTTGAACGCGCCAGCCGACGCGTTCGTAGATGGCGAAATGATCGCCAGCACCCGGGAAATGCTGTTCAGCGCCCTGCGCGACATTGTCTACACCGAAAACGAACTCGATAGCCAACGCATCGACCTGAGCACCTCCCAGGGCATCACCGACTACGTGTTCCACCTGTTGCGCAACGCGCGTACCTTGCGCCCGGGTGTCGAGCCGAAGATCGTGGTGTGCTGGGGCGGACACTCGATCAATACCGAAGAATACAAATACACCAAGAAAGTCGGGCACGAACTGGGCCTGCGCAGCCTCGACGTGTGCACCGGTTGCGGCCCGGGCGTGATGAAAGGCCCGATGAAGGGCGCGACCATTTCCCACGCCAAGCAACGCATCACCGGCGGGCGCTACCTGGGCCTCACCGAGCCGGGCATCATCGCCGCCGAAGCGCCAAACCCGATCGTCAACGAACTGGTGATCCTGCCGGATATCGAAAAACGCCTGGAAGCCTTCGTGCGTGTCGGGCACGGCATCATCATCTTCCCCGGCGGCGCCGGTACGGCTGAAGAGTTCCTGTACCTGTTGGGCATCCTGATGCACCCGGACAACCGTGACGTGCCCTTCCCGGTCATCCTCACCGGGCCCAAACAGGCGGCGCCGTACCTGCAACAGCTGCATGCGTTTGTCGGCGCGACCCTGGGTGAAGCGGCCCAGGCCCACTACCAGATCATCATTGATGACCCCGCCGAAGTCGCCCGGCAGATGACCGCGGGCCTGAAGGACGTCAAACAGTTCCGCCGCGAGCGCAACGACGCCTTCCACTTCAACTGGCTGCTGAAGATCGACGAAGGCTTCCAGCGTCCGTTCGACCCAACCCATGCCAACATGGCCAGCCTGCAGTTGAACCATGCCCTGCCGCCCCATGAACTGGCGGCCAACCTGCGCCGGGCGTTCTCGGGGATCGTGGCGGGTAACGTCAAGGACAAGGGTATCCGCCTGATCGAACAGAACGGCCCGTACGAGATCCACGGCGACCCGACCATCATGAAACCACTGGATGAGCTGTTGAAGGCGTTTGTGGAGCAGCACCGGATGAAACTGCCTGGCGGCGCGGCGTATGTGCCGTGCTATCGCGTGGTGCAATAAGGCAGATTGCCAGGTCATAGGTTGTATTGCTTTAGAGCCATCTGAGGGGTGTCGAGGGAGCGAAAGCGGACTAGGGTTTTATCTATTCCGACCACCGACACCTACCAGCAGAGCGACCTATGGACCAACGGATCTTGTCCTCCATTATTCCTTACCCTAAGGTAAGGAATATCCCGATGGAGATCTTCATTATGGCCACCGCCACACTCACCTCAAAAGGGCAAATCACCATCCCCGTTCAAGTCCGCAGCGCGTTGGGCCTGGACACTGGAGACCGGGTGGAGTTTGTCGAAATGGAAGATGGCAAGTTTGCCATTATCGCTGCCAACCACAGCGTCCAGGACCTCAAGGGCCTGATCCGCAAGCCCGCCAAGGCCGTCAGCATTGAACAAATGAACCAGGCCATCGCCGCGCAGGGAGCGAAAGCGGGATGATTGGCCTGGATACCAATGTGCTGGTGCGCTATGTCACTCAGGACGATCCGGTTCAATCGGCCACGGCCTCGAACCTGATCGAATCCCTGACCGTTGTTTCACCGGGCTTCGTCAGCCTGGTCTCGGTCGTGGAGCTGGTATGGGTATTACAGAGCTGCTACCAATGCACCAAGACGCAACTGGTGGCGGTTCTGGAAACCCTGCTGCGCACCCGTGAACTGATCATCGAAGATGCCGAACTCATCTGGCAGGCCGTGCGCCGATTTACCACGACCAAGGCTGACTTCGCCGACTGTTTGATCGAACGCTGTGCCCACGCTGCCGGGTGCGAATACACCGCCACCTTTGATATCGACGCCGCGAAAGCCGTCGGCATGCGTCGCCTGGGCTGAATCCTGGCGTTGCTGCAACGGACCTGCTTTGGTAAAACCTGTATTCCACTGCCCCTTGAGAGACCGCCCAACGTGCGCACGCTTCTGCTCGCAGCCCTGCTCCTGACACCCACCCTCGCCCTGGCAGAAACCATCGCCTGGCCGGACCTTCCAGAGACCTGTTTCGTCAGCGGCCGGTCGGCCACCAACGACGATGTCGACAATGGCTGTGCGGCGTTTCTGATCAATGTGAAAGGCAAGGCGGCAGGCACGCCCATCAAGCTGGAGATCCCCCAATACGCCATGCACGTCGAAGCGGGCACAGGCAAGGAAACGCCGGTGATCATCATCCAGGCGGAAGAGAACGGTGAGATCAAGGCGGTTGGGTACAAGGAACTGGGAACGGAGCAATTGGGCGCGGCGTTGCTCAAGGAAGTGCGGCTGCTGGGAACCAAAAAGCCGACCTGAAGAACCCTATCCAGGCGACCTGGGCATGATGTTTACGACGCACGCACCATCGCCTGCCTCTTCAAACCCACCGGGCTGACCAAACTCATCCCCGGAATACAGTTACCTGGGCTGCCGCCGCATCAGCTTTATTTACTTTCTGATAGCGCTAATCATCTGGCATTGCACCTACATGAGCAGATCAAAAAAGGGTTCAGTATTCGGCCCTTTTGAGCAGACCGAATAGCCACAATCAAAAAACCCGCTGACCGTTACCGGTTCAGCGGGTTTTTAACTGTCGATTCAATCCTGTCTCAGGACTGCGTCAACCGCTTACAGCGCAATGTCAGCCGCCGGCTTGCTCGGCTCGGCCGCAGGCTTGGCAGCCTCGGTCGCCTGTGGAGCAGCCATTTGCGGCATGGCTGGCGGAGGCGTCAGTTGCAACACCTTGGCGGTGTAGGCCCATTCTTGCGCAACGCGCTCAGGGCTGCCGTTCAGCTTGGTGCCATAGCTCGGCACGATCTGCTTAAGCTTCTCCTGCCAGGCCGGGGTAGCGACCTTGTCCTTGAACACTTTTTCCAGCACCGTCAGCATGATCGGCGCTGCGGTGGACGCACCTGGCGACGCACCCAACAGGCCGGCGATGGTGTTGTCGGCGGAGCTGACCACTTCGGTACCGAGTTTCAGGACGCCGCCCTGCTCTTCGTCACGCTTGATGATCTGCACACGCTGACCGGCTTGCCACAGGCGCCAGTCTTCTTTCTTGGCGTTCGGGAAGTACTCTTGCAGCGCCTTGAAGCGGTCGTCATCCGACTGCATCAACTGGCCGGCGAGGTACTCGACCAGTGGGTATTCACGAATACCGACTTTGGTCATTGGCCAGATGTTGTGGGTGGTGGTGCTGGTCAGCAGGTCCAGGTACGAGCCTTCTTTGAGGAACTTGGTGGAGAAGGTCGCGAATGGGCCAAACAGGATCACGCGCTTGCCATCCAGCACGCGGGTGTCCAGGTGCGGAACCGACATCGGTGGCGCGCCAACCGATGCCTTGCCGTAGGCCTTGGCCAGGTGTTGCTCGGCAATCGTTGGGTTCTCGGTCACCAGGAACGAGCCACCCACCGGGAAGCCGGCGTATTCCTTGGCTTCAGGAATGCCCGACTTTTGCAGCAGGTGCAGGGCACCGCCGCCCGCGCCGATAAACACGAACTTGGCGTCGGTCTCGGTCTTGGTACCGTCTTTCAGGTTTTTGTAGCTGACGCGCCACGAACCGTCGGCGTTCTTGGTGATGTCCTGCACTTCGCTCGACAGTTTCAGGTCGAACTTGGGCGTGGTCTGCAAGTGAGCGACGAACTGGCGGGTAATCTCGCCGAAGTTCACGTCAGTGCCGATCGGAGACCAGGTCGCAGCGATTTTCTGGTTCGGGTCACGCCCTTCCATCATCAGCGGAACCCACTTCTTGATCTGTACCGGATCTTCGGAGTATTCCATGCCAGCAAACAGCGGGCTCGCCTGCAGCGCTTCGTAACGCTTTTTCAGGAACTTGATGTTGTCATCGCCCCACACAAAGCTCATGTGCGGAGTGGAGTTGATGAACGAGCGCGGGTTCTTCAGAACGCCTTGCTGAACCTGCCACGACCAGAACTGGCGGGAGATCTGGAACGCTTCGTTGATCTCGACCGCTTTCGGGATCTCAACGGTGCCGTCCTTGTTTTCCGGGGTGTAGTTCAGCTCAGCCAGGGCCGAGTGACCGGTACCGGCATTGTTCCAACCGTTGGAGCTTTCTTCGGCGACACCGTCCAGGCGCTCAACCATCTCCATCGACCAATCCGGCTGCAGCTCATTGAGCCACACACCCAGGGTCGCGCTCATGATGCCGCCGCCGATCAATAGCACATCAACTTTCTTTGCCTCTTCCGCCTGGACGGAAGTAATCCCTATCGACAAAGCCAGCCCCAGCAGGGCAGTGTTCACTTTTTTAAACATCGTAGCACCTATGATAAAACGCCTTCCGCCCTACCGTCCTTGACCTTCCGGCAACCGTGGTGCGCCAAACATCAGGCAATGCTTGGCTGGGTCCCGTACTCGCAAGAACTGCAGGGTGGGCACACAAGGCCGACGTATCGACCTCACTTTTATGTCCCTTCTGCGCTGACTTTTTATCATTATTGGCTTCAGCTACCTCGGCGACAGCTCTCTGCCGGTACGCATTCGGGAGTGCGTACCAGAGAAAGGATAGACCAAGATGGCGCGCAGAATATCATGCTCCGGCGGGATCGGGCGTCTGTTCTGGACTTGGTGGTCGTCTTCGCGACAGGTTCAGCGCCACCGGAGGAATAGGGCATCCTGTGACCCGGCGTTTGTAGTCCCGGCAGGATGGAGAGAAATGCTGAAAATCAGAAAAGCCGATGGGAATCATCGAGTTTTTACGGTTTTCCGCCCTGCCCAATTGTCGATAATCGCGCCTACCCAAAACACAGGCGCGCATCCAGATGACACAGACAAAAAGCTATACGGCCACCGCAAAATGGCTGCACTGGGGCATGGCACTCATCTGGATTGCCGCCTGGCTGGTGGGAATTGTCGCCGTTCACTGGCGCGATGAATTCAACCCGCAGCATCAACTCACGTTTTTACACAAAGCGATGGCTAGCACCCTACTATTGCTTATCGTCCTGCGCATCGCCTGGCGCCTGACCCATGCAGCACCGGCGATGCCCGATACGATGACACCACTGCTCAAGCGTGCAGCGTTTATTGGCCACCTGTTGCTGTACATCGTGGCACTGCTCGGATTGCCGATATCCGGCTGGTACTGGAGCTCGGTGGCTGACAAACCCATCCTGGTGGCGGGCCTATTCCTGCTGCCACCGCTGGTGGAGCCGGATAAAAGCCTCTATGACCTGGCAAAAGCGATTCACACCTACAGCGCGTGGTTATGCGGCGCTCTGGTAGGTGGGCATGTGGGGGTGGCGCTGAAGCATCATTTTGTTGATAAGGACAAGGTACTGGCGGGGATGATGCCGGGGCGCGTCGAGTGATGTGGGAAGGCACCGGAACCGTACTCCCCTCAGAAAAAAGCTCCACCAGATTACGTGCCTTGTAGGTAGGTCGATCCAGCTTTCGGGGCGTCAGACGATTCCCTCTTGAGGGGATGACGGCTTCAGCCCCATTGCGCTGTATCAACTCCACGAAGGCATCTGAGTCATAACCTTGTAAACCTTCGATCAGCGCGTCGGCTTGGCCATATTCAGAGCCTTGTACGGGCGTCAGCAGCAGGCGTACCGGGTTCCCCAGGGCATTGACGGCAGCATGAATCCTGGTGCTCAGTCCGCCTCTGGACTTGCCCATGGCTTCGGCGTTCTGACATGGTTTTTTGCCGCACCATGCTGATGAACGCGCACTATGCTGTCATCCACCATCAGGTGTTCCAGGGGCACTGTCAGGTTGCTTAGGCCTTACGGATAGCGGCCCGCGTTGTTAAACACAGAGTCAGGACTTATCCAAAGATTTCCACATCTCTGAAGGGTTTCGTTATCCCCGCGCCCCCCGGGGCGGTTCAATGCGCTTGAGCGCCGGCATGTTCAGCGCGCGATTGACCCACGAACCACAATACCGCTTGGGCGCAAAGCCTACCCAATCGGGGTGGTTATCGAAGTGGATCAAGCTGATGGGCGCTTTCAAGTCGGCAATAAACGCCAGCGTGAGGTGATGATAGTCACCGGAGCCAACGAAGAAAATTTCCGGGCGCGCATTGGTTGGCAGGGGCCGTTGCGCCAGGCGTTGGGTGAAGCGCTTCCAGGTTTTTTCGGTGGACCACCGGCGCAGCTTCGGGCCCGGGGCTCGGGTCCTGCATGTCTATGCGCGTGGCCCGGCCGCTGGCCAAACGCCGGGCAATCGGCGCCTGACCGGCAAGTCGGCTCCCACAACACAGAAGCCGCCCTGCCGGCGATGGCTTCGGCGCGCTTTAGCAATGAAGCAACCAGGTGATTCTCAACTGTATGCGTTGATAAACCAGGTGATCATCGGGATAGCCACAATGTCGATCAGCACGGCACCGCACAGCGGCACGATGATGAAGGCTTTGTACGAGAACACCTTGTAATGGTCACAAATGGCGCCCATGTTGGCCACTGCATTGGGCGTCGCGCCCAGCCCATGCCCCATGAAGCCCGCGCACAAGACTGCCGCGTCGTAGTTGCGGCCAAACAGGCGGAACAGGACGAACACGCACAGCAAAATCATGATCACCACCTGCACCACCAGAATCACCAGCAGCGGCAAGCCGAGCTTCTCCAGCTCCCAAAACTTCAGACTCATCATTGCCATGGTCAGGAACATGCCCAGGCACACATCGCCGATGGTGCTGACGGCCTGGTCGGGCATCTCGATAACCTGAGCACGGTCATTGAGGTTGCGCAGGATGATCGCGACGAACATGGCGCCCACATAGCTCGGCAGCACGATACCCAGATGCTGTTGCAAGCTGGAGCCCAGCCAGAATCCCAGCACCATGATCACCACAATGCAGGTCAACAAGCGCAACAAGGTGGCAGCATCCAGCGCGGGCGGCGGGGTATGGACCACTTCTTCGAACGCCTTGAGGCTACCAACGGCTTCGGCCTTGACCACGAGTTTGTTGCGCTCGATCAACCAGCGCGCCAGCGGGCTACCCAGCAAGCCGCCTGCCACCATGCCAAAAGTTGCAGCTGCCAGCGCTGCAGTGGTCGCACCGACCGCACCGAGGTTTTCAGCAATCGGCCCGAAAGCTGCCGCCGCACCAAAACCGCCTTCCAGTGACACCGCGCCGGCCATGATGCCCAGCAACGGATCGATGCCCAGCAGCTTGGCGACACTGACACCCACCACGTTTTGCACCAGCGCCAGGCCCCAGCACGCACCCAGGTAGATAAACAGCAATTTGCCCCCCTTGCGCAGCAAACCCAGGCTACCCCCCAAACCGACAGTGGTGAAAAACGCCACCATCAGCGGGGTTTGCAGGCTGGTGTCGAGGGTCAGGTTGAGCAGCTGTTGATCACGTAACAGCCAGATCACCAAGGCAAAACCAAAACCACCAATCACCGGTGCAGGTACACACAGGTGACGCAGCCAGTAGCTACGTTTTTTCAGTTGGGCACCCAGGCCCAGCAGGAGCAGCGCGAGAGCGAGGGTGCTCAGCGCATCCAGTTCGAATGTCAGCATGGCGAATTTCTCTTTTTCTTATGATTCAACAAGCGGTTTCAGGGATTTACGGAAAAACTTAATCGATCAGGCTGGCAAGCAGACGCGCACCAATGCGGGCGGTTCGATTGTCGATATCCAGGCCGGGGTTGAGTTCGGCGATATCGGCCATGCGCAATTTGCCGCTGGCCTTGGCATGGCGTATCAGATGCTCGACGATCTGCATGTCCACGCCATGGGCAGACGGCGCACTGACACCGGGCGCCTGGCTGGCGGGCAGGACATCAAGGCAGATGGTCAGGTAGAGGTGATCGACGTCTTGCAAGAACTCATCGATCATCGCTTCGCAGGCGGGTATGTCCCAGCTGTTCATTTGCCGGTCGAGGCGGTAACGCACATTCAGTTGCTGCGCCTGCTCAAACAGCGCCTGGGTGTTGTTCAACTGGCTGACACCCAGGCAGCAATAGGTGAACGGCATCCGTGCACGCTGGCAGTACTCGGCTATCTGGCGAAAAGGGGTACCCGAACTGCTTTGTTCACCATGGCGCAGATCGAAGTGGGCATCAAAGTTGAGAACGCCGATCCGCGCATGCGGGGTGGCCTGGCGCAGGTGATCGGCCAGGCCGCTAAAGCTGGCAAAGGCGATTTCATGGCCGCCACCCAACCCCAACGGCAAATGCCCCTGGTTGAGCAGATAGCTGACGTGGTGAGCGTAAATCTGCTGCGCGCCTTCGAGGTTGCTGTCGGTGCAACTCACATCGCCCGCGTCATACAGCGGCGCCCGGCCATGCCACGCCAGGTTGGCCAGCGCCTTGCGCAGTGCTGACGGGCCAAGACGGGCGCCGGTGCGTCCTTGATTACGTTTGACTCCTTCATCACAGGCCAGCCCAATCAGTGCTGCACCCGCAGACTGACCCTCGCAGAAGGGCTTGACCCATTGATGCCAGCGCAGCGCAGCCTGCCCTTCGCCAGCGTCGATACGACCTGTCCACAGGGGTATGTCAGAAACAGCAGTCATGCTTGAAACTCCAGTCAAATTCAGTCGAGCCGAGCACTCAGGCGCAGGGCCGCGTCCTGGGTCCAGCGGATCAGGCGTTCACTGCGGGTGTGCGCCCGGGAGGCAGGAGCCATGAGGCTGATGGCGCCTAGCAGGCGATTGCGGCTGTCGAGCAACGGCGCGCTGATACCCCAAATGCCGTCGTCGATTTCACTCACACTCACGGCATAACCGGCAGCGCGGATATCGGCAAAACTGCGCTGGTACGTGGCGACTTCCTCGCTTTCGACGCCTTGCGCCAACAGAGCCGACAGGCTTTGCGCCTCATCCATATAGGCCAACAGCACTCTCGCCGATGCACCGACCAACAGCGGCTGGGCCAGCCCTTTTTGGTAGCAGCAACGCAGCGGTTGTGGGCTATCGACCAGCTCGATGCAAATCGCCTGGCCATTGCTGGGCACCATTAACGCCACGCTTTCCTGGCTTTGCTCGGCCAGGCGCTTGAGTTCCGGCTTGGCGAGGGTCACCAGCACGGCTTCGCGGTCGAATTTCTTGGCCAGTTGCAAACAGGTTGGCCCTGGCAAATAGCGACCCTGACCGTTCTCTTCGGCAAGCCCCCAGCGCAGTAGGGTCTTGAGATGGCGATAAGTGCTGCTGAGCGGCTGTGCCAGTTGCTCGGACAGTTCTTTGGCGGAGATCGCCTCGCTGGATTGCCCCAGAGTGACGAGGATTTGCAGCAAGCGATCAGTGGGCGTGTTGTAGTTCATATCGGCCTCATGCTCTTGCGGGCATGGTGCACCGAGTTTTCCATTAACTGAAACCAGATTCCCACTGAGTGGGAAAAAACCCGCAGATAACGATCAGCGGTCAGCCTTAGTCTCACGGATGATCTGCCGAATCGCGCGAACAAACGCCTCCATCGGCTGCCCACCACTGACTACATACTGATCGTTGAACATGGAAAGGAGACAGATTTATTTAACTCCAACAATCCCTCCCCAAGAGGCTCCCCTTCGCAAAGCTCACCTCAGATCCTCATGCCCCAACACACAGCTCCACCACAAGCTTTCTCCCGTCGCTTCTCCGTCGCCCCCATGATGGATTGGAACTACTAAGCCTGTAGGCCTTACAGAACAGGAACTGCAGCGCCTTCGTCACCCATCTGTACCACTTTCATACCAGCACTGCTCCCACGTACTGACGCCCCGCACCTTTTTCGCTGGCTTTCGCAATTCCGAGAGTTGCCACTGCTATGCTTGATTTCTTTCAAAACGAATCGCATACCATGGCAGGCCAGTACTCACTGACGGACGTGCTGGAACGGCTTTATCAAAATCAACTGGCTCTGGAAGCGGCAGTGATGGAGATGACTCTTTGGGCTGAGCAGCAAAACGCTTTAGAACTAGGTATAACTGCTCAGATTGCGGAACAAGGCGTTGACTGGCTTCACCGGGTCTTCAGGCTTTTATTTAGCTCCGAGAGCCCGAGGTACACCGAAGACCTGTTCGGCGTGTAGCCGCCTGTAGAGCGCATCCTGCCGGAAAACGCTGGGCCCACTCAGGGCGCCAAGCGTCTAAGGACACTTGGCGCTCGACATCGTCGACGTGTCTATCTGAGGCCGAAGCAGAACAGGCTATTATTATCGTAGTGATAGAAACACATCCCTGAAGAGTCGTTTTTTAGTAGGCGGACATACGAAGTACTACCCTCCGAGAGTTCCAACTGCCTATCTAATATAATAGGAACTCCGAGCTCACTTAATAAAGTGCGCAGCCCATCCGTCACAACTTGCTTTTCGATGGACATATAGGCATATGCACCCCAAATAGGAGTAATATCACCGGTCACATATAAGTATTCCGTTTCTCCCGCTTTTTGCCAAGTCGAAGTATATTGAAACGAACGGTGTCCCAGCGTCATAGTTTCAACATTATTTATCACGTGCTCATTTTTCAAAGCATCATCTTTCTCGATGTATATTGCAGTGCGCATTTTATACTCGACATTTTTTTCAACGCCCCATTCTCGCAAGTAAACTGCCAGCGTAACCAAGACCAAACTACAGACCAGAACAACCAAGAACATAAACTTTTTGAAGCTCATGATTCCCCTCCTGCGCGCGACAGGCAATTCGCAACAGCATAATCCAACGGTACCGATATCGGCACTGTATAAGAGCTGAAGCCTGCGGAAACATAGCATACAACCCTATATCTTTTTTCATGAACCCTAACCAAGACTTTCCCATAACCCCCCATAGGAATATTTTTGATTTGAGCTTCCAAAGGAGCTGCAATATCTTTTTTTAATGAAATAATAAACTCAACATCAAGCTCTCCAACATTAAATCTTGTGATTCTTAGAGGATCCCTAGTTAAAATCTCAAATTCCGGCTTAAGCAGGTAGATCAAAGAAGCCAAAAAAAACAAAAAAACAACCGCCCTCAACAAACGCACACCAACGTGCTTCCGGCCTCCCCCCTCAAAAGACTTGCTAGTTCTCTCATCAACCGTAAAAGTAAGATCCGCACTATTAATTTCTACATCCAGCTCCTGAACCGGCTGCTTTTCAACACTGAGAGAGCCAACTAAAAAATCCGAATTAAACATATAGCCAGCTTTCGGGCTAGTGACAATAATTCCATGCCCATCCGCACCAAAGAAAGACCTTATATTAAAAATAGCCTGCGCCAAGCTACCAGTTGCCACTACACGTCCAGGCCAACCAAATAGAATTAACTGCTCCTTATTAAACACTTCTCCCGACCTAGAGATAAGTTGGTACAAGACCCTAATCTCCGCGGTACCAAGGTTGCAGATGATAGGCTGCTCCTCGAGATCTCTCACCCTCAACCTTTTTTTAGGACCGTCAAAAAACAAACGAGCCCACCTCTTCTTCCCAGAGTCCATATAGACTGTAAAAACTTCAACCCCCACACCTATTTCCTGATCAGGCATAGCCGCTTCTCACTCTAGATCGGACTCATAATCAATATAGACGATACTGAAGCAGTAGAAACGCAAAGGAAACCCCCGCCTACAAAATCTCTCTCACCCCCAAGCAAATAAAATTAATAAACGATCAATGATTTGACCGAGCGTTAAACAACCTCCAAATTTGACGTAACGAATTGTGGAGCAACGAATATGCAAAATAAGTCGAACACCAATAATGCCAACAGCTTTGTCGAATACGACCAACTGTCGAAGGATTACCAACAGCAGATCCTCGATTTAAACAAGCGACAGTTAATTCCTGCACACTCGTTTAGCCAGGTTTTTAGCGCCGCGCTTGGTGATCGTATTATCATTAGCAATCTTCCCTCGAGCCCAGCCCACAACTCATCAAGTTTCTGCGATAAAATCTCAATCGAGATAACCTCAACAAGCAAAAGCTCTATTAACCTCAAGCTAACCATCAGCAACAACACTTTTCTAATAGAGAAACAATTGCCAGCAAAGAGTTAAGCCAGTTCCAAGAACTGGCCATACTTCAAAAACCGAGCATTTCAAAGACTATTACAGTCGATTCGTATAAAAACCGGCTTGCCTTATCTGGATACCTAGAGATACTGGAGCTTGCCCATCCTTCAATAGAGGCAGAGCACAAGACATTCATAACTTATGCTTAACTTCTGAGCTTTGGTAATCATTATGCATTCACAGTCAAGACATACATCAAGGTGCAACTTCACCACCGACCAATGGATTAATTAAAAACCCCACCATTGCACATCGACCTCCTTGAATCCTCCAGCAGGCTTCTAACTATTAAAAGCTTGAGCAGGAGATCCGTCACTGACACTAAAAATTCTTGAGATGTATAATGCGTATTCCCCTCATCGTCCCTCTAGTTTTCAGGAGGTCTTAGGGCTGTGCTTCTGACCGGCACAACAATAAAAATGATGCCTCGCAGTAAAATTAGAAATCAACGAGTCTAGGAAGATAGTACTTCACCGCCCCTACAGCCTTATCTGACAGTTAGAGAATTATTGTCGGTTACAACTTAGTTAAGTCACCATCACCTCACAACGTATTTCTTATACAACACCTGCAATATTGCACCCAGTAAATACGGGGCCTCCAGCCAAACACACCCCACTCAAAAAAAACCTAACCCTTTTCCCGAGGCACCAACTGAATCCGGCTGCCCATGCGCGCTTGTGAGCTTTGCGAAAACTACCCACCTTCGCAGGGTTCCGCAGGGTTTTAACCCCCGCAGAACGCCGAGCAGAGCCACAGCCTGGGCTGCGGGGAATGGTCCGCAGGTGCGCAGAAAAAACGACCCATTTAGCCCGCAGGCGAGGTGGGGGGACGACGGCGCGCGACAGGTGCAGATCGGGTTGCCGAACGTAGCCAGGCTGGGCGAAATGCTCGATGCCCCCCTTGGACACGACCTCGTAAGGACCGCACCGATGACCATGCCCATATTGTTTGAGTTTGAAGGGTTGCCGGTGCAAGTCGTTACCGAACAGAACGGTGAGCATTGGTTTTGCGCCAAGGATGTTTGCACGATTCCCGGCTACAGCAACTCAAAACAAGTGATCAGCGACAACTGCCGCGAGAAGGGTGTCCGTAGAACGGACACCCTTAGAGAAAAGGGTAAGCAGGAACTGCAATTTATTGATGAGGACAACCTATACAGGCTCATCATCAGGAGCAGGAAGGAAGAGGCCAAGCATTTCGAGTCGTGGGTTTGCGATGAGGTACTTCCAGCACTGCGCAGACCGGCAGCTATCGCATATATCAAGCGCTCGTGTCACTGAACAGACCATACTGGCAGTCGCATAACTGCTGCATCCTAGCGTTTTGATCAAGCTCCAAGTGGATTTGCAAGCTGATATCGCCAAGAGCTGGCGACTGCGCAATGTGTACCTTACACACCCCAGATGCCTTGCCGTTCTTGATGCGTGGCGAGCGTCGGTACTTTCCACCGTTGAACGATAAAACGGCACAAACGGAGTGTTGACACTCGATTTGTGCCGGACGGCGGCGCTGGCCACAGTAGCTTTCTAAATATCCAGTTCCTGCACGAACTGCCGCGCCCCCGCGTGGCGCGAGTTGGACAACGACGGTGAAACGGCGGGGACAAGCAGAATGTTCTCGCGAATATTGTCCTCACCCAACTTATCGATGATGCTCTGCCTTATGCTGGCATAACTCGATTCCAGCAGCTTGGCTTCGAACGTACTCACACTAACATTGCCCAGCAGTTCTTTTACCGGGAACTTCTGATTGAATACATCATCACCGATCCGGGTCGACGTTTTGAAGTAAACACTGCACACCGAAATGCACGTCTCACTGTGCACCACACTGAGTTGCAAGTTAACGGACGATACAGAGTGGGGCAAGAGACCTGGAGATGATGTCGTCTCATTGAAATTGACCTGGGTCTTGAGGCTGTACAATGTCGCCGACGGACTGTCGACTGATTGCTCACCCAATAATTCAATACTATCTTCAACCCGGATGCGCTGGGGGCGGTCCAGATTCTTGTAGAACGTTTTTTCCAGAACTTCTTTCACGGTAATTTTATGCACGAGTTGCGGTATAGCATAACTAACCGTGCCTGAATTACTGATTCGCCAGAACAACTTACCTAGTGAGTTTCTATAGAAGTCCAGCCACGCAGCTGGGTCGATAAACCGCGTGCCTTGATTCTTATCGGCTGCCAACTGGCACAAAAGGTTTGAATTGGCGATATCTTCAAGTACCGCAGGATCGGTGAGCGAAGGCGTCGCGGAAAGCAAGTTACCCGAAATCACATAAACTTCGTCGGCAGACAATTTCATGATCGTTCCTCCTTGAACTGATAGAATCTGAATAGCCCGCGGGCCGACGGTTAACGTCGGCCCGCGGGGGTCATTTAAATTTCCAGATCATCGATGAATTCTTCAGCGTTTTTGCCCAGCTTCTTGATGACAGATTGGCGAACAGTCGCATATACCGACTCATTGAGCACCGTCTGCTGTGCAGCCCGATACATCCACGCGGTGGTCTTGCTCCAACTCCAGAACAGGAAGCTGCCTCGCTGTACCGTGGTACTGGCGTTGACGGTAGTCAGTACCATTACCACGTTTCCGTCTCTGTCCTGCATCACTGGGAGGATCTGGAACGTGCCCACGCTGTCCCGAGTGCTGCTACTGTCGAACAGTTTCAGCGGGGCCTGGTTCTTCGGATTGTCTTGGAGTGACGAGAAGGTTTTTTCAGTCACCTTGTACACAGCACTGTCAGCACCCACGACTGCAGCAATCACCTCAAGGACGACCTGGTCCATGGTGACATTGGTATTACGCGGCTGATAGCTCTGATAATACGAGCTAACACGCCCCCAGCCCAGGTTAGCAAGGCCATCGGTATAGAACTTGAACCACTCTTCCCGTTGTTTTTCCGGATTGAATTTTTTATCCGCAGCCAACTGCATCAACAACGTGCTGTTTTGCACGTCATCACGCGCTTGTTGACTCAGGCCGGTCACAAACGAAGTAATACTACCGCGTACTACTGCCGCGCCTTCGTCCTCGGCATTGGCACGCGCAACCACATTGCGCGAACGGGTTTTTACTCCGGAAGCTTCGGGAATATCCAAGGATGCTACCCAGGCCAGCAGTTGATTATGATCAGTAATGGAACCCATGATGATACTCCTTGTAATTTCAAAGGTGAGATACAACGATTTTTACTGCACACAAAGCCTTCTATCGAGTCAGTCATTGATGAACAATGGTCTGCGGCTCAATAAAGAGGACTTTATTTTTTATAAACTAGACGCGCACGCTTCGTCCTGAGGCAGGAACGCAATTAATAGACAGGTTCTGAAAGGCGAGTGTGTATAAATACAATTGAAACGACATGTGCACATTTTCCCACTCCTTGGGACAAACCATCTACGCGATATAGACATGCAGTGCGGAATCCTTCCGCTGATATGCCACGACTGAGAGTTAAGACGGGAAACCTTGTAGTGTCAAGGTTAAAAAATAGTTAAACTTCCGAATACTCCAGAATACGTTCTATATCCCGATTTGGCATAAGCAATTAGTAAAGTCAGATATTCCTCAGTCAAAAAACGGAAAGTCATCAAAATACTCTCAAGCGACACGTTGCTGATCACAACAAGAAGATTGGAAAGACGTGTACAGGGAGCGTGAAAGCAGGATCGCAAAGCTGCAAAGCCGACCGACGCAGGAAATGTCGCTCAGTTGCTCCCCAATCTCTGGCACTCAAGAGCAGGGCCCGCCAACGCTGGAAAGGCCCGGATACTCCCTAAATATTTGCCGTCGTACGAGGCCGGTTTAATAGAAGATGCACGGTTTAAGCACTCGAAAAGTTGATGTTCGCGCACCATTCAGCTGCCTCGTTTATTGCACAGTGTGCGAGTTGGAAAGGGGACAGATTTATTTAACACAACAATCCCTCCCAAAGAAGCTCCCCCATCCCCACCAACCCATTCCTGTTAAACTGCCTCCCCTTCGCAAAGCTCACCTCAGATCCTCATGCCCCAGCACACAGCTCCACCACAAGCTTTCTCCCGTCGCTTCTCCGTCGCCCCCATGATGGATTGGACTGACCGTCATTGCAGATACTTCCTACGCCTGCTCTCCAAGCACGCCCTGCTCTACACCGAAATGGTCACCACCGGCGCCATTCTCCACGGCGACCACGAACGCTTTCTGCGTCACAACGAAGCCGAGCATCCTCTCGCCCTCCAGCTGGGCGGCAGTGTTCCAGCCGACCTGGCCGCGTGCGCACGCATGGCTGAGGCCGCCGGTTACGACGAAGTGAACCTGAACGTCGGCTGCCCCAGCGACCGGGTGCAGAACAATATGATCGGCGCGTGCCTGATGGGGCACCCTGCCCTGGTGGCGGATTGTGTCAAGGCGATGCGGGATGCGGTGTCGATTCCGGTGACGGTGAAGCATCGCATCGGGATCAATGGCCGGGACAGTTATGCTCAGTTGTGTGATTTCGTCGGGCAGGTGAAGAACGCGGGGTGCACCAGTTTTACCGTGCATGCGCGGATTGCGATTCTGGAGGGGTTGTCGCCCAAGGAGAATCGGGACATTCCGCCGCTGCGTTATGACGTGGCGGCGCAGTTGAAGCGCGATTTTGCCGAGCTGGAGATTATTCTCAATGGCGGGATCAAGACGCTGGAGCAATGCGCAGAGCATCTGCAGGTGTTTGATGGCGTGATGCTGGGGCGTGAGGCTTATCACAATCCGTATTTGCTGGCAGAAGTGGATCAGCAGTTGTTTGGCAGTACGGCGCCGGTGATCAGTCGGGCCGAGGCGTTGGCGCAGTTGCGGCCGTATATCGCCGAGCACCTGGCCACCGGTGGCGCGATGCATCACATTACGCGGCACGTGTTGGGGTTGGGCACCGGGTTTCCGGGGGCGCGCAGGTTTCGGCAGTTGTTGTCGGTGGATATTCACAAGGCCGCGGATCCGTTGGCGTTGTTGGATCAGGCCGGAGCGTTGCTGGAAGGCCGTTGACGGAGCGGCGACGGGTCCATCGCTATCGTGGGCAAGCTCGCTCCCACATTCTGATCGCGTTGCTGGTTGAACCTGATAGCGATTTTGCCCTCCTATCTAGCAGCACGGTCGGTCATTCAAACGACTGTTTTCAGGTTATTGCCCTCGCAAACGATCGAACGCGTTTGCGCCCTTGAGCGGCTATCGGCCCTCGGGTAATGTCATCAGACCCATAGGACAGAGCACGCCCATGACTTCCAAACTGGAACAACTCAAGCAATTCACCACTGTAGTTGCCGACACTGGCGATTTTGAAGCTATCGCTCGCGTCAAGCCGCAGGATGCCACCACCAACCCTTCCCTTTTGCTCAAAGCCGCATCCATTCCGGCTTACGCCAAGCTGCTGGACGCCTGCGTGCAGGATTGCAACGGCGATGTCGGCCTGGCCAGTGACCGCTTTGCGGTGGCTGTGGGCCAGGAGATCCTCAAGGTGGTGCCAGGGCGCATCTCCACCGAGGTGGATGCGCGGCTGTCGTTCGACACGGACGCGGTACTCAAGCGTGCGCATCGCCTGATCGACCTGTACGAAAAGGCAGGTATCGGCCGCGACCGCGTGCTGATCAAGATCGCATCCACCTGGGAAGGTATTCGTGCCGCCGAGCAACTGGAGAAAGAAGGCATCCAGACCAACCTGACCCTGTTGTTCTCCTTCGCCCAGGCCGTAGCCTGCGCTGAAGCCGGGGTGTTCCTGATTTCGCCGTTTGTCGGTCGTATCTACGACTGGTACAAAAAGGCCAATGGCAACGACTACACCGGTGCCGATGATCCTGGTGTGCAGTCGGTAACCCGCATCTACAACTACTACAAGGCCAATGACTACAAAACGGTGGTGATGGGCGCGAGCTTCCGTAACCTGAGCCAGATCGAAGAGTTGGCCGGTTGCGACCGCCTGACCATCAGCCCGGACTTGCTGGAGAAGCTGGCGGCCGACAATGGCAAGCTGGAGCGCAAATTGGCGCCAGGCCATGCCGGTGAACCCCGTGTGCATATGACAGAGGCGCAGTTCCGCTGGGAGTCCAACGAGGACGCGATGGCCACTGAGAAGCTGGCAGAGGGCATTCGTCAGTTTGCTCGGGACCAGGAGAAGCTGGAAGCGTTGTTGAGCGCCAAGCTGTAAAAAGCGAGGGCGGCAAAAAGGGCGTCATCCGTAGGGATGCCGCCCTTTTTTGTAGCTCAATTTGTGTTGGTTGGGCTGGCGCTATCGCAGGCTAGCCAGCTCCCACATGTTGACCGTGCTCACAGCGAGATCAGTGACGCTCCAGGGCGTTGACCAGGTCGTGAAACGCTTCGCGGTTGGACTCGTTCAGGCCCATCAGGATCTTGTGCGCCTCCAGCACCTTGAGCCGCACCACTTCCTCGGACTGGTCCTGGGAAGGCAAGTCGGTCAGGCATTCCGGGCAGGGGATCGGGCGGTCAACGATGTTGAACACCTGGTCGAAACCCATCGACTGCAAGAGCCGGGTGATGTCTTCGTGGGTGGTGACCACGGTCGGCAGCAGTCCGACCTTCTGCCGCGACAGAATGGACAACTTGGCCAACAGCCCAAGGGTGGTGCTATCGATGCTGCGGGTTTCGGTCAGATCGATCACGATCGCCGAGAAATTCAAGGCTGTGAAAATCCGCTCAATCGTTGCATCCAGCGCCGAACACAGGGTCAGGCGCACTTCACCGACAAACTTCAGGACGAAGGTCCCGTCTTGCTCGGCGAATTGGATTCTTCCGGTACTCATCAAAGATTCCTGCTCAACACCAATAGGGCGATATCATCCGGCATCTCCCCTAGCGTGGCCAATCCAAAAACCTGCCGCAGGCCATCCAGGCTGCCGCCCGCCGACCTGACCCGTTGGGGCAAGGCGGCTTCTTTCTCTTTGAGTGTAGGCTCTGGAAGAAGGTCCAGGATGCCATCGGACATCAGCGTCAGGCTGAAGGCCGGTGGCAGCTCCAGGATGTGGTCTTCATAGGTGGCTTCATTGAACAAGCCAACCGGCAGACCGCGCCCTTCCAGATAACGCACACTGTCTGGAGTGTATAAAACCGGCAATGGCAGGTGACCGCCAATGCTGTAGGTCAACAGACCGGTTTCTTCATCAATCACGCCGCCCACCATCGTCACGTGCTTGCCCAGCTTGCAGCTGATCAGGCCCCGGTTGATGTGGCCCAGCACTTGCGAGGGAGTGAACTCCGGCAAGGTGCCGTTGCGCTTGGATTCGAACAACAGCCGTGTGGTCATGAACTTCAACAACACGGTCACGAATGCAGAGGATGCGCCGTGCCCGGAGACATCGGCCAGGTAGAACGCGACCCGGCGCTCATCCACGCGGAAGTAGTCGACAAAATCCCCCGACAGGTACAGCGACGGGATGATCTGGTGGGCGAACTGGAACTCGTCGATGCTCCAGGGGCTCACCGGCAGCATGTTCATCTGCACCTGGCGACCGGCGTTCTGGTCTTCCTGGAGCAGGTTGAGGCTGGCTTCGAGTTCACGGTTGGCGGTTTCGAGCTTCTCGCGGTAGCGCTGGTTTTCCAGCAGCAGGCGGGCACGATCCAGCGCCCGGCGCACCGAGTGCTCCAGTACGGCCAGATCTTCCAGGGGCTTGATCAGGTAATCGGCAGCGCCCAGGCGCAAGGCTTCCACGGCGTCGTTCATCACCCCGGCACCGGACACGACAATCACCGGCGTCTGCGGAGCAAGCTCGGTTACCTGGCGGATCAGCTCAAGGCCGCCCATCTGGGGCATACGCAGGTCGCAGATCACCAGGTCGGGCTGGTCGCGCTCGAACACCTGGAGACCCTGAAGACCATTGCCGGCCTGCAGGACGCTGAAGCCACTGTCTTCCAAATAGGCCGCGAGGCTCGCGCGCACTACTTCGTCGTCATCGATTATCAGCAGCGTGGCACTGGTTTTTTGCATGTGGGCAAACGGCGCCAGAATTAGGTTGGCGTAGGCAGTCAGGCAATGGCCCGGCTCGCACTACTGGATTCGCTTTCTAGCCTCTCTGTCCTACAAAAGGTGAGCTTTTGGCTCACGCACAAAGGTAAAGCAGAGGTGCCCTTCTAAGGCGCAGACGGTACTCCCATCCGCCAGGGGTTTCAAGCTCATGCCGATGGTCGCTGGACGTCTTTACATCGCAAATCACCGGGAGTTATAAGAACAGGCAAAACCACAACGCAATGGAAGGATGAAAGCTATGAGCGCAAATGAACGTGACTATGCAGAAAAGCGCGATTTCATCCGCATGCGTGTGGATGCCGGCGTGTCGTTGATCCATGCCGGGCAAGAGATTGCCGGCGTCTGCCTGGACCTCTCCAGCTCTGGCATGCAGGTCCAGGCCCAGCACCCGTTCAACGTGGGCGACCAACTGAAGGTGCGTATTGACTCAGAGCACGCTGCACTTAAAGGCCTGGAGGCGGACACCGAGGTGGTCTGGGCCAGGAAAGAAGGTGACGACCAACACCTGGGCCTGAAAATCCTCAAGATGTACTGAAATTAATGCACACAAAAAAGGCGGCCTCGAAGGCCGCCTTTTCCATTCAAGGGTTAACCTTAAAAGTCATCCACTACCTTGCCATCTTTGACCTTGAACTCACGGTTCTGCAGGTAGGCATTGCGGATAAAGGTGTATTTGTCGCCATTGATCAGCTTTTCAGCCGACAGCAGACTCGCACGGGTATCGACGATATCCAGGCCCATGGCGCTGTTGCGTGTAGGGATATCGCTCATGTAGCGGTACGGTTCGGTGTAGCTGTCGACGTACTTGGACGGCGCATCACGCAAGGTGCTTGGGCCCAACAGCGGCAGCATCACGTACGGACCGCTGCCCACGCCCCAGTAGCCGAGGGTCTGGCCGAAGTCTTCGTCGCTGCGTTGCAGCCCCATTTTGGTGCCTACGTCGATGACGCCGAGCACGCCAAACGTGGTATTGACCAGCAAACGCGCGGTATCGACACCCGCCTGGTATGGCTTGAGTTGCAGCACATTGTTGGCCAGGTTGCCCACGTCACCAATGTTGCGGAAGAAGTTGTGGATACCGTCTTCGACAAATTGCGGGGTAATGAACTGATAGCCTTGGGCCAATGGCTTGAGGGCGTAGGTATCAACGGTGTCGTTGAAGGTGAAAATCGGGCGGTTGATGCTTTCCCATGGATCGTCTTCCGCAGCCTGGGCGGCGAAAGGCACCAGCAACACACTGGCACATACCGATAGTTGAGCAAGACACTGGCTCCAGCGCATAGCTTGAACTCCTTGAATGATCTGTCATGGGCGCTATGCCCTGAATAAGACGGCAGTATATGACGGAAGTGTAAGATTAGGCAGCTTGACGGAATTGTCATTCAGCAAATATACAAAACTCCTACATCCAAGATCAGGTGTCATCTGCTTGTCATGGGCTTCCGATAGCGTCACAGCTATTTTCAGGGACGTCCCAATGCCCCACCCCCAGATCGCTGCAGACAACGCCCCGTCCTTGACCGCCGTACTCTTTGGCCTCAGTGGCTGCCTGGTGGACTTCGGTTCCATGGCCCACGCAGACACCATCCCCACCGGCGAAGCCCTGGCCACCCCTGGCGCCCTGAACATCCTGCAATGGCTCAACGGTCAAGGCACCCCTTGCGCCTGGCTGGATGAGCTGCCCCCCACCGTCACCACGCCGTTGGCCGCAGCCCTGCCGGACTGGATCCAAGGCACCCGCCCTGCGACCGCACCCTGGCCGGCGCCCCATGCCTGCTGGCAAGCCTTGATGGACCTGAACATCCAGCGCCTGGATGGCTGCGTACTGGTCAGCGGCGAGCCCCGGCTGCTGCAAGCCGGGCTCAACGCCGGGCTCTGGACCATTGGCCTGGCGTCCTGCGGCTCACTGTGCGGGCTGCCCCCCAGCCAATGGCAAGCCCTGAGCGAACAGGCGCGCGAACACAAACGCGCCAAAGCTACCGTCGCGCTGTACGGCCTCGGCGTGCACTCGGTGATTGATCATCTGGGTGAGCTGGGCACCTGCCTGGCGGACATCAGCCTGCGCCGGCTCAAAGGCGAGAAGCCCTGATCAAGATCATGCACAGTCGCCGCCAGTGGATTAATCTACAGGTCATACCGTAGACCTTTCTCGGCGTGCCGTGGTCTATGCCAGTGCCTATTGATAAAAGGAAGAACGCCATGCCTGCCCGCGAAAAACTGCAAGAACAGGTCAACATCCTGCGCGAGCAATTGAACCAGGAGCCGCCTCTGCCGCTGGAAAAACGCGAAGCGCTGGAAGCATTGATTGCCAAATTTGAAGTGCAACTGGAACTGGAACCTGCGACCCAGCCGCCGAGCATCTCCGATGATGTGAACCTGGCAGTCGAACGTTTCGAATTGGACCATCCGGGCATTGCCGGGACATTGCGCAATATTGTGGTGGCCTTGGGCAATATGGGGATTTAATCCCAACCCGAGCCAGGTACAAAACCCAATGTGGGAGCGGGCTTGCTCGCGATAACGGAGTGTCAGTCACCGAAGATATTGACTGAAACACCGCTATCGCGAGCAAGCCCGCTCCCACATTTGCTGGGTGTGAAGCTTACTGTCGGGCCAGGCGCAGGTTCTGGAACTGTACATCCTCAGTGCTGCGATACGGGTTGATATCCAACCCACCCCGTCGCACATACCGCGCATAAACCGTCAACTTCTCAGGCTTGAGCAACCGTTGCAGGTCGAGAAAGATCCGCTCCACGCACTGCTCATGAAAGTCCGAGTGCTGGCGGAAACTCACCAGGTACGCCAGCAGGCTCGCATGGTCCAGCGCCGCGCCGCGATATTCCACCACGACGCTGCCCCAGTCCGGCTGACTGGTCACCGGGCAGTTGGATTTGAGCAGATGGCTGTGCACGCTCTCCTCCACCACACGGGAATCATCACAGCGCAGCAGTTCCGGGCGCGGATGCTCGTAGTTGCTGACACTGATATCCAAGTCATCAATGCACACGCCCGGCAGGCGCACCACGCCTTCGTCTTCCACTTCGGCCAGGCTACGGATGCGCACGCCCACCGGCTTACCGGCCGCCGCGCTCAGATCGGCACGCAGGGTCGCCTCAAGGCTTGGCCCATCGGCAAACGGCGTCTGGTTCAGCGAGTTGAGGTAGAGCTTGAAGGATTTCGATTCGATGATGTTCGGCGAGTCGGCCGGGATGCTGAACTCACCGATGGCCACCACCGGCTTGCCAGACGGCAGCAGCCAGGACAATTCAAAGCAGTTCCAGAAGTCCACGCCCTTGTAGGGCAGCGTCTCGGCGGTGAGGCCCAGCTCGGCCCATTTGGCGGCGCGAGGAATGGGAAACAGCAATGAAGGGGTGTAAGTGGAGATGTATTCACTGGACTTGCCCAGCGGCGAATGTTCGGCTGCGGGATGCATGGCGGAAACCTGGCTAAATAAACCCCGCCAGTCTACCAGCCTTTGCCCCCGCCTTTGAGCCCGAGGTTCACTGGCTGACGTTCAGCTTGCCGACCATCCCCGCCTGGTAATGCCCGGGGAGATTGCAGGCAAACTCCAGGGCCCCAGCCTTGCTGAAGGTCCAGGTCAATTCGGCGGTCTTGCCCGGCTCCACCAGCACGCTGTTGGGATCGTCGTGCTTCATGCTGCCCATGTCACCATGACCCATTGCCGCGTGATCCATCTGGCCCATGCCGGTGGTGGTCAACATGCCGCTGGCCTGCATTTTGAGCATTTCCTTCTGGTGATCGGCATGCATGGCCGCGTCCCCCAGGTTGAACTCATGCAGCAACTGGCCCTTGTTGACCAGCACAAAGCGCACCGTCTCGCCGGCTTTTACATCCAGGGATGTAGGAGCAAAGGAAATATCCTGCAGCAGCACTTCTACAGTCCGCGTGGCCTTGGTCGCCGGGGCAGCCTCGCCAAAGGCGAAAGTGTGCGCACCATCGGCCAGCGCCGCAGCGCTCAGCATCATCAGACAACCCACCAACCACCAGGCTTTGCGCGATAACATGTTCATTCTCCAAAGGTACGGGATCCGCTTGTGGGACACTCTAGTAATGCGTCGCTGCCAGCCAGCTGACTGTTAGATTACAACTTTGTCAGGTTGCGCCAGCACCACGGCGCACACGGTATAAAGCCTGCTGCTACCTGTTGCCATGAGTTGCCTATGAAACTGCTGATCGTCGAAGACCAACCCAAAACCGGCCACTACCTGCGCCAGGGCCTGGCCGAAGCCGGGTTCAATACCGAACTGGTGGCCGACGGCACCACCGGCCAGCACCTGGCGCTGACGGGCGACTACGATTTGCTGATCCTCGACGTGATGCTCCCAGGCCGCACCGGCTGGCAGATCCTGCAGGCGGTGCGCAGCGCCGGCCTGGAGATTCCGGTGTTGTTCCTGACTGCGCGGGATGCGGTCGAAGATCGGGTCCACGGCCTCGAGCTGGGGGCCGACGACTATCTGGTCAAGCCATTCGCGTTCTCCGAGCTGTTGGCCCGGGTGCGCAGCCTGTTGCGCCGAGGCAGCAGCACCCCCCAGGAAACCAGCCTGCACCTGGCCGACCTGCGCCTGGACCTGATCCGCCGCCGCGTGGATCGCAGCGGCCAGCGCATCGACCTGACCGCCAAGGAGTTCGCCCTGCTGGAGCTGCTCCTGCGCCGCCAGGGCGAAGTGCTGCCCAAGTCGCTGATAGCCTCCCAGGTCTGGGACATGAACTTCGACAGCGACACCAATATCATCGAAGTGGCTATCCGCCGCCTGCGCCTGAAGATAGATGACAGCTTTCCCAACAAGCTGATCCACACCGTGCGCGGCATGGGTTATGTGCTGGAGGAGCGGTTCAGTTGATCAAGCGCCTGTCCCTGGCCAGCCGCCTGGCCCTGTTGTTTGCCGGCTGCACCGCCGTGGTCTCGCTGCTGGCGGGCGTGTTGTTCAACCAGGCCAGCGAGAAACACTTCATCGAGCTGGACCAGCAATTGCTCGACAGCAAGCTGATGACCCTGCGCAGCGCCCTGCAAGGCGCCGACACCCCGGCGCTGTTCGCCCCACGCATCGCTGCATTGAAAGACGAGCTGAGCCATCAACCCGACCTGTCGGTGCGCATCAATGCCGCCGACGGCCAGCGCTGGTTTGACAGCGCGCTGCGCATCCCCAATGACCTGCCCACTGCGCCCGGCCTGCACAGCCTGCAAAGCGCCGGCACCAGCTACCGGGTGTACAACGCGCCGTTGAATCCCGAGCAGCCCGGCTCCGCGCAGTTGGTCCTGATGCTGGACATCACCCATCACCAACACTTCCTGCAGCGCATGCAGCACCTGATCTGGCTGACGGTCGGCCTGTCCGCCCTGGCCACCGCGCTTCTCGGCGCCTGGGCCGCACGCAGCGGGTTGCGTCCGTTGCGGCGAATGACTGAAGTGGCCAGCCGCGTGCGCGCCCACTCCCTGACCCAGCGCCTGCCCGAAGAACAGATGCCCGCCGAACTGGCGGAATTGGCCCAGGCCTTCAACGCCATGTTCAGCCGCCTCGACGACGCGTTCCAGCGGCTGTCGGCGTTCTCTGCCGATATCGCCCACGAGCTGCGCACGCCGCTATCCAACCTGCTGACCCAGACCCAGGTGATCCTCACCCAGCCCCGGCCGCTGGAGGACTACCGCGAAGCGCTGCACAGCAATCTGGAAGAGCTGCAATGGATGGCCCAACTGGTCAATGACATGCTGTACCTGGCCAAGGCCGATCACGGCTTGCTGAACCCCAGGCGCGAGCCCCTGGCCCTGGCCGACGAGGTGGATGCCTTGCTGGAGTTCTTCGCGCCGTTGGCCGAGGACGCCCAGGTCAACCTGCTGCGCGACGGCAGCGCCAGTACCGTCGGTGACCGCAGCATGCTGCGCCGTGCTTGTTCCAATCTATTGGATAACGCTGTGCGCTTTACCCCGCCAGGTGGCGAAGTACGGGTGAGGATCAGCGAAAACGCCCAGGGCGTGACGCTGAGCGTGGAAAACACCGGCACCGGGATTCCCCAGGGATTACTGCCCAAGCTGTTTGACCGGTTCTACCGCGTGGATCCGGCACGCCATGAAGGCAGCAGTGAGCATGCAGGGCTGGGGCTGGCGATTACCCAGTCGATTGTGCAGGCACACGGGGGGAGGATTTTCTGTGAGTCACAACCGGGGTGGACGCGGTTTGTGATTGAGTTGCCACAGGGGGGTGCAAGCTGGGCGGGCCTCATCGCGGGCAAGCCCGCTCCCACATGTTGATTTGCGAACACCGTCAAATGTGGGAGCTGGCTTGCCTGCGATAGCGATCTCAAGACCTACGAATATCTCAGGGCATGCGCCGGCTCAATTTTCGCCGCCCGATACGCCGGGTAGATCGTCGCCAGAAAGCTCAACACAAACCCCGCGCTGCAAATCAGCAACACATCGCCACCTTGCAGCTCCGAAGGCAGGTTGCTGACAAAGTACACGTCCGAACTGAAGATATGCTGCCCGGTCACGCGCTCCATCCAGCCCACCAGCTCACTGACGTTGAGCGCGGCAATCACTCCCAGCACGCCGCCAATCAGGGTGCCGACGATACCGATCACCGTGCCCTGGACCATGAAGATCGCCATGATCTGTCGTGGCGTGGCGCCGATGGTGCGCAGGATCGCGATGTCCGCGCCCTTGTCGTTCACCACCATGATCAGCGTGGCGATGATATTGAACGCGGCGACGGCGACGATCATCAGCAACAGCAGGCCGATCATGGTCTTTTCCATCTTCATTGCACTGAACAGGCTGCCCTGGGTGTGGGTCCAGTCATCGGCCTTGTAGGCGGCGCCCAGGCTGCCGGCAATGTCCGCCGACACTTTCGGTGCCGCGTACAGATCCTTGACCGCCAGGCGCACGCTTTGCACCTGGTTCGGCTGCCAATGCAGCATTTGCGCGGCATCGGCGACGTGGATCAGCGCCATCGAGCCATCCAGTTCGGCACCCACCTTGAACACCCCCACCACGTTCAAACGCTGCATACGCGGGGTGATGCCGCCGGGTGCAGTGCTGATTTCCGGGACGATCAAGGTCAGCTTGTCCCCCACATTCAAGCGGAAACGGCGCGCGGTGATTTCACCGATCACCACGCCGAACTCACCCGGCTGCAGGTTTTCCAGGTTGCCCTGGACGATATGCTGGGTGACGATCGACACCTTGCCTTCCTGGGCCGGGTCGATCCCGCTGATCTGGATCGGCTGCATCGAGCCCTTATAGGACAGCATGCCTTCCATCTCGGTAAACGGCACGGCGGCGGTCACTTCGGGGTTTTTCAGAGCGGCGGCGGCCACGGGCTGCCAGTCGCTGATCGGGTTGACGCCGACGATGGTGGCATGCGGCACCATGCCCAGAATGCGCGAGCTCATTTCCCGCTGGAAGCCATTCATCACCGACAACACCACGATCATCGCCAGCACGCCCAGGGCGAGGCCGATCATCGAGGTCATCGAGATAAACGAGACAAAACGGTTGCGGCGCTTGGCGCGGGTATAGCGCGTGCCGATAAAAATCGATAACGGTCTGAACATTCGCGGGCACCGTTGAAAAAATAGAAAACCCAGGCACGAATGCCCGGGCTGAAACAGGTCAGATGGCGACCAGATGACCTTCCTGCAGGTGCAACACGCGGTCCATCTGCCGGGCCATGCTCATGTCATGGGTCACCACCAGGAACGCGGTGCGCATCTGGGTGCTCAGCTCCAGCATCAAGTCCTTGATGCCCTGGGCAGTGTGGGAATCGAGGTTGCCGGTCGGCTCATCGAGCATCACCAGGCCTGGGTTGTTCACCAGGGCACGGGCAATCGCCACACGCTGGCGCTCGCCGCCAGACAGCTCTGCCGGCTTATGCTCCAGGCGATGCCCCAGGCCGACGCGCTCCAGCAGCGCCGTAGCACGCTGACGCGCCTCCGGGATCGCGGTCTTGCCGATCAACAGCGGCATGCACACGTTTTCCAGGGCCGTAAACTCTGGCAGCAAGTGGTGGAACTGGTACACAAAGCCCAGGGAGCGGTTGCGCAACTGGCCACGGGCCTTCTCGTTCAACGCCGAGAGTTCTTCACCGGCCAGCCATACGCTGCCCTGGGACGGCGTATCAAGGCCGCCCAACAGGTTGAGCAAGGTACTTTTGCCGGAGCCGGAACTGCCGACGATCGCCACGCGCTCGCCCGGATGCAGTTCCAGTTGCAGGTTGGACAGCACCACTACCGATTCCGGGCCTTCCTCGTAGGATTTGCCCAGGTTGCGGCAGCTCAGGATTGCTTTTTCACTCATGCCCGATTCACTCATAGCGTAAAGCCTGCGCCGGCTGGGTACGTGCCGCGCGCCAGGCTGGATATAGGGTGGCAAGGAAACTCAGGACCAACGCGGCGCCGCCGACCATCAACACATCCTGGCTCTGCACCTGGGACGGCAAATAGTCGATGAAGTAAACGTCGGCGTTGAGAAACTTGTGGCCGATCAGGGTTTCGACGCCGGCGATGGCAGCACTGACGTTCAGCGCGGCGAAGATCCCCACGGCCGTACCGATCAAGGTACCGACCACACCGATCACCGTGCCCTGGACCATAAAGATCGCCATGATCTGCCCCGGCGTGGCGCCCAGGGTGCGCAGGATGGCGATGTCGCCCTTCTTGTCGTTCACCACCATCACCAGGGTGGAGATGATGTTGAAGGCGGCCACCGCGACAATCAGCAACAGCAATAGGCCAATCATGGCCTTTTCCATGCGGATCGCCTGGTACAGGTTGCCGTGGGTACGGGTCCAGTCACGGGCGTAGTACTGGCTTTCACCCAGGTGCTGGGCGATTTCCCAGGCCCCGCGCGGCGCCTCGAACAGGTCGTTGAACTTCAGGCGCAGGCCCTGCACCTGGTCCGGCTTCCAGCGATGCAGGCGGGCCAGGTCGGTAAGGTTGGTCAGGCCGAGGAAGCCGTCGATTTCGCCGGCGCCGACATGAAAGATGCCGACTACGGTAAAGCGCTTCATGCGCGGGAACATGCCCGCCGGGGTCACGGTGACTTCCGGGGCGACGAAGGTCAGCTTGTCGCCAATGGCCACGCCGAGCTTGGCCGCCGCGCGGTCGCCGATCACGATGCCGAAGCTGCCAGGCGACAGGGCATCGAGCTGGCCCTGCTGCATGAACTGATCAATGATCGAGACCTTGCGCTCCTGTGCCGGGTCGATGGCATTGAGCAGGACTTTCTGCACCTTGCCATTGTTGGTCAACAGCCCCTGCATCTGGGTAAATGGCGCGACGGCCAGCACCTTGGGGTTCTGCTTGACCTTGTCGGCCAGGCCTTGCCAGTCGCCCAGGGGCTCGCCGGACTCGATGGTCGCGTGGGGCACCATGCCCAGCACGCGGGTGCGCATCTCATGATCGAAGCCATTCATCACCGATAGCACCACGATCATTACGACGACGCCCAGGGCGAGTCCGATCATGGAGGTCAGGGAAATGAACGACACAAAATGATTGCGACGCTTTGCACGGGTATAACGCGTGCCAATAAATACGAAGAGAGGTCTGAACATGTCGGGGCTTGTTCGGAGGAAAAGAAGACGTCCCGGTGGCGGGGTCTGGTAAGCAGCTTTACACTCAGACCATTACCGTTACCTGGGGTTCGCCATGACGACATTAGATGAAGAAGATCGCCGCGAATACTACCGTATCGACGACATGATCGCACTCCAAATCAAAAGCCTGTCGGCCCCGCAAGCGGCGAGCAAGGAAGTGTTGCTGGATGATTCCCCGCTGTTCAACCTGCTCAGTGAACTGCACCTGAGCGAATTCGAGTCCCAACACCTGCTGCGCCAGCTCGGCGAGCGCGACCGCACCCTCGCCGCCTTCCTCAAAGTGCAGAACAAACGCATGGATTTGCTCAGCCAGGTCATGGCGCAAAGCCTGCTGGGCGAGATCGGCGCGCCGCAGCCGGTGATCATTTCCGAAGGTGGCATCGACTTCCAACACCCCACGGTGCTCACGCCCGGCAGCCACCTGGCGGTCAAGCTGGTGCTGATGCCCCAGGCGCTGGGCCTGCTGCTGCGGGCCAAGGTCACCCATTGCGATCCCAAGGGCGACAGTTTTGACATCGGTACCGAATTCGAATCCATGACTGACGCCCAGCGCCAGTTGCTGGCTCGCTATATTTTGCAAAAACAGGCCCAGGAACGGCGCCTGGCCCGGGAACAAAGCGACGGCCAAGACACCTGATTTCGTATTTATCCAGCCAGACACCTGGCGAAAAGGAGCAACTGTGACCCTGATTTATGGCCACCGCGGCGCTAAAGGCGAAGCACCGGAAAACACCCTGACCAGCTTCCAGCAATGCCTCAAGCACGGCGTGCGCCGTTGCGAACTGGACTTGCACCTGTCCATGGACGGCGAGTTGATGGTGATCCACGACCCGACCTTGAAGCGCACCGCAGACCGACGCGGCAAGGTGGTGGAATACGTCGCCGCCGACCTGGTGAAGATGGACGCACGCAAAGGCGGCCCAGGCTGGGTCACCCCTTGCCCGATCCCGCGCCTGGAAGAACTGTTTGAGCAGTGCGACTTCGACCACTGGCAACTGGAAGTCAAAAGCGCCTCGCGCACCCGCGCCGCGACCACCGTACTGGCGATCCGGGAAATGGCCCAGCGCTTTGGCCTGCTGGACAAGGTCACCGTGACTTCAAGCTCGCGGGAAGTGTTGAAAGCCGCCCTGGAGCTGACGCCGGACCTGTCCCGTGGACTGGTGGCCGAATACGCCTGGCTCGACCCGCTGAAGGTCGCGCAGAACTATGGCTGTGAGTATTTGGCGTTGAACTGGACGTTGTGCACTCCCGAGCGACTGGAAAAAGCCCAGCGCCAGGGCTTGCACGTGTCCGTGTGGACAGTCAACGAACCCGCGCTGATGCGCAGGCTCGCCGACTTCGGCGTAGATAGCCTGATTACAGACTTTCCCGGTTTGGCCACTGCCACTCTCGGGAATTACTGAAATCGGTCTCCCCGGCCGGCTCAGGCCACCGGCCGGAGCCGCTCAAAAAAGCCGGTTGAGGCCGTCGTAGGCCGCTACCCGATAGGCTTCAGCCATGGTCGGGTAGTTGAACGTGGTGTTCACAAAATACTTAAGGGTATTGAGATCACCCGGCTGGCTCATGATCGCCTGGCCGATGTGCACGATCTCCGAGGCCTGGTAGCCGAAGCAATGCACGCCAAGCACTTCCAGGGTCTCGCGGTGGAACAGGATCTTCAGCATGCCTTGCGGCTCGCCGGCGATCTGCGCACGCGCCATGCTCTTGAAGAACGCCTTGCCCACTTCGTAAGGCACCTTGGCCTTGGTCAGCTCGTGCTCGTTCTTGCCGATGGAGCTGATCTCGGGAATGGTGTAGATCCCGGTCGGCACATCGTTGACATAGCGCCAGCTGCCATTGTCGACAATGCTGCCAGCCGCCGAACGGCCCTGGTCGTGGGCGGCACTGGCCAGGCTCGGCCAGCCGATCACATCGCCGGCACCATAGATATTGGTGACGCAAGTGCGGTAGTTCTCATCCACCTCGATCTGGCCACGGCTGTTGACCTTGACCCCGATGTTTTCCATGCCCAGCTTGTCGGTGTTGCCCGTACGGCCGTTGCACCAGAGCAAGGCATCGGCCTTGATCTTCTTGCCGGACTTGAGGTGCAGGATCACACCGTTGTCCAGGCCTTCAACGCGGTCGTATTCCTCGTTGTGGCGCACGGTGATGTTGTTGTTGCTGAAGTGATAGCTCAACGCCTGGGAAATTTCCGAGTCGAGGAAGCTCAGCAACTGGTCGCGGTTGTCCACCAGCTCCACCAGCACACCCAGGCCGCTGAAGATCGAGGCGTATTCACAGCCGATCACGCCGGCGCCGTAGATGATCAGTTTGCGCGGGGTGTGGCCCAGGCTGAGGATCGTGTCGCTATCGTAGATACGCGGGTGGTGGAAGTCGATATCGGCCGGGCGATACGGACGCGAACCGGTGGCGATGATGATGTGCTTGGCCACCAGCTTCTCGACCACGCCATTGGCGCAGACCACTTCGACGGTTTGCTCGTCGGCGAAGCTGCCGGTGCCGAAGAACAGGTCGACGCGGTTACGGGCGTAGTAGCCGGTACGCGAGGCGACTTGTTTGGAAATGACTTTCTCGGCGCTTTTCAGTACATCCGGGAACGAGAACCAGCGCGGCTCACCAATGGCCCGGAACATCGGGTTGGTGTTGAACTGCATGATCTGGCGCACCGAGTGACGCAAGGCCTTGGACGGGATGGTGCCCAGGTGGGTGCAGTTACCGCCGACCTGACGACGGCTATCGACCATCGCCACCTTGCGTCCTGCTTTGGCGGCGTTCATCGCCGCACCTTCTCCAGCTGGGCCGGAACCCAGTACCACCACGTCGTAGTTGTAGACAGCCATGCGTACTCCTCAGAACAGGCCAGGACGCACGGTTGGGCGCCTGGCTAAATCATGCCGCGGCCAGCGGTCATGAAGGATCAAATAGGCTCAGGTGTGTGAGCCGGGGCACAGTCTATATAAGGCTCAACGCCGCGCACATTAACCCTTGGTCGCGTCGTAGGCCAGTTTTGCCTTTACTACACAGTATTGATTACGGCTTGACCGTCGTCAGTTGTTCGAACGCTTTGTTGCTGCGTGTGACGAAAGCATCCCCCTCACGCATCACAAAAAATGCCGCGATCCGCTGTTTTTCTGCATAGTCCCAGCCCTCGTCGGGCCCCAGCACCAGGAGCAAGGTCGACAAGCCGTCCGCCATAAGCGCCGAAGGCTCCAGCACCGTGACCGACGCCAGGTGATGGGTGATCGGCGCCCCGCTACGGGCATCGAGGGTGTGGGAATAGCGGCGACCATCCTGCTGGAAATAATTGCGATAGTCACCTGAAGTAGACACGCCGAAGCCGTCCACCACGATCACGCGCTCAGCCACCTGCTGGTCATCGCGGGGCTCCTCCAGGGCCACACGCCAGGGCGTGCCATCGGGTTTGCGCCCGGCAGCCTTGAGCTCGCCAGTCACTTCGACCAGGTACCGCTGAATGCCCAACTGCCCTAGCCGCTCGGCGATCCGGTCTACCGTGTAGCCGGCGGCGATGCTGTTGAAGTCCACTTGCACCGCCGCGTCCTTGCACAGCTGGTGACCGTCGATGCGCAAGTGCTGATGACCGACGCGCTGGCGCGCCAAGGCCAGCGTCATGGGATCCGGGACTTTTACCTGCCGCGCCTGGGGTCCGAAGCCCCACAGGTTGAGCAGTGGCTCGACGGTCAGGTCAAAAGCGCCGCCACTGGCCTGGGACAACTGCTCGCCCGTGCGTACCAACTGCAGGATCGACTCGGGCATCGGCTGGCAGCGGTTGGCCGGCAAGTCATTGAAGCGCTCGATATCGGAATCGCTGCGATAGGTCGACAGCTGTCGGTCGACCTCGGCAAGGATGCGCTCGACCTGCGGCTGCACATCATTGGCCGCCGGCGTCCCGGGGGTACGGACATATTTGATTGAATAAGTGCTGCCCATGGTCGGGCCGCCAAACGCCTCCAGGAGCTCATCGCCGCCGCAGCCCGTCAAGATCGCCAACGCAGCACCCACCATCGCGCATCGCAAACCGCCCATAAGCCACACAACCTTATCGCTGCTGAAAACCCAATGAAGCCGCACTCAAGCACATTTCCGGGGCTGGCCATTATGCGGCATGTCGTCGCCTGACGCGGGTTGCTTCATGACAAATAGCCAGCTTGCTAACGGTTTTTGTTGCTCGCCCACACGGATACACATATGGTTACAAAACTCTTGAGCGCCAGCCAGCGCCCAGACCTTGCAGCAAGGAAGAACGACGACCAGGGATTTCCAACAAGATAGCCAGTTGAGTAAATGACATGTCCAACACCACGGGCAAAGGCAAGGCGATCTTTCGCGTTGTCAGCGGTAACTTTCTCGAAATGTTCGACTTCATGGTCTACGGTTTCTACGCCACGGCCATTGCCAAGACCTTCTTCCCTGCCGACAGCGCCTTTGCGTCCCTGATGTTGTCCCTGGCGACCTTCGGTGCCGGGTTCCTGATGCGTCCGCTGGGGGCAATTTTCCTCGGTGCCTACATCGACCGCCATGGCCGTAAAAAAGGCCTGGTGATCACCCTGGCCATGATGGCCGCCGGCACCGTGCTGATCGCCTGCGTGCCCGGCTACGCCACCCTCGGGGTAGCCGCGCCGCTGATCGTGCTGTTTGGCCGATTGCTGCAAGGCTTCTCGGCAGGTGTCGAACTGGGCGGGGTCTCGGTGTACCTGGCGGAGATCGCCACGCCGGGACGTAAAGGTTTCTTCGTCAGTTGGCAGTCCGCCAGCCAACAAGCCGCCGTGGTCTTCGCCGGCCTGCTGGGCGTGGGCCTGAACCACTGGCTGAGCCCCGAGGAGATGGGTGAGTGGGGCTGGCGCGTGCCGTTCCTGATCGGCTGCCTGATCGTGCCGGTGATCTTCGTGATTCGCCGCTCCCTGGAGGAAACCCCGGAATTCCATGCACGTAAACATCGCCCTACCCTGCAGGAAATCATCCGCTCCATCGGCCAGAATTTCGGCATCGTCCTGGCAGGCATGGCGCTGGTGGTGATGACGACCGTGTCGTTCTACCTGATCACCGCCTACACACCGACCTTCGGCAAGGCCGAACTGCACCTGTCGGACCTGGATGCGTTGCTGGTCACCGTGTGCATCGGCCTGTCGAACTTCTTTTGGTTGCCCGTGATGGGCGCGGTATCCGACAAGGTGGGTCGCAAACCCTTGCTGCTGGGGGCGACTATTCTGGCAATCCTCACGGCATACCCGGCCCTGTCATGGCTGGTGGCCAATCCGAGCTTCAGCCACCTGCTGCTCGTCGAGTTATGGCTGTCGTTTCTGTATGGCTCGTACAACGGCGCCATGGTCGTCGCGCTGACCGAAATCATGCCAGTGGAAGTACGCACCACAGGCTTTTCATTGGCCTACAGCCTGGCGACCGCAACCTTTGGCGGCTTTACCCCGGCCGCCTGTACTTACCTGATCCATGTACTGGATAACAAGGCAGCGCCGGGGATCTGGCTCAGTGGGGCGGCGGTGCTGGGGCTAGTGGCGACCCTGGTGCTGTTCAAGGGGAATCGGCACGAACTGCGCACTGCGCAGGCTTCGGTAGTCGGTGGGGCCTGATAGATCGCTATCGCGGCGATGCGGCGGCCCGACAAGCCCGCCCACACATTTGAATGTATTCGCAAATCAAACTGTGGGAGCGGGCTTGCCCGCGATGAGGCCTTCAAACCCCACACAAACCCCCAGCCACAAAAAAGCCCCGAACCAGTCGGGGCTTTTTCATTTACCGCTAACGCTTAGCGCGGAAACGCTGGCGGGTTGACCCCAGCCATGTCTTCCATCACGCGCACCACCTGGCAGCTGTAACCGAACTCGTTGTCGTACCAGACGTACAGTACAACGCGGTTATCCTGGGTGATGGTCGCTTCAGCATCGACCACACCGGCGTGGCGCGAGCCAACGAAGTCGGTGGACACCACTTCCTGGGAATTGACGAAGTCGATTTGCTTATGCAGATCGGAGTGCAGCGCCATGTAGCGCAGGTACTCGTTCATCTCTTCGCGGGTGGCGGCTTTCTCAAGGTTGAGGTTGAGAATGGCCATCGACACGTTCGGCGTGGGTACACGGATCGCGTTACCGGTCAGCTTGCCGGCCAGCTCAGGCAGGGCCTTGGCAGCAGCGGTGGCAGCACCGGTCTCGGTGATCACCATGTTCAGCGCGGCGCTACGGCCACGGCGATCGCCCTTGTGGAAGTTGTCGATCAGGTTCTGGTCGTTGGTGTACGAGTGAACGGTTTCGACGTGACCGTTGATGATGCCGAACTTGTCATTCACAGCCTTGAGCACCGGCACGATGGCGTTGGTGGTGCAGGAAGCGGCGGACACGATCTTGTCGTCAGCGGTGATTTCGTTGTGGTTGATGCCGTGAACGATGTTCTTCAGCTTGCCCTTGCCAGGCGCAGTCAGCACAACGCGGTCGATACCCGGGCAGGCCAGGTGCTGGCCCAGGCCGTCGGCATCACGCCATACGCCGGTGTTGTCCACCAGCAAGGCGTTCTGGATGCCGTACTGGGTGTAATCCACCTCGGTCGGGTTCTTCGCGTAGATCACCTGGATCAGGTTACCGTTGGCGGTGATGGTGTTGTTTTCTTCGTCGATGGTGATGGTGCCATTGAACGAACCGTGTACCGAGTCGCGACGCAAGAGGCTGGCGCGCTTGGTCAGGTCATTTTCGGCGCCTTTGCGCACGACAATGGCCCGCAGGCGCAGGCCGTCGCCACCGCCGGTTTTTTCGATCAGGATGCGTGCCAGCAGACGGCCGATACGACCGAAGCCGTACAGCACCACGTCAGTGCCTTTACGGGATGCGGCGTTTTGCTGGCCAACCACGTCGGCCAGTTCTTCACGCACGAACTGCTCGGCGCTGCGGCCATTGCCTTGAGCGCGGAATTTGAACGCCAACTTGCCCAGGTCCACCGAAGCCGCGCCGAGCTTGAGCTCGCTCATGGCTTTAAGCAGAGGGAATGTTTCGTGGACGGAGAGTTCGCTATCGTCCGAAGAACGATGGCGAGCAAAGCGATGAGCCTTGAGAATCGCGATGACTGATTGGTTGATCAGGCTGCGGCCATAGATCGAGCTCACCACATTGTTATTGCGGTACAGCTGACCGATAAGCGGGATCATCGCTTCTGCGAGTGCTTCACGGTCGATCCATTCACCAAGACACTGGTCGGGCTTCTGAGTCACGGGAACCTTCCACATGTAGGGGCTGAAAAAAGGGGCTACATTATGCCGCCCGACCGCCCCCGGAGCAATGCGCGCCACGCAACAAAAGCCCTTGCACATAATTTTCGCCGCGCTACAGGCCAGTAAATACGCGGCTTCCAGCGCCCCCCCTGGTGAAAGCCTCGGGCCACTTGTCCGTAACCCTCCGAAACATACGTGCATTTTGGCACTACATTTTGAGTCAAAACCGCGCATTGTTTGTCTTAGCCACTACATTTCCTACAAACCGTAATAGGCACAGTCAGCAACTGACAGGCGGCACTCCGGGCCGTTACAATTACCGACTTTGTCGCAACGCTGGAGCTCAAACGTCCGTGCCCGTCCTGCGTCTACCGCTACTCCCTGCCGAGGCAGGTAAACAGCATTGGGGCAATCTGCCCGGTGCCGCCCTGAGCCTGGCCATTGCCGAGGCTGCCAGTGCAGCCAAGCGCTTTACCCTGCTATTGACCGCCGACAGCCAAAGCGCCGAACGGTTGGAGCAGGAGCTGAGTTTCTTTGCCCCCGATTTGCCGGTGCTGCATTTCCCGGACTGGGAAACCCTGCCCTACGACTTGTTCTCGCCGCACCAGGACATCATCTCCCAGCGCATCGCCAGCCTGTACCGCTTGCCGGAACTGGCCCACGGCGTACTGGTGGTGCCGATCACCACGGCCCTGCACCGCCTGGCGCCGACCAAGTTCCTGCTGGGCAGCAGCCTGGTGCTGGATATCGGCCAGAAACTCGACGTGGAACAGATGCGCACGCGCCTGGAAGCCAGCGGCTACCGCTGCGTCGATACGGTGTACGAGCATGGCGAGTTCGCCGTGCGTGGCGCGTTGATCGACCTGTTCCCGATGGGCAGCAAACTGCCCTACCGCATCGACCTGTTCGACGACGAAATCGAGACCCTGCGCACCTTCGACCCGGAAAACCAGCGCTCCATCGACAAAGTACAGTCGATCAAGCTGCTGCCGGCCAGGGAATTCCCCCTGCAAAAAGACGCCGTCACGCGCTTCAAGGCGCGCTTTCGCGAACGCTTTGACGTGGATTTCCGCCGTTGCCCGATCTTCCAGGACTTGAGCAGCGGGATTACCCCCGCCGGTATCGAGTACTACTTGCCGCTGTTCTTCGACGAAACCTCGACCCTGTTCGATTACCTGCCCCAGGACACTCAGGTGTTCTCGCTGCCGGGCATCGAACAGGCGGCGGAAAACTTCTGGAACGACGTGCGCAACCGTTATGAAGAACGCCGCGTCGATCCATCCCGGCCTTTATTGCCGCCTGCCGAGCTGTTCCTGCCGGTAGAGGACTGCTTCGCCCGCCTGAAGAACTGGCCACGGGTGGTCGCCAGCCAACAGGATGTGGAAGCCGGCGTCGGCCGCGAACGCTTCCCCGCCCAAACCCTGCCCAACCTGGCCATCGAAGCCAAGGCCAGCCAGCCGCTGCAAGCGTTGTCCGACTTCCTCGGCGACTTCCCCGGCCGCGTGCTGTTTACCGCCGAATCCGCCGGGCGCCGCGAAGTGCTGCTGGAGTTGCTCGAACGTCTGAAGCTGCGACCAAAAACCGTCGACAGCTGGCCGGACTTTGTCGCCGGCAAGGACCGCCTGGCGATCACCATTGCGCCGCTGAACGAAGGCCTGCAACTGGATGATCCGGCCCTGGCGCTGATTGCCGAGAGCCCGCTGTTCGGCCAACGCGTGATGCAGCGCCGGCGCCGGGAAAAACGTGCCGACGCCAACAACGACGCGGTGATCAAGAACCTCACCGAACTGCGCGAAGGCGCGCCGGTGGTGCATATCGACCACGGCGTGGGGCGCTACCTGGGCCTGCAGACCCTGGAGATCGACAACCAGGCCGCCGAATTCCTCACCATGGAATACGCCGAGGGCGCCAAGCTCTATGTGCCGGTGGCCAACCTGCACCTGATCGCGCGCTACACCGGCAGCGACGACGCCCTGGCGCCGTTGCACCGCCTGGGTTCCGAGACCTGGCAGAAGGCCAAGCGCAAGGCCGCCGAGCAGGTGCGCGACGTAGCCGCCGAGCTGCTGGACATCTATGCTCGCCGCGCGGCCCGCGAAGGCTATGCGTTCGCCGACCCGAAGGCCGACTACGCCACGTTCAGCGCCGGCTTCGCCTTCGAAGAAACCCCGGACCAGCAAACCACCATCGACGCCGTGCGCGCCGATATGCTCGCGCCCAAGCCCATGGACCGCCTGGTCTGCGGTGACGTGGGCTTTGGCAAGACCGAAGTGGCGATGCGCGCCGCGTTTATCGCGGTGCATGGCGGCCGCCAGGTGGCAATCCTGGTGCCAACCACCCTGCTCGCCCAGCAGCACTACAACAGCTTCCGCGACCGCTTTGCCGATTGGCCGGTGACCGTGGAGGTGATGAGCCGCTTCAAGTCCGCCAAGGAAGTCAACGCAGCCGTGGCCGACCTGGCCGAAGGCAAGATCGACATCGTGATCGGTACGCACAAGCTGCTGTCGGACGATGTGAAGATCAAGAACCTGGGCCTGGTGATCATCGACGAAGAGCACCGCTTTGGCGTACGCCAGAAGGAGCAGCTCAAGGCCCTGCGCAGCGAGGTCGATATCCTGACCCTGACCGCCACACCGATCCCGCGCACGCTGAACATGGCGGTGTCGGGCATGCGCGACCTGTCGATCATCGCCACGCCGCCGGCACGACGCCTGTCGGTGCGCACCTTCGTCATGGAGCAGAACAACAGCACGATCAAGGAAGCCCTGCTGCGCGAGTTGCTGCGCGGCGGCCAGGTCTACTACCTGCACAACGATGTGAAAACCATCGAGAAATGCGCCGCCGACCTCGCCGAACTGGTGCCGGAAGCGCGGATCGGCATCGGCCACGGGCAGATGCGCGAACGCGAACTCGAACAGGTGATGAGCGACTTCTACCACAAGCGCTTCAACGTGCTGATCGCCTCGACCATTATCGAGACCGGCATCGACGTGCCGAGCGCCAACACCATTATCATCGAGCGCGCCGACAAGTTCGGCCTGGCGCAGTTGCATCAGTTGCGTGGCCGGGTCGGCCGCAGTCACCACCAGGCCTACGCCTACCTGCTGACACCACCGCGCCAGCAAATTACCGGCGATGCGGAAAAGCGCCTGGAAGCCATCGCCAACACCCAGGACCTGGGCGCGGGTTTTGTGCTGGCCACCAACGACCTGGAAATCCGCGGCGCCGGCGAACTGCTGGGCGACGGCCAGAGCGGGCAGATCCAGGCCGTGGGCTTTACCCTCTATATGGAGATGCTGGAGCGCGCGGTGAAGGCCATCCGCAAAGGCGAACAACCGAACCTCGACCAACCCCTGGGCGGCGGGCCGGAAATCAACCTGCGTCTGCCGGCATTGATTCCCGAAGACTACCTGCCGGATGTGCATGCACGCCTGATCCTGTACAAGCGCATCGCCTCGGCCACTGACGAAGAAGGTCTCAAGGACCTGCAAGTGGAGATGATCGACCGCTTCGGCCTGTTGCCGGAGCCGACCAAGAACCTGGTGCGCCTGACCCTGCTCAAATTGCAGGCCGAGCAACTGGGGATCAAGAAGGTCGACGCCGGGCCGCAGGGAGGGCGTATCGAGTTCGAAGCGCAGACGCCGGTAGACCCGCTGGTACTGATCAAGTTGATCCAGGGCCAGCCCAACCGCTACAAATTCGAAGGCGCTACGCTGTTCAAGTTCATGGTGCCGATGGAACGTGCAGAAGAGCGCTTTAATACATTGGAGGCGCTGTTTGAGCGCCTCATCCCGAAACCTGCTTGAAGGACGCCCCATGCGCCTGCTTCGTATCCTGAGCCTGTTGTTGGTGGTAGTCGCACCTTCGGCGTTTGCCGACAGCCTCTACCAGGTGGAAATGATCCTGATCCGCCAGAATGCAGAGCCGCTGATCAATAGTCGGCCGGCCCCGGAAGACTGGGCCGCCGGGGCGCCGCGCCAAGGGATCGAGAAAATCAGCCCGCCGCGCCTGAACAATATCGTCGAGAAACTCCAGGCCAATGGCGACTACACCGTGCTGCTGCACAAAGCCTGGGAGCAGAACCTGGGCGAGCAGCCGGTGAAGGTGAAAATCACCGACGGCCAGGAACAGTTTGGCCAATACCCCATCCAGGGCACCCTGGACCTGCAATTGGGGCGTTTTACCCGTATTGACGCCAGCTTCTGGCTCAACCAGTTCGACAACAACGGCAGCGTGATTGCCAGCGAACACTTGAGCCAACCGGACGTGCGCACCAAGAACAACCAGCTCAATTACCTGGACGCTGGCCACCTGGCCCTGCTGATCAAGATCACCTCCCTTACTGCCAAGCCACCGAGCGCGCCGCCGCCCGGCCTGGCGGACTGATCCAGCGCCATGCCCCTGACGTCGTCGCTGACCAAACCCCTGGCTCCGTCCTGGGCCAACCGCTTCAAGGAACAAAGCCTGGAGCGCGGCCGGCGCTACGCCCTGGAAAACCGCGTAAGGATTGTCGAGTCCGGCGACAGCACCATCATCGCCAGTTGCGAAGGCTCGGGCGGCAATGTGTATCGCCAGACCATCTCCCTGCGCGAATCGGCCAAAGGCACCCTGATCCTGGTGGACAGCCGTTGCACCTGCCCCGTGCACACCAATTGCAAACACATCGCGGCCGTGCTGCTGCAGGTCCAGGAAACCCTGGCCTACCCGGCGGCGGCCAAGGATGCCGAGCTGCTGGAGAAACTGCAGGCCGTGCTGGATAACCGCGTGGTCCTGCCGCAAGTGGTGCTCGAGGATGTGCAGCCGATTCCCCGGCTGTGGCTGGCCAGCATCGAGTTCAGCGCCTTTGAGCCGCGCAACGGCAAGATGCAGCGCTATATCCAGCACCGCGCAGCGCTGTCGTTCAATTACCAGGGTAACTATGTCAGCGGCCAGAAAAACGCCGACATCGTTGTCCGCCAGGAAACCCAGAGCCTGCGGATCAAGCGCCATCCCGAGGTGGAGCAAGGCTTTCGCGAGCACCTGCGCCTGCTGGGCTTCAAGATCGCCACCCGCCAGAGCAAGGCCCTGCCGGAAAGCGCCGGCGAGCTGTTTGAGATGGTCAATGACAGCGCCTGGCTGAACTTCACCCTCAACGCCTCCCCAAGCCTGCGGGCTGCCGGTTGGGAACTGCAGATCGACGAGGATTTCGGCTTCGACCTGAGCCCGGTCGAGGACTGGTACGCCAGCGTCGATGAAGTGCCGGAGCGCGACTGGTTCGACCTGGAGTTGGGGATTATCGTCAATGGCGAACGGCTGAGCCTGCTGCCGATCCTGCTGAACCTGATGCGCTCCCACACCGAAATCCTCAACCCGGAAAAGCTCGCGCGCCGCCGCGACGACGAACTGATCCTGGTGAACATCCCCGGCCTGCCCAACGGTGGCCACGGCCCGCTGCAAGTCGCCCTGCCCTACGGCCGGCTCAAACCGGTGCTGGCGACCCTCGGTGAGTTCTACCTGCAGGAGCCTGGCACCACCGCCTTGCGCCTGGCCAAGGCCGACGCGATTCGCCTCAACCCGCTGGAAGACCTGCCGCTGCAATGGGAAGGTGGCGAGCAGATCCGCAACTTTGCCCAGCGCCTGCGCGACATCAAGGACTTCACCTGCGCCGCCCCCGAGGGCCTAAACGCCACGTTGCGCCCCTACCAGCTCGAAGGCCTGAGCTGGATGCAGTCCCTGCGCCAACTGGAAGTGGGCGGGATTCTCGCGGATGACATGGGCCTGGGCAAAACCCTGCAGACCCTGGCGCATATTCTCAGCGAAAAAATCGCCGGGCGCCTGGACCGGCCGTGCATGGTGGTGATGCCTACCAGCCTGATCCCCAACTGGCTCGACGAAGCGGCGCACTTCACCCCGCAGCTCAAGGTGCTGGCACTGTACGGTGCCGGGCGCAAGAAACACTTCGCCCAGTTGCAGGACTACGACCTGCTGCTGACCACCTACGCCCTGCTGCCCAAAGACATCGAACAACTGGCCGTGCAGCCACTGCATGTGCTGATCCTCGACGAAGCCCAGTACATCAAGAACCCCACCAGCAAGGCCGCCCAGGCCGCCCGCGAGCTGAATGCACGCCAGCGCCTGTGCCTGAGCGGCACGCCCCTGGAAAACCACCTGGGCGAGCTGTGGTCGCTGTTCCACTTCCTGCTGCCGGGTTGGTTGGGCGATGTAAAAAGCTTCAACCGTGACTACCGCGTGCCCATCGAAAAACGCGGCAGCGACGTGCGATTGCAACACCTCAACGGTCGGATCAAGCCGTTCCTGTTGCGCCGTACCAAGGAACAGGTGGCTACTGAATTGCCGCCCAAAATCGAGATCATCCACTGGGTCGATCTCAATGAAGCCCAGCGCGATGTGTACGAAACCATGCGCCTGGCCATGGACAAGAAGGTGCGCGACGAGATCACCCGCAAGGGCGTGGCCCGCAGCCAGATCATCATTCTGGAAGCGCTGCTCAAGCTGCGCCAGGTCTGTTGCGATCTGCGCCTGGTAAACGACGCCACCCTGCCCGCACGCGGCAGCAGTTCCGGCAAGCTCGACAGCCTGATGGAGATGCTCGAGGAACTGTTTGCCGAAGGGCGCAGGATCCTGCTGTTCTCGCAGTTCACCTCGATGCTCAGCCTGATTGAGCTCGAGCTGAAAAAACGCGGGGTCGCCTACGCCTTGCTGACCGGCCAGACCCGCGACCGACGCACGCCGGTCAAGGACTTCCAGAGTGGCAAGCTGCAGATCTTCCTGATCAGCCTCAAGGCGGGCGGCGTGGGACTTAACCTGACCGAAGCCGATACCGTGATCCACTACGACCCCTGGTGGAACCCGGCCACGGAAAACCAGGCGACTGACCGTGCGTATCGCATCGGCCAGGAAAAGCCAGTGTTTGTGTACAAGATGATTGCCCGGGGCACCGTGGAAGAGAAGATCCAGGCGCTGCAGCAAGAAAAGTCAGACCTGGCAGCGGGGGTGCTGGATGGCCGCACCACGGGCGACTGGAAGCTGGGCAACGAGGATATCGAGGCGCTGTTTGCGCCGTTGCCCCAAAAGCTAGAGAAGCGTTGATAGCTAGATAGCTATCGCGGGCAAGCCCGCTCCCACAGGGGGCTCACTGGGGCAGAGATTTTTGGTACCGCCACAAATCAAATGTGGGAGCTGGCTTGCCTGCGATAGCGGTGGGTCAGCCGCCAGAAAGAGTGACTGGGCTGCCGCCATCGCGGGCAAGCCCACTCCCACAGGGGGCCTCACTAGGGCAGAGATTTTTGGTACCGCCACAAATCAAATGTGGGAGCTGGCTTGCCTGCGATAGCGGTGGGTCAGCCGCCAGAAAGAGTGACTGGGTTGCCGCGATCGCGGGCAAGCCCGCTCCCACAGGGGGCTCACTGGGGCAGAGATTTTTGGTACCGCCACAAATCAAATGTGGGAGCTGGCTTGCCTGCGATAGCGGTGGGTCAGCCGCCAGAAAGAGTGACTGGGCTGCCGCCATCGCGGGCAAGCCCGCTCCCACAGGGGATCTCACTGGGGCAGAGAATTATGGCCCCGCCACAAATCAAATGTGGGAGCTGGCTTGCCTGCGATGGGCGCACCTCAATCTCATTCGATCAACTGTGCATCCCGAAGCGCGCCAAGCGCCGCCAACCAACGCGGATCCTGCTTATAGTCAGTCGACGCAATCGCCTGCCCACGCATACGGGCAATACGTGCCGATGGCGTGACCTTCATGCGCTGGGCGGCACTCAGGGCCAGTTCGGCCGCTGCGCGGTCATTGCACACCAGGCCCATGTCGCAGCCAGCACTTAAAGCAGCCTCGATCCGGCTCGCCGCATCCCCCACCACGTGGGCACCGGCCATGGACAGGTCATCACTGAAAATCACCCCATCGAACTGCAATTCGCCGCGCAGGATGTCCTGCAACCAGCGACGCGAGAAGCCGGCCGGCTGGTTATCCACCTGTGGGTAAATAACGTGGGCCGGCATGACCGCGGCCAATTGCTTGCTCAGGCGCGCGAACGGCACCAGGTCATGGGTGCGCAGTTGTTCCAGGCTGCGCTCATCAACGGGAATGGCGACGTGGGAATCTGCCTCGGCCCAGCCATGACCCGGGAAGTGCTTGCCGGTGGCGGCCATGCCAGCGCTGTTCATGCCTCGGATAAAGGCGCCGGCCAGCAACGCGGCACGCTCGGGATCACCTTCGAACGAGCGCGTGCCTACAACGGCGCTGCGCTGGTAGTCGAGGTCCAGCACGGGGGCGAAGCTCAGGTCCAGGCCGACGGCCAGTACTTCCGTGGCCATGACCCAACCGCACTGCTCGGCCAGGTATTCGGCATTGGCATTGTCCGCCAACGCCCGCATGGCCGGCAGGCGCACAAACCCCTGGCGCAGGCGCTGGACCCGACCGCCTTCCTGATCCACAGCCAGCAACAGGTCCGGGCGCACTGCGCGAATGGCGGCGCTCAATTCCCGCACCTGGCGCGGATGCTCGATGTTGCGCGCAAAAATGATCAGGCCGCCCACTTCAGGCTGGCGCAACAAGTGGCGATCTTCAGCCGTCAGCCAGGTGCCGGCGACGTCCACCATTAAAGAGCCTTGCAGGGCAGCAGTCATAAATTTTCCTTGAATGACGCGCGCACTTCACCGCCTCGCCAGGTCAAGCCAGGCAAGGCGGTGAAGTGCGGATAAATAGTTGAAATCGGCATGGGCGGCTAGCTTAGCGGATGCAAGCGGTTGCGCCCAGACGCCAGTGGCTAAACCTTGGCCGCCACCGGGACGGACTTGCTACGCGGGCGCAGTTGAGCGGCGGCCATGGCCGGGTCGGTGACGCCGCTTTCCGCGCGCATGCCGGCGGCCAGGAACGGCACCATCAGGCGCATCACCTGCTCGATGGAGGTGTTGACGCCGAAATCGGTCTCGGCGATGGCGCGCAAGGCTTTGATCCCGGACATGCTGAACGCAGCAGCACCGAGCATGAAGTGCACGCGCCAGAACAATTCGATAGGGGGAATACGCGGGGCCGCCTCGTTCACCAGCAACATGTAGCGACGGAATACTTTGCCGTACATATCTTCGAGGTAACGTCGCAAGTGGCCCTGGCTCTGACTGAACGCCAGGCCCAGCAGGCGCATGAAGATCGACAGATCGTTGCCGCTGCGCGGCTGTACCACCAGGGCTTGCTCGACGAGGATTTCCAGCAGGTCTTCCAGGCTCGGCTTATTCTCAGGCTTGGCCTGGCGCCGCTCCAACTCACGGTCGAGGCTGATGCAGAATGGCCCCAGGAAGCGCGAGAACACCGCCTGAATCAGGGCTTTTTTCGAGCCGAAATGATAGTTCACTGCTGCCAGGTTGACCCCGGCCTTGCTGGTGATAAGCCGCAATGAAGTTTCAGCAAATCCTTTTTCCGCGAACAACTGCTCGGCAGCATCAAGAATGCGTTCAACGGTTTCCGACTGGGCCATGGCTACTCCGCCTGACAAACACTTGTTTGAAACATACGTTTCACCTTGTGCAATGTCAAGCCTGCAGGTCCGTTTTCCGGCCGGTCAGTCACCCGATTCGCACCTATTTAATCACATCTTCCACTGCCTGTAGGCAGCGCTGTCTCCAGGCTTTGCAGGGCCCGACGGATGACCGTCCGGCGGAGTCGGCAAAAACGATGATTGCCAAGCGCAGTTCACTGTATATAATCCCAGTCACTGTATAAAAAGACAGAGCGATCAACATGCTAAAACTGACGCCACGCCAAGCTGAGATTCTCGCTTTTATCAAGCGCTGCCTCGACGACAACGGCTATCCGCCGACCCGGGCAGAAATCGCCCTGGAGCTGGGATTCAAATCCCCCAATGCTGCCGAAGAACACCTGAAGGCCCTTGCCCGCAAGGGTGCGATCGAAATGACCCCGGGTGCGTCCCGCGGTATTCGTATCCCTGGCTTCGAAGCCAAGGCTGACGAATCGACACTGCCGATCATCGGCCGGGTCGCTGCCGGTGCGCCGATTCTGGCACAACAGCACGTCGAAGAGTCCTGCAACATCAACCCGACCTTCTTCCATCCTCGCGCCGACTATCTGTTGCGGGTCCATGGCATGAGCATGAAGGATGTGGGCATCTTCGACGGCGACCTGCTGGCCGTGCACACCACCCGCGAAGCGCGTAACGGCCAGATCGTCGTGGCCCGCATTGGCGATGAAGTAACGGTCAAGCGCTTCAAGCGCGAAGGCAGCAAAGTCTGGCTGTTGGCAGAAAACCCTGAGTTTTCGCCGATTGAAGTCAACCTGAAGGATCAGGACCTGGTGATCGAAGGCTTGAGTGTCGGCGTAATTCGCCGCTAACGGAGGCATCATGCAGTTCCCACACGCGCAACAACATACACAACTGCCGCTGTTTGAGGCCTTTCTGGCCCAGCCACTTGCACCTATCCTCAGCGAGGCAGTGGAGTCCCCATGGACCGCCCCCGCCGAACCGGAGGTCTTCAGTGAATTGTCGTTGCGCGGTGCTGCCGGGAACTGCCTGAGCTTGCTGGCGCCGATCCTACGTGAACTGAGCGAGGAACAGGACGCCCGCTGGCTGACCCTGATCGCCCCACCCTCCAGCCTGACCCAGGCCTGGCTGCGGGATGCAGGCCTGAACCGCGAGCGCATCCTGCTGCTGCAACCACGCGGTGCCCAGAGCGCCCAGCAACTGACCTGCGAGGCATTGCGCCTGGGGCGTAGCCACACCGTCGTCAGCTGGCTGAACCCGCTGGGCGCTTCGGCCAAGCAGCAGTTGATCAGCGCAGCGCGCACAGGCGATGCACAGAGTTTGAATATTCGATTGGGATAAACCCGAGACTGGCGCGCAACGCGTTCTCGGGAGTGGCACAGGTCGTCCGATTGCAGCCTGACGTCAGGTCAGTGCCTGCGATGGACGCAAGGCTTCTACAGAATTGAGAAGCCGATTGAACATTTGAATCTTAAAAAACGCCAAACGGACTCAGTGAAGAACCCGTGGACCGTCGTCTTTTTCAGGTTCGCCTTCAGCCAGGCGCCCCGCCATCTGCACACCCACGCTCAACATGGCTTTTGCCACTTCCACATGCTGGCCTTGCAGGAACGCCTTGGCGTCCTCGGAAAAATCCAAAGTCACCAGAGAACCCTCGTCCTCAGCCCTGCGCAGCTCAATTCGGCCGTCGGGCAATTCAACAATTTCCAGAAAGGACGTTGGCATAAAAATCTGTTCTCCAGGATAGCCCGGCATTATATCAGGCATGAGGGCTGCATCGCTCGGTATCTGAGGCAGCTTGCCGTGCGGCTTGATGAATGGTCAAAGGCCTGCCGAGTACACCCGGCTCAGCACTCGTTCAATCCATCCCGAAAGCGGATCGCCAGCTTCTTCAGCTCCTGGCGCCAACTCTCCAGTTCGGCCCGGCTCAGTGGCTCCGGCCCTTCTTCTTCCAGGCTGACCGCAACGATCAGCGGCTGGGTCACATCGCCCTTGGGCTTGTGCGGCACACGCGGCGGCTGGAACATCGCCGAATGCGCAGCCAACAAGCGTGCCAGCCAACTGTCGGGGCTCCGGGCCATTTCCACCAATTCAGCCAACTCAGGAATAGCCAGCGACTCCTGCACCTCACGGGTCAGGATATCCTCGGCCCGTGGCGCATTCGCCTGGGGCAAACGATAGAAGCCGGCAATTTCATGACACAGGCCCAGCAAGGCCCCGTACAGGTGAAACAACGCCGACTCTCGCCCCGCCTGGACCAGCGCGATAGCGTTCATCTCCTTTCCTTCCTCGGCGCGGCCAAGGGCTTCCAGGGACAAACCCGCGAAGTAAATTTTCTGGTTGGTACGGGTATAGAGTTCGTTGGCCATGACGGCAGTCTCCACAACGACATAGATGTGATGCTGGCTGAACAGTGTCAAGGATGAGACAAGTCCACTGCAAGCGCAAACCAAAAGGCCGCCTGTGAAGGCGGCCTTTACTTCAACGCAGGTGCTGGATCAAGCGCCCTGGCGCTTATCCTCGACCTTCCACTTGCCACCATCGTAGAAGGCTTTCCAGCCCGTAGGCTTGCCGTCCACTTCGGTCTGCACGTACTGCTCCTTGGTCTTGCGGCTGTAGCGGATCACGGCCGGGCGACCGTCGGGATCCTTCTTCGGCGCTTCACACAAGAAGTGGTACTTCGGATCGATTTCATCCTTGTGCGGCACGATCTCCAGCACCAGCGGCGCACGGGTCTCGCGGTTTTTCGGGAACTGGCTGGCGGCCAGGAACAAGCCCGAAGCGCCGTCACGCAGGATATAGGTGTCGTTGACCTTCTCGCACTTGAGCTCGGGCATCTTCACCGGGTCCATCTTCGGCGGCGCCGCGTCACCGCTTTTCAGCAGTTTGCGGGTGTTCTTGCAGGTCGGGTTGGTGCAACCGAAGAACTTGCCGAAACGACCGGTCTTGAGCTGCATCTCGCTGCCGCACTTGTCGCATTCCAGACTCGGGCCTTCATAGCCCTTGATGCGATAGGTGCCTTCTTCGATCTCGTAGCCGTTGCAATCGGGGTTGTTACCGCAGATGTGCAGCTTGTGCTTCTCGTCCAGCAGGTAGGCGTCCATGGCCGTGCTGCAGATCGGGCAACGGTGCTTGCCACGCAGTACCAGCGACTCGGATTCACCCTCGTCATCGGCAGCGATTTCATCACCCGGCACCAGGTTGACGGTGGCCTTGCAGCGCTCTTTGGGCGGCAGGCTGTAGCCCGAGCAACCCAGGAACACACCGGTCGACGCGGTACGGATCTGCATTGGACGACCGCAGGTGGTGCACGGAATATCCGTCATCACCGGCTGGTTGGCACGCATGCCGTTTTCCGGGCTCTCGGCTACTTCGAGTTTTTTCTTGAAGTCGCCATAGAACTCGTCGAGTACGTTTTTCCAGTCGCGCTCGCCCTGGGCCACGTCATCGAGATTCTCTTCCATACCGGCAGTGAAGCCGTAGTCCATCAGGTTGGAGAAGCTCTCGGACAGACGCTCGGTGACGATATCGCCCATCTTTTCCGAATAGAAACGGCGGTTGTGCAAGGCAACGTAGCCACGGTCCTGGATCGTGGAAATGATCGCCGCATAGGTCGAAGGACGACCGATACCGCGTTTTTCCATTTCCTTGACCAGGCTGGCTTCCGAATAACGGGGTGGTGGCTTGGTGAAGTGCTGGCTCGGATCGAGTTTGATCAGCTTCAGCGCATCGCCCTGAGCCATGTCTGGCAGCACGTCGTCATCACCCGGCTTGGCGATTTGCGGCATCACGCGGGTATAGCCGTCGAACTTGAGGATCCGGCCCTTGGCACGCAGCTCGAAGTCCCCGGCACCCACTGTGACAGTGGTGGACAGGTATTGCGCCGGCAGCATCTGGCACGCCAGGAACTGGCGCCAGATCAGCTCGTAGAGGCGCTCAGCGTCGCGCTCCATGCCGGTCAGCTTGCTTGGCTCGGTATTGGCGTCAGACGGACGAATCGCTTCGTGAGCCTCTTGTGCGCCTTCCTTGCTGCTGTAGACGTTTGGCTTCTCCGGCAGGTACTTCTTGCCGAACTCGCTTTCAATATAAGTACGCGCCATTGCCACCGCGTCCACCGACAGGTTGGTGGAGTCAGTACGCATATAAGTGATGTAGCCCGCTTCGTACAGACGCTGGGCCATCATCATCGTCTTCTTCACGCCAAAGCCCAGGCGGTTGCTCGCGGCCTGTTGCAGGGTGGAGGTGATGAACGGCGCCGACGGCTTGCTGCTGGTGGGCTTGTCTTCACGCTTGACGATGCTGTAGCTGGAAGCCTTGAGCTTGTCCAGCGCGGCCATGGCCTGGGCTTCGTTGAGCGGCTTGAAGGCCTCGCCTTTCTCGCGGGCCACTTCAAAGCGCACGTTATTGCCCTTGGCGGTACCGAGGTCCGCGTGGACTTCCCAGTACTCTTCAGGGTTGAACGCACGAATCTCGCGCTCACGCTCCACCACCAGCTTGACCGCTACCGATTGCACACGGCCAGCGGACAGGCCGCGGGCGATCTTCGCCCACAGCAGTGGCGAGACCATGTAGCCGACGACGCGGTCGAGGAAGCGCCGCGCCTGTTGGGCATTGACGCGGTCAATGTCCAGCTCGCCCGGCTTGGAGAAGGCTTCCTGGATCGCCTTCTTGGTAATTTCGTTGAACACCACGCGTTTATAGCGGCTGTCATCCCCACCGATGGCTTCGCGCAGGTGCCAGGCAATGGCTTCCCCTTCGCGGTCCAAGTCCGTCGCGAGATAGATGGTGTCAGCATCCTTGGCGAGCCGGCGCAGCTCCTCGATCACCTTTTCCTTGCCCGGAAGGATTTCGTACTTGGCCTTCCAGCCATGATCCGGGTCCACACCCATGCGCGAGACCAGCTGCTTGCGCGCCTTCTCTTTAGGCGAGAGCACCGGACCTTCGCCCGCAGCCGCCTTGCCGCGCTTGGCAGCAGGCTCCTTGCTGGCGCTAGCCGAACCGCTGGTGGGCAGGTCTCGGATATGGCCGATACTCGACTTCACCACGTACTCGTTACCCAAGTACTTGTTGATGGTCTTGGCCTTAGCCGGGGATTCCACAATGACCAGCGATTTGCCCATGGATCGGAAAATTCCTGAATTCGAGAAGAGAAAGGCGGTTGGCGCCTGACGCGGCAACGCTATATATAGTGGCAACACAGTGAGGTCAAGCGCAGCATTGCGCGCAACCTGCCGTTATTGCCCTGAAAAAAGACTGGGTTCGACCTGCACCAAAGCAAAGCGCGGGACCTGCTTGCCGTCAACCTCGACGGTCTCCAGGAACATGCTCAAGGGACGCACCCAAAAGCCGTAATCGCCATACAGTGCTTGGTAGAACACCACTTCTTCCTCGGTCTCGGAGTGCCGTGCCACATTAAAAACGCGGTACTTGGGACCTTTATAATGCTGGTAGAGCCCTGGTTCGACTTTCATGCTCTGACCCTCTTACAAAATTTATTAAAAAAAAATTAAAAATTCCAAAAAACAAAAACCGGGGCACTGGGCCCCGGCTTCCGTCAACCCAACGCTTAGACGCGTTCGAAGACGGTGGAAATGCCTTGGCCGAGACCAATGCACATGGTTGCAACCCCCAGGTTGCCGCCATTTTGCTTCATCACGTTAAGCAAGGTGCCGGAGATACGTGCACCGGAGCAACCGAATGGGTGGCCCAGGGCAATCGCACCGCCGTGCAGGTTAACCTTCTCGTTCATCTTGTCGAGTACTTTCAAATCTTTCAGCACTGGCAGGGCCTGTGCGGCGAAAGCTTCGTTGAGCTCGAAGAAGTCGATGTCGGAGATGCTCAGACCTGCGCGCTTCAAGGCTTTTTGTGTGGCCGGTACTGGACCATAGCCCATGATCGCCGGGTCCACACCCGCTACGGCCATGGAACGGATCACCGCCAGAGGCTGGATCCCCAGGTCCTGGGCACGCTGGGCCGACATCACGATCATGCACGAAGCACCATCGGTGATCTGCGACGACGTACCGGCTGTCACGGTGCCGCCCTTTGGATTGAACGCCGGCTTCAAGGCCGCCAGGCTTTCCAGGGTGGTGTCCGGACGAATGGTTTCGTCGTAGTCGAACAGTTTCAGGAAACCGTTCTCGTCGTAGCCGTTCATCGGGATGATTTCATCCTTGAACTTGCCTTCCACAGTCGCCTTGTGGGCCAACTGGTGGGAGCGCAAGCCAAAGGCGTCCTGGGCTTCACGGGTGATGCCATGCATCTTGCCGAGCATTTCCGCAGTCAGGCCCATCATGCCCGAGGCTTTCGCCGCGTACAGCGACATGTGCGGGTTAGGATCGACACCGTGCATCATGCTGACGTGACCCATGTGCTCCACGCCACCGACCACGAATACATCACCGTTGCCGGTCATGATCGCCTGGGCGGCCGTGTGCAGCGCGCTCATCGACGAGCCACACAGGCGGCTGACGGTCTGGCCGGCCGCGGTGTGCGGGATCTGCGTCATCAAGGAAGCCATGCGCGCGATGTTCCAGCCCTGCTCCAGGGTCTGGTTGACGCAGCCCCAGATCACGTCCTCGACCTCGTTCGGGTCGACCTTGACGTTACGCTCCAGCAACTTGCTGATCAGGTGCGCCGACATATCTTCGGCACGGGTGTTGCGGTGCATGCCGCCCTTGGAGCGGCCCATCGGAGTACGACCGAAGTCGACAATCACGACGTCTCTTGGATTCAAGCTCATAAATATTCTCGCTCTAGTCGTCTGGGCACTTAACCGAAGAAGCTCTGGCCATTCTTGGCCATCTCGCGCAGCTTCGCAGTCGGGTGGTACAGCGGGCCCAGATCAGCGTACTGATCAGCCAGGGCAACGAACTCGGCCACACCGATCGAGTCGATGTAACGCAGCGCACCGCCACGGAATGGAGGGAAACCAATACCGTACACCAGGCCCATATCGGCTTCGGCGGCGGTTTCGACGATGCCGTCTTCCAGGCAACGTACGGTTTCCAGGCACAGGGCGATCATCATCCAGTTGATGATGTCTTCGTCAGACACTTCACGCTGCTCGTAGACGATGGGTGCCAGCACTTCGTGGACCGATGGGTCGGCAACTTTCTTCTGCTTGCCCTTCTTGTCGGTCTCGTAGGCGTAGAAGCCCTTGCCATTCTTCTGGCCCAGGCGCTTGGCTTCGTAGAGCGCATCGACAGCCGAACGACGGTCGTCCTTCATGCGGTCCGGGAAGCCTTCAGCCATGACGTCGCGACCGTGGTGGCCGGTGTCGATGCCGACCACGTCCATCAGGTACGCCGGGCCCATGGGCCAGCCGAATTTTTCCATGACCTTGTCGATACGCACAAAGTCCACGCCAGCGCTGACCAGCTTGGCGAAACCGCCGAAGTACGGGAACAGCACGCGGTTGACCAAGAAGCCCGGGCAGTCGTTGACCACGATCGGGTTCTTGCCCATTTTCTTGGCGTAGGCAACGGTGGTGGCAACAGCCAGCTCGCTGGACTTCTCGCCACGGATCACTTCTACCAGCGGCATCATGTGCACCGGGTTGAAGAAGTGCATGCCGACGAAGTTTTCCGGACGCTTGAGGGCCTTGGCCAGCAAGGTGATGGAAATGGTCGAGGTGTTGGACGCCAGGATCGTGTCTTCTTTGACCTGGGCTTCGACTTCAGCCAGTACCGCCTGCTTGACCTTCGGGTTCTCGACAACCGCTTCGACCACCAGGTCGACGTGGCCGAAATCACCGTAGGACAGCGTAGGACGAATGCCGTTAAGCACTTCAGCCATTTTCGCAGCGGTCATGCGACCTTTATCAACGCGGCCGACCAGCAGCTTGGCAGCTTCCGCCAGGCCTTGCTCGATACCGTGCTCGTTGATGTCTTTCATCAGGATCGGCGTGCCTTTGGACGCCGACTGATAGGCAATACCACCGCCCATGATCCCGGCGCCGAGTACGGCAGCCTGTTTCACGTCTTTGGCGATTTCGTCGTAGGCCTTGGCTTTTTTCTTCAGTTCCTGATCGTTCAGGAACAGGCCGATCAAGCTCTGCGCAGCAGAAGTCTTGGCCAGCTTGACGAAGCCGGCAGCTTCGATTTCCAGGGCCTTGTCGCGACCGAAGTTCGCGGCTTTCTGGATGGTCTTGATCGCTTCGACCGGCGCCGGGTAGTTAGGGCCCGCTTGACCGGCCACGAAACCCTTGGCGGTTTCGAACGACATCATTTGTTCGATGGCGTTGAGCTTGAGTTTTTCCAGCTTAGGCTGACGCTTGGCCTTGTAGTCAAATTCGCCGCTGATGGCGCCCTTGATCAGGTTCAGTGCAGCTTCTGCGAGTTTTTCCGGAGCAACCACAGCATCAACGGCGCCGACTTTCAGCGCGTCTTCAGCACGGTTTTCCTTGCCGGCGGCGATCCACTCGATGGCGTTGTCGGCACCGATGATACGCGGCAGGCGCACGGTACCGCCGAAGCCCGGGTAGATACCCAGCTTGACTTCCGGCAGGCCGATTTTCGCGCTGGAAGCCATGACGCGGAAGTCCGCAGCCAGGCACATTTCCAGACCGCCGCCCAGAGCGATGCCATTGATCGCGGCAACGGTCGGCACGTTGAGGTCTTCGAAATCGCTGAAAATCTTGTTGGCTTCGAGGTTGCCAGCCACAAGCTCGGCATCGGGCAGCTTGAAGTTGTCGACGAATTCGGTGATGTCAGCGCCGACGATAAACACGTCCTTGCCGCTGGAGACGATCACACCTTTGATCGATGCATCAGCCTTGATGGTGTCTACGGCCTGACGCAGTTCGTTCAGGGTTAGACGGTTGAACTTGTTGACGGACTCACCCTTGAGGTCGAATTTCAATTCGACGATGCCACTTTCAAGAGCCTTAACCGTGATGGCTTTACCTTCGTAAATCATCAACTGATCTCCACGATATGGAAGCTGAACAGTACACATCGGACGCTGGCCCCTGGTCGGGCATTGATCATTTCGTCAATGCTCACGCCAACGCGCCAGGCACACCCGCCAATGCGATAGTCGGGATTATGTATGAGATGCCTGACAGACAAACACTCAATTCATACGCCCGTTTGATTTGGGTACGCCACCTTCAGCCAAATTCCGACAATTGTCAATCGCCCGAAAGCGCCGTAAAAACGCGACTTTTCAGTCATTTCATAACCGCCAAGGCGAATCAATGCGCAGGTATTCACCTGATCAATAATCCAAAAGAGCCAGCAAAGGCCTGTACAGCGGCGGATATCCGGCTAGGCTAGCCGCATGTGGGAACGCCGGCGCGAATGCGCGGCGCGATGAAACGCAGAATGACCGGCCTGCCTGGCCAACTCCAGCCCGATGATGATGTCGGGCTTTTTATTGCCTCAGGCCAGGGCCTTGAGTAACGCACTGATGGCCTGCAAGTCGCTGGACTCGCCCTTCTCGCCCCAGTACAGGGCGATCATCTGCTTGTCCGCCTCCACTTTGAAGACATTGGCCGGCAGCGTTGCAAAATGCGGCAACAACTTCTCGTCCACGCAGATTTCCTGCCATTGGTTGACCCACACACCTGGCTCCTGCTGCCAGTAAACCCACAGCGCGGGTTTGCTGCCGCGCCGTGGCCGACAGTACTGCGCACAGGGGCTGGGCGGCTCCTGCTTGAGCCAGTGCGGCCATTCCTGGGGCGACAGTTGCATCGCCAGGCCGATGCGTCGCGCCTCCATGCGCAGGGCCATGCGCCCGCTCTGGTGGCGCGAGGGCCGCAGCCATGCCAGAGGGCTCAAGACCACTAGAAGGATTGACACCACTATCCAGACCGTCATATGTGTACTCCCGAATTTCTAGATGAGCGGATTTGACCCCATCCGCTTGAAAGCAGCCATACTGAACTTATTGCAGTCCCCTGGAGGAACGCCTCATGACTTACCAACATATTCTGGTCGCCGTGGATCTGACCGAAGAGTGCGATCCGGTGATCAAGCGCGCCGTGGCCATTGCCGGTGATACCGTGAAGCTGTCCCTGGTGCATATCGTCGAACCCATGGCCATGGCCTTTGGCGGCGACGTACCGATGGACCTTTCGCAACTGCAACAGCAGCAATTCGACCAGGCCAAGGAGCGCCTGGACCGACTGATTGCCAAGTATCCCGCACTGAAAAAAGACCAAAGCCACCTGACTTACGGCCAGCCACGCCAGGAAATCCATCATCTGGCCAAGGAACAGAACTGCGACCTGATCGTGGTCGGCAGCCATGGTCGCCACGGCTTGGCGTTGCTGCTGGGTTCGACCGCCAACGACGTATTGCACGGCGCACCGTGCGACGTACTGGCAGTGAAGCTGGTAAAAAGCTCGTAAGAGCACTGCACATCAAATGTAGGAGCTGGCTTACCTGCGAGAGCAGCCTGTCAGCTGATACAGCTGGTGGCTGGCAGACCGCTATCGCCGGCAAGCCAGCTCCTAACTGTTGAAGTGCATTTCATATAAAAAAACCGGTACTCGTAAGAGCACCGGTTTTTTATTGCCGCTGAATCAATCAGGCATCCAGCTCGGCCCAACGCTCAACCAAGACTTCCAGCTCCTGGTTCAGCTTCTCCAGGGACTCGATGACCTTGGCCGTTTCTGCCGCCGGACGCAGGTAGAAGCCCGCGTCAGCCATGTCGGCCTCCACTGCAGCAATCTGCTTTTCCTTGGCTTCGATTTCACCCGGCAGGGCTTCGAGCTCACGCTGCAGCTTGTAGCTGAGCTTCTTCTTGGCAGCCGGCGCGGCTTCCTGAACCGGCGCAACAGCAGCCGGTGCAACCACAGCAGAGTTCAAGTCGGCCTTGCCAGACTTGCTCTCGGTCACGCCCAGCAGGCGCGGCGAGCCGCCCTGGCGCAGCCAGTCCTGGTAACCACCGACGTATTCGCGCACCTTGCCTTCACCTTCGAAGACCAGGGTGCTGGTGACCACGTTGTCGAGGAATGCCCGGTCGTGGCTGACCATCAGTACGGTGCCGTTGAAGGTCAGCAGGACCTCTTCCAGCAACTCCAGCGTTTCCACGTCGAGGTCGTTGGTCGGTTCGTCGAGCACCAGCAGGTTGGCCGGTTTGCTGAACAACTTGGCCAGCAGCAGGCGCGCACGCTCGCCGCCAGACAACGCCTTGACCGGCGTGCGCGCACGTTGCGGGCTGAACAGGAAGTCGCCCAGGTAGCTCAACACGTGGCGGCTCTGGCCGTCGATGTCGATAAAGTCGCGGCCTTCGGCGACGTTGTCGATCACGGTCTTTTCCAGGTCCAACTGGTGGCGCAACTGGTCGAAGTAGGCCACGTCGATGCGCGTCCCCTCTTCCACAGTGCCGCTGGTCGGTTGCAGACCGCTGAGCATCAGCTTGAGCAGGGTGGTCTTGCCGGTACCGTTGGCACCCAGCAGGCCGATGCGGTCGCCGCGCTGCAGGACCATGGAGAAGTCTTTGATCAGGAACGGGCCATCCGGGTGATGGAAGCTGACGTTCTCCAGGACCATCACCTGCTTGCCCGACTTGTCGGCGGTATCGAGCTGGATATTGGCCTTGCCGGTGCGCTCGCGACGTTCGCTGCGCTCCACACGCAAGGCTTTCAGGGCCCGTACACGGCCTTCGTTACGGGTGCGGCGGGCCTTGATGCCCTGGCGGATCCACACTTCTTCCTGGGCCAGCTTCTTGTCGAACAGCGCGTTGGCGGTTTCTTCAGCGGCCAGGGTGGCTTCTTTGTGCACCAGGAAGCTGGCGTAGTCGCCGTTCCAGTCGATCAGGCCGCCGCGATCCAGCTCGAGGATGCGCGTGGCGAGGTTCTGCAGGAAAGAACGGTCGTGCGTGATGAACAGCACGGCGCCCTGGAAGTCTTTGAGGGCTTCTTCAAGCCAGGCAATCGCGCCGATGTCCAGGTGGTTGGTTGGTTCGTCGAGCAGCAGCAGGTCCGGCTCGGAAACCAGAGCCTGGGCCAGCAGCACACGGCGACGCCAGCCGCCGGACAATTCGGCGAGGGTCTTGTCGGCCGGCAGTTGCAGGCGGCTCAGGGTGCTGTCGACCAATTGCTGCAAGCGCCAGCCATCACGGGCTTCGAGGTCTTGCTGGACGTGCATCAGTTTGTCCAGGTCGGCATCGGTGACGCAGTTCTGCGCCAGGTGATGGTATTCGGCAAGCAATGCGCCCACACCGTCGAGGCCTTCGGCAACCACGTCGAACACGGTCCGTTCGTCGGCCACCGGCAATTCTTGCGGCAATTCGCCGATCTTCAGGCCCGGGGCGCGCCACACGGAGCCGTCATCGGGCTTCTGGTCGCCTTTTACCAGCTTCATCATGCTGGACTTGCCGGTGCCGTTGCGGCCGATGATGCACACCCGCTCACCACGGGCGATCTGCCAGGACACCTTGTCCAACAACGGCATAGCGCCGAAAGCAAGGGACACATCGCTGAATTTGAGCAGGGTCATACGCTTCTCCAAAAACTGGGCGCGCATTCTACCTGAATTGGGGGGTGAAGCGGCCGGCATTTTCGTGCCCGACACGTTCTGTAGGACATTTCTTGAGAACTTCAGCGAAGCAGCCAGCAAAGCTTTCACCGGCTGTAGGCAAAAGGCTAAGCTAGGGGTAATCAGTGTCGGCGGCGCCGGCACTAGTCCTGATTTCTTTGCACGGACGTCTCATGCGCAGTCGCCTTTTCAGCTTTTTATCTTGCCTGCTTCTTTCCTCCACCGCCGTCCAGACCGCCCAGGCCGTGGACCTGACCACCCAACGCCAATATTACGACCAAGCCAAGCGCGCCCTGGCCAAAGGTGACACCGGGCCGTACATGCAATACAGCCAGGCCCTGGCCGACTATCCGCTGACGCCTTACCTGGCCTATGACGAACTGACCGCCCGCCTGAAGTCCGCGAGCAACCAGGAAATCGAACAGTTCCTGGCCAAACATGGCGACCTGCCCCAGGCCAACTGGATGAAACTGCGCTGGTTGCGCTGGCTGGCCGAGCGTGGCGATTGGCAGACCTTTGAAAAGTACTACGACGCCAAGCTCAATTTCACCGAACTGGACTGCCTCCACGGCCAATACCAGTTGAGCCACAACCTCAAGGCCGAAGGCTACAAGACCGCCGAAGCCCTGTGGATGACCGGTAAATCCCAACCCGCCGCCTGCGATGCCACCTTTGGCCAATGGGCCGCCGCCGGGCAATTGACCGAACAGAAAATCTGGGACCGCACCAAGCTGGCCGCCGAAGCCCGTAACTATGCGCTGGCCAACAGCCTGGTGAAAACCTTGCCCACCCTGGGCGCACAGGGCCGCTTGATGGTGGATGTGGCGCAAAAGCCCGCCATGCTCAGCGACCCATCACGCTTCCTGCCGGCCACCGAGGCCATGTCCGACGCCGTCGGCCTGGGCTTGCGCCGCCTGGCGCGCCAGGACCCGGAACAAGCCATGGCCCTGCTGGATGGGTATGCCAGCAGCATGCACTTCTCCCGTGACGAAAAAGTCTCCATCGCCCGGGAAATCGGCCTGACCCTGGCGCGCCGCTACGACCCGCGCGCCCTGGATGTGATGACCAAGTACGACCCGGAGCTGCGTGACAACACCGTCTCCGAATGGCGCCTGCGCCTGCTGCTGCGCCTGGCCCGCTGGGAAGATGCCTACCAGTTGACCCGCAAGCTGCCCCAGGACCTGGCCACCACCAACCGCTGGCGCTACTGGCAGGCCCGCGCCCTGGAACTGGCCGAGCCGAAGAACCCCCATGCACTGGTGCTGTACAAGGGCCTGGCAAAGGAGCGGGATTTTTATGGTTTCCTTGCCGCGGATCGCTCCCAGGCCCCGTATCAACTCAATAATCAGCCGCTGGTCATGAGCCAGGCGCTGGTCAACAAGGTGCGCAATACCCCGGGTGTACGCCGCGCCCTGGAGTTTTATGCCCGTGGCCAGATCGTCGACGGCCGCCGCGAGTGGTATCACGTCAGCCGCCACTTCAACCGTGACGAAATGGTTGCCCAGGCCAAGCTCGCCTACGACATGAAGTGGTACTTCCCGGCGATCCGCACCATCAGCCAGGCCAAGTACTGGGACGACCTGGATATCCGTTTCCCCATGGCCCACCGCGACACTCTGGTGCGTGAAGCCAAGGTCCGTGGCCTGCATTCGAGCTGGGTGTTCGCCATCACCCGTCAGGAAAGCGCGTTTATGGATGACGCCCGCTCCGGCGTCGGCGCCAGCGGCCTGATGCAACTGATGCCCGCCACCGCCAAGGAAACCGCGCGCAAGTTCAGCATCCCGCTGGCGTCACCGCAGCAGGTGCTGGACCCGGACAAGAATATCCAACTCGGCGCCGCCTACCTGAGCCAGGTGCACAGCCAGTTCAACGGCAACCGCGTGCTCGCCTCCGCGGCCTACAACGCCGGCCCTGGCCGCGTACGCCAATGGCTGCGCGGCGCCGACCACCTGAGTTTCGACGTGTGGGTGGAAAGCATCCCGTTCGACGAAACCCGCCAGTATGTGCAGAACGTGCTGTCTTATTCGGTGATCTACGGGCAGAAGCTCAACTCGCCACAGCCGCTGGTGGACTGGCACGAACGTTATTTTGATGACCAGTAACAGCCGGTAGATGCTGCCCGCTTGAAGCTGCAAGTGCCCGCGTTGTGAGACGCGGGCATTTTTTTAGGGTTCGTCGTGGCCATCGCTGAATTGCAGGGCCGCCAGCCGCGCATACAGCGGGTTGCTGGCAATCAGCTGCTGATGGGTGCCCACTGCGACCAATTTCCCTTGATCCATCACCGCAATCCGGTCGGCGTTTTTTACCGTGGCCAGGCGGTGGGCGATCACCAGGGTGGTGCGCCCCTGCATCAGTTGCGGCAACGCCTGCTGGATCAAATGCTCGCTCTGCGCGTCCAAGGCACTGGTGGCCTCGTCCAGCAACAGAATGGGCGCATCCACCAGCAAGGCCCGGGCAATGGCCAGACGCTGGCGCTGACCGCCGGAAAGGCCCAGGCCGCCATCTCCCAGATGGGTCTGGTAACCGTCAGGCATTTGCAGGATGAAATCGTGGGCATGGGCAATGCGCGCCGCTTCTTCGACCTGGGCAAAACTGGCCTGCGGGTTGCCGTAGCGGATGTTGTCTTCGACGCTGCCAAAAAACAGCGCCGGGCTCTGGGACACCAAGGCAAAGCAGCGACGCAGATCCAGCGGGTCGAGATCGGTCAGCGGCTGGCCTTCGAGCAGCACCTGCCCCTGCTGCGGGTCATAGAAACGCAACAGCAAGTCGAACAGGGTGGACTTGCCCGCCCCGGACGGGCCGACCAGGGCCAGGGTTTCGCCAGCCTTGACGCTCAGGTTCAGGCCCTCGATGGCATAGCGGTCGGGACGCGAGGGGTAGGAGAAATACAGGTCTTGCAGCTCCAGACGGCCACTGACCCGTTGCGGCAACTTGATCGCGCCAGTCGCCGGCGCCTGGATGTCATTGCTCGACTGCAACAGCTCGGCGATCCGCTCTGCCGCCCCGGCAGCCCGTTGCAACTCGCCGATCACTTCGCTCAAGGTGCCAAAGGCGCTGCCGACGATCAGGCTGTAGAACACAAAGGCCGCCAGCTCACCGCCGGAGATGCGCCCGGCAATCACATCCATGCCGCCCACCCACAGCATCACGCCGACGGCACCCAGCACCAGCACAATCACCAGGGTGATCAGCCAGGCACGCTGGACGATGCGTTTGCGCGCCGTGGTGAACGCCTCCTCCACCGTCCGCGCGAAGCGCTGCTCATCCTGCACCTGATGGTTGTAGGCCTGCACGGTCTTGATCTGGCCCAGGGTCTCGGACACGTAGCTGCCGACGTCGGCAATCCGGTCCTGGCTCTGGCGCGACAAACTGCGCACGCGGCGACCGAAGATCAGGATCGGCGCCAGCACCAGCGGCAGCGCCACCACCACAATGCTGGTGAGCTTGGGGTTGGTGATAAACAGCAACACAATCCCGCCGATCACCATCAACGCGTTGCGCAGGAACAGCGACAAGGATGAGCCGATCACCGATTGCAGCAATGTGGTGTCGGCGGTCAAGCGCGACTGGATTTCCGAGCTGCGGTTGTGCTCGTAGAACCCCGGATGCAGGTAGATCAGGTGGTTGAACACCAGCCGACGAATGTCCGCGACCACCCGCTCGCCGATCCACGACACCAGGTAAAAGCGCGCAAACGTGCCCACCGCCAGGCCCAGCACGAGGATCATGAACAGGCCGATGGACTGGTTGAGCAGGTGCGGCGATTGGGTCATAAAGCCCTGGTCCACCAACAGGCGAATGCCCTGGCCCATGGACAAGGTAATGCCTGCGGTGACGATCAGCGCGAGCAAGGCGCCGACGGCCTGCCAGCGATAGGGGGCAATAAAGCGGGTGGCCAGGCGAATGGCGCGGCGTTGACGGGCTGAAAGCATGGAAAGCATCACCTGAGGAAGACAACCCCAAGCCTACACTGCAATCGGATTGAACTTGGGCAAATCACAATGAGTCAGGTTAATTATGCCCGGCAAGACTAGGCCCTAGAGGCTATCGGTCTAAACTCCGGCTGGAAATCCAGCGTGATTTCTGCTGGAGTGGGCATTCGATCCGTCGACGGGCCATGGAGTTGTAACAGCTCGGTCACGCGGGGGAATTAGAGTAGGTACACAACCTGATGAGGAGACAGGCCATGTCCTTGCAAACCAGCAGCACTGACAAAGTTGAAGTAATCCGCCAGCCACAGCAGTTGCCTTGCTCGTACATCGATGCACAAGGCCGTGAAGTGCAGATTACCGAAGAGATGATCCAGGGCGCCTGCGCCGAACTGGAGCAGAAACTGGTCAAGCCTGCCCAGCAAGGCTGATACGCCCCAGCTCTTTCAGACCCGGCCCAGGTGGCCGGGTTTTTTATGCCTGCGCTATGTCGATCAGCAAAGGCTTGCGCCCAAGCTGGTGACGAGGGTCTGCAAGGCTGCCGACTCACCGCTGATCCGCACCTTCAAGCCGTCAATCTCGCGGCGGTCCGGGTAGTGCTTGCGCAGCAGGTCGAACGCCTTGCGCTGCTCCTCCACAGTGCCCACGAGGCTGCGGCGGAAATCTGCATCATCGCGCCGCGGGTCGTAGACGCTGCGGCACAGCGTCGCCAGGGCCCAGGCCGGGTCGGTGCTGGCATTGAGGTTAACCTCCGCCAGCCAAGGCTCAGGCAGCAAGTCACTCAACTGAATGCTCGCCGGCTGCCCAAGGTGCGCGCACAGCGCCTGGTAGATCTGCGCCGTGCCGCGCTGCTTGCCGTCCAGGCTGTAGCCGGCGATATGCGGGGTCGCCAGCACGCACAACTCGGCCAGCTCGACATCCACTTCGGGCTCGCCTTCCCACACATCCAGCACCGCCTGCAGGTCTTCGCGGTCCAGCAACACCTCGCGCAGCGCCGCGTTATCCACCACCGGGCCGCGGCTGGCGTTGATCAGCCAGGTACCCGGCTGCAACTGCTCCAGGCGCTGGCGATCCAGCAGGTGCCAGGTCGAGCCACTGCCGGATTTTTTCAGCGGGGTATGCAGGCTGATCACATCACATTGCTCGATGATCTGTTCCAGGCTGACGTAATCACCGTCTTCGGCGACCTGGCGTGGCGGATCGCAGACCAGCACTTTCCAACCCAGGCCCTTGAGCACCTTGACCAGGCGCCCGCCCACTTCACCGGCACCGACGATGCCATACGTCCGCTGGTTCAGGTCTGCGCCCTCGATTTCAGCCAGGGTCAACAGGCTCCCCAGCACATAATCCACCACCCCCCGGGCGTTGCAACCCGGCGCGCTGGACCATTGGATACCGGCCCGCTGAAAGTAATCGAGGTCCAGGTGATCGGTGCCGATGGTGCAGGTGCCGACGAACCGTACCGGCGTGCCTTCCAGCAGCGCGCGGTTGACGTTGGTCACCGAGCGCACCAGCAGCACATCGGCCTGTTCAATGGCGGCGCGGTCAATGGCCCGACCGGGCACGCGGCGGATCTCGCCAAACCCTTCGAAGAACGCATCGAGCAGCGGGATATTTTCGTCGGCAACAATCAGCATGGCAGGCTCCTTTGGCGGACCCGCAGTGTACAGGCACCAGCCTGCGGCGCGTTTACAAATCCGCTACACAGGTATTTTCCTGACCCATCCGTCAAGGCGTAGAATGCGCCGTCCTGAGTTCTCCCTTATCGGACATCTGTACGTGAACACTGCCACCACAACCCTCTCCCGCCCTGCCCGCGTTCGCCGGGAAGTCCACAGCCTGCTGGCGCTGGCCCTGCCGATCATGATCGGGCAACTGGCAACCACCGCCATGGGTTTTGTCGATGCGGTGATGGCCGGGCGCGTCAGTGCGCGAGACCTGGCGGCGGTGGCCCTGGGTAACTCCATCTGGATTCCGGTATATCTGTTGATGACCGGCACCTTGCTGGCCACTACCCCAAAAGTCGCGCAGCGCTTTGGCGCCGGCAGCCACGCCGAGATCGGCCCGCTGGTGCGCCAGGCGTTGTGGTTGGCGCTGGTGGTGGGAGGCACCGCGTCATTGCTGCTGATCAGTGCCGAACCGATCCTGCATGCGATGAACGTTGATCCCGAGCTGATCGCCCCCTGCATGGGCTACCTGCACGGCATCGCGGCGGGCATGCCGGCGGTGGCGCTGTACTACGTGCTGCGCTGCTTCAGTGACGGCCTGGGCCGCACGCGCCCAAGCATGCTCCTCGGCCTGGGCGGGCTGGCGTTGAATATTCCGCTGAACTACGTGTTCATCTATGGCCATTTCGGTGTGCCGGCCATGGGCGGCGTGGGCTGCGGCTGGGCCACCGGAATTGTGATGTGGGCAATGATGCTGGGCTTCGTCGGGTGGACCCGCTGGGCCCCGGCCTATCACGCCAGCGAGCTGTTCAAACGCTTCGACTGGCCGAAATGGTCGGTGATCAAGCGTATCCTGAGCATCGGCCTGCCGATTGGCATCGCCGTATTTGCCGAGTCGAGCATCTTTGCGGTGATCGCCCTGCTGATCGGCAGCCTGGGCGCAACCGTGGTCGCCGGGCATCAGATCGCCCTGAACTTCAGTTCCCTGGTGTTCATGATCCCCTACTCCCTGAGCATGGCCGTGACCGTGCGGGTCGGCCAGGCCCTGGGCCGTGGCGAACCCCGTGAAGCGCGCTTCGCCGCTGGCGTGGGGATGGGCACCGCACTGGCCTATGCCTGCCTATCGTGCAGCCTGATGCTGTTGTTTCGCGAGCAGATCGCCACGATCTACACCGCCGACCCGCAGGTGGTCCAGGTGGCGGCGATGCTGATTGTGTTTGCGGCGCTGTTCCAGTTCTCGGATGCGATCCAGGTGACGGCCGCCGGCGCCTTGCGTGGCTACCAGGACACCCGGGTGACCATGGTCCTGACCCTGTTCGCCTATTGGGGCTTGGGCCTGCCGGTGGGTTACTTGCTGGGGCTGACCGACTGGCTGGGCCAGCCCAGCGGCCCGAGCGGCTTGTGGCAGGGCCTGATCGTCGGCCTCAGTTGCGCGGCGGCGATGCTGGTGGTGCGCCTGGCACGCAGTGCGCGCAAGCGTATCCGCACGGCGGTTTAAGCGAGCTTCTTGCGGATCCAGTACAGGTAAGTCCCCGCCTCTTCGCGCTGTTCCACCAGCTCATGGTCCAGGAACACGCAGAACTTGGGGATATCGCGGCGGGTCGAGGGATCAGTCGCGATCACCTTGAGCAGGCCGCCGGGCGCCAGGTCACGGATGTGCTGGTGCAGCATCATTACCGGCTCCGGGCAGTTGAGGCCGGTGGCGTCGAGGGTGCCGTCGACGGCAGGGTCAAAAATGTCGCTCATCACTCACTCCTACAAGGTCGTCTTTAGCGGGCCTTGGGTTTCTTTACGTCCAGGCGGCGCAGGTGGCAGGTCACTTCCTCACGGTCGTGGTACAGCTGCTTGCAACCGATTTCTACCCGGATGCCCCGCGCCTTGAAGCCTTCTTCGATGCGCTCCAGCAGGCGTTTTACTTCGGCGTAGCGCTGTTTCATCGGCAACTTGAGGTTGACCACCGCTTCGCGGCAATGCCCCTCGCCAATCCAGGTTTCCAGCAGGGCCGCGTTACGAGCCGGTTTCTCGACGATATCGCAGACCATCCAGTCCACCGGCTGCTTGGGGGTGAAGGTAAAACCGTCCGCCATCAAGTGTTGCACCAGGCCGGTGTCCATCAGGCTTTCGGCCATGGGGCCGTTATCAATCGCCGTCACCAGCATGCCGCGATTGACCAACTGCCAGGTCCAGCCGCCTGGCGCTGCGCCGAGGTCTACCCCTGTCATGTCGCCGTGCAGGCGCTCGTCCCACTGGTCGCGGGGGATAAAGTGGTGCCAGGCCTCTTCCAGCTTCAAGGTCGAGCGGCTGGGCGCGTCACGGGGGAATTTCAGGCGCGGGATGCCCATCGGCCACATCGCCGAGTTGTTTGACTCGGCCAGGCCCATAAACACTTCGCGACCGCTCTTGAAGGTCAGCAGCAGGCGCGGCTTGCTCGGGTCTTCGACCAGTTTGCCGGCGGCCAGCAGGGCCTTGCGCAGATGCACTTCGAATTTCTTGCAGAAGTTCGACAGTTCCTTGCCGTCGTTGGTATCGACCATCTCCAGCCACAGGCTGCCGCACACCGGGAAATCCCGCAGGTGCGCGAGGATCACGCTGATGCGGTCGGTTTCCGGCAAGTCGATGAACACCCCACGCGCCCACTGCCTTGGGAATATCAGCTCGGCAAAGCGTTGGCCGCGCATCAGGCGCTGGGCGCCGTCTTCTTCGGTGCAGACAAATTCGGCGCAGGCGCTGCCGGTCTTGGCCTTGGCATAGCCGGAAACGTTCAGGCGCGCGGCGTGTTCCGCGATCTCGGAACAGACTTCGCCTTCAAAACCCGGGCGGCAGTGCATAAAAAGGGTGTTCATTGAATCTCCTGGCAACTGGCTTGCTCTATCGCAATGCCTGTCATGAAAACGCGCGCATGATAGCTGAGTTCGGAACCTTGGACTTGCCCATAGAGTCCAGTAATTAGCCTGCTACTGAAAACCGGGCTAGCTTATAAGCTCTGTTCGTCCCGTCAGGTCCGTAGCCGTGCGGACCATAAGGAGTCATGTAATGTCATCCGTTGATAGCCTGAGAACCCTTAAGACCCTGCAAATCGACAGCAAGACCTACCACTACTTCAGCCTGCCCGAAGCCGCCAAGAGCCTGGGAGACCTGGACAAGTTGCCGATGTCCCTCAAGGTGCTGCTGGAAAACCTGCTGCGCTGGGAGGACGACAAAACCGTCACCGGCGCCGACCTCAAGGCCCTTGCCGCCTGGCTCAAGGAGCGCCGCTCCGATCGCGAAATCCAGTACCGCCCGGCCCGGGTATTGATGCAGGACTTTACCGGCGTACCCGCCGTGGTCGACCTGGCCGCCATGCGCGCCGCCGTGGCCAAGGCCGGTGGCGATCCGCAGCGCATCAACCCGCTGTCGCCGGTGGACCTAGTGATTGACCACTCGGTGATGGTCGACAAGTTCGGCAATGCCGACGCCTTCGAGCAAAACGTCGATATCGAAATGCAGCGCAACGGCGAACGTTATGCGTTCCTGCGCTGGGGCCAGAGCGCCTTTGATAATTTCAGCGTCGTGCCGCCGGGTACCGGCATCTGTCACCAGGTCAACCTGGAGTACCTGGGCCGCACCGTGTGGACCAAGGACGAAGATGGCCGCACCTACGCCTTCCCCGACACCCTGGTGGGCACCGACTCCCACACCACCATGATCAACGGCCTCGGCGTGCTGGGCTGGGGCGTGGGCGGTATCGAGGCAGAAGCGGCGATGCTCGGCCAGCCGGTGTCTATGCTGATCCCGGAAGTGATCGGCTTCAAGCTCACCGGCAAATTGAAAGAAGGCATCACCGCCACCGACCTGGTGCTGACGGTCACGCAGATGCTGCGTAAAAAAGGCGTAGTGGGCAAGTTCGTCGAGTTCTATGGCGACGGCCTCGCCGACCTGCCCCTGGCCGACCGCGCCACCATTGCCAACATGGCCCCGGAATACGGCGCCACCTGCGGCTTTTTCCCAGTGGATGACGTGACCCTGGACTACCTGCGCCTGTCTGGCCGGCCTGCCGCCACCGTCAAGCTGGTCGAGGCCTATACCAAGGCCCAGGGCCTGTGGCGCAACGCCGGTGAAGAACCAGTGTTCACCGACAGCCTGGCCCTCGACATGGGCACTGTCGAGGCCAGCCTGGCCGGGCCGAAACGCCCACAGGACCGGGTCTCGCTGCCGGATGTGAGCCAGGCCTTCAACGACTTCCTCGACTTGCAGTTCAAGCCTGCCAGCAAGGAAGAAGGTCGCCTGGAAAGTGAAGGCGGTGGCGGTGTTGCGGTGGGCAATGCCGACCTGGTGGGTGAAGCCGACTACGACTTCGAAGGCCAGACCTATCGCCTGAAAAACGGCGCGGTGGTGATTGCGGCGATTACTTCGTGCACCAACACCTCCAACCCGAGCGTGATGATGGCCGCCGGCCTGGTCGCGAAAAAAGCCGTGGAAAAGGGCCTGAGCCGCAAGCCCTGGGTAAAGAGCTCGCTGGCGCCCGGCTCCAAGGTGGTCACCGACTACTACAACGCCGCCGGCCTGACCCCCTACCTGGACCAACTGGGCTTCGACCTGGTGGGCTATGGCTGCACTACCTGCATCGGCAACTCCGGGCCGCTGCCTGAGCCTATCGAGAAAGCCATTCAGCAAGCCGACCTGACGGTAGCGTCGGTGCTGTCCGGCAACCGAAACTTCGAAGGCCGCGTGCACCCGCTGGTGAAAACCAACTGGCTGGCCTCGCCACCGCTGGTGGTGGCCTATGCCCTGGCCGGGACCGTGCGCATTGATATCAGCAGCGAACCCCTGGGCACCGGCAAGGATGGCCAGCCGGTCTACCTGCGCGATATCTGGCCCAGCAGCCAGGAGATCGCCGACGCGGTGGCCCAGGTCAGCACCAGCATGTTCCACAAGGAATACGCCGAGGTGTTTGCCGGTGACGCACAGTGGCAAGCCATTGAAGTGCCGCAGGCCGCGACTTATGTGTGGCAGGAAGACTCCACCTATATCCAGCACCCGCCGTTCTTCGATGACATCGCCGGGCCGCTGCCGGTGATCAAGGATGTGCAGGGCGCCAATATCCTGGCCCTGCTTGGCGACTCGGTGACCACCGACCACATCTCCCCTGCCGGCAATATCAAGGCCGACAGCCCTGCCGGACGCTACCTGCGCGAACAGGGTGTGGAACCGCGGGACTTCAACTCCTACGGCTCGCGCCGCGGCAACCATGAAGTGATGATGCGCGGCACCTTCGCCAACATCCGCATCCGCAACGAAATGCTCGGCGGCGAAGAAGGGGGCAACACCCTCTACATTCCTACCGGCGAGAAGATGCCGATCTACGATGCGGCCATGAAATACCAGGCATCCGGCACGCCATTGGTGGTGATCGCCGGCCAGGAATACGGCACCGGCTCCAGCCGCGACTGGGCCGCCAAGGGCACCAACTTGCTGGGGGTCAAGGCGGTGATCGCCGAGAGCTTCGAGCGCATCCACCGCTCCAACCTGGTGGGCATGGGCGTGCTGCCGTTGCAGTTCAAGCTGGACCAGAACCGCAAGGCCCTGCAGCTGACCGGCAAGGAGAAGATCGACATCCTCGGCCTGACCCATGCCGAGATCGAGCCACGCATGAACCTGACGCTGGTGATTACCCGCGAAGATGGCCGTAGCGAGAAGGTCGAGGTGCTATGCCGGATCGACACCCTCAATGAAGTTGAATACTTCAAGGCAGGCGGGATTCTGCACTATGTATTGCGTCAGCTGATCGCTTCATAACGCGTCAAGCCATACAAAACACCGCCTTCGGGCGGTGTTTTCATTTTTGCCTCCAGGTACCGCCGCTATAATACGCACCCGTTGCAAGAACCGGCTTGCCGGTTCCTGCAAAAGCAATTGCGTCATTTTTAACGTCACAAGGATTTTCAATGCCCGCTTTACCCTGGCTGTACCTGGCACTTCTATCCATCGGCTATGCACTGGCCCTGGCCTACGGGCAACTGGGTTTACTGGCCCTGGTGTCCATCGGCCTATTGCTGGTGGCAGGTTACGCCGTGCGCCAACAACACATCCCATGGGCGCGCTACCTTGGCCATGGCTTGTTTATCGTGCTGGCCCTGGGCCTGGCGATGCACTGGCTGCCCGGTTTCTACAACGGTCGCGGGATCGACCCGCAGCGCTTCAGCGCTGATGCCGTGCCCTTCTCGATGTACCTGAACCAGGACAAACCGTTGATTGGTTTCTGGCTGCTGCTGGTCTGCCCGTGGATCGTCGCTCGCCGCCCGTTGCGCCTGTCGATCTATGCCACGGCCCTGGCCTTGACCCTGACCACCATCGCCGCCCTCGGCGGGGCGGTGCTTCTGGGCATTATCAGTTGGGCGCCCAAATGGCCGGACCAGGCCTGGCTCTGGGTGTTGAACAACCTGTTACTGGTGACCCTGGTTGAGGAAGCACTGTTTCGCGGCTATATCCAGGGCGGCCTGAGCCGGCGCTTCAAGCAACTGCCTTATGGCGAAAACCTCGCCTTGCTGCTGGCCTCGCTGCTGTTTGGCCTGGTGCATGTGGGCGCGGGTTGGCAATGGGTGCTGCTGGCCAGTATCGCCGGCGCGGGGTACGGCCTGGCCTACCGCTTCGGCGGCCTGGGCGCAGCGATTGCCACACACTTTGGCTTGAACCTGCTGCATTTCGGGCTGTTTACCTACCCGATGCTGGCGGGCTGAGCCGCCACTCTGCACTGAACACAAAGCCGCCTTCGGGCGGCTTTTGTGTGTTCGGGGTTCGATAAAACCTAGCCGTACGGTCAGTGGTCGCACCTACCCCCGTTCGGCAGAATGCCTAGGAGCTTTCGTACTCACCCAACCAGCAAAGCTTTCAATTGCCGGGACTGCGATGAGGGAACCCACGCCTGTGTGTCAGGTACCCAATAAGAACCCACGCCCATGACTCTCAAGACCCTGTCCATCTTCGGTACTCGTCCGGAGGCCATAAAAATGGCGCCGCTGGCGATCCAACTGGCAGCTGATGCCGATTTCGACGCAAGAATCTGTGTCACCGCGCAGCATCGCGAGATGCTGGACCAAGTGCTTGAGCTGTTTGAGCTGGTACCTGATTACGACCTGAACATCATGAAGGCAGGCCAAAACCTGACGGATGTGACCACGGCCATCATCCAGGGGCTGCAGGCGGTGCTGGATGACTTCAAGCCGGATGTGATCCTGGTTCACGGCGACACCGCCACCACCTTCGCCGCCAGCCTGGCGGCCTATTACCGGCAGATCCCGATTGCCCACATCGAGGCCGGGCTGCGCACCAACGACCTGTACTCGCCCTGGCCGGAAGAAGGCAATCGACGCCTGACCGGCAGCCTGGCGACGATCCACTTTGCGCCCACGCAAACATCCCGGCAAAACCTGCTCAATGAAGGCGTAGCCCCGGACAGCATCCATGTCACGGGCAACACCGTGATTGATGCGCTGCTCAGTACGGTGGAGAAACTGGTGCCGATCCGCGCCAGGCTTGATCGGCAGTTTGCCTTCCTGCCCCTGGGGCAACGCATGGTGCTGGTGACGGGTCATCGCCGCGAGAACTTTGGCGAAGGTCTGGAGCGTATCTGCCAGGCCCTGGCTCACAGCGCCCGGTGCTTTCCGGACGTGGCCTTTGTTTACCCCGTGCACCTGAACCCCAACGTACAGCAGCCGGTGAAACGTCTGCTGGCGGGGATCGACAACGTGTACCTGATCGCCCCCCAGGATTACTTGCCCTTCGTGTACCTGATGACCCGCGCCCACCTGATCCTGACCGATTCGGGCGGCATCCAGGAAGAAGCACCCGCCCTGGGCAAGCCGGTGCTGGTGATGCGCGAGACCACAGAGCGCCCCGAAGCGGTCGCGGCAGGCACCGTCAGGCTGGTAGGCACCGACATCGGTTGCATCACCCATCACCTCAACCAATTGCTGGAGAACGAAGCCGAGTATCGGCAAATGAGCATCGCCCATAACCCTTATGGCGACGGTAACGCTTGCCTGCGTATTCGGGCAGCGCTACTGGACCTTCCACAAAAAAACGAGGCCGCCGCATGAGTGTCGAGAAGATTTGCGTCATCGGCCTGGGCTACATCGGCCTGCCAACCGCAGCCATTTTTGCCTCGCGCAAAAAACAGGTGGTCGGCGTGGATATCAACCCGCGCACCGTGGACATCATCAATCGCGGGGCCGTGCATATTGTCGAGCCCGGGCTGGAGCTGCTGGTTCACGCGGTGATCACCCAAGGCTACCTGCGGGCAACCACCACGGTGGAACCTGCGCAGGCGTTCCTGATCGCCGTCCCCACGCCATTCAAGGACAACCATGAACCCGACCTGAGCTATATCCGGGCAGCGGTCGAAACCCTGGCCCCGGCGCTGAAAAAACGCGACCTGGTCATCCTCGAGTCCACTTCCCCGGTGGGCACCACCGAGCGCATGGCCCAGTGGCTTGCCCGGGCGCGCCCCGATCTGACCTTCCCGGCAACCCACGGCGAAGCCAGTGATATCCGCATCGCCCACTGCCCGGAGCGTGTGTTGCCGGGCCATGTACTACGCGAACTGGTGAGCAATGATCGGATCATCGGCGGCCTGACGCCGGCCTGTTCGGCCGCCGCAGCGCAGTTGTACCAGACGTTCGTCGAAGGCCAGTGCCTTGTGACCGACGCGCGTACGGCAGAAATGTGCAAGCTCACGGAAAACAGCTTTCGCGACGTCAATATTGCCTTCGCCAATGAGCTGTCAATGATCTGCGCACAGTTGAGGATCAACCCTTGGGAGCTGATTCGCCTGGCCAACCATCACCCGCGGGTGAACATCCTCCAGCCAGGTCCGGGTGTGGGCGGGCACTGCATTGCCGTCGATCCGTGGTTCATCGTCAGCCAGACCCCGGAACTGGCGCGCCTGATCCGTACGGCCCGCGAGGTCAATGAGTATAAGCCGCAGTGGGTGATCCAACAGGTCAAGCTGGCGTTGGCCACGCTGCTGCTCAAGCGTACCGACCTGCAGGCAGGCAGCGTACGGATCGCCTGCTATGGCCTGGCGTTCAAGGCCGATATCGACGACCTGCGTGAAAGCCCCGCCCTGGGTATCGCCCGGCAACTGGGCAAGGAGCTGGGGGTAAAACTGCTGCTGGTAGAACCGAACATCGAGGGGCTGCCCGCCGACATGGCGATGCACGCGCTGACCGATACCACCGACGCCCTCGAGCGGGCGCAGATTCATGTCGTGCTGGTCAGGCATCGCGAATTCATGTCGATGCCCGCCCTGCGCGATGGCCTTCTGGTGATTGATGCTGCCGGCGTGCTGGCGGCTTGAGAACGAATCAAGGATGAATGCGATGGAACGCGCCTTACACAAGCAACTGCGCCAGGACCTTGAGGAGCAACGCGCGAACAGCGAACAATTGCAGGCGGCCCTCACCCGCGCTCTTGAGCAGATCGCCACGCTTGACGACAGCCTGAACAGTGCCAATGCCAAGCGCCACCTGGCAGAACAGCGGCTGATCAAGACTCGCGCCAGCCTCACCTATCAATTGGGCTACCAGTTGAAGACCGGCACCCGCTCGCTGGGCGCATTGCTGCGCCTGCCGGCGATCTTGTTCAGGCTGTACCGGCAAGCCCGTAGGAACCGCCCGATTTGCACCCCCACAAAGGTTGAGCATGTACGGCAGTCGCTGCCTGCCACCGCGCCGGTTATCGCGACCCCCGCGCCCCGCTCGCTGGCAGAGGCCGAGCATGTCCACCGCCATCTGCTGCCAGGCGCCCAGGAGAATGCCAAACAATTAAGAATGGCCTGCGTGATGGACGCATTTACCTACGATGCCTACCGCCATGAATGCCAGTTGCTGCAACTGACCCCGACCCGCTACCTGGCGGAACTCGAAGCGTTCCAACCCGAACTGCTGTTTATCGAGTCGGCATGGCGCGGCCAGGATGACGTGTGGCGCAACAAGGTGGGGCACAATTGCGAAGAGCTGCGGGGCGTCGTGCAGTGGTGCAGGGAACACCACGTGCCTACAGTGTTCTGGAACAAGGAAGACCCCGTGCACTACGACACCTTCCTGAATACGGCCAAGCAATTCGACTTTGTATTCACCACCGATATCGACTGCATTCACCGCTATAAAGGCGCACTGGGACACGACCGCGTCTACCTGCTGCCCTTTGCCTGCCAGCCGGCGGTGCACAACCCGATTGAGCTGTATGAACGCAAGGACGGGTTCTGCTTTGCCGGTTCCTACTACGTCCGTTATCCCGATCGGATCCGCGACCTCGTCAACCTCATCAGTGAACTGTCACGTTTGCGCCCCTTGGAGATCTACGACCGCAACCTCGGTAAACAAGACTCCAACTATCAGTTCCCTGTGGAGTATCAACCTTACATCGTGGGGACCTTGAGAGCCGATCAAATGGCCCTGGCCTACAAAGGCTATCGCTACGGGATCAATCTCAACTCGGTCAAGCAATCCCAGTCGATGTTTGCGCGACGCGTCTTCGAGCTGCTGGGCTCCAACACCCTGACTGTCAGCAATTTCTCCCGCGGCCTGCGCATGCTGTTGGGGGATCTGGTTATCGCCACCGACAACAGTTCGCACATGCTCAACCAGCTCAAGACACTGGCGGACAACCCGCAATACAGCGCCAAACTGCGCCTGGCCGGCTTGCGCAAGGTGATGCAGGAACACACCTACGCTCATCGCTTGCGGTATGTCATGGCCAAAGTCACCGGCACGCCTCAAGACGATCCCTTGCCCACGATCTGCATCATCGCCAACGCGGTCAACAACGCCGAGCTGCTGGCACTGACCCGGCACCTGCAGCGCCAGCGCTACAGCAATATCCTCATGACGGTAGTGGTGCACTCGGGGGCAACCGCTACGGACCCACGCTTGCGCCTGATCAGCCGCAAGCAATTGAACGCCATTACCGTGGCTGAACTGGCCAACGGCGCAGCCTGGGTGGGCGGGATGCTCGCCGAGGACTATTACGGCCCCCACTACTTACTCGACCTGGCCCTGGCCACGCGCTACAGCCAGACCAGCGTGATCGGCAAGGTGGCACACTACGCAGCCGACGAGCATGGCATCCATCTACAGAACGCAGGGCAAGACTACCGTTGCAGCAGTGCCATCGCCGCCCGTTGCGCACTGATCAAACCCTCGTCGCTGGCCGGGCAAACTGCCTGCGCCTGGCTCCACGCCCTGCCCTCCCTCGAGTACCGAAACCCTCTGGCCCTGGCAACCGATGCCTTCAACTACTGTAAAAATGCGGCTGGCGCCAACCCACAGCACGTCAGCGCCGTGGTGGATGATGTTGAGGTGGCTAGCGGTATCACCCTCGACACACTGCAACGTCACGCAGAAACCATCCCCCCGCTGCAAGTGAGTGTCAGCACGCCGTACATCAGCGGCGAAGCCTTGGCAAAGCTGTTTGCCCCACTAGGCAGTAGGTTGCTGCAAGCCGAGGTCGACGCAGGTACCTGGCACATCTGTTCAACCCTCGCGGACGGTCGGCATGAATACCACTATGCCCGGCAGGAACTGCCCGTGGACCAACTGGCTAGCAGCGCTCCCCTGAAGCTGTTCCTCGATGCCACCCCAGGCCTGAATATTCAGTTGGTCATCCTGTTTCTAGATGCGCAGAAACAACGCATCAGCCATCAGCTGCACACGGCTAATTGCAACCTGAGCTGTGATGTCCCCCCCGAAACGGCCTGCGTGCGCCTGGGGATCCGCGCTTACGCAAGTGGCAGCACAACAATCAAGGCGCTGGTCCTGGGCCATCGCGATACGCAGCCATCGACCCTACTCGGCAAAGCCGGGCACTTGCTGCTGAGCAACCATTACCCGGCCTATGACGACCTGTACCGGAACGGCTTTTTGCATACCCGTGTGAGCGCGTATCAAGCGCAAGGGCTAGCGGTGGATGTGTTCCGCCTGCGGCCAAATGAGCCGGTCAGTTACCAAGAGTTTGAAAACGTCGATGTCATCACCGGCTCCCAGGCAGCCCTGGCAAACATGCTCGGGTCGGGGTCATACCAATCGGTGCTGGTGCACTTCCTGGATCCGCAGATGTGGGAGGTGTTGCGCAAGCACGCCCTCCCCACAATTGTCTGGGTCCATGGCTCCGAAATCCAGCCATGGTGGCGGCGGGCGCACAACTACCTCAGCGCAGAACAACAGCAACTGGGCACACTTGAAAGCGAGCGGCGCTTGGGTTTCTGGCGCAACCTGTTGAACCCCATGCCGGCCCATTTGCAACTGGTGTTCGTCTCCCATCACTTTGCCGAGGAAGTCATGGAAGACCTGGGTTTTCGCTTACCCAAAAACCAGTACCGGATCATTCACAACCCGATTAATACCCAGTTGTTTTCCTATCAGGAAAAACCGCCTGAACAACGCAAGAAAATCCTCTCGATCCGCCCCTATGTATCGCGCACTTATGCCAATGACCTGAGTGTCAAGGCCATCCAGTTGCTGGCGCAAAAACCCTGGTTCAGTGAACTGCAATTTCGCCTGATCGGGGACGGGCCTTTATTTGAGGAAACATTGGCCCCCCTGCGCCAATACGCGAATGTGCGGATTGACAAGGGTTACTTGAAACAATCCGAAATCGCCGAACTACATAAAGACTATGGGGTGTTCCTGTGCCCCAGTCGCATGGACACCCAGGGTGTTTCTCGCGACGAGGCAATGGCCTCGGGCTTAGTGCCGATTACTAATCGAGTCGGCGCAATACCGGAGTTTGTCGATGATGAATGTGGTTTTCTCGCGGCCCCAGAGAGCTTCATCGAGCTGAGCGACGCCATTGAAACCCTGTTCCTGAACCCCCGCACGTTCCAGGAAAAGTCCCTGCGCGCCAGACAACGGGTGGTTATGCAAAGTGACACGCTGCAGATATCACAGGCTGAACTCAACCTCATACGAGACTCAAATGACCATCGAGAAAGCGTCGACATTACAGATCACCCTGCTATCGACTCTGGGCTGGTGCATGTCATTGGCTCGTAAATTCATGCGAGTCACTCCGACCGCCACCTTCACCGCCCATACCGCCCACTTCTGCGCGCAAGGCCTATTGATCGTGACCTTCCTGTTGCCGATCAAAATACTCATCCTGTTGGGCTCCGAGTCGATACCCGAGTATTTACCCCCGGCCCTCAAGTCATTCAGCAAGCCCTGGCTGATTATCGGCCTTAGTTTATTGACCGCTCTGTTTTATGGCTTGTACTTACTGTCCGAGCTGATTGCGTCGCGCTATTCCAGAACGGGCGCCTACCAACTGATGAAGCACAACCAAAAGTCCCACAGCTTGAGTCATCAGCGACCGTTGGCGGTACTGGCGTTTTCCAGGTTTACCCGAGGTTTGTCAGCGGCCAGCTTCGTGACAATTACCCTCGGCGCACTCCTTTACATCTACCCCGCGTTACTGACCATTGCCCTTACTTACATTGCGGTCGTCACGACACTGATCATCGTTTTATACAACCGCAAAGACCGCATCCGCTCAATTGTGCAGCGCCACCATCATGCGCTGCTCAATGCCCTGTCCTCCCTGGGTTTCCTGGGAACATTTGCCTTTATGGTCATGGACTTTCTGTACATGACCCCTACCCCCATCTATATCGCCCTTATCTCGTTGATTCTGGTCCGGCAAAGTCTTGCCCGGCTCAAGTCGATGATTGAGGACGCTATTTATCTGAAAAACCATCAGCAGAAAATCAATGCCCTGTTCTTCGCCCATTGATTCTCAACTAGCCGAACAGGAGAGGGTTCCCGTGACTCGTATTGCCATGCTCGTATGGAACGAATTCCGCAATGACGCCCGGGTATTGAAACAAGCCCAGACCCTTCAGTCGGCTGGCTATCTAGTCACGGTATTCGCGCTGCATACCCCCGGTGTGACCCGTAGTAAGGAAACCCTCATGGATGGCACCCGGGTAGTTCGGGTCGCACGACGTCCGTTATGGCGATGGCGCCGTGTCAAAGCGCAACAATCGCCGAGCGCGTCGGCTGCTGGCAACCCAATGACCGTCCTGCGCGTAGTTGCCCGGCTGTGGACCCATATCGGCCTGATAGCGCGCATTGCCGGGCACCGCGCCACGGTGATCCACGCCCATGACGTCAATACCCTGCCCAGCGCCTGGCTCGCCGCCCGGCTCAGTGGCGCCAAGCTGGTGTACGACGCCCATGAGCTCAGCACCAGCCGCGAAGGTTACGGGCGCTACCGCAAGTGGGTAGCGCTGATCGAGCGCACGCTGATGCCCAGGACTGACGGCAACATCACCACCACCGAGACGCGGGCGAAGTTCTTTGCCCGGGCATACGCGATTGCCCGCCCGCAGGTGCTGCAGAATCGCCCCCGGTTCAGCAACAGCCCGCCGACGCAACGGATCCGCAACGAACTGGGGCTGTTGCAGCCCTGGCCGATCATCGTTTATCAGGGAGGATTGCAGCAGGGACGCGGGCTGGAACGGCTGTTGCGGGTAGCGGCAAGGGTACCGGATGCCTATTTCGTGCTGATCGGCGGCGGCAAGCTCTGCGTGCCGTTAATGACGTTATGCAATGAACTGGGCCTGGCCGAACGGGTGCATTTTATCCCGGTGGTGCCCCTGGCGGATTTGCCCAGCTACACCGCGTCGGCCGACATTGGTGTGCAACCCATCGAAAACACCTGCCTGAACCACTTCACCACCGACTCCAACAAATTGTTCGAGTACGTGATCGCCGGGCTGCCGGTGATCGCCACGGACTTCCCGGAAATTCGCCGGATTGTCAGAGCCCATGACATCGGGCTGCTGGTACCGGCGGGTGATGACGTGCAACTGCAAACAGCCCTCACCCGCCTGCTGGGTGATCCCGCGTTACGCCGCAGGTATGCCAGCAATACCCTGATTGCCGCCAGATATTTGAACTGGGAACAGCAAGAAGCCGAACTGGTGGGGCTGTACCACCGGTTGGCAGGCAAGGACCAGGGCCATCCATGACCATACGAATTCTGCTACTGAGCTTCTATTACCCGCCTGACCTGGCGGCATTCCGAGTCGAAGCGATGGTTGAGGCCCTGCTGGCGCACCCGGGCGACGAGGTGCAGATCGACTTGCTCACCACTCATCCCAACCGCTATGCCACCTCTTGCACGGTAGACAGCGATGCCCAACAGCCAGGGCTTTGTATTACGCGCATAGCCCTGCCCAAGCACCCCAGGAACTTCCGCGATCAGGCCAGGGGGTTTGTTGCCTATGCCCATGGGGTGCGCAAAGCGATAAAGGGCAAAGAGTACGACTTGATCCTCGCCTCCTCCTCGCGGCTGATGACCGCCGCCCTGGCGGCGTCTATCGCCAGCGCACGCAAGACGCCGCTCTATCTGGATATCCGCGATATTTTCGTCGATGTATTGCCCGACTTGTTCCCCGGCGTTATGGGCAAGTGCCTGGCCCGGCTGTTTTGCGTGGTCGAACGGCTTACGATAAACCAGGCATCGCGGATCAACCTGGTGTCACCGGGGTTTCTCAGTTACTTCGTCGAGCGCTACCCGCATAAGACGTTTTCCACCTTCACCAATGGCATTGACGCCCTCTTCTGCCAGCCAGCACTCCCACAGGACACCCCCTGGGCACCTGCCGATCGCCTGAAAATTGTCTATGCCGGCAATATCGGCGCAGGCCAGGGTCTGGAAAAAATCATCCCGCAGTTGGCTGAACGCTTGGCTGACAGGGCGCGCTTCTACGTGATCGGCCATGGCGGCACGCTACAAAAGTTGCGGGATGAACTGCAAAGCCGGCAAATCACGAATGTCGAACTGATTGCACCGACACCCCGCGCCCAACTCATCACTCACTATGACCAGGCTGATGTGCTTTTTTTGCACCTCAATACATTCAAGGCGTTCCTCAAGGTCATTCCTTCCAAGTTGTTCGAATACGCCGCCACCGGCAAGCCGATCCTGGCAGGCCTGGAAGGCTACTCAAAACACTTCGCCACTACCCATATCGCCAACGCTTCGGTGTTTGCCCCGGCAGATGTGGAGTCCGCCATCGCCGCACTGGCTCGACTCAAGCTCGAGCCCACCGACCGCTCGGCATTCGTTCGCGATTACGCACGGACCACCATCCACCAGCGCATGGCGATGGACATCCTGGGCACCCGATAGAAACCCGCTGATTATTGCAAAAATAAGTTAAATAAAAGCCCGCCGGGGCCGACAACCTGTCAAAGCCTTGCGGATTGATCAATCATGCGTAATAACCAACCCGTTACCCAGCGCGAACGTACCTTCCCCGCTCAACAACGGTTGATCTCCACGACCGATGCCAAAGGCGTGATCACTTACTGCAACGATGCGTTTGTCGAGATCAGTGGGTTTTCCCGGGATGAACTGATGCGCGCCCCGCACAACCTGGTTCGCCACCCGGATGTGCCGGCGGCCGTGTTCGCGCATATGTGGACGACGCTCAAACAAGGCTTGCCATGGATGGGCATCGTTAAGAACCGCTGCAAGACCGGCGATCACTACTGGGTCAACGCCTACGTGACCCCGGTGTTCGACGGCGAACAGGTGATCGGCTACGAATCGGTGCGGGTCAAGCCGACCGCCGAGCAGATCCGCCGTGCCGAAGCGCTGTACCAACGAATCAACCAGGGCAAGTCGGCCATCCCGCGCAGCGATAAATGGTTGCCGGTACTGCAGGACTGGCTGCCGTTTATCCTGGTCAGCCAATTGAGCTTCCTGATCGGCGTCTGGTTCGACTCCCACTGGGGTTTTGCCCTGGCCGCCGCCTTGTCGGTGCCCCTGGGCCTGCTCGGCCTGAGCTGGCAGCAGCGCGGCCTCAAGCGCCTGCTGCGCCTGGCCGAACAGACCACCTCCGACCCGCTGATTGCGCAGATGTACACCGACAGCCGTGGCGCGCAGGCGCGACTGGAGATGTCGATCCTCAGCCAGGAAGCCCGCCTGAAGACCTGCCTGACCCGTTTGCAGGACACCGCCGAGCACCTCAACGACCAGGCGCGCCAGTCCAACACCCTGGCCCACAACAGTTCAACCGGCCTGGAACGCCAGCGCGTCGAGACCGAGCAGGTGGCCACCGCCGTCAATCAGATGGCCGCCACCACCCAGGAAGTCGCCAGCCATGTACAGCGCACGGCCGATGCGACCCAAGAAGCCAATCGCCTGACCAGCCGTGGCCGGGACATTGCCGGGGAAACCCGCGAAGCCATCCAGCGCCTGTCGGTGGTGGTTGGAGAGACCGGGACAACCGTGACCCAACTGGCCAAGGACAGCGACGAAATCGGCGGCGTGGTGGATGTGATCAAAGGCATTGCCGACCAGACCAACCTGCTGGCCCTCAACGCCGCCATCGAAGCGGCGCGTGCCGGTGAGATGGGCCGTGGGTTTGCGGTGGTGGCCGATGAAGTGCGGCAGCTGGCGCAACGCACCAGCGAATCCACCGGGCAGATCCATGCCCTGATCGCCAAGCTGCAACAGACCGCCAGCACCGCCGTGCAGACCATGGATGCCGGGCATCGCCAGGCTGAAGAAGGCGTGGCACGGGTGATGGAAGCTGACGCGGCGCTGGTGGGGATCAGTGAGGCGGTGGCCCATATTACCGACATGACCACCCAGATCGCCGCCGCGACCGAGGAGCAAAGCTCGGTGGCCGAAGAGATCAGCCGCAATATCAGCACCATTGCGCTGTTGGCGGACCAGACGTCGGAGCAGGCGTTGAACTCGGCACAGTTGAGTGAAGAGCTGACGCATACGGCGAATACGCAGTATTCGCTGGTGGAGCGGTTTAACCGCTAGGGATTGACTGCCTGATCTAGCCCTATCGCGAGCAAGCTCGCTCCCACACTTTGATTTGTGAATCCATTCAAAATGTGGGAGCGAGCTTGCTCGCGATGAGGCCCTAACAGGCGCCGAGAAACCCTGCCACCTTCCCCGCCGCAGCCTCCAAATGCTGCGCATGACTAAACCCCGAAGCCTTCAACGGCTTCAAATCATGATCCCCCGCCACCAGCCACATCACCTCGATGCTCGGCGACAGCACATACCCCTCCACCGCCGCCCGATTGCCCAGCGCATCGCGTTCGCCCTGCACAATCAAGGTCGGGGTCTTCAGCCCAGCCAGATGCTCGACCCGTGGCTTCTCTGGCTTGCCCACCGCGTAGAACGGATACCCCAGACACACCAGTGCATCAGCCGCCAATTCATCGGCCAATAAACTGGCCATCCGCCCGCCCATGGACTTGCCGCCAATAGCCAAAGGCCCAGCGACATGACGTCGCACCTGGGCATATACCTCGCGCCAGCATTCCAGCAGCTTTGGAGCCGGATTCGGTGGGCGCCTGCCCCCGTCCACACGGCGCTGGGCCATGTAGGGAAACTCGAAGCGCAATACGTTCACGCCATGCCCGGCAAGGCGTGCAGCCATGTCGTCCATAAAGCCGGAGTCCATCGGCGCGCCAGCACCGTGGGCCAGGATCAGCGTGGGTGATGGGCCAGCGCCCTCGCGCGTGGCTGCATTCCACAACCAACCGTATTCACCCACACACTGCGCCCATTGATCCCCGTCAATACTGGCCTTGTGCTCTTTGCCCATGCTTGCCTCGCTTTTTAGTCTGCCTATAACTCCAGCCCAAGTGCTGCATCTGCTTGGGTTGAACCGTGGATGGGGAACCATGAACACTACTTTAAGTACCGCCTATAACTACAAGGTGGTCCGCCAATTCGCCATTATGACGGTGGTGTGGGGCATCGTCGGCATGGGGCTCGGGGTTTTTCTCGCCGCCCAGTTGGTATGGCCCGAACTCAACTTCAACCTGCCTTGGACCAGTTTCGGTCGATTGCGCCCACTGCACACCAACGCGGTGATTTTCGCGTTTGGTGGCTGCGCGCTGTTTGCCAGCTCCTTCTACGCGGTGCAACGCACCTGCCAGACCCAGCTGTTCGCGCCGAAAGTCGCCGCGTTCTGCTTCTGGGGCTGGCAATTGGTGATCCTGCTGGCGGCAATCAGCTTGCCACTGGGCTATACCAGTTCCAAGGAATACGCCGAGCTGGAATGGCCGATCGACATCCTGATCACCATTGTCTGGGTCGCCTATGCCATCGTGTTCTTCGGCACCGTGGCCAAGCGCAACACCAAGCATATCTACGTCGGTAACTGGTTCTTCGGTGCGTTCATCATCACCGTAGCGATCCTGCATATCGTCAACAACCTGGAAATCCCGGTCAGCCTGACCAAGTCCTACTCGCTGTACGGCGGTGCGACGGATGCCATGGTGCAGTGGTGGTACGGCCATAACGCCGTAGGTTTCTTCCTCACCGCAGGCTTCCTGGGGATGATGTACTACTTCGTGCCGAAACAAGCCGAGCGTCCGGTTTACTCCTATCGCTTGTCCATCGTGCACTTCTGGGCACTGATCACCCTGTACATCTGGGCCGGTCCGCACCACTTGCACTACACCGCGCTGCCGGACTGGGCACAGTCCCTGGGCATGGTGATGTCGCTGGTTCTGCTGGCGCCAAGCTGGGGCGGCATGATCAACGGCATGATGACCCTCTCGGGCGCCTGGCATAAGCTGCGCAGCGACCCGATCCTGCGCTTCCTCGTTGTATCGCTGGCGTTCTACGGCATGTCGACCTTTGAAGGTCCGATGATGGCGATCAAGACGGTCAACGCCCTGTCCCACTACACCGACTGGACCATCGGCCACGTACACGCCGGCGCTCTGGGTTGGGTGGCGATGATTTCCATCGGCGCGCTGTACCACATGATCCCGAAAGTCTTCGGTCGCGAGCAGATGTACAGCCTCGGCCTGATCAACGCGCACTTCTGGCTGGCCACTATCGGCACCGTGCTCTACATCGCTTCGATGTGGGTCAACGGCATTGCCCAGGGCCTGATGTGGCGTGCAGTCAACGAAGACGGCACCTTGACCTACTCCTTCGTCGAAACCCTGGTGGCCAGCCACCCAGGCTTCATCGTGCGTTTGGTGGGTGGTGCGATCTTCCTCAGCGGCATGTTCCTGATGGCTTACAACACTTGGCGCACCGTGCGTTCGGCACAACCTGCCGAAGTAGCCGCTGCGGCGCAGATGGCCTGAGGAGTCGATGATGAAACACGAAACGATTGAAAAGAACGTCGGCCTGCTGATGCTGCTGATGGTGCTTGCCGTGAGTATCGGTGGCCTGACGCAGATCGTCCCGCTGTTCTTCCAGGACGTCACCAACAAGCCGGTCGAAGGCATGAAGCCCTACACCGCGCTGCAACTGGAAGGCCGTGACATCTACATCCGCGAAGGCTGCGTACAGTGCCACTCGCAAATGATCCGGCCGTTCCGCGCCGAGACCGAACGCTACGGCCACTACTCGGTCGCCGGCGAAAGCGTGTGGGACCACCCGTTCCTGTGGGGCTCCAAGCGCACCGGTCCGGACCTGGCCCGGGTAGGTGCACGCTACTCCGACGATTGGCACCGCGCGCACTTGTACAACCCGCGCAACGTCGTGCCTGAGTCGAAGATGCCGGCCTATCCATGGCTGGTCACCGCCCAGGTCGACAGCAGCCACACCGAAACCAAGCTCAAGGTCATGCGCACCCTCGGCGTGCCGTACACCGACGCGGACATCACCGCCGCCGTGGACAGCCTCAAGGGCAAGACCGAAATGGACGCTCTGGTCTCCTACCTGCAAGTGCTTGGCACTGCAATCAAGAGCAAGAGGTGAACCATGGGTTTTGAACTGGATACCGGAATGATCCGCGGCCTCGGCACGCTGGTGGTGGCAATTGCCTTCATCGGCCTGTCGCTGTGGGTGTTCAACTCCAAGCGCAACCCGGAGTTCGCCGAGGCCTGCCTGCTGCCATTTGCCGATGAGCCTAAGCCTGACGCCACCGGCACCCCATCCGACGCTCAAGAAGAGCCTGTAACAAGGAGCATTCGGCCATGACTACCTTTTGGAGTACATGGATCTGTGTACTGACCCTCGGCAGCCTGATCGGCCTGACCTGGCTGTTGTTCGGCACCCGCAAGGGCGAGACCAAGGGCAGCGTCGACCAGACCATGGGCCACGCCTTCGACGGGATTGAGGAGTACGACAACCCTCTGCCCCAATGGTGGTTCCTGTTGTTCGCCGGCACCCTGGTATTTGCCGTCGGCTACCTGATCCTCTATCCGGGCCTGGGCAACTGGAAAGGCGTCTTGCCGGGCTATGAAGACGGCTGGACCCAGACCAAGGAATGGGACAAGGAAATGGCCAAGGCCGACGCCAAGTTCGGGCCGATCTTCGCCAAATTCGCAGCCATGCCCGTGGAAGAGGTCGCCAAAGACCCACAAGCGCTGAAAATGGGCGGTCGCCTGTTTGCCTCCAACTGCGCGGTGTGCCACGGCTCCGATGCCAAGGGCGCCTACGGCTTCCCGAACCTGGCGGACGACAACTGGCGCTGGGGTGGTTCGGCGGATGCAATCAAGCTGACCATCATGAACGGTCGCCACGCTGCAATGCCGGCCTGGGGTGAGGTGCTGGGCGAAGACGGTGTGAAAAACGTCGCTGCCTATGTACGCCACGACCTGGCCAAGTTGCCGCTGCCGGCTGACAGCAAGGTTGACCTGGCCGCCGGCCAGCAAGCGTTCAGCACCACTTGCGTGGCCTGCCACGGCCCAGAGGGCCACGGCGTAGAAGCCATGGGCGCGCCGAACCTGACGCAACCTGCCGGCTTCATCTACGGCACCAGCCTGGCGCAGTTGCAACAGACCATCCGTCACGGTCGCCAAGGCCAGATGCCGGCGCAGGAAGCACTGCAAGGCAACGACAAGGTCCACCTGCTGGCGGCCTACGTCTACAGCCTGTCGCAGAAAGAGCAGAAGTAAGCTGCACGCTACAAGCTGCAAGAGAAGAGTTCTCAACTCGGCTCTTGCAGCCCTCCCCCTCTCCCGCTCCAGACTTGCCACTCACCGCTGCCCCCTGCGCCCCATTGTCGCACCCTTCTAAAGCACACCTTTCCCCTCCCGCCATTCGGGTCTACGCTTGTTCCGATAGTAGACCGGTGTTGAGCGGTCGCAGACCGACTTGCACGCGATGAGTCTGACATTCAAGCAAGGTGACAGGCGCAAAGGCTGACAGTTACCGGCTGTCACGCCATTGACCATTCGTCACTGCGCCAGCTTGTTTGCTCAGACCTGCGCGCAAGTGCCTGCACCCCTGCAAAATTCCTGTCCAACCCGTCAGCTTTTCATTTTTGATTTTGTCCTTACGCCAAACATGGAAAGGGCGCAGAATCTGGTTTGTAAAGCATTGACGCAGGTCAGCGTTACGTTGCAATGGCACCCCGCTTTCTCCATACTTGCGACCGATTTTTATCCTAATAAAACACCTAAACCGTGGAACCTTAGAATGAGCACAGCAATCAGTCCGACTGCTTATAACTATAAGGTAGTCCGCCAGTTCGCCATCATGACGGTGGTCTGGGGGATCCTTGGCATGGGGCTCGGTGTCTTCATCGCCTCGCAACTGGTCTGGCCGGAGTTGAACTTCGACCTGCCATGGACGACGTTTGGACGCCTACGCCCGCTGCACACCAACCTGGTGATCTTCGCCTTCGGCGGATGTGCACTGTTTGCCACTTCCTACTATGTCGTGCAGCGAACCTGCCAGACGCGACTGATTTCCGACGGTCTCGCCGCCTTCACCTTCTGGGGCTGGCAAGCGGTTATCGTGGGCGCCATCATCACCCTGCCAATGGGCTTCACCACCACCAAGGAATACGCGGAATTGGAATGGCCCCTTGCCATCCTTCTGGCGATCGTCTGGGTGACCTATGGCATCGTGTTCTTTGGTACCATCGTCAAGCGCAAGACCAAGCACATCTACGTTGGCAACTGGTTCTACGGCGCATTCATCGTCGTGACGGCGATGCTGCACATCGTCAACCACGCCTCGTTGCCGGTGAGTTTCTTCAAGTCCTACTCGGCCTACGCCGGTGCGACCGATGCGATGATCCAGTGGTGGTACGGCCACAACGCCGTAGGGTTCTTCCTGACCACGGGCTTTCTGGGGATGATGTACTACTTCGTGCCGAAACAGGCCGAGCGTCCGATCTACTCCTATCGCCTGTCCATCGTGCACTTCTGGGCACTGATCACCCTGTATATCTGGGCCGGTCCGCACCACCTGCACTACACCGCACTGCCGGATTGGGCACAGTCCCTGGGCATGGCCATGTCGATCATCCTGCTGGCTCCGAGCTGGGGCGGCATGATCAACGGCATGATGACCCTGTCGGGCGCCTGGCATAAGCTGCGCACCGACCCGATCCTGCGCTTTCTGGTGGTGTCGCTGGCGTTCTACGGCATGTCGACCTTCGAAGGCCCGATGATGGCCATCAAGACCGTCAACTCGCTGTCCCACTACACCGACTGGACCATCGGCCACGTACACGCCGGCGCTCTCGGCTGGGTAGCGATGATTTCCATCGGCGCGCTGTACCACATGATTCCCAAGCTGTATGGCCGGGCGCAGATGCACAGCACCAGCCTGATCAACACCCACTTCTGGCTGGCCACTATCGGCACCGTGCTCTACATCGCCTCGATGTGGGTCAACGGCATCACCCAGGGCCTGATGTGGCGTGCGATCAACGACGACGGCACCCTCACCTATTCCTTCGTCGAAGCGCTGCAAGCCAGCCATCCTGGTTTCATCGTCCGCGCCCTCGGTGGTGCGTTCTTTGCCAGCGGCATGCTGTTCATGGCCTACAACGTATGGCGCACCGTGCGTGCTTCCAACCCTGTAGAGGCTGAAGCCGCCACCAAGATCGCCGTCGTGGGAGCTCACTGATGAAGCACGAAGTAGTCGAGAAGAATATCGGCCTGCTGGCCTTCTTCATGGTCATCGCCGTGAGTATCGGCGGCCTGACCCAGATCGTTCCGCTGTTTTTCCAGGACGTGACCAACAAGCCGGTCGAAGGCATGAAGCCGCGTACCGCCCTTGAACTGGAAGGCCGCGATATCTACATCGCCAACGGCTGCGTCGGCTGCCACTCGCAGATGATCCGCCCGTTCCGTGCCGAAACCGAACGCTACGGCCACTACTCGGTCGCCGGTGAAAGCGTGTGGGACCACCCGTTCCTGTGGGGTTCCAAGCGTACCGGTCCGGACCTGGCCCGTGTTGGCGGTCGTTACTCCGATGACTGGCAGCGTGCGCACTTGTACAACCCGCGCAACGTGGTGCCCGAGTCGAAAATGCCGGCGTACCCGTTCCTCGTGGAAAACAAGCTCGACGGCAAAGACACCGCCAAGAAAATGGAAGTCTTGCGCACCCTCGGCGTGCCTTACACCGACGAAGACATCGCCGGTGCCGAGGCAGCCGTCAAGGGCAAGACCGAAATGGACGCGCTGGTGGCCTACCTGCAAGGCCTGGGCACCATCATCAAAAGCAAACGGTGATCTGAATGGATATCGGGATGATTCGAGGCCTGGGCACCGTTGTCGTGATGGTGGCCTTTATCGGCCTGGCGTTGTGGGTATTCAGCCCCAAGCGCAAGTCAGAGTTTGAAGACGCGACCTTGCTGCCTTTTGCGGATGATCCCGAAGCCATCAAGCACGTCGAGCAAGCTTCTAGGAGTAACAAAGAATGACTACGTTCTGGAGTCTGTACGTCACAGTCCTCAGTCTGGGTACCATTTTTGCCCTGACCTGGCTGCTGCTGTCGACCCGCAAGGGCCAGCGCGCCGAGCAAACGGACGAGACAGTTGGCCACTCGTTCGATGGCATCGAGGAATACGACAACCCACTGCCAAAGTGGTGGTTCATGCTGTTCGTCGGCACCATCGTGTTTGCCCTGGGTTACCTGGTGCTGTACCCGGGCCTGGGCAACTGGAAAGGCCTGCTGCCGGGCTATGCCTACCTGGATAACGACAAGCAAACCCCATTCGCCAACGGCCAGAGCGGCTGGACCGGCGTGCACGAGTGGGAAAAGGAAATGGCACGCTCGGACGCCAAGTTTGGGCCGATCTTCGCCAAATTTGCAGCCATGCCCATTGAGGAAGTAGCCAAGGACCCGCAAGCCCTGAAGATGGGTGGCCGCCTGTTCGCCTCCAACTGCTCGGTCTGCCACGGCTCCGACGCCAAGGGCGCCTACGGCTTTCCCAACCTGACCGACGCCGACTGGCGCTGGGGCGGCGAGCCGGAGACCATCAAGGCCACCATCATGGCCGGTCGCCATGCGGTGATGCCGGGCTGGTCTGAAGTCATCGGCGAACAAGGCGTGGCCGACGTGGCCGGCTTTGTGCTGACCAACCTCGATGGCCGCAAGCTGCCGGAAGGCGCCAAGGCCGACGTGGCCAACGGCGAGAAACTCTTCGCCGCCAACTGCGTGGCCTGCCACGGCCCGGCCGGTAAAGGTACGCCAGCGATGGGCGCACCTGACCTGACCCACCCGGGCGCGTTCATCTACGGTTCCAGCTTCGCCCAACTGCAGCAGACCATCCGTTACGGCCGCCAGGGCCAGATGCCTGCGCAGGAGCAACTGCAAGGTAACGACAAGGTGCACTTGCTGGCGGCATATGTTTACAGCCTGTCGCACAAAGAGCAGCAAGAGCAGCAAGAACAGAAGTAAGCTGCAAGCCGCAAGAGAAAGCCCCGTATAGCGCATGCTGACGGGGCTTTTTTGTTTCCAGTGAAGCGCATCGACCGCTTGTAGCTTGCAACTGCGCCGTAGTAACGTAACTACATTCCCCCATCACGCTGGGAGGCGCCCCATGACCATCACGACAATATCCAGCCGCGAATTCAACCAAGACACAAGCGGTGCCAAAAAAGCCGCGCGCCAAGGACCGGTTTTTATTACCGACCGAGGCAAGCCTGCTCATGTGCTGCTAAGTATTGAGGACTACCAAAAATTGACAGGCATCAACGCCGATATTGTTGACCTGTTGGTGATGCCCGAAGCGGCGGATATCGAGTTTGAAACCGAACGTGCCGTAATTATCCATCGACCCGTGGACCTCTCTTGATGTATCTGCTCGATACCAATGTCATTTCCGAGTTACGCAAACCCCAAGCCGACAAAAATGTGGTGGCGTGGGCCAAAACCGTCGCTGCGCCACGCCTGTATATTTCGGCGATTACCTTGAAGGAACTGGAGACTGGGGTGCTGCGAATGGAACGCCGTGACCCCGCGCAGGGCAAGGTCTTGCGCACCTGGCTCAAACGCCATGTCATGCCGGCCTTCGATGCCAGGATCCTGCCAATTGACGCTGCCGTGGCCTTGCGCTGCGCCAGCCTGCATGTGCCAGATCGCGCTAACGAAGGTGATGCGCTGATCGCCGCAACCGCTCTGGTTCATGGCCTGACCGTGGTCACCCGCAATGTCGCCGACTTCCAAAGCAGCGGCGTGAAACTGATCAACCCGTGGGACCAATGACCTTCGAGCCCTGAAAAACCGTCCATACTCCTCCTGTCAATTGATTCAAGTCACGTACACCATCAATTGATTTCCCCCAACGCGACCAAAGGTCGCACCCGTTCACCCGTACTACAGGCGTATCATTGCGCCACTGCTAGACCCCTATTTTGACCCCGGTTGGCACGTACTGGCCGAGGCAAATCTCCACTGCCGTGGGATGCAATGATGAGCGATCAGATTCCGGTACACGACGTTACCCCGCCTGCTAAAAAAACCAGCAACACTGTCGATCTCTACGCCTCGCGAGAGAAAATCTACACTCGAGCCTTCACCGGGATGTTCCGTAATCTGCGGATGCTCGGCGGTGCCGGCCTGTTCCTGCTGTACTTCGGTACGGTATGGCTGAACTGGGGCGGACACCAGGCCGTCTGGTGGAACCTGCCAGAGCGCAAATTCTTCATTTTCGGTGCGACATTCTGGCCCCAGGACTTCATCCTGCTGTCGGGCATCCTGATCATCTCGGCGTTCGGCCTGTTCTTTATCACCGTGTATGCCGGGCGTATCTGGTGCGGCTACACCTGCCCGCAAAGCGTGTGGACCTGGATCTACATGTGGTGCGAAAAGGTCACCGAAGGCGACCGCAACCAGCGGATCAAGCTGGACAAGGCGCCGATGAGCGCCAACAAGCTCCTGCGTAAACTCAGCAAGCACACGCTGTGGCTGCTGATCGGTTTTGTCACCGGCATGACCTTTGTCGGCTACTTCTCGCCGATTCGCGAACTGGTCTTCGAGTTCTTCACCGGCCAGGCCGATGGCTGGTCGTACTTCTGGGTTGGCTTCTTCACCCTCGCCACTTACGGCAACGCCGGCTGGCTGCGTGAGCAAGTGTGCATCTACATGTGTCCGTATGCGCGCTTCCAGAGCGTGATGTTCGACAAAGACACCCTGATCGTTTCCTACGATCCGCGTCGCGGCGAAGTACGTGGCCCACGCAAGAAAGGCGTGGACTACAAGGCCCTGGGCCTGGGGGATTGCATCGACTGCACCATGTGCGTACAGGTCTGCCCCACCGGGATCGACATCCGTGACGGCCTGCAGATTGAGTGCATTGGCTGCGCGGCCTGTATCGATGCTTGCGACACGATCATGGACAAGATGGACTACCCTCGTGGGTTGATCAGCTACACCACCGAACATAACCTGTCGGGGCAAAAGACCCACAAGTTGCGTCCGCGCCTGATCGGCTATGCGCTGGTGCTGCTGGCGATGATCACCCTGCTGGCCACGGCGTTCTTCATGCGTTCGCTGGTGGGTTTCGACGTCAGCAAGGACCGCGTGCTGTACCGCGAAAACGCCGAAGGGCGGATCGAGAACGTCTACAGCCTGAAAATCATGAACAAGGACCAGCGCGATCACACCTACGTGCTGGACGCCAGCGGCCTGCCGGACCTCAAGCTACAAGGCAAGCGCGAAATCAAGGTCGCCGCCGGGGAAATCTTCACCATGCCGGTGGAGCTGTCGAGCGCGCCGGAACAAATGCCATCGAGCACCAACGAGGTGAAATTCATCCTCAAGGATGCTGACGATGACAGCGTCCACGTTGAAGCCAAGAGCCGATTCATCGGCCCACAAATTCGTTAAAAGAGAGCAGAACAATGCCCGTAGCAACTGCCGCAAGCCCCTGGTACAAGCACCTCTGGCCCTGGATCATCATTGCCATCCTGGCCTGTTCGGTGACGTTGACCTTGTCCATGGTGACCATCGCGGTGAACAACCCGGACAACCTGGTCAACGACAACTACTACGAGGCCGGCAAAGGCATCAACCGCTCCCTGGACCGCGAATTGCTGGCCCAGACCCTGCAAATGCGCGCCACCCTGCACCTGGATGAACTGACCGGGGAAGTGGAGCTGTTTCTCACGGGCAACAGCGGGCCGACCACTCTGGAACTGAACCTGATTTCGCCGACCCAGCCGGAGAAAGACCGCAAGGTCGTGCTCACCCGCAGCCAGAGCGAGCCGGGGCGTTATATCGGCCAGGTGACTGACAAGGTCGAAGGCCGCCGCTTCGTCGAACTGCTGGGGGTCGAAGGCGACCGTACCTGGCGTATGTTTGAAGAGGAAGAAGTCAGCCATGGCACCGACTTGAAGTTGGGTGACGAGCCGTTGCAGGGTGCTGAAGACCTGAAGAACTGAAAGCCTGCGCTTCGCGCATCGCGGACAAGCCTGCTCCTACAGATGGAGCGGGCTTGCCCGCGATGAGGCCCTCCCTGCCCACACAGATCCAAAGCCATGACCACCCCAACCCCCTGCTACCACTGCGCCCTCCCCGTCCCGCCCGGCAGCCGCTTCACCGCGGTGATCCTCGGCGAGCCCCGCGAGCTCTGCTGCCCGGGTTGCCAGGCGGTGGCCGAGGCAATTGTCGCGGGCGGCCTGGAAAGCTACTACCAGCACCGCAGTGAAGCCTCGGCCAACCCCGAAGCCTTGCCGGTGCAACTGGTCGACGAATTGGCGCTGTACGACCGCGCCGATGTGCAAAAGCCCTTCGTGCGCCACGACGGCGACCTGGCCGAAGCCACCCTGTTGATGGAAGGCATCAGTTGCGCCGCCTGTGGCTGGCTGATCGAAAAACACCTGCGCAGCCTGCCGGCCGTGGCCGAGGCGCGGCTGAACCTGTCCAACCATCGCCTGCATGTGCGCTGGGCCGACGCGCAATTGCCGTTGAGCCAGGTGCTCAGCGAGCTGCGCCAGATTGGCTACGCCGCTCACCCGTATCAGGCCGACCGCGCCGCCGAACAACTGGCCAGCGAAAACCGCCTGGCCCTGCGCCAACTCGGGGTCGCCGGCTTGCTGTGGTTCCAGGCGATGATGGCGACCATGGCCACCTGGCCGGAATTCAATATCGACCTGAGCCCCGAGCTGCACGTGATCCTGCGCTGGGTCGCGCTGTTTCTGACCACCCCCATTGTGTTCTACAGCTGCGCGCCGTTTTTCAAGGGCGCCATGCGCGACCTGCGCACCCGCCACCTGACCATGGATGTCTCGGTGTCATTGGCCATTGGCGGCGCTTACCTGGCGGGCATCTGGACCGCCATCACGGGGGTGGGCGAGTTGTATTTCGATGCCGTAGGCATGTTCGCCCTGTTCCTGCTGGCCGGGCGCTACCTGGAGCGTCGCGCCCGAGAACGCACCGCCGCCGCCACTGCCCAACTGGTCAACCTGCTGCCGGCCTCGTGCCTGCGCCTCAAAAGCGATGGCCAGAGCGAACGCATCCTGCTCACCGAATTGGCCCTGGGCGACCGGGTGCTGGTGCATCCGGGTGCGATCCTGCCGGCTGATGGGGTGATCCTGGATGGCCAGTCGAGCATTGATGAATCCCTGCTCACCGGCGAATACCTGCCACAACCGCGACAAGCCGGCGATAGCGTCACCGCCGGCACTCTCAACGTCGAAGGCGCGCTGACCGTGGAAGTGCGCGCCCTGGGCCATGACACCCGCTTGTCGGCCATCGTGCGCCTGCTGGAGCGGGCCCAGGCCGAAAAGCCACGCCTGGCTGAGATCGCCGACCGCGCCGCGCAATGGTTCCTGCTTTGCTCGCTGATCGCCGCCGCCGTGATTGGCCTGCTGTGGTGGGAACTGGACCCCTCGCGGGCGTTCTGGATTGTCCTGGCAATGCTGGTGGCGACTTGCCCATGCGCCTTGTCCCTGGCAACCCCCACCGCCTTGACTGCCGCCACCGGCACCCTGCACAAACTCGGCCTGTTGCTGACCCGAGGCCATGTGCTGGAAGGCTTGAACCAGATCGACACAGTGATTTTCGACAAGACCGGCACCCTCACCGAGGGCCGCCTGGCTCTGCGCGCCATCCGGCCACTGGGCAGCATGAGCAGCGACTTGGCCCTGGCCCTGGCCGCCGCCCTCGAAAACCGCTCCGAACACCCGATTGCCCGGGCCTTCGGCCGAGCCCCGCTGGCGGCTGATGAAGTGCTCAGCACCCCCGGCCTGGGGCTCGAAGGTCGGGTCGGTGAACGCCTGCTGCGGATCGGCCAGCCCGGTTTCGTCTGTGAATTAAGCGGCTGCGCGATTCCCGATTCGCCGCAAGACGCTGGCCAATGGCTGCTGCTGGGCGATACCGGCGGCGCCCTGGCCTGGTTTGTCCTGGATGATCGCCTGCGCAGCGATGCGCCAGCACTGCTGGCCGCGTGCAAGGCGCGGGGCTGGCGCACCTTGCTGCTATCGGGCGACAGCTCGCCGATGGTCGCCAGCGTCGCCGCCGAATTGGGGATTGATGAAGCCCGTGGCGGCCTGCGCCCGGATGACAAGCTGCAAGTGCTGCAACAGTTGCACAAGGAAGGCCGCAAGGTGTTGATGCTCGGTGACGGCGTGAATGACGTGCCGGTATTGGCCGCGGCGGATATCAGCGTGGCCATGGGCTCGGCCACTGACCTGGCAAAAACCAGCGCCGACGCGGTGCTGCTGTCCAACCGCCTGGATGCCCTGGTGCAAGCGTTCAGCCTGGCGCGGCGTACGCGCCGGGTAATCATTGAAAACCTGCTGTGGGCCGGGCTGTACAATGGCCTGATGTTGCCGTTCGCCGCCCTCGGTTGGATCACGCCGATCTGGGCCGCGATCGGCATGTCCCTCAGTTCGTTGACCGTGGTGCTCAACGCCCTGCGCCTGACGCGCCTGCCGCGCGCCAGTGCCGCGAGCACCACCCCACAGCCCCGCCCGCTGCCGGCTTGAGCCGCGCGGGCATGGAGTAGCGATGCCAGCTCTTTACGTAATGATTCCCGCGGCGCTGCTGATCGTCGCCATCGCCATCTACATCTTCTTCTGGGCGGTGGACAGCGGCCAGTATGACGACCTCGACGGGCCGGCCCACAGCGTGCTGTTCGACGACCAGGATCCCAAGCACCTGGCCGCTGTCGACGAGGCCAGCAGCCACCCGCAGCCACCAGCCAAGCCTGACGAGCCGGCGCCGCCCCATGCTTGACCTCGCGCCGCTGCTGGTTTCCGCGCTAATCCTCGGTCTGCTGGGCGGCGGCCATTGCCTGGGGATGTGCGGTGGCCTGATGGGCGCATTGACCCTGGCCATCCCCCCGGAACAGCGCAGCCGGCGATTTCGCCTGCTGCTGGCGTACAACCTGGGACGCATCCTCAGCTATGCCGCCGCCGGCGTATTGATCGGCCTGGCCGGCTGGGCCGTGGCCAACAGCCCGGCGGCGATGTTCATGCGCATCCTGGCCGGCCTGCTACTGATCAGCATGGGCTTGTACCTGGCCGGCTGGTGGAGCGGCCTGACCCGTATCGAAAGCCTCGGGCGCGGCCTGTGGCGGCATATCCAGCCGTTTGCCAACCGTTTGCTACCGGTGTCCAGCCTGCCCCGCGCCCTGCTGCTGGGCGCGCTGTGGGGCTGGTTGCCGTGCGGCCTGGTCTACAGCACCTTGTTGTGGGCGGCCAGCCAGGGCAACGCCGTGGACAGCGGGTTGCTGATGCTCGCTTTTGGCCTCGGCACCTGGCCGGTACTGCTCGCCACCGGGCTGGCGGCGGAGCGCGTCACCGCGCTGTTACGCAAGCGCAGTGTGCGCATGGCCGGCGGCCTGCTGGTGATTGTGTTCGGTATCTGGACCCTACCCGGGCCCCATCAGCACTGGCTGATGGGCCACTAAAAGGCCATGTGGCATAGCGCCGCTCCCCGTTGATACAAATCAAGATGACCGCCCAGCCATGCCCCTAGACTCGGCCCACTAGCCAATCCGGGGAACGCCCGCATGCTCGACGCCATTCGTTGGGACACTGATCTGATTCATCGCTACGACCTGGCAGGACCGCGCTACACCTCCTACCCCACCGCCGTACAATTCACCAGCCAGGTCGGCACCTTCGACCTGCTGCACGCCCTGCGCGACAGCCGCAAGGCCGTGCGCCCGCTGTCGCTGTATGTGCACGTGCCGTTCTGCGCGAACATCTGCTACTACTGCGCCTGCAACAAAGTCATCACCAAGGACCGCGGTCGCGCCCAGGCCTACCTGCAGCGCCTGGAGCAGGAGATTCAACTGGTGGCCTGCCACCTGGACCCCCACCAACAGGTGCAGCAGCTGCATTTTGGCGGCGGCACCCCGACCTTTCTCAGCCACGACGAATTGCGCCAACTGATGGCGCAACTGCGCCAACACTTCAACCTGCTGGATGACGATTCCGGCGACTACGGCATTGAGATCGACCCACGGGAAGCCGACTGGGCCACCATGGGCCTGTTGCGTGAACTGGGCTTTAACCGTGTGAGCATCGGCGTGCAGGACCTGGACCCCGAGGTGCAACGGGCGGTCAATCGCCTGCAAAGCCTGGAAGAGACCCGCGCGGTGATTGATGCCGCGCGCACCCTGCAGTTTCGCTCGATCAACATTGACCTGATCTACGGCCTGCCCAAGCAGACCCCCGAGCATTTCGCCCGCACGGTGGCCGAAGTCATCAGCCTGCAACCCGACCGCCTGTCCGTATTCAACTATGCCCACCTGCCGGAACGCTTCCTGCCCCAGCGGCGGATCAACAGCGAAGACCTGCCGGCCCCCGCCGTCAAGTTGCAGATGCTGCAGGAAACCATCGAACAGTTGACGGCCGCCGGCTACACCTACATCGGTATGGACCACTTCGCCCTGCCCGACGACGAACTGGCCATCGCCCAGGAAGAGGGCACCCTGCAACGCAATTTCCAGGGCTACACCACCCACGGTCACTGCGATTTGATCGGGCTCGGCGTTTCGGCCATCAGTCAGATTGGTGACTTGTACTGCCAGAACAGCAGCGACCTGAGTCATTACCAGAATGCCCTGGCCGGCGCGCAACTGGCCACCAGTCGCGGCCTGCTGTGCAAGGCGGACGATCGTTTACGAGGGGCGGTGATCCAACAGCTGATCTGTCACTTCAGCCTGGACTTCGACAGCATCGAGCAGGCCTTCACCGTGGATTTTCGCGGTTATTTCGCCGAGCTCTGGCCGCAACTCGAAGTAATGGCCAGTGACGGCCTGATCGAACTCGACGCCAAGGGAATCCGGGTGCTGCCAGCCGGGCGCCTGTTGGTGCGCTCGGTGTGCATGGTGTTCGATGCCTATCTGGAGCAACAGAATAGGCAGCGCTTTTCACGGGTGATCTGAGCCGGGTTACTTGGCCATCAACGAGGCGGCCTTCACCGCGTCTTCGGCGCTCAGGTTCTTCATCGCTTCGCTCAACGACGCATAGGCGCCGGTCAGCGAGGCTTGCAAGCCGCCCAGCGCCGATTGCACGCCGCTCAGTTTCGCCAGGACCTGCTCCGGGCTGAGGCGCTTGTCGGACATGATCGCCGACATCTCTGCCATCTTTTCCGCGATCTGCTGCTTCAACTGGCGAATCATTTTCAGCAGTTTCTGCACGTTCTCGTCCAGCCCGCTTTCTTCGATATCATCGTTGGCCGTCTTCTCGGCGCTGGCGGCCTTCAGCGACGCACCGGAGAAGGTCACGCTCACGCCTTCGGCAGGCTGGGTTTCACCCAGCGCCGTTGATTCGGTACCGGCGCCCACGGTGCTGGTTTTTTTCGATTCAAGCAGCGTCGGCACAGTGGTGCGGGACGGAAGATTGCCGTCGATGGAAAGCATATCGTGAGCCTCCAAGCTCATTGTCGTTAGCAGTTCATCGGCCACCGGGTAAAAACCTTTATACCTCTGCCGGTTTTTTGTACAGGCTGGCTTGATAGTCCCTCAGTGCGGTACCCTTACGTCTTATGTGTGTTTTCCCACAAGGATTTAAGAAATGTCCGAGCCAGTTAAACTGCGCGCTCATAGCCAGGCTCACTGCAAGGATTGCAGCCTGGCTCCCCTCTGCTTGCCACTTTCGCTGAATCTGGAAGACATGGATGCGCTGGACGAAATCGTTAAACGTGGTCGCCCACTGAAGAAAGGCGAGTTTCTGTTTCGCCAGGGTGACAAGTTCGATTCCGTCTATGCAGTACGCTCGGGCGCCTTGAAGACGTTCAGCCTGAGCGATAGCGGCGAAGAGCAGATCACCGGTTTCCACCTGCCCAGCGAGCTGGTTGGCCTGTCGGGCATGGACACCGAGATCCACCCGGTGTCGGCCCAGGCTCTGGAAACCACGTCGGTGTGCGAGATTCCCTTCGAACGCCTGGATGAACTGGCCCTGCAATTGCCGCAGTTGCGCCGCCAGTTGATGCGTGTGATGAGCCGGGAAATTCGGGACGACCAGCAAATGATGCTGTTGCTGTCGAAGAAAACCGCCGACGAACGGATTGCCACCTTCCTGGTCAACCTGTCGGCGCGCTTCCGCGCCCGTGGTTTCTCGGCCAATCAGTTCCGCCTGAGCATGTCGCGCAACGAAATCGGCAATTACCTGGGCCTGGCGGTAGAAACCGTGTCCCGGGTGTTCACGCGCTTCCAGCAGAACGAACTGATTGCCGCCGAGGGCAAGGAAGTGCACATCCTCGACCCGATCCAGCTCTGCGCACTGGCCGGCGGCTCCCTCGACGGCTGATCGGCGCACGAGGGGCGCGACACTTGTGGCCAAGCCAACCGGCGAGGCCGCAGGTATACTGCTAGGTCTTTGCGCCCAGGACTCCCGACGATGACTTTCGACGCCTTCGACATCAAATCCCTGATTCGCCCCGTCATCGACTTCCCCAAGCCTGGGGTGATCTTTCGTGATATCACGCCGCTGTTCCAGTCGCCCAAGGCCATGCGCCTGGTGGCCGACACCTTTATCCACCGCTACGTCGAAGCCGAGTTCAGCCATATCGGCGCGATGGACGCCCGAGGCTTTTTGATCGGTTCGGTGATTGCCTACCAACTGAACAAGCCGCTGATCCTGTTCCGCAAGCAAGGCAAGCTGCCAGCGGACGTGCTGTCCGAGGGCTATCAGACCGAATATGGCGAAGCCTTCCTCGAAGTACACGCCGACAGCCTGTGTGAAGGAGACTCGGTGTTGATGTTCGATGACTTGATCGCCACCGGTGGCACCTTGATTGCTGCAGCGAACCTGACGCGGCGTATGGGCGCGCGGATTTTTGAGGCGGCGGCGATTATTGACCTGCCGGAGTTGGGCGGCTCGCAGCGTCTGGAGGATATGGGGATCCCTACGTTCTGTTTGACGCAGTTTGGGTTGACTGAGCGCTAATTTGCGCGGGTCTTGTGGGCTTCATCGCGGGCAAGCCCACATTTTGATTTGTGAACCCATTCAAAGGTGGGCCCCCCCTCAATCACAACCCCATCTGCTTACTGATGATTTCATTCATCACCTCCCGGGTCCCGCCGCCAATCGACAAAATCCGATTGTCGCGGTATAGCCGCTCCACCAGGCTGCCGCGCATATAGCCCAGGCCACCCAGGATCTGCACCGCGTCATACGTCACGCGGTCGGCGGTGTCGGTGGCCAGGTTCTTGGCCATGGAGATCTCCTTGATCACGCTCTTGCCCGCCGCCATCTTCGCCGCCTGGCGGTAAGTGAACTCGCGGGAAACCTCGACCGCCGTGGCCATCTCCGCCAGGCGGTGCTTGAGCACCTGGAACTTGCCAATCGGCTTACCAAAGGCCTGCCGCTGCGCAGCCCACTTCAGGCTCTCTTCCAGGGCCATCTGCGCGGTCATATTGGCCATTAATGCCAGGGCCAGGCGCTCGCTCTGGAAGTTGCCCATGATGCAGGCAAAGCCCATGTTTTCGCCGCCGATCAGATTACCCACCGGCACCTGGCAATCATCGAAGAACAGCTCGGCAGTGTCCGACGCCCACCAGCCCATCTTCTTCAGCGGCTGGCCGACGGTGAAGCCAGGCGTGTCCTTCTCGATCAATAACAGGCTGATGCCGGCAAAGCCAGGCCCGCCGGTACGCACGGCGACGGTGTAGTAGTCGGCGCGTGCGCCACTGGTGATAAAAGTCTTGCTGCCACTGACCCGATAACAATCGCCATCGCGCACCGCACGGGTTTGCAGGCTGGCCACGTCGGAGCCGCCACCGGGCTCGGTGACGGCCAGGGCCATGATCTTCTCACCGGACAGCACCTGCGGGGCCACGCGCTCGCGCACTGCGGGGCGCGCCCATTTGACGACGGGCGGCAGGCCGATATCCAGCGAGCCCAGCCCCGCCACTACACCACCGGAGCCACAACGCATCAGCTCTTCGCTGGCGGCGACCTTGGCGAACAGGTCGCCCTCATGGCTGCCGCCCAGGGCTTCAGGGTAGCCAATGCCGAGAATCCCCGCCGCGCCGGCCTTGAGGTACAGCTCGCGGGGGAAGTGTTCGGCCTCCTCCCATTGCTCGATGCCCGGCAGAATCTCGCGCTCGACAAAACGGCGCACGCTGTCGCGGACCAATTGGTGACTGGGGTCGAAATATTCCTGGTAGGCAGACATCGGCAAGCTCCATGCAGAGATGGAGCGAACTTACCAAGCGCTTGCTTGGTTATCAAGCCGAACGCAGAACCCATGTAGGAGTTGGCTTGCCTGCGATGCAGGCACTGCGGTGTATCAGGAGGACCGAGGCGATGCCATCGCTGGCGAGCCAGCTCCCACACAAGCCAGCGTGCCAGAGGATATTGGGCTTAGAGCGCGATAGGTTTACGCCCGGCAAACGAGTGCGCCAGGGTGCCGCCGTCCACCAGTTCCAACTCGCCACCCAACGGCACGCCGTGGGCGATGCGCGAGGTGATCAAGCCTTTGTTGGTCAGCAGTTGCGCGATGTAATGCGCCGTGGCTTCCCCTTCCACCGTCGGATTGGTGGCCAGGATCACCTCGGTAAAGGTGCCCTGCCCTTCAATGCGCGCCACCAACTGCGGGATACCAATGGCTTCCGGCCCCAGGCCGTCGAGCGGCGACAGGTGGCCCTTGAGCACGAAGTAGCGCCCGCGATAGCCGGTCTGCTCCACCGCGTAGACGTCCATCGGCCCTTCGACCACGCACAGCAGCGTATCGTCGCGACGGGGGTCGGCGCATTGCGGGCACAGTTCTTCTTCGGTGAGGGTGCGGCACTGGCGGCAATGGCCCACACCGTCCATGGCCTGGCTCAAGGCCTGGGCCAGTCGCGAGCCACCGCTGCGGTCACGCTCCAGCAGTTGCAGCGCCATGCGCTGGGCGGTTTTCTGGCCCACGCCCGGCAAGGTGCGCAGGGCGTCGATCAGTTGACGAATCAGAGGGCTGAAGCTCATGGGGCAAAGGTCCGACAAAACAACGAGACGCGGTTTATACCCGCGCCTCGGATAAGCGTCAAATACGCACGACCAACTTGCCGAAGTTGCGCCCTTCCAACAGGCCGATAAAGGCCTCGGGAGCCTGCTCCAGACCATCGACCACGTCTTCGCGGAACTTGACCTTGCCGTCCCGCACCCAGGGCGCCATGGCGCTGATAAATTCCGGGTGGCGGTCGCCATAGTCGTCGAACACGATAAAACCCTGGATACGCACGCGCTTGGTCAACAGGGTGCGTTGCAGCGCTGGCAGGCGATCAGGGCCGGTGGGCGCCTCATGGGCGTTGTAGCCGGCAATCAGGCCACACAGGGGGATCCGTGCCTTGGGATTGAGCAAGGGCAGCACAGCGTCGAAGACCTTGCCGCCGACGTTTTCATAATAGATATCCACCCCTTTGTCGCAGGCCTGGGCCAGCTCTTCGGCAAAGTCCGCGCTCTTGTGGTCGATGCACGCGTCAAACCCCAGCTCCTCCACCACATAACGGCACTTGTCCGCACCGCCGGCCACGCCGACCACCCGCAGGCCCTTGAGCTTGGCCACCTGGCCGACCACCGAGCCCACCGCACCGGAGGCCGCCGCCACCACCAGGGTTTCCCCGGCCTTGGGTTGGCCGATATCCATCAGGCCCATGTAGGCCGTCATGCCGGGCATGCCCAGCACACCCAGGGCCATGGACGGGCTCGGCAGGCCCTTGGGCACCGGCATCAGGTTGCGTCCGTCGCTGATGCTATGGCTTTGCCAGCCGGTGGCGCCGACCACCAGGTCGCCCACCTCGAACTTGGGGTTGCGCGACTGTTCGATGCGGCTCACAGCACCGCCGGTCATCACCTCGCCGATTTCTACCGGCGCGGCGTAGGACGGCGCGTCACTCATGCGCCCACGCATGTAGGGGTCAAGGGACAGGAACAGGGTCTTGAGCAGAACCTGGCCGTCTGCCAGGTCTGGCAGCGCTACGCGCTCCAGGCGGAAGTTTTCCGGCACGGGCGCACCCTGCGGGCGGGATACCAGGACGATGCGCTGGTTAAGGGTCATGGCTTCGGTCATCAGCGGGGCTCCTTTATATCGGTGATTGAATTCAGCGGTATAGAGTGCAGACAGCCATTGCAAGGCTGACGTTCGATTGTGCCCGACACAAACAAAAATGCCAGGCACGATGCCTGGCATTTTTGCAGTCCCGCGAGTCGATCAGAACGGCAGCTTCATGCCCGGCGGCAGTTGCATGCCCGCGGTCACGCCGGACATTTTGTCCTGGCTGTTGGCTTCGATCTTGCGCACCGCGTCGTTGACGGCCGCAGCGAACAAGGCTTCGAGCATTTCCAGGTCGTCTTCGCCAATGCCCGGCAATACGCTTGGGTCGATGCTCACACGCTTGATGTCGTGACGACCGGTCATCACCACGCTGACCATATCGCCACCGGCTTTACCGGTGACTTCGGCGTTGGCCAGTTCTTCCTGCATCTTGGCCATTTTTTCCTGCATCTGCTGCGCCTGCTTCATCAGGCCGGCCATGCCACCTTTCATCATGGGAATCACCTCAAAAGTACGTGGATCAATACGGCGCCGAGCCTCAAGGCCCGGTGCCTGCAATTATCAGCCCGCTGCAGCCTGGGCTTCGACAGGTTCAATAGTATCGTGTCGCACCACCGCGCCAAACTGCTCCATCATCTGCTGGATCAGCGGATCGGCCTGGATCGACTCCTCGGCCTCGCGCTGGCGGTTGAGCCGGCGACGGGTGGCGGCCTGGGCCGGGGTTTCCTGCTCGGGCTTGATCAGCTCGATGGTCACCGTCAGGGTGCGTTCGTGGAACTGATTCAGGGCATCGTTGAGGCGGCGCTGCTGGGTCGCGTTGAACAGGGCACTGTGGGCCGGGTCCAGGTGCAACAGCCAGTGATCGCCATCGACGGCAATCAGCGTGCAGTTGGCGGCGATGCTCCCGGTCATGCCGGAGATCGGCAATTTCGGGAACAGCTCCAGCCATTGCAGGGCGAGGCCGGTGGCCGGCATCGCGGCAGGTTCTGCCTCGGGCTCCGGCGCGGGCTCGGCGGTGTGTTCGCTGGCCAGGTCGTCCAGGTAGCTGTAGGCCGAATCCATGTCCGGCTCGATGTAATCTTCGTCCAGCGGCGGTTCGTCATCCAGGTCGATGCCGGGGGTAGCGGCGTCCACTTCGGCGATGGTCGGCTCGGGCACGGGGGCGGCGACCCATTCCGGCGCGTCCGGCACTACGCTGTCGGGGGTCGGCGTGGGCATGGGCGTGAGCTCGGGCTGCTCGCTGGTGGTTTCCAGCACGGCCTCGACTGCAGGCTCCTGCTCGGCCACGGCCTCTACCGGGTCGTTCCAGGGCAGATCGACCACAGGCGCGGGCTCAGGCTCGGCAACCGGCTCCGGCACCGCTACAGGCGCCACCGGCTCAACCGCGACCGGGGCGACAGTGACTGCCACAGGTTCCGGCGCGATCACTGGCGCGAACACCGCCGCGCCAGCCACTGGTTTGGCGGAATCAACTGTGGCCCGGCTGATCCCCACTGGCTTTAGCGGCTGTCTCGGCGCATCGGCGGTGTCCGCCGGGCGGAACGCCAGCATGCGCAGCATGACCATTTCAAAGCCGCCGCGCGGGTCCGGGGCCAAGGGCAGGTCTCGGCGCCCGATCAGGCCCATCTGGTAGTAGAACTGCACATCTTCGGCCGGCAACGCCTGGGCCAGGGCCAACACGCGGTCGCGGTCGCCGTGGCCGTTATCGACCCCTTCAGGCAGCGCCTGGGCGATAGCGACGCGGTGCAGCACGTTGAGAATTTCCGAGAGCACGCCATTCCAGTCCGGGCCTTGCTCCGACAAATGGCGCACGGCTTCGAGCAGCGCCTTGGCATCGCCTTCGATCAACGCATGCAGCACGTCAAACACTTGCCCGTGATCGAGGGTGCCGAGCATGGCGCGCACATCGGCGGCCATCACTTTGCCTTCACCGAAGGCAATGGCCTGGTCGGTCAGGCTCATGGCGTCGCGCATCGAACCATCGGCGGCGCGGCCCAGCAGCCACAGCGCGTCGTCTTCGAACGGCACGTTCTCCACGCCCAGCACGTGGGTCAAATGCTCGACCACCCGCTCGGGTGTCATGTTTTTCAGGGAGAACTGCAGGCACCGCGACAAAATCGTTGCAGGAAGTTTCTGCGGGTCGGTGGTGGCCAGGATGAATTTAACGTAGGGCGGCGGCTCCTCCAGGGTCTTCAACAGGGCGTTGAAGGAGTGGCTGGAAAGCATGTGCACTTCGTCGATCAGGTAGACCTTGAAGCGGCCACGGCTGGGGGCGTACTGCACGTTGTCGAGCAGTTCGCGGGTGTCCTCGACCTTGGTGCGGCTCGCGGCGTCGATCTCGATCAGGTCGACAAAGCGCCCCTCGTCGATCTCCCGGCACACCGAGCAGGTGCCGCAGGGTGTGGAGGTGATGCCTGTCTCACAGTTCAGGCACTTGGCAATGATCCGCGCAATGGTGGTCTTGCCCACCCCGCGAGTGCCGGTGAACAGGTAGGCGTGGTGCAGCCGCTGGCTGTCCAAGGCATTGATCAGAGCCTTGAGCACATGGGTCTGGCCGACCATTTCGCGGAACGAGCGCGGACGCCATTTACGTGCAAGAACCTGATAACTCATCGAAAACCGTCGCAACTGGGAAGCGGAAGCCGGTAATGCTAGCGGAGCAGGGGCGAAATTGCATCCGGCACGCTCGCCTAATCTGACTAAGCTGGTAGTGGCCTCCCCTCCCAAGGGCTGATCTCGGAGAGTTTATGCGCGTAGTCCTGGGCGCTTTATGGATGATCACCACACTGAGCCTGGCGGCACCCGCCCCGTTGCGCTTCGCCATTTCCGACAGCTGGGCCATGCCCCTGGTGCAGATCGAGGCCGGCCAGCCGACCCAGGGCATTTTGTATGACCTGATGTTGAGCCTGGCCACCCAGGTTGGCCATCCGGTGCAGTTCCAGGTATTGGCCCGGGCCCGCATCGCCCCAGCCATGGAACATGGCGAGGTTGATGTGCGCTGCTACGTCGCACAGGCGTGGCTGGGTAACCTGTCCGGCGATTATGTCTGGAGCGTCCCCTTGCTGGTGCAGCGTAATGTGCTGGTCAGCGCCCACGTCCCGCCGCTGTCGGTGAATGTGGCGAAGCTGGCTGCGCAGAATATCGGCACCGTGCTCAACTACAGCTACCCGACCCTCGAGCCGCTGTTCGCCAACGGCCAACTGCAGCGCGACGACGCCCGCAGCGAAGAGCAAGTGCTGCACAAGCTGGTGGCGGGGCGCTTCAAGTATGCCGTCACCAACGAATGGGCCCTGGAGCGCTTCAATCAGCGGCTACCCGTGGGCCGCGGGCTGCACGTAGTGGCCGTGATCGATGAGCAGAGCCTGGGCTGCTACGTGCGTAACGACCCAGCCCTGCCCGTGCAGCACATTTTGCGCACATTGCTGCGCATGAAGGTGTCGGGGGAGATTGACGACATCATCAGGCTCTACACCGGCGACCGCGAGCGCCCGCCTCAATCGTCGCCCGCACCGTAGTTGAGCAGGTCAAACCCGGCGGCCCAGGCCGGCACCTCGTCAGCCGGCATGGGCTGGGCGAAGTAATAACCCTGGGCCACTTCGCAGCCCATGCGCAGCAGCAACTGGCCATGCTCGAGGGTTTCCAGGCCCTCGGCGATCACTTCGCGACCAAATGCCCGGGCCAGGCCGATCACCGCCTGGGTCAAGGCCAGGTCGTCCTTGTCGTGCAGGATGTCACGCACAAACGACTTGTCGATCTTGATGGTCTGGGTCGGCAGGCGCTTGAGGTAGCTGAGGGAGGAATAGCCGGTGCCGAAATCATCCAGGGAAAACCGCACCCCCAGCGCCTGGCACGCCGCCAGGTGCTCGGTGACCCGCTGGATATGGTCGATGGCCACCGATTCGGCAATTTCCAGATCAAGCATGTGTGGCGCAACATCGGGATGCTGGGCCAGCAGTTGCTGCAGGCGCTCGACAAAATCCGCACGCTGGAAATGCCGGGCCGCGATGTTCACGCTGACCGGCCAGCAGTGCCCAGCCTCCTGCCACTGGCGCATCTGCGCCAGCACCTGATCCATCACCCACTCGCCGACATCCACGATCAGGTCGGTCTGCTCGATCAACGACAGGAAATCCTTGGGCGCCACCAACCCGCGCATCGGATGCTGCCAGCGCAGCAACGCTTCAAACCCCACCACCTGGCCTTGGCGCAGGTTGATCTTGGGGTGGAAGTGCAGGCACAACTCCCCCGCCGCCAGGGCCTGGCGAATCTGCTGGACCGTCTGGTGGGTGGCCTTGACCTCCTGCTCCAGGGACACGTCAAATAGCTGGTAGCGGTTGCGGCCACTTTGCTTGGCCACATACATGGCCTGGTCGGCATGGCGCAGCAACGTATCGGCGTCCTCATCGTCCAGGGGGAACAAGGTCACACCGATACTGGCAAACACGTTGATCTGCGCGCCCTGGATCGAATACGGCTCGGAGATGGCCGTGAGGATCCGCCGCAGCGCGCCGTTAAGCTCATCGGCATCGCGCACGTAGCGCAGGATCAGTACAAACTCGTCACCGGCCAGCCTGGCGACCACATCTTCGCCACGAATAATCTCACGCAGACGGCGCGCAACCTCCACCAGCAACAAGTCGCCACTGGCATGCCCATAGCCGTCGTTGACGGCCTTGAAGCCATCCAGGTCGAGCATGCACACCGCCAGGGGGATTTGCTCGTTGCGGGAAAACTCCAGGGACTGCACGAGCAATTCGGAGAGGTAAGCGCGATTGGGCAGCCCGGTCAGCACATCGTGACCGACCCGCCATTGCAGGGTCTGCAGCAACTGACGCTTTTCGCTGACGTCAAAACGAATCGACACGTACTTCTGCACCTTCCCGGTACGCTGATCGACCAGCGGCACCATGGTGCTATCGACCCAGTACAACGAGCCATCCTTGGCGCGGTTACAGATTTCCCCGCGCCAGACCCGGCCTTCAGTGATGGTGCGCCACATGCCCTGGAAAAACCCGGCAGGGTGCAATCCGGAGCTGAGGATCCGGTGGTTACGCCCCAGCAACTCGTCGCGGCTGTAGCCGGACATGTCGCAGAATTGGTCGTTGACGTAGGTGATGCGGCCGGTGAGGTCTGTCTCGGAGAAAATGGCGGCGGCATCCACGGCCCTGCGGTATTTCTCATCCATGAATGTGGCTCTAGGTGGCTAGCGGTTAAACCGCTCGACCAGGGCACGCAACCCGGAAGAGATGCTTTCAAGTTCCCGGCCCCGGGTGACTGCAGCGTTGGCGTTGCCCGCTGTCTTTTGTACCGTGGCCGCGACGTTATTGATCTGTTGTGAAACATCCTCTGCGACGTGGGATTGTTCCTGTGAGGCTGCAGCCATTTGCTGACTCATGCCGGTAATGCGCTCCACCGCCTGGCGGATGCCCAGCAGTGCCTGTTGCGCTTGCAGTACCTGCTGCACGCCTTGCTCGGCCTCTTGAATACCGGTGCTGGCAATGTCCACCGCCTGATCGGCCCCGGCACGCAAGCTCTGGATGATGCCCTGGATCTGCTCGGTCGACTGTCGGGTCTTGCCCGCCAGCGCCCGCACTTCATCGGCCACCACGGCAAAACCACGGCCTTGCTCGCCGGCCCGCGCCGCTTCGATAGCAGCATTCAGGGCCAGCAGGTTGGTCTGGTCGGCGATGGCCTGGATCATGCTCGCGGCCACACGGATTTCCTGGGTCTGGTCGGCCAGATGGCCCACCGCCTGATTGATCTGGGTGACAGTGCTAGCCAGCAGTTGAATCGCCTCGCGTGTGGTGCCGACAACATGGCTGCCCTGCTCAGCCAGGTCATTGGCGGTGCGGGCTTCGCTGGCGGTCTGCTGGACATGGGTTGCCACTTCGGCGATGGACGCGGCCATTTCGGTCATGGCGGCGGCGGTCATATCGGTTTCCGCGCGTTGCTCCAGCAGCGCCGACTCGGTGGTGCCCGATAACATGCTGGAATGAGCAGCAGCCTCGGCCATCTGGGTGGCCAGGTCGCTCAGACGCGTGAGCGCGGTTTTCAAGCGCGCCTCTTCGCTGATCAGGATCATTTCCAGTTGCGCAGCCGGGCCCAGCGCATCGCTGTAGGTCATGGCGCTGATAGGGTCGGAAAAGGTATTGGGCGTGTGCTCGACAATCTGCTTGAGCTGCCGCCCCAGACACAGGTGCGCCCAGGCGCCGAGGCCGAGAAACAACAGCGCCACAGAGGCCTGCGCCCACCCGCCCGGCAACCATTGCATCGCCCCGCCAGCGAGCACTGCCGCCAAGGCGGGAACGGCCAGGGCATTGCCGACCTGGCCCAGGCGCTGCAACGGCGAAACCGCCGAACGCCCGGCACGCAAACGTGCGTAGAGCGCTTCGGCACGCCGCACCTGCTCGCGCGTCGGCTTGACCCGCACCGACTCATAACCTACCAGGCGACCGTCTTCGAGGATCGGCGTCACATAGGCGCTGACCCAATAGAAGTTGCCGTTTTTGCAGCGGTTCTTGACCACGCCCATCCAGCTCTGGCCGGCCTTGAGGTAGCGCCACATCAGCTCAAAGACCGCGGGCGGCATGTCCGGGTGGCGCACTAGATTGTGGGTACTGCCTATCAGTTCAGCCTGGGTGAAGCCGCTCATGGCGGCAAACTCGGCATTGCAGTAAGTAATGTGGCTATTGATGTCAGTTGCGGAAATGAGCCGTTGCTGCTCCCCGAAAGTCTGTTCAACTGTGGTGACCGGCAAATTGACGCGCACTTTAAAGCTCCATGGACAGCATTCGATCCACCTGCTCAGGATCGGATAGATCCTGCAGATGGAGGGGTATTTCCAGACGGGTAAACCGTCAATCGGCTGGCTGGCGCCATTGGGCGACCAAACCAGGTTTTGCCCAGCACCTGACCTTCGGTTTAGCGAAGATCAACTAGGCTTTAATTCGAGCGTCTGGTGTGAAAGACGGGGGTTGCGTGGGCGCGCAAGAGCGAGCCTGGCGCTGCGGCCAAGCAACTGTTTTGCAACTACCTTTATGAAAGTGAGGAGAAAGCAATGATTTCCTGTTTCATAAAGGTGCCCTGTGAAACGACACCGCCAAATACTTGTCCTAAACGCCGATTCTACGAATTACATCACATTTTGCAAGAAAAGGTGATGGTGCGTGCCGTTGTCTAATGCCAATATTTATCGTTAAGTTCTTGATTCTAAATGGGAATTGAGCGATGCAAATTTCAAGTTTGGGTCCAGCCATCAGACGCTACCGAAAGGTAGCGGGGCTTACTCAGGCTGAACTAGGTGAGAAAACCGGTTTTGACCCTAAAACCATTAGCCGCTTCGAAACCGGCACCTATACACCCAGCGTTGACGCTCTGTTCTTGTTTGCGGAGGCCTTGGGAGTGAAGCTGAAAGTCTTTTTTGCCGATCTGGGCGATGAGGAAGAACAGCGCGCTTATCTGTTCGGTGTCATTCATAAAGCCACCCCGAAGGATCTGGGAAAGCTGATAGCGGCGGTAGACCAGGCCTTGTCCAAGCCTTAGAGCTCGTACGACATAAAAAAGAGCAGGCCACTGACGTCGCCTGCTCTTTGCTCTTTGCCTACTGACATGATCCGACCGGACAGCCCCTCTCCTGGCAGGCGCTGGGCCACGCCTTTTGCCAGCATACTCGCGCGGCCCAGGCAGATTCGGTATCCTCTCGCGAAGTTATTTCAAAATGTAAGGGACTACCATGAACTACCTCCGCCTGCTGGTGGCGGCAGCCGCCTTGAGCCTGCCTGCCGCACCGGTCTATGCCACCGCAGCCCCGGCGCCAGTCGAAGCCAGCGCACCCGCCGAAACCGCCGAGCACTTCCTCGCCTCCCTCAAGCAGCAAACCGGCACCGTCACCCTGCCCGGCGGCATCGCTACGCTCAAGCTCAACGACGAGTTCTATTACCTGGACCCCAACGACACCGAACGTCTGCTCACCGACGGCTGGGGCAACCCGCCGGGCTTCAACACCCTGGGCATGATCGTGCCCAAGGCCGTCAGCCCACTGTCGGCAAGCGGCTGGGGCGTGATTGTCAGCTACAAGGACGACGGGCATATTTCCGACGAAGATGCGGCAAAAATCGACTACACCGAACTGCTCAAACAAATGCAGGAAGACGATGCCGAGGACAATCAGGAACGCCAGAAGCAAGGCTATGCCGGCCTGCACCTGCTGGGCTGGGCCGAACCGCCGCACTACGATCAACCGTCCCACAAGATGTACTGGGCCCGGGAACTGAAAGCCGACGACGCCGAGCAGAACACCCTCAACTACAGCATCCGCGTGCTGGGCCGCGAGGGCGTGCTGGAACTCAACGCCGTCGCCGCCATGGCCGACCTGCCCACCATCAAGCAGGAACTGCCCAAGGTCCTGGCCTTCACCAACTTCACCGACGGCAACCTCTACACCGACTACAACCCGAGCACCGACAAGCTGGCCTCTTATGGCCTGGCCGCGCTGGTCGCTGGCGGGATTGCCGGCAAGGCCGGGCTGTTTGCCAAGATCGGCATCTTCCTATTGGCCGCCAAGAAATTTCTGGTGATTGGCGTGGTGGCATTGCTGGCAGGCGCACGCAAGTTCTTCAACCGCAACAAAGGCTGATCGCCACACACGAAAACGCCGCGAGCAATCGCGGCGTACAGATAGCTTGGCCCCGGGCGCAATCAGGCCTGGGCAAGTGAAAAATTCTGATGAATTGGATAGCGGAATAAACAAGAGGGCTGTTGCGAGGGGGCGTTATGGAGGCAACCCCACCAGCCACACCCCGGCACACAATGTTCCCGCTGTGGCTGCTTCCTTCCGGATCTGACCAGGTTCACGGGTAATCGTTGCGGGGGGACCGATGGGGTCACCATAACGACGCTGGCCTCTCGGCAAGCGGGGCCATTGTACCGATCTCATCGGAAGTTACAACCGTTGGCGCAGGATTAAAAAGCCAAGAGGTTCAAGTACTTGCCATAGCCCTCAAGAACACCCTCGCACCTTTTGATCATTGGGCTTTCAATACCTCATCCGCACGGCCGCCCTCTTCCTGGATCACCAAGTGGATGAAGTGCAACTTGGCAATCACTGCCGGCGGCAGCACGAAGGGATAGAAATCCGGCTGCCCCATGCTGCGGGACAGTTCGTTGAGCATGCCGGCCAGCTCGATCCAGGCGTTGACGAACGACAGGAACGCCGCGCCGCCAGGGTGCTGCGGGTCATAGAGGGTGGTGAGGGGAAATGGCTGGTAGTCCAGGTCCATCTCCCGTGCGCTCATGCCAAACCCCAGAGCGGTGTCGACCGCGTCCATCATGTGCAGGTAATGGGCCCAGGTTTCTGCCCAGTCCTCCCAGGGGTGCATGGTGGCGTAAGCGCTGACGCAGGTTTGCTGCCAGTCCGGGCGCGGGCCGTTCTGGTAGTGCTGGTCGAGGGCGTCGGTATAACTGGCGCGTTCGTCGCCGAACAGGCTGCGAAACGGCTGCAACCAATGACTGCCGTCGATCAGGCGATCCCAATAGTAGTGGCCGACCTCATGGCGGAAGTGACCGAGCAAGGTGCGGTACGGCTCGCGCATCTGCACGCGGATTTTCTCGCGGTGCTCGTCGTCGGCCTCCTTGATATCCAGGGTGATCAAGCCATTGGCATGGCCCGTGGTGGGGGCATTGCCTGCCAGGTCGATACCCACGAAGTCAAAAGCCAGGCCATTGGTCTCGTCGACTGTTTTGGGGATCACCTGCAACCCCAGGCTGATCAATTGCGCCACCAGCCGGCGCTTGGCGGTTTCCACCTTGCGCCAGCGCTCGGGGTTTTCCGGAATCGACAGGTCGGGAATGGTGCGATTAAGGCTGCACGCCACACACAGCGGCGCGGTGCTGTAGGCCGGGATCAGCCAGTTGCAGGCGGCAGGGGTATCGAGGTTGGCGCAGCGGCGCCAGGCGCCGGCGTCGAGGTTGTCGTCCTGCAGCCAGGTATCGACCACTGGCCCCGGTTGCAGGGACGCCAGCCGGCTTTGCTCGGGCAGGTAACCCAACAGCGCCGAACAGGCCAGGCATTGGCTGTTGCGAAAAAACAGGGATTGCCCGCAACGGCACTGCCAGACCTTGCTGTTGCGCGAAGCCCCGCCCATGAATGGCGCGGCGATGCGCGAACTGAGCTGTTCGAAGAAGCGGTACATGGCGATCTCTCCAGGGGCGTGCCCAAGACTAGATCATTTACCGCGCAGGATCGTTCCCACGTTCTGCCTGGCAATGACGCCATGGGCCTCTGCGTCCGCTGTTGGGTCGCGGAGCGTGCTGGGATGCATTCCCACGCAGAGCGTGGGAACGATCATCAGAGGGGAATGTTGTGGCTGGCCAGGAAGGCGACGAAAGCCTCTTCGTCCAGGACCTTCAGCCCCAGCTCGCTGGCCTTGGCCAGTTTCGAGCCGGCACCCGGCCCGGCGACCACACAATGGGTCTTCGCCGAGACCGAACCCGCCACCTTGGCCCCCAGGCTTTCGAGCTTTGCCTTGGCCACGTCGCGACTCATCAATTCCAGCGAGCCGGTCAGCACCCAGGTATGCCCCGCCTCGGGCAAGCCTTCAACCACCTTCTTCTCGCTCTGCCAATGCATGCCGAAGTCCTTGAGCTGCTGCTCGATGGCCAGCGCACGATGGGCATTGTCCGGGTTATCGAAGAACTCACGCACGGCCTTGGCCTGCTTCTCCGGCAGCGCTTGGCGCATGTCCAGCCAATCGGCCTGGATAACACCCTCCAGGGAGCCAAACTTGTCCGCCAGCTTCTGCGCGGCTCCCGGCCCCACGGAAGGTACATGCAACTTGTCGAGCAGGCCGCCCAGGGTGGTACTGGCAGCGAACTCGGCACTCAGCTCACCCTGGTCCTGCAAGACCAGCGCGCACTCGTCCGGCGCCAGCAGCGCGCCGATCACCTGCTGGTTGTGCCCGTCTTCAAAGAAGCTGTGGATCTCGTGCGCCACTTCCAGGCCCACATCCGGCAAGTACGTCAGCACTTCCGGCAACGCCCGCTGCACACGCTCCAGGGACGCCAGGGAACGCGCCAGGACCTTGGCGGTTTCCTCGCCCACATCGGGAATACCCAGGGCGTAGATGAACCGCGCCAGGGTTGGGGTCTTGCTGTTTTCGATGGCGGCGATCAGTTTTTTGCTGGAGACATCGGCGAAGCCTTCCAGGTCGATGATCTGTTCGTACTTGAGCTTGTACAGGTCCGCCGGCGAGCCGATGAGTTTCTCATCGACCAACTGCTCGATGGTCTTGTCGCCCAGGCCGTCGATATCCATGGCCCGGCGCGAGACAAAATGGATAATCGCCTGCTTGAGCTGCGCACCACAGGCCAGGCGCCCGACACAGCGATACACCGCGCCTTCGCTGACGGTTTCCTTGCCCTTGCTGCGCTTGACCAGTTGCGTGCGCTCCACATGGGAACCGCACACCGGGCAGCTTTCCGGGATCTGCACGGCGCGGGCATTTTCCGGGCGACGCTCGGTAACCACCGACACGACCTGTGGGATCACATCACCGGCACGGCGGATGATTACGGTGTCACCGATCATCAAGCCCAGGCGCGCCACTTCGTCCATATTGTGCAATGTCGCATTGGATACGGTGACGCCAGCCACCTTGACCGGCTTCAAGCGCGCCACTGGCGTCACCGCGCCGGTGCGGCCGACCTGGAATTCAACGTCGAGCAATTCAGTCAGTTCTTCCATCGCCGGAAACTTATGGGCGATAGCCCAGCGCGGCTCGCGGGCGCGAAAGCCCAGTTCACGCTGGTAGGCAATGCTGTTGACCTTGAACACCACACCGTCGATTTCATAGGGCAGGCTGTTACGCCGCTCACCGATGTCGCGGTAGTACGCCAGGCAATCCTCAATCCCCTTGGCCAGCTTCAACTCGTGGCTGATGGGCATACCCCACTTCTGCAACTGCTGGAGGTTGCCGATATGGGTGTCGCTGATGTCCGTGGTCACGCCGTAGCAGCAGAACTCCAGGGGGCGACTGGCGGTGATCTTCGAGTCGAGTTGACGCAGGCTGCCCGCCGCCGCGTTACGCGGGTTGGCGAAGGTCTTGCCGCCGACTTCCAGTTGCGTGGCGTTCAAACGCTCGAAACCGGCCTTGGACATGAACACTTCACCGCGCACTTCCAGCGTCGCCGGCCAGCCCGTGCCCTGCAGTTTCAGCGGGATATTGCGCACGGTGCGCACATTCACGCTGATGTCTTCGCCGGTGGTGCCGTCGCCACGGGTCGCGCCGCGTACCAACTCGCCATCCTGATACAGCAGGCTGACCGCCAGGCCATCGAGCTTGGGTTCGCAGCTGTACTCCACCGCCGCACCACCGCCAAACAGATCGCCCACCGGCAGGTCGAGGCCCTCGGTAACGCGGCGATCAAACTCCAGCATGGTGGTTTCATCAAAGGCGTTGCCCAGGCTGAGCATCGGGATCTCGTGACGCACCTGGGTAAAGGCCGACAGCGCCGCACTGCCAACCCGCTGCGTCGGTGAGTCGCGAGTCACCAGGTCCGGGTGCTCGGCTTCCAGCGCCTTGAGTTCGTGGAACAGCCGGTCGTATTCGGCGTCCGGAATGCTCGGCTCGTCGAGGACGTGGTAACGGTAGTTGTGCTGATCCAGTTCAGCGCGCAGCTCGAGAATGCGGGTGTGGGCGGCGGTCATGGGTGTTCTCTCATAAAGCAAAAGAGCAGCCGAAGCTGCTCAATATGTTAGTGCGCTTAATTCTACTGACAACGCTGAAGACCCGTCCTCAGCGTTTCTGTGTCAGGGCGCGACGCTCGAACTCGACGATGCGCTGACGGTAGTGTTCGATGGTCTGGGCGGTCAGCACGCTGCGCTGGTCGTCCTTGAGCTCGCCATTGAGTTCCTGGGACAGCTTGCGGGCTGCGGCCACCATGACGTCGAACGCCTGTTTCGGGTGACGCGGGCCTGGCAGACCGAGGAAGAAGCTCACGGCCGGGGTGCTGAACAGGTCGATATCGTCCAGGTCGAAGGTGCCCGGCTTGACCGCGTTGGCCATGGAGAACAGTACTTCACCGTTGCCGGCCATGCTTTCGTGACGGTGGAAAATATCCATCTCGCCAAAACGCAGGCCGCTTTCCAGGATGTTCTGCAACAGCGCCGGGCCCTTGAAGCCGGCCGCGTCACGGCAGATCACGCTGATCACCAGCACTTCTTCAGCTGCCGGCTGGTCCTTGGTGGACTCACGTGGCGCGCTCTTGGCCGGGCTTTCATCCGGGAAATCACCATCGCGACTGCTGAAGCTCGGGCCTTCGTCCACGTCGAGGTTCAGGTCGCCCTGATGCGGCTCGGCCACAGCAGCGCTGCCGCGCTTGCCACGTTTGGACGACGGTTCGCGGGCTTCACGCACCGGGGCGCTCATCGACGGCAGGTCGTGCTCGTCCAGCTGCGGCTCTTTATGGGTGTCCAGGACACGGGGCGGCCCCAGCAGCTCGGCAGCGCCGTCGTCGTCGGGCAAATTGGACAGGTTACGGTCCAGACGGAATTTCAGCTTGCCCTTGCCGCCGCGCATACGGCGCCAGCCATCAAAAAGAATACCGGCTATTACAATAATGCCGATGACGATCAGCCACTCGCGCAGACCGATTTCCATGTAATCCCTTGCCTCTATAAAAAATGCTGAAAAATAAGGGGTTTAGCACCGTGCAAACCGCTTTAAAACGTGGCGCCAACTCTATGTTCTGACTGACGTTTTGCCCACGCATACGAAAAATTGACATTAAACTAGCACGACCAAAGATAACTTTACACAGTTGGCGCAAAATGTGTCGGCTGACGCAGGAATTAAGCTACAAATCATAAGCTTCAAGCCGACACTCATGCCCCTTGAAGCTAGCAACTTGGCGCTAACTTTCCACCATTGCCATCGCCTCTTCCACATCCACCGCCACCAGTCGCGAACAGCCTGGTTCATGCATGGTCACCCCCATCAATTGATCCGCCATTTCCATGGCGATCTTGTTGTGGGTGATATAGATGAACTGCACCGTCTGGGACATCTCTTTAACCAGGCGGGCATAGCGTCCAACGTTAGCGTCATCCAGCGGCGCGTCAACTTCATCGAGCATGCAGAACGGCGCCGGGTTCAACTTGAAGATGGCAAACACCAGGGCCAATGCGGTCAGGGCCTTCTCGCCGCCGGACAACAAATGGATGGTGCTGTTCTTCTTGCCCGGAGGCCGCGCCATGATCGTTACCCCTGTATCGAGTAGATCTTCGCCCGTCAGTTCCAAGTAAGCGCTGCCACCGCCGAAAACTTTTGGGAATAGGGCCTGTAAACCGCCATTAATCTGATCAAAGGTATCTTTGAAGCGGTTACGGGTTTCCTTGTCGATCTTGCGAATGACGTTTTCCAGGGTGTCCAGGGCTTCCACCAGATCGGCGTTCTGGGCATCCAGGTAACGTTTACGCTCGGACTGCTGCTGGTATTCGTCGATGGCGGCGAGGTTGATCGCGCCGAGTCGCTGAATGCGCGCGGCAATGCGCTCAAGTTCTTCTTCGGCTTCTTTCTCGTTGGCTTCGGCGGTCAAGGTATTGAGCACGCCGTGCAGGTCGTAGCCATCTTCCAGCAACTGATCCTGCAAGGTTTTGCGGCGCACCGTCAGGGCCTGCCATTCCATGCGCTGCTGTTCGAGCTGGCTGCGGATCAATTGTGATTGTTGCTCGGCCTGGGTTCGGCGCTTTTCTGCGTCGCGCAGTTCGCGGTCGGCGTCTTCCAGGGCGATCTGCGCGGTCTTGAGTTCTACGTCGACGCTCATGCGTTTATCGAGCAACTCTTCGAGCTTCAAGCGCAGCTCTTCCAGGGGCGCCTCGCCCTCCTCCAGGTTGAGACTCAGTTGCTCGCGCTTTTCCGTCAGGCGCTCGGACTGCATCTCCAAGCGCTCCAGGGCCTGGCGCGTGGAATCGTGCTGAGCGCGCAACGAGCCCAGGCGCACCGCCAACTGGTGGGCGTGATCCTTGTGCTGGCGCGCTTCCTGGCGTACCCGATCGAGGCGTTCACGCAGGCTGTCACGCTGGGCCAGCAGCAGTTCGCGCTGCTCAGTGTCGAGGGCCATGCTGTCGAGGGCGTCCTGCAACTGCAGGCGCGCTTCGCCGACTTGTTCATGTTCGAGGGCGCGCTGTTCGCCCATCTCGGCCACTTCTTCATCGAGACGGGTACGGCGCAGGGTCAACTGTTCGGCCTTGGCCTTGCTGGCCGAGAGCTGGGCTTTCAGTTCGCCCTGCTGGCGCGCTTCGTCCTGCAACAGGCGGCGCAAGTGTTCGCGGCCGGTCTCTTGCTGGCGCTGGGTGGCGCGCAGGGTTTGCAGTTGGGTTTCCAGGGACTCCAGGGTCGCCTCGCGCTCTTCGCGCTCGGCACTCAGGTTGACGATTTCCTGGCCACGGGCCAATACGCCGCTTTCGGCTTCACTGGCGCGGCGCACCCGCAAAAAGTGCCGGCCGACCCAGTAGCCGTCGCGGCTGATCAGGCTTTCGCCAGAGGCCAATTGGCCACGCAACGCCAGGGCCTGTTCCAGGGAGTCCACCGGCTTGACCTGGCCCAGCCAGGGCGACAGATCAATCGGCGCCTCGACTTTATCCAACAGGCTGCCCGGCACGCGGGTGCCATCGGCTGCCGGGCTGAGCAGACGCAAGTCGCCCTGGGTGAAACCGGCCAAATCAAACCCGCCAAAGTCATCCACCAGCACCGCCTGCAGATCCGCGCCAAGCACGGTCTCCACGGCCAGTTCCCAACCGGCTTCGACCTTCAAGCCTTCGGCCAGGCGCGGACGCTCGGCCAGGTGCTGGTCACGCAGCCATTCTGCGGTGCCTGTGCCGGGATCCAGTGCCGCCTGCTGCAAGGCTTCAAGGGAGGCCAGGCGCCCGTTGAGGCGCTGCAAATCGCCCTGGGCCTGCTGCTGCGCCTGGGTCGCTTGCTGCAGTTCCTGGCGCAATTGCTCCAGGCGCTCCACTTGCTGCTCTTCGCTGGCTTCCAGCTCTTCGAGCGTCATTTCGCTTTCGGCCAGCTGCTCGCTCAGCGCCATGATCGCCGCGTCTTCCGGGGCAGCGGCCAGCAAGGCGCGCTCCTCCAGGACCCGGCGCTGGCGCTCGGCCAGGCGTTCCATGCTGGTTTCCAGTTGCTGGATGCGCGACTGCTGCACCTCAGCCTGGCGCCGCGGTTCGGCGGAGCGCAGGTTGAACGCATCCCACTGCTCCTGCCAACCGTGCATGGTGGTTTCGGATTCTTCCAGGGCGGCGGCGGCCTCTTCGGCGGCGGCGCTGGTGATTTCCTGCTCGGGGATGAGCATGTCCAGCTCTTCGCCGAGGGTCAGCAGCAAGGTGCGGTCGTGGCCCAGGTGCGACTCGGTTTCCAGGCGCGCGCGCTCCGCTTCCTTCAGGTCATCCTGCAACTGGCGCAAACGCTGCTGGCCGTGCTGGATGCTCTGCTCGACCCGCGCAATATCGCCGCCCACCGAATAGAAGCGGCCCTGCACCAGGTTGAAGCGCTCGGACAAGTCATGGTGACCGTCACGCAGGCGTTCGATGCTGGCGTCGGCATTGCGCTGCTCAGCCACCAGGGCTTCGAAGCTGATTTCCTGGGTGCCGATAATCGCTTCGCGCTGGCCCACCTGGTCATTCAAGGCCTGCCAGCGCAGCGCCGAGAGTTGCGCCTTGAGCTGGCGTTCTTCGCCTTTGTATTCCTGGTATTTCTCGGCGGCCTGGGCCTGGCGGTGCAGGCGCTCCAGTTGGCGCTCCAGCTCTTCACGCAGGTCGGTCAGGCGCGCGAGGTTTTCGTGGGTGCGGCGGATGCGGTTTTCGGTCTCGCGGCGGCGCTCCTTGTACTTGGAGATGCCGGCCGCTTCCTCGATAAAGTTGCGCAGGTCCTCGGGCTTGGCTTCGATCAGCTTGGAGATCATGCCCTGCTCGATAATCGAGTAGCTGCGCGGGCCCAGGCCGGTGCCGAGGAAGATGTCGGTAATGTCGCGGCGCCGGCACTTGGTGCCGTTGAGGAAGTAACTGTTCTGGCTGTCGCGCGTCACTTTGCGGCGGATGGAGATTTCCGCGTAGGCGGCGTATTCACCCACCAGGGTACCGTCGGAGTTGTCGAACACCAGTTCGATGCTGGCCTGGCTGACCGGCTTGCGGCTGGTGGAGCCATTGAAGATGACGTCGGTCATCGACTCGCCACGCAGGTTTTTCGCCGAACTCTCGCCCATCACCCAGCGCACGGCGTCGATGATGTTCGACTTGCCGCAGCCATTGGGCCCGACCACTGCCGCCATGTTACTGGGGAAGTTCACCGTGGTCGGGTCGACGAAGGATTTGAACCCCGCCAGTTTGATGCACTTGAGCCGCACGCTTAGGCGTCCGCCAGGGCTGCGATAACCAGTGAACAACTGCGCTGGCAATAGGCCGAGAGCACTTGGCGGATCTGCGGCAGATCACGGGCCAGTACAGCGGCGAGCAGTTGCTCGAACAGCGCCAGGTACTCGCTCATCGACGCCTTGCGTTGATCCAGGGCCAGGTAATAGGCGCGGTTCATCGCCGGTTGCAGGTTTTCGACGGTTTCCTGCAGGTACGGGTTATTGGCAAAGGGGTACGCGGCGCGCATGACATTGAAGCATTCTTCGACAAAAGCGCGGATGTCCTGGCGCTCGAAATTGCTCACCAGCCGTTGCTGGATCTGCACGAAGGGCGCCATGTCGGCCTGGGTCTGCCAGCCTTCGGCGACCGCATTGCCCAGCAGGATGTACAGCTCGCTCATCAGCGTGCACAGGCTCTGCACCTTGTGCGCGGTGAGCTCGGTGACGTGGGCGCCACGGCGCGGCAGGATGGCGATCAGGTGCCGTCGCTCGAGGATCAGCAAGGCTTCGCGCACGGAGCCACGGCTGACATTGAGCGCCAGCGTGACTTTCTGTTCCTGGATCCGCTCCCCAGGCTTGAGATCGCCGCGAATAATGCGTTCGGCGAGGTGGTGAGCGATTTGCTCGGCAAGACTATCCGGCGCCTTGAACGTCATGTTTTCCCTTCAAAATCTGCTATCGGTACAAGGGCGGCAGTGTAGCGCAATCACTGGGCCAGCAACGCCGAATTTGGCATGAAATAAGCAGACGATAAAGCCCAGGCGCCCCTGAAAACGGCGGTTACAGGGATCTGAACCATAATCAAAGGTGTTGCAATCGCATTTTCTTGACCTCCTGGTCAGAAAATCGTTGACCGAAAAGTCAGACATGACTAGATTCGGCGCAAAGCGGTTAACAACAATAATGAGTCTGCGAGGCCTTCCGTGATCCAGTTTTTAATCAACCAGGAGCTCCGTAGCGAGCATGACCTGGACCCGAACCTGACTGTGCTCAACTACCTGCGTGAGCACCTGGGCAAATCCGGAACCAAGGAAGGCTGCGCCAGCGGCGACTGTGGTGCCTGCACCGTGGTAGTCGGCGAGCTGCATACCGACGAGCAAGGTGCCGAGCAGATTCGCTATCGCAGCCTCAATTCGTGCCTGACGTTTGTCTCATCCCTGCACGGCAAACAACTGATCACCGTGGAAGACCTCAAGCACCAGGGCCAACTGCACAGCGTGCAACAGGCCATGGTCGAGTGCCATGGTTCCCAATGCGGTTTCTGCACCCCCGGTTTTGTAATGTCGCTGTTCGCCCTGCAAAAAAACAGCGACGCCCCCGACAACGCCAAGGCCCACGAAGCCCTGGCCGGCAACCTGTGCCGCTGCACCGGCTACCGGCCGATCCTGGCCGCTGCCGAGCAAGCCTGCTGCAACAAGCCCCAGGACCAGTTCGACAGCCGCGAGGCGCAGACCATCGCCCGCCTCAAGGCCATCGCGCCGACGCAAACCGGCGAACTGAACAGCGGCGACAAACGCTGCCTGGTGCCCCTGACCGTCGCCGACCTGGCCGACCTCTACGACGCCTACCCCCAAGCCCGGCTGCTGGCCGGCGGTACTGACCTGGCGCTGGAGGTCACCCAGTTCCACCGCGTGCTGCCGGTGATGATCTACGTCGGCAACATTGAAGCCATGAAGCGCATCGAGACCTTTGACGACCGCCTGGAAATCGGCGCCGCTACCGCCCTCTCCGACTGCTACAGCGCGCTGCACCACGAATACCCGGACTTTGGCGACCTGCTGCACCGCTTCGCCTCCCTGCAAATCCGCAACCAGGGCACCCTCGGCGGCAATATCGGCAACGCCTCGCCCATCGGTGACTCGCCGCCGCTGCTGATCGCCCTCGGCGCGCAGATCGTGCTGTGCAAGGGCAACGTGCGCCGCACCCTGGCCCTGGAGGACTACTTTATCGACTACCGCGTCACTGCCCGTCAGGACAGTGAGTTCATCGAGAAGATCATCGTGCCCAAGGGCCACGCGCTGTTTCGCGCCTACAAGGTTTCCAAGCGCCTGGACGATGACATCTCGGCAGTCTGTGCAGCCTTCAATCTGAAGATCGACAACGGAGTGATCAGCGATGCCCGCGTCGCCTTCGGCGGCATGGCCGCCACCCCCAAACGCGCACAACACTGCGAGGCCCTGCTGATCGGCGCCACCTGGAACAGCGCCACCGTGGAGAAAGCCTGCGCGGCCCTGGCCGAGGATTTCACCCCGCTGTCGGACTTCCGTGCGAGCAAGGAATACCGCCTGCTCAGCGCCCAGAACCTGCTGCGCAAATACTTCATCGAACTGCAAACGCCGCACATCGAGACTCGGGTGACCGCTTATGTCTAACCATCACGCCGTGGTAAAAACCCAAGCCGAAATGGCCGCGCTGTTTGCCCAGGACCTGACGTCCGGGGTCGGGCGTAGCGTCAAGCATGACAGCGCCGCCAAGCATGTGTCGGGCGAAGCGCAGTACATTGATGATCGCCTGGAATTCCCCAACCAGTTGCACCTGTATGCGCGCATGTCCGACCGCGCCCACGCCCGGATCCTCAGTATCGACACCGCGCCCTGCTACGCCTTTGACGGTGTGCGCATTGTCATCACCCACGAGGATGTGCCGGGCCTGAAAGACATCGGCCCGCTGATGCCCGGCGACCCGTTGCTGGCCATCGACACCGTGCAGTTCGTCGGCCAGGTAGTCCTGGCCGTCGCCGCCCGCGACCTGGAAACCGCACGCAAGGCGGCCATGGCCGCGGTGATCGAATACGAAGACCTGGAGCCGGTGCTGGATGTGGTCGAGGCCTTCCGCAATAAACATTTCGTGCTGGACAGCCACACCCACCAGCGCGGTGATTCGGCGAGCGCCCTGGCGAGCGCGAAAAACCGTATCCAGGGCACCCTGCATATCGGCGGCCAGGAACACTTCTACCTGGAGACCCAGATCTCCTCGGTGATGCCCACCGAAGACGGCGGCATGATCGTCTACTGCTCCACCCAGAACCCCACCGAAGTGCAGAAACTGGTGGCCGAAGTACTGGACGTGTCGATGAACAAAATCGTGGTGGATATGCGTCGCATGGGCGGTGGTTTTGGCGGCAAGGAAACCCAGGCCGCCAGCCCGGCATGCCTGTGTGCAGTGGTGGCGCGCCTGACTGGCCAGCCGACCAAGATGCGCCTGCCACGGGTCGAAGACATGCTGATGACCGGCAAGCGCCACCCGTTCTACATCGAATACGACGTGGGCTTCGACGACAACGGCCGCCTGCACGGGATCAATCTGGACCTGGCGGGTAACTGCGGCTGCTCGCCGGACCTGTCGAACTCGATTGTCGACCGGGCGATGTTCCACTCCGACAACGCGTATTACCTGGGCGATGCCACCGTCAACGGTCATCGCTGCAAGACCAACACCGCCTCCAACACTGCCTACCGTGGTTTCGGCGGCCCGCAAGGCATGGTCGCCATCGAGGAAGTGATGGACGCCATCGCCCGCCATCTGGCCCTGGACCCGCTGGCCGTGCGCAAGGCCAACTACTATGGCAAGACCGAGCGCAACGTCACCCACTACTACCAGACCGTCGAGCACAACATGCTCGAAGAAATGACCGCCGAGCTTGAGGCCAGCAGCCAGTACGCCGAACGCCGCGAAGCGATCCGCCTGTACAACGCCCACAGCCCGATCCTGAAAAAGGGCCTGGCGCTGACGCCGGTGAAGTTCGGTATTTCGTTTACCGCCAGCTTCCTCAACCAGGCCGGCGCCTTGATCCATATCTACACCGACGGCAGCATCCACTTGAACCATGGCGGCACCGAGATGGGCCAGGGCCTGAACATCAAGGTCGCGCAAGTGGTGGCCGAGATATTTCAGGTGGAAATCGACCGGGTGCAGATCACCGCGACCAACACCGACAAGGTGCCCAACACCTCGCCGACCGCCGCCTCCAGCGGCGCCGACCTGAACGGCAAGGCCGCGCAGAACGCCGCCGAAACCATCAAGCAACGCCTGGTGGAGTTCGCTGCGCGCAAGTACGACGTCAGCGAGGCGGATGTGGAATTCCACAACGGCCATGTGCGGGTGCGTGAGCTGATCCTGACGTTCGAGGAGCTGATCCAGCAGGCGTATTTCGCCCAGGTGTCGCTGTCGAGTACCGGCTTCTACAAGACCCCGAAAATTTTCTACGACCGCAGCCAGGCGCGGGGCCGGCCGTTCTACTACTTCGCCTTCGGCGCAGCCTGCTGCGAAGTGATCGTCGACACCCTGACCGGCGAGTACAAGATGCTGCGCACCGACATCCTCCACGACGTGGGCGCCTCGCTGAACCCGGCCATCGACATTGGTCAGGTCGAAGGCGGCTTTATCCAGGGCATGGGCTGGCTGACCATGGAAGAGCTGGTGTGGAACAACAAGGGCAAGCTGATGACCAATGGCCCGGCCAGCTACAAGATTCCGGCCGTGGCGGACATGCCCCTGGATTTGCGGGTCAAACTGGTAGAAAACCGCAAGAACCCGGAGGACACGGTGTTCCATTCCAAGGCCGTGGGCGAACCGCCATTTATGCTCGGGATTGCTTCGTGGTGCGCGATCAAGGATGCGGTGGCGAGCCTGGGTGACTATCGCCATCAACCGAAGATTGATGCGCCGGCGACCCCGGAGCGGGTGTTGTGGGGCTGTGAGCAGATGCGTCAATTGCAGGCGGCGACGGTGGTTGAGGCTGAGACCGAGATGGCTTCGCTCTAGACCGAGGTGCTGCCATCGCGGGCAAGCCCGCTCCCTCATTTGGAATGCATTCCCTTGTGGGAGCGGGCTTGCCCGCGATGACGGCCTGACTGACAACAGCAATGTTGAGGTAGACATGAACAACTGGATCAGCGCCCTCGCCGACCTGCAACACCAGGGTGAACCCTGCGTGCTGGTGACCATTATCGAAGAGCTCGGCTCCACGCCGCGCAATGCCGGTTCGAAGATGGTAGTCAGCGCCGCGCAAACCTTCGACACCATCGGCGGCGGCCACCTGGAATACAAGGCCATGCAGATCGCCCGCGACATGCTCGCCAGCGGTCAGCACAACACCCATCTGGAGCGCTTCAGCCTCGGTGCCAGCCTCGGCCAGTGCTGTGGCGGCGTCACCGTGCTGCTGTTCGAACCCATGGGCCAGGTGCAGGCGCAGATTGCCGTGTTCGGCGCCGGCCATGTCGGTCGCGCCCTGGTGCCGCTGCTGGCCAGCCTGCCGTGCCGGGTGCGCTGGATCGACTCGCGGGAACAGGAATTCCCGGAGCATATCCCCCAGGGCGTGCGTAAAATCGTCAGCGAAGAGCCGGTCGATGAAATTGCCGACCTGCCAGCGGGCAGTTACTGCATCGTCATGACCCATAATCACCAACTGGATCTGGAACTGACCGCCGCCCTGCTCAAGCGCAATGACTTTGCCTACTTCGGCCTGATCGGCTCGCAGACCAAACGCGTCAAGTTTGAACACCGCCTGCGTGAGCGCGGCTTCGAGGCTGCGCAGTTGCAACGCATGCGCTGCCCCATGGGCCTCACCGAGGTGAAGGGCAAATTGCCGGTGGAAATCGCCATCTCCATCGCCGGCGAGATCATCGCCACCTATAACGCCAACTTCGGCCAGCACACCGCGAGCGCCGAACCCATTGCCAAACTGCTGCCGGTATCTCGCCGCAGCCAAGCTATGAATTGAGACGACCATGCCTTTGACTCGTAAAGCCTACCGTGCCGCCATCCTGCACAGCCTCGCCGACCCCGCCATCGTCGGGATTGACGCCTCCTATGAGTATTTCGAGGACGGCCTGCTGGTGATCGACAACGGCCAGATCAGCGCCCTCGGGCATGCCAGCGAATTGCTGCCGACGCTGGCGGCCGATATCGAAATCACCCATTACCAGGATGCGCTGATCACCCCCGGCCTGATCGACACTCATATCCACCTGCCGCAAACCGGCATGGTCGGGGCCTACGGCGAACAACTGCTGGATTGGCTCAACACCTACACCTTCCCTTGTGAAAGCCAGTTCGCCGATAAAGCCCACGCCGAAGAAGTGGCGGATATCTTTATCAAGGAACTGCTGCGCAATGGCACCACCACCGCCCTGGTGTTCGGCAGTGTGCACCCGCAATCGGTGAACTCATTTTTTGAGGCTGCCGAGAAGCTCGACCTGCGCATGATCGCCGGCAAGGTGATGATGGACCGCAATGCGCCGGACTACCTGACCGACACCGCCGAATCTGGCTACCAGGAGAGCAAGGCGCTGATCGAGCGCTGGCACGGCAAAGGCCGTTTGCACTACGCCGTTACGCCGCGCTTCGCGCCTACCAGCACACCGGAACAGTTGACCCTCGCCGGGCAGTTGCTGGGGGAATACCCGGACCTGTACATGCAGACGCACATCAGTGAAAACCTGCAGGAAGTGCAATGGGTCAAGGAGCTGTTCCCGGAGCGCAGTGGCTACCTGGACGTGTACGACCACTACAAGCTGCTGGGGGAACGTTCGGTATTCGCCCATGGCGTACACCTGTGCGACGACGAATGCGCGCGCCTGGCCGAAGCCGGTTCAGCGGTCGCGTTCTGCCCGACGTCGAACTTCTTCCTCGGCAGCGGCTTGTTCAACCTGCCGATGGCCGAGAAGCACCAGCTCAATGTGGGCCTGGGCACGGATGTGGGGGGCGGTACCAGTTTCTCCCTGCTGCAGACGCTGAACGAGGCCTACAAGGTCATGCAATTGCAGGGCGCACGCCTGAGCCCGTTCAAATCGCTGTACCTAGCGACCCTGGGCGGCGCCAAAGCGCTGCGCCTGGAAGACAAGATCGGCACCCTGCAGCCGGGCACCGATGCCGACTTCCTGGTACTGGACTACAACGCCACGCCACTGCTCAGCTATCGCTTGAAGCAGGCCAAGGACATTGCCGAGACGTTGTTTGTGTTGATGACGCTGGGGGATGATCGGGCGGTGATGCAGACGTATGCAGCGGGCCAACTGGTGCATCAACGCTGATTTTGAAGGGCACCACAAACCAATGTGGGAGCGGGCTTGCTCGCGAAGACGTCGGCCCGGCCAACATTGATGTTGACTGACCCACTGCTTTCGCGAGCAAGCCCGCTCCCACAGGGGATCTGCGCTTGACTGACTGGTATTAAGGCAAGCCAGCTCCCACAGTTTGATCGGGGCTTACAGTTTTATAGAGGAGCGACCCGGCTTCTTGGTCTGCAGCAAATGTGAGAACACCGCATGCAGATCATCCGACGCACTTTCCTCATCGAGGTTGAGCTTGCTGTCGATGTGATCCATGTGGTGCATCATCAGGTTCACCGCCAACCCCACATCCCGGGCTTCGATGGCATCGATCAACTGGGTGTGCTCGTCATAGGAACAGTGTGAGCGGTTGCCGCTTTCATACTGGGCGATGATCAGCGAGGTCTGGGACACCAGGCTGCGCTGGAAGCTGATCAGCGGGGCATTTTTTGCCGCTTCGGCCAGTTTGAGGTGGAACTCGCCAGAGAGCCGGATACCCGCGCCGCGATCGCCACGGGAGAAGCTGTCGCGCTCGTCATTGACCATCTGCCGCAGTTCGGCCAACTCTTCGGTCGAGGCATGCTGCACCGCCAATTCGGTGATCGCCCGCTCGACCAGGCGCCGGGCCAGGAACACCTGGCGGGCTTCCTCGACGCTTGGGCTGGCCACCACCGCACCCCGATTGGGGCGCAACAACACCACGCCTTCATGGGCCAGGCGCGACAGTGCGCGACGGATGATGGTGCGGCTGACGCCAAAGATCTCGCCCAGTGCTTCTTCACTCAATTTGGTACCGGGCGCCAGGCGTTGCTCGAGGATGGCCTCGAAGATATGCGCGTAGACGATATCGTCCTGGGTTCCACTGCGACCGGCCTTACCGGCTCGCGGCTGTTTCTTGAGGGGCTGCAACTGTTCGTTCATGGGCACTCGGGTCGGGAGAACGGCGGCGAATTGACGTTGACTGTAATAAGAGTACAGCGGTCGCTGGCAAGTATCGCGTAAAAACAGCGCACATTGTACACAACCCGTTGCGCCAACACACTGTACGGCTGTTTGCGCCACCGGCTGTATTGCAACAGTCAGTTACGTTTGAGTTTAGGCTTGATTCCACGATTTCCCAGGTACAAGGAACACCGCCCCATGACCGACGCGACCCAGGCGCCGCTGCGCCCACTGGCCGACACTTCGCCTTCGGCCATTGTCGCCGGCTTTATCGCCATGATGACCGGCTACACCAGCTCCCTGGTGCTGATGTTCCAGGCCGGCCAGGCTGCCGGCCTGACCACCGGGCAAATTTCCTCGTGGATCTGGGCGATTTCCATCGGCATGGCGGTGTGCAGCATCGGCTTGTCCCTGCGCTACCGCACGCCCATCACCATTGCCTGGTCGACCCCCGGCGCGGCGCTGTTGATTACCAGCCTGGGCGGGGTCAGCTATGGCGAGGCCATCGGTGCCTACATCACCTGCGCGGTACTGGTGACGATCTGTGGCCTCACCGGCAGCTTTGAAAAACTGGTGAAGAAGATCCCTGCCTCACTGGCCGCCGCGCTGCTGGCCGGGATCCTGTTCAAGATCGGCAGCGAGATTTTCGTCGCCGCGCAGCACCGCACCGCCCTGGTATTGGGCATGTTCTTTACCTACCTGATCATCAAGCGCCTGTCGCCTCGATATGCCGTGCTGGCGGCGCTGCTGATCGGTACTGCCTTGTCCGGGTTGATGGGGCTCCTGGACTTCAGCGGGTTCAGCCTGGAAGTGGCGACGCCGGTGTGGACCACGCCGCACTTTTCCCTGGCGGCGACTATCAGCATCGGCATTCCGTTGTTTGTGGTGGCGATGACCTCGCAGAACATGCCCGGGGTCGCGGTATTGCGCGCCGATGGCTACGACGTGCCCGCCTCACCCCTGATCACCGCCACCGGACTGGCCTCACTGGTGCTGGCGCCGTTTGGCTCCCACGGCATCAACCTGGCCGCCATCAGCGCGGCCATCTGCACCGGCCCCCATGCCCATGAGGACCGCAACAAGCGCTACACCGCCGCCGTGTGGTGCGGGATTTTCTACGGGGTTGCCGGGGTATTTGGTGCGACCTTGGCGGCGTTGTTCGCCGCATTGCCCAAGGAGTTGGTGCTGTCGATTGCCGCATTGGCGTTGTTCGGCTCGATCATCAATGGCCTGAGCATTGCCATGAATGAGCCCAAGGAGCGGGAAGCAGCACTGATCACCTTTATGGTCACGGCGTCGGGGTTGACGCTGTTTTCCATCGGTTCGGCATTCTGGGGGATTGTTGCGGGGGTGTTGACGCTGGTGATTCTGAACTGGCGCAAGGCCTGAATTTAATACCTTGAAACGAAAAAGCGACCCGGGCGGGTCGCTTTTTCATGACATCAGACAGCCGGGTTAACCGGTGTCTCTGGATGCCAGGCGTCCAGCAGTTCGCTGACTTCAACGCGGGTCAGCTCTGGGCGAGCCTTGAGCCACGCTTCAACAGCGGCACGCTGTTCTTCGTTGACCGAACCACGGGTGGCTTTGCAGACCAGACCGAAGTCATCGCCGCCCACGTAGTCCAGGCCATTGCCGTCCATCGCTTCAGTCAGGAATGCTTCGAGGAAAGCGTCAACCGCCTCATCGTCCAAACCTTCTTTGAAGTCCAGGTTCAGTTCGAAACCCAGCTCTTGAAATTCATCAACGCACAGTTTTTTGCGCAGACGCCGGGAACGGTTAGTCGCCATTGGAACAATCCTCTTAAGTATTAACGGCCGGCACTCTACCAGTTTAAGGCGCGAATTGCCCGGCAATCCAAGACGGGTGGCACGATAGCGCGAAAAAAATCCATCATTTGCAGCTATGGTTGAGGCACAAGTAGCCCCACCTTGGGGCATAATGCCGACACTTTCATGACCACTGGGGGATTTTCTTACATAGCCCCCGCTATATTCACCCTCCTCTGCAGTAGGGTCTTACTTCTTATGATCAAATCCTTGCGTCCATTATTACTCGCCAGTTTCCTTTTGCCCCTGGCGCTCTCAGTCACCGCCGCCCCGATCAATACCACCCTGCCACCCAAAGTCCAGGAAGCCCTGAAGAAAGCCAAACTGCAGAACGATGCCCTGTCCCTGGTAATGATTCCGCTCAATGGCCCCGGCAGCGCCACGGTGTTCAACGCTGACGTGTCGGTCAACCCGGCGTCGACCATGAAACTGGTCACCACCTACGCAGCCCTGGAAATGCTCGGCCCCAACCATCAGTGGAAAACCGAGTTCTACACCGACGGCACCCTCAGTGGCGGCGTCCTGCGGGGCAACCTGTACCTCAAGGGCGGCGGCGATCCCAAGCTGAACATGGAAAAGCTCTGGCTGCTGATGCGCGACCTGCGCGCCAATGGCGTACAGCAAGTCACCGGCGACCTGGTGCTGGACCGCGGCTTCTTTATCCAGCCCCAACTGCCGGAGTTCAACGACGACGGCAACGATGCCAACAAGCCGTTCCTGGTCAAGCCGGACGCCCTGCTGGTCAACCTCAAGGCCCTGCGCTTTGTGACCCGCAATGATTCGGGAAAGGTGTTGGTCTCGGTGGAACCGCCGATTGCCAGCATCCAGATCGACAATCAGGTCAAGGCCAGCAACGCCAAGCAGTGCACCGGTGATGTGCGCTACAACCCGGTCACCGCCGCCGACGGCAGTGTCACCGTGACCGTCAGCGGCCAGTTGGGCGATGGCTGCAGCTCGCAGACGTATCTGTCGCTGCTCGACCATGCCACCTACACCGCCGGCGCCGTGCGCGCGATCTGGAAAGAGTTGGGCGGCACGATCCAGGGCCGCGACGTACTGGCCCCGGTGCCAAAAACCGCCAAGGTCCTGGCCCGGGCGTTCTCCCCGGACCTGGCCGAGATCATCCGCGACATCAATAAATACAGTAACAACACCATGGCCCAGCAGCTGTTCCTCAGCCTCGGCGCGCAATACCGCACTGATGCCGACGGCGATGACGCCAGGGCAGCACAGCGCGTGGTCCGCCAGTGGCTGGCGAAAAAAGGCATCACGGCTCCGCACCTGGTGATGGAAAACGGTTCCGGCCTGTCCCGTGCCGAACGGGTCAGCGCCCGAGAAATGGCGACCATGCTGCAGGCCGCCTGGAGAAGCCCGTATGCGGCCGAGTTCATCAGCTCGATGCCGATTGCCGGCAGTGACGGCACCATGCGCAAGCGCCTGAAAACCACAGCCCTGCGCGGCGAAGCCCACGTCAAGACCGGCACCCTGAACACGGTACGTGCGATTGCCGGCTTCAGCCGTGACAACAATGGCAATACCTGGGCGGTGGTGGCGATTCTCAACGATCCGAAGCCGTGGGGTGCATCGTCGGTGCTGGACCAGGTGCTGCTGGATCTGTATCGCCAGCCGAAGCTGGCGGCGGCTGCGCCGGGCCTATAGAGCGGTTGGCTTACCAACCTTTTGCAACCACTGCGGACTAAATGTGTGCGGGCTTGCTCGCGATGACGGTGTGTCAGTCAATACATCTGGCGACTGATACACCGTCATCGCGAGCAAGCCCGCTCCCACATTAGGTATACGGTGCTCAGACAGGCAACCGCTGCGCCTCGACCCGATCCCTGCCCGCCTGCTTGGCCGCATACACCGCCGAATCCGCGCGCAGCAACAAGCCATCCACGCCCTCATCGACCCGCCAACTGGCTACGCCAAAACTCGCCGTCACCGTGCCGACGCCGTCCATTGGTGTACTGCGCAGCACTTCCCACAACTCAACGGCCAGGCTGTAGGCCTGGACACCATCGGTATTGGGACACAGCACCATGAACTCCTCGCCGCCGAGGCGGCAGAACACATCGCTGCGGCGCAGGCGCAGGCTGATACGCCGGCACAGCTCCTGCAGCACACCATCCCCCGCCGCGTGCCCATGCTGGTCATTGATGCGCTTGAAGTGATCAATATCCAGCATGATCACCGCCAGCGACCCCGACGTACGCCGCACCCGACTCATCTCGGCCCTCAGCCGATCCTGGAAGTAGCGACGGTTATGGATACCCGTCAACGAGTCGGTGATGGACAGCGCCCGCAACTCTTCTTCCACCCGCTTGAGATCGGAGATATCCGACACATAGCCATGCCATAGCGTACCGCCACCGGGTAACTCTTCCGGCGTCGCCTCGCCACGAATCCAACGCAGGCCCCGGCCCGGCAATTGCACCCGATATTCTTCGCGCCATTGACTCAACTGCAGCGCGGACAGGCGGATAGAGGCGCGGATGCGCTCTGCGTCCTGGGGATGAATACGCTCGAAGACTTGCTTGGCATCCTGTTGCAGCAACCCCGGGTCGATTTCGTAGATATCGCGAATACCATCGCTGGCGTAGATAAACCGCCAGTTGTCATTGGGTTCGAGGGTGAACTGGAAGATCCCGCCCGGCACATGGGCACTGAGTTTTTTCAGCAACCGATCCCGCGCCGCCAGGGCCTCATAGGCGCGTTTCTGCTCGGTGACATCCAGGCAGATCGCCAGGTGCCCGATCCACAAGCCATGCTCGTCAAGCAGTGCCGTGGCCAGCATATTCACGGTCAACTGGCTGCCGTCCTGGCGCACCAACGTCCACTCCCGGGCCTCATGCAGGCTGTCACTGCCCTCCACCAGCATCGCCTGGCCGGGCATGATCCGTTTGCCCAGCGCCAGACTCAACTGCACCGCACGGGCTTCCAGTTCGGGCGCCAGGTGCAGGCTTTCGAGGGTCATGTGACCGAGCACCTGGTCGGCCTGATAACCCAGCATCTTCTCGGCGCCGGCATTGAACGTGCTGATCACGCCCCGCAAGTCCGTGGCAATGATCGCCACCTGGGTCGCAGCGTTGAGCACGCTGCGCAACTGACCATGGGCACCACGCAACTCATACTCGCGCTGGTGCAATTGCCCCGTACGCTGCTGCACCAGCCTCAGCGCCCGCTGCCGCTGGCTGACCAGCACGTAGAGCAAGGCACTGAGCAACAGGCTGAGCAAGCTGCCCATGGCCAGGATACTGCTCGTCGAAGAGTGATTGGCCTGCACAAACACCTGGCTGGGACGCAGGCTCAAGGCGTAGACATGATCGCCCAGGGTCAGCCGGCGGATCGACTCCAGGCTGCTATCGCCCACAGGATTGTCCGATTCATACAGCAGCTGCTGTTGAGTATCGGAGGTGTCGACAATCTGCATCACCAGGTTATCCCGCGCGGGCTTGGGCAAACCGTCGGCTACCAATTGGCGCATGCTGATCACCGCCATGACGAAACCGTAGGGTTCGTTGTAGGGCATTTGCGCGGTGGGCGGCCGAGTGACCGGTGCTACCAGCAACACGCCCATGGTATACGCCGGCTCCACCCCCACCAGCGACATCGGTTGGGATACGGCAATGGTTGCGGAACGGTACGCCCGCTCGATCGTCGAACGGCGCAACGGCTGGGCCAGCAGGTCAAACCCCAAGGGCGAGCCGAGGATGCTCTGGGTCTGGCTGTACAACACCGGCACGTACTCGTCACGCTCCTGCGCCGGTACCAGCGCCCCGGCTTCATTCAACTCACGAATGGAGAAAGGCGCGCCACGCTGGCGTGATACCTGTTGTTCGAACGCCCGGCGCTCATCACGCGCTACCCGAGGCGCCCAGGCATAGGCACGGGCGCGCAACAGCAACGGCTGGGCGAACCCATCGAAATCTTCGCGGGAAACATCATGGGAGTTGACGAAAAAACGCTGCAGGCTGCCCAGGCGCTGCTCCTGGTCTTCGAAACGCTCTTCCAGGCGGCTATAGCGCTCGTTGACCAATAACTGGAAACGCTGGCGGACCTGCTGGTGATGCCGATCGGCCGTGGTCAGCGCCAGCACGGCGGTGAGCGCCACCCCCACCAGCAAGACCACCAATGCCACCAGCCAAGCGGATGCCTGCTCGCTGATAAATCCCAGTATTTTCGGGCGGACGGCTTGCAACGGCATAGGCAAAACTCGAAACACCAGCGTGCAGGAGCGCTACTTCGGCTAAGAGGTTAGTTATAGCCATCGAGCCCTCTTTTGACCAGCGTAAAAAAGCCGCGAGCCCGGAAAAATCCAGGCTTGCGGCTTCAAGGTCGATCAGCGTGCGGTGATTTTCCAGGCACGATGGATTTTCGGGTTACGGGCAAAATCCGGATCAATGGTTTTATCGCTGATTTCCTCGACGGCATAGCGCTCGCCCAAGTTGTCTTCCAACTGGAACTTGCGGAAGTTGTTGGAGAAATACAGCACCCCGCCCGGCGCCAGGCGGGCCATGGCCAGGTCGAGCAATTGCACGTGGTCACGCTGGACGTCGAACACACCTTCCATGCGCTTGGAGTTGGAGAAGGTCGGCGGGTCGATGAAGATCAGATCGAACTCATCACGGCTGGCTTCCAGCCATGCCATCACATCGCCCTGCTCCAGGCGGTTCTTGTCGGAGAAGCCATTGAGGGACAGGTTGCGGCGCGCCCAGTCCAGATAGGTTTTCGACAGGTCGACGCTGGTGGTGCTGCGCGCGCCGCCCTTGGCCGCGTGCACGCTGGCGGTGGCGGTGTAGCAATACAGGTTGAGGAAGCGCTTGCCGGCAGCTTCTTTCTGGATGCGCATGCGCATCGGGCGGTGGTCGAGAAACAGACCGGTGTCCAGGTAGTCAGTGAGGTTGACCAGCAGTTTCACCCCGCCTTCGCTGACTTCGGTGAACTTGCCCTGGGCGCTCTGGCGCTCGTACTGCTTGGTGCCGCTCTGACGCTCGCGGCGCTTGACCACCACACGGCTCTTGTCGATGTTCAGCGCCTGGGGAATGGCGGCCAGGGCATCGAACATGCGCGCCGAGGCTTTTTCCGGGTCGATGGACTTCGGTGCCACGTATTCCTGGACGTGCACCCAATCGTGGTACAGGTCGATGGCCATGGAGTATTCCGGCATATCGGCATCGTACACGCGGTAGCAATCGACACCCTCGCGCTTGGCCCACTTGCCCAGCAGCTTGAGGTTCTTTTGCAGGCGGTTGGCAAACATCTGCCCGCCTTCGCTCAAGCGCGCCTGCTCAACCACTGGCGCCGGTGCAGGCGCAGGTTTGATCGGGTTACCGTTCTTGTTGTACTGGCGCTCTTGCGGCTCGGTCGGGGCCTGGTCGTAAGCGGCCTGCTCACGTTCGGCCTGGCGCTGCTCCGGGGTGCGGCGCTCGCCGGTGACGAACTGATCCGGGTTGACCTTGATCAGCAGCAGCTTGCACGGCAAGGCGCCGTTCCAGAACGAATACTGCTTGTGGCTACGAATGCCCATGCGCTTGCCCAGGTCAGGGGCGCCGGTGAACACCGCCGCCTCCCAGCCCATGCACGCCTGGCGCAGACGCTCACCGAGATTCTGGTAGAGGTACAACAGGCTGGCTTCGTCACCCAGGCGCTCGCCATACGGCGGGTTGCAGATCACCAGGCCTTTCTGGTTCTGGTCCGGACGCGGCTCGAAGGTGCCAACTTCGCCTTGGTAAATCTTGATCCAGTGGCTCAGGCCGGCACGCTCGATGTTGTTGCGCGCAGGCTGGATCAGACGCGGATCGGCTTCGTAACCGCGGATCCACAGTGGCGGCTTGTTCATGCCGATGGCCGCACGCTCGCTGGCCTCGGTGTGGAGTTTTTTCCACAGGGCCGGCACGTGGCCGAGCCAGGCGGTGAAGCCCCACTGCTCGCGATTAAGGTTGGGGGCCATGTCGGCGGCGATCATCGCACCTTCCACCAGGAAGGTACCGACGCCGCACATCGGGTCAGTCAACGCGCCGTTTTCAGCAGCAATGCGCGGCCAGCCGGCACGAATCAAAATTGCCGCCGCGAGGTTTTCCTTCAACGGTGCCGCGCCCTGCTGCAGGCGGTAACCGCGCTGGTGCAGGCTGTGGCCGGACAGGTCGAGGGAGAGGATCGCTTCGCCACGGTCCAGGCGCAGGTGAATGCGCAGGTCGGGGTTGATCTTGTCGATGGACGGGCGTTCGCCGGTCGGGGTGCGCAGCTTGTCGACAATCGCATCCTTGACCTTCAGCGCGCCGAAGTGGGTGTTGTCGATGCCCGAACCGTGGCCGCTGAACTCCACCGCCAGGGTGCCGTCAGGGACCATATGGTCTTGCCATTCGATATCCAGCACCCCGTGGTACAGGTCTTCGGCATCCTTCATCGGGAAGCGCTTGAGCACCAGCAGTACACGGTTGGCCAGGCGCGACCAGAGGCACAGGCGGTAGGCGGTTTCCATGTCGGCCATGCCGCGCACAGCCGAGGTGTGCTCGCGGGCGTCTTCAAGGCCAAGCCCGACGGCTTCCTCGATCAGCAGGCCTTCGAGGCCCTTGGGGCAAGTGAGGAAGAGTTCGTAACGGTCCGACATGGGGATTCCAGGCTTTTCAGCAATAAGTGAACGGGCGACGCATCGCGCGTTCGGTTTTCAATCAAGCGCTTTTCTTGAAGAGCGCTCGCGTGGCACGAATGTGTGCCGTTCCACCCCGGTGTCCAGACCTGCAGGGCCTTGATTGCCAGGGCAGAGAGATAATTTGTGCAACAAAAGGAAATATTCTGACCCTTCGTCGAATAATAACCGACTGCAAGCGGCGGGTATTCTCACTAAAGGATTAAACCCATCCTCTATACAGGGCACATCATAGCTGGCTTTGCCCAATAAATGGGGCGAAAAGCCATCCCAGCTTATGGCTATAGCATCGTTATCGTTACGTGCTTATGACAAAACGATCATTGAAACCATGTGACCTATTGGTTAGAACTCAACACAGGTTAGCGCCACAACGACGCTGACACAGAGGCTCGCCACGCCGGCAGCGAGCCACACCAACGGCAGAAAAACTCTGCCCGGCCTCGGACGAGGCCGAAGGATATCAAGACAGTCAACAAGTGAGGGAAACACCCTATGAGAAGACTTAAGCGTGATCCGTTGGAAAGAGCATTTTTACGCGGATATCAGTATGGCGTTCATGGCAAATCCCGTGAGCTTTGCCCATTTACTCTACCGTCAGTACGCCAAGCCTGGATTAACGGCTGGCGCGAAGGACGCGGCGACAACTGGGACGGTATGACCGGCACTGCGGGGATCCACAGACTCAACGAACTTCACGCCGTCGGCTAATCAGGGCACTTAATTCCGACAACCACCTTGAAGAATGTAACAACTTAACCACGCACGCCCCATCCGGGCGGCGGGCTTCGGCCCAGGGGCTCCTTCGAGGAGCCCTTTTTTATGGGCTTGAAACCCCTGCGCAGCAGCAGCTTCAGGGCTGCTTTGCAGTCCCACGCGGGGCAAGCCCGCTCGCCGCAATGGCGTCCACCGATTGGCGAATCAACGCTGGGCCCTTGTAGATAAACCCGGAATACAACTGCACCAGGCTGGCACCCGCGGCGATTTTCTCGGCGGCGTGCTTGCCTTCGGTGATACCGCCCACGGCGATGATCGGCAAACGCCCGGCCAACTCGGCCGCCAGCACCTTGACGATATGGGTGCTCTGGTCACGCACCGGCGCGCCGGAAAGCCCACCCGCCTCGTCACCGAAAGCCAGGCCTTCAACGCCCGCACGACTGAGGGTGGTGTTGGTGGCAATCACCGCATCCATCCCCGCATCCACCAGGGCCTGGGCCACCAGCACGGTTTCTTCGTCGTTCATGTCCGGGGCGATCTTGATCGCCAAGGGCACGCGCTTGCCATGGCGTACCGCCAGGTCTTCCTGGCGCTGGCGCAGGGCTTCGAGCAGTTGCTTGAGCGAGTCGCCAAACTGCAGGCTGCGCAGGCCCGGGGTGTTGGGCGAGCTGACGTTGACGGTCACATAGCTGGCGTGGGCGTAGACCTTGTCCAGACAGAGCAGGTAGTCATCTACCGCACGCTCCACCGGGGTGTCGAAGTTCTTGCCGATATTGATCCCGAGGATGCCCTTGTACTTGGCGGCCTGGACCCGCGCTAGCAGGTGATCGACGCCCAGGTTGTTGAAACCCATGCGATTGATGATCGCCTCGGCCTCCGGCAGGCGGAAAATGCGCGGCTTGGGATTGCCCGGCTGCGGGCGCGGCGTGACGGTGCCGATCTCGACAAAACCGAAACCCAACTGCGCAAAGCCGTCGATGGCAGCGCCGTTCTTGTCCAGGCCAGCTGCCAGGCCCACCGGGTTGGGGAAATCGAGCCCCATCACCGAGACCGGCATCTTTGCCGGCGCCTTGCACACCAGGCCATTGAGCCCCAGGCGGCCACCCGCGCCGATCAGGTCCAGGGACAGATCGTGGGAAGTTTCCGGGGAGAGTTTGAACAACAGCTGGCGGGCCAGGGTATACATGGGCGGGCTTGACTCGGATGGCGGCGAAAGGTGGCGGCGATTATAGCCGGGGTGGCGGGTACGTGCGAGGCATGGCACACCGCCGGTCGATCATCCGCTTCGATGCTGCATCAACTCTTCGTAGCGCGCCCAGATCTTCTGCGCATAACGCAGGCGCAGCGCATCACGCTCGCCCCCTGCCCCAGGCCCGACGTTGTAGGCGCCCACGGCGGTCCAGTTGTAACCAAACTGCTTGATGAAGTCGGCCAGAATCGACGCCCCCACCTCCACCGACAGGCACGGCTCATCCAACAGACGCTGCTCGGTAATCCCCTGCTTGAGCAGGCGCGGCAGATGAATGCTGTTGATCTGCATCAGGCCGATGTCACGGCTGCCATTGTTATTGCTGTAGTTCATGGCCTCGGCGCGATAGCCGGACTCCACGGCGGCAATGGCTTGCAGTAACTCCGGCTCAATATCGTATTGGCGGGCGGCCTCAGCCCAACAATAAGCCCTGGCCTCACTCGCCTTGCCCAGGATAAGTAACAGCAGCCCCAGCCTGCAGGCTCGTTTCATGCCTGCTCGACAGCCGCTTCGGCGTACCAGCCACAGGCCGGGCAAGCACGCCGTGGAGCACCCGCACCTTGCGCTGCCTGGCCAGGCCGCTCGAGCACCCTTACCCGGCCATTGAAGCGATAACCGCGGCCATACACTGTCGCGATCAACCGCCTGTCGCCCTCCAATTGCTTGCGCAATGAGTAGATACAACGGGTCAGGGACTCTTCGGCGATGTCGATATGGGGCCAGACCTGCTCCAGCAGGTAGTCCTTGGTCACCAATACGCCGGGCGTGGCCAGCAACAAGCGCAACACATGACATTCCTTGGGGGGTAACTGAATGTCGCGACCTTCGGCGGTCAGCCGGCCATCACCCTGCAACTTCCAATGACCAAAGGCGAGGGAGCCCCTGACCAAGCCCTCAACTGCAGCAACCATGCAAACCTCTGTTCCTGTCTGACATACGCGGCGCCTTGAATATTGATATCGCACCGCCTGGAGATATCGCGACTATAGAAACCCGCAGCCAATTGCACGTTAGGAAAAAACCCTGTGCTTCGAAGTTTTCCGGGAGTGTTTCGTAGGAACTTTCGAGGTCAACAGCCCCCGTTCGCCATGGGTAATGCCTGCTTTCATTGCTCGGCGATACGAGCAAATGCACGCCGGACGCGCTCGTATTGATCAGAGCTCAGGGGGGTCGAAACAGAACCCATCACGGGAGGCGTGGGTATATCCAGTTCAGCCACCAGTTCTTTGATAAACCGCAACTGCTGCGCGCTTCCCTTGATCAACAGGCTGTTGACCTGTGGGTAGGCGATTACCGCTGCGCCAGTGCCGGCCTTGCGCCCAAGCTCGGCAAGCCGACGCTCGACCAGCGTTGCCATGCCGGGCACGGTGATTTTTTGCAGCCCCATGTCGTACTGGTGGTCTGCCACGTCATGATTCAGCACCTGCACGACACCGACTTCCGGCAACGCCTGGCGCCGTGCCGGGCGTTGGCGGTCCATCAGTTGGGCCAGGCGCAATACGTGATCGACATAATTGGCGGGCCCGGACACATAAAACAATCGCGCACCGGCCTTGCGCAGCGGGTAGCGCGCCTCGTCGAGCCCCGCGCGCCGCATGACCACACGCAATCTGTCGACGCTCATGTGCCGCAGAATCACCCCGGAACTCTTGGCCTCGCTGGCGTCGTAGAGATGTAGCACCTGGCCGTCGCTGTACCAGATCAATTCGTGCTGCAACGCCACCGTCTCGAGGACCGCTTGCGCGTCGGCAAAATCAAATTGCCCGGTGATGCGCTTGCCCGCCGCCCGCTTGCTGACCACGATGGGCTGCCCCAAGGGCACCGCAAGCCGGGTGAAGAAGCCCGAAAGGCTTTCATCCAACGCCAGGTAGGTCGCGCCCACGGCTGGCAGGGCAGTGAGCATCAACAGCCCGCCCAGCAGCCAGCGCTGCAAAAAGGCAGCGCAGGTCGCTGCGATAGATTGATCAAGAAGCACGTGGGGTTTCCTGAAGGGTGTTGCCCGAAGGAGCGCCATAGTGAAAGGCCCGCGCAATGCAATCTTGATGAAAACCTGATCAACCACGGCTCGCCCTGCGCCGTGGCATGTGCCTTGCTTTGTCTTGTGTATCGCGGCCCGCACCAACGACGGAACGGGCTCAAGGACAAAGGCGTCGTTACCTGCAGGAGGCTTGCAAGCCGCCCTACGGAACGACGCCTTTTTTCACACAGAAGGTAGGTGTTGATGAGTGATCAGGTGGGCAACAGCCAGGCCAATAACCCCCTGGCCTGGGTCAACGGCAGCGATGCCCCGGAAAAGAGCAGCCTCGACCTGGGCTTCATGGCCTTGAGCGATTGCGCCTCGCTGGTGGTCGCGGCGACCCAAGGGTTTGCCCAGCCGTACGGGCTGACGCTGAACCTCAAGCGCCAGTCATCCTGGGCCGGCCTGCGCGACAAGCTGGTCAGCGGCGAACTGGACGCCGCCCACAGCCTGTATGGCCTGATCTATGCGGTGCACCTGGGCATCGGCGGCGTGGCGCCAACCGACATGGCGGTGCTGATGGGCCTGAACCAGAACGGCCAGGGCATCAACCTGTCCCAGGGCCTGCAGCACCAGGGCTTGACCAGTCCTGAGGCACTGGCGCGCAAGGTGCACCAAAGCCGGACAAAACTCACCTTCGCCCAGACGTTTCCCACCGGCACCCACGCCATGTGGTTGTATTACTGGCTGGCCAGCCAAGGCATTCATCCGCTGCGCGATGTCGAGAGTGTGGTGGTGCCGCCGCCGCAGATGGTCGCGCACTTGCAGGCCGGGCGGATTGACGGCCTGTGTGTGGGCGAACCCTGGTGCGCCAGCGCGGTGCAGCAGAACCAGGGCTTTACCCTGGCCACCAGCCAGGCGATCTGGCCGGATCACCCGGAAAAAGTCCTGGGCTGCACCCAGGCGTTTGTCGAGCAATACCCCAACACCGCCCGCGTGCTGGTAATGGCGATCCTGGAGGCCAGCCGTTTTATCGACGACAGCCTGGAGAACCGCCGCTCCACCGCGCAACTGCTCAGCGCCAGGGAATATCTGGACGCCCCACTCGACTGCATCGAACCGCGCCTGCTGGGGGCTTATGACGATGGCCTGGGCAACCACTGGCAAGACGTGCACGCGTTGCGCTTCCATGGCGGTGGCGAGGTCAACCTGCCGTACCTGTCCGACGGCATGTGGTTCATGACCCAGTTCCGCCGCTGGGGCCTGCTGCGTGACGACCCTGACTACCTCGCCGTTGCCCGGCAGGTGCAGCAACTGGACCTCTACCGCCAGGCCGCGACGGCAGTGGGTGTGGCAGCCTGGGGCGCGGACATGCGCAGCAGCCAATTGATCGACGGCAAGGTCTGGGATGGCTCGGACCCTGCCGCCTACGCCCGTAGCTTCCGCCTGCATGCCCTGGCCGACGATGTCGTCCGCCACGCCTTGCGCTGATGGGAGGCCACCCATGTTGCGAATCCTGCTGATCAATGACACCCCACGCAAAGTCGGGCGCCTTAAAAGTGCACTGACCGAGGCCGGTTTTGAGGTGATCGACGAGTCCGGCCTGACCATCGACCTGCCGGCGCGCGTCGAAACAGTGCGCCCGGATGTGATTCTGATCGATACCGAGTCACCCGGCCGCGATGTGATGGAGCAAGTGGTGCTGGTCAGCCGTGACCAGCCCCGCCCCATCGTGATGTTTACCGACGAACATGACCCCAACGTGATGCGCCAGGCGATCAAGTCCGGGGTCAGTGCCTACATCGTCGAGGGCATCCAGGCCCAGCGCCTGCAGCCGATCCTCGATGTGGCCATGGCACGCTTCGAGAGCGATCAGGCCCTGCGTGCGCAGCTGCAGGCCCGCGACCAGCAACTGGCGGAACGCAAGCGCATCGAGCTGGCCAAGGGTTTGCTGATGAAAATGAAGGACTGTAATGAAGAACAGGCCTACACCCTGATGCGCCGCCAAGCCATGAGCCGCCAGCAGAAGTTGATCCAGGTGGCCGAGCAGATTATTGCCATGAGTGAATTGTTAGGCTGAGACACACAACTACCCTCGCCCACTGTGGAAACGGGCTTGCCCGCGATGGCAGTGTCACGATTGGCGCAAGACTTGCAAACCAAACACCTCAGGTAGCCAACGGCGGTTGCCCCTCCACGACAAAGACGTCGCACATCCGGTTTGCCCAGGCGAACCCGGTGGCGGCGTTTTTTCGTTTGGGTGGGGCGGCCTTCGCTGGCCGTTCCATCACCAGGCCTTCTACAAGATCCCCAATCTGAGGTGCGTGATGAAATCAAGCTTCTGGAAATCCGGGCACACCCCGACCTTGTTTGCCGCGTTCCTGTATTTCGACCTGAGTTTCATGGTCTGGTATCTATTGGGCCCGCTGGCGGTGCAGATCGCCGCCGACCTGCAACTGACCACCCAGCAACGCGGGCTGATGGTTGCCACACCGATCCTGGCGGGCGCGATCCTGCGCTTCTTGATGGGCATGCTGGCAGACAAGTTGTCGCCCAAGACCGCCGGCCTGATCGGCCAGGTGATCGTGATTGTGGCGCTGTTCTGTGCCTGGAAACTGGGGATCCACAGCTATGAACAGGCGCTGCTGCTGGGGCTGTTTCTCGGCATGGCCGGGGCCTCGTTTGCCGTGGCCCTGCCGTTGGCCTCCCAGTGGTACCCCGCCGAACACCAGGGCAAGGCCATGGGCATCGCCGGGGCGGGCAATTCCGGCACGGTGTTCGCCGCACTGCTGGCGCCGCTGATCGCCGCCGCCTTTGGTTGGAGCAACGTGTTTGGCTTTGCCTTGATCCCGCTGGTCCTGACCTTGATCGTATTCGCCTGGCTGGCGCGCAATGCCCCTGAGCGACCGAAAGCCAAATCCATGGCCGACTACTTCAAGGCCCTGGGCGACCGCGACAGTTGGTGGTTCATGTTCTTCTACAGCGTGACCTTCGGTGGCTTTATCGGCCTGGCCAGCGCCCTGCCCGGCTACTTCAACGACCAATATGGCTTGAGCCCGGTCACTGCCGGCTACTACACCGCAGCCTGTGTGTTCGGCGGCAGCCTGATGCGGCCCCTGGGCGGCGCCCTGGCCGACCGCTTCGGCGGGATCCGCACCCTGCTGGGCATGTACGGCGTGGCGGTGGTGTGCATCGCGGCAGTGGGCTTCAACCTACCGAGTTCCTACGCTGCACTGGCCCTGTTCGTATGCACCATGCTCGGCCTGGGGGCCGGTAACGGCGCGGTCTTCCAGTTGGTGCCCCAGCGCTTTCGCCGGGAGATCGGCGTGATGACCGGGTTGATCGGCATGGCCGGCGGTATCGGCGGTTTCGCCCTGGCGGCGGGTATGGGTGCAATCAAGCAAAGCACCGGCAGCTATCAGTTGGCGTTGTGGCTGTTCGCCAGCCTGGGCGTGCTGGCGTGGTTCGGCCTGTATGGCGTGAAGCGGCGTTGGAGGACCACCTGGGGTTCGGCTGCCGTCACCGCAGCGCGGGTCTGATGAGCCTGCAACTGAGCGTGGCCCAGGCCAGCGCCATTGGGCCGCGCGCGGAAAACCAGGACGCCCTGCGCCTGGTCACCCCGGCCCCGGAGCTGGCCGCGAGCAAGGGCTATCTGTGTGCCATCGCCGATGGTGTCAGCCAATGCGCCGACGGCGGCCTGGCCGCGCGCTCGACTTTGCAGGCCCTGGCCCTGGACTACTACGCCACGCCGCAAACCTGGGGCGTGGCCCAGGCCCTGGACCGCCTGTTGCTCGCACAAAATCGCTGGCTGCAGGCCAATGGCGGCGGCCAGCCGTTGCTGACCACCCTCAGCGCCCTGGTGTTTCGCGGCCAGCGTTTTACCTTGGCCCATGTCGGTGACTGCCGGGTGTATCGCTGGTTCGCGGGCGAGTTGCAGCGCATCACTGAAGAACATGTCTGGGAGCAACCGGGCATGCAGCATGTGCTCAAGCGCGCCCTGGGCCTGGACCAGCACCTGGTGGTGGATTTTCTCGACGGTGAACTGCGCCAGGGCGAGTGCTTCCTGCTGCTCAGCGATGGGGTATGGGCGACCCTGGCCGATCACAGCATCCGCGCGATCCTGCGCGAACAGGCCGACCTGGATCTGGCCGTGAACACCCTGGTCAATGCGTCGCACCTGGCGGGTAGCCAGGACAATGCCAGCGCCCTGCTGGTGCGCATCGACCAGCTTGGCGCCGCGACCCTGGGTGATGCGCTGGTGCAGTTGCAGCAGTGGCCACTGCCGCCGCCGTTGAAGGCCGGGCAAGCCTTTGAAGGCTGGCAGGTGGAGTGCGTGCTGGCGCACAGTCGGCAGTCGTTGCTGTATCGGGTACGTGATACCCAGCAGCAAGCCTGGCTGCTGAAAACCCTGGCCCCGGGTCGCGACGATGACAACGATGCGGCCCAGGCCCTGCTCGCGGAAGAATGGTTTTTGCGCCGGGTGGCGGGACGGGCATTTCCTGAAGTCCATCCGGGCAGCGGGCGTCAGCATTTGTACTATGTGATGCGTGAATACAGCGGGCAGACCCTGGCCGAACTGTTCCAGCAGCAAGGCCCCTTGCCGCTGGCGCAATGGCAGTCCATCGCCGAGCGCTTGCTGCGGGCGGTGGGCATGCTGCATCGCCGGCAAATCCTGCACCGTGACATCAAGCCGGAAAACCTGCTGCTGGGGGAGGACGGCGAGCTGCGGGTGCTGGATTTTGGCCTGGCCTATTGCCCCGGGTTATCCGAAGACCGCGCTCACCTGTTGCCGGGCACCCCCAGCTTTATCGCCCCCGAAGCCTTCAGCGGCGAACGTCCGACACCGCAGCAGGATTTGTACAGCGTCGGCGTGAGCCTGTATTACCTGCTGACCGGGCATTATCCCTACGGTGAAATCGAAGCGTTCCAGCGGCCGCGCTTCAACACACCAGTCAGTGCCAGCCGTTATCGACCCGACCTGCCCGACTGGTTGCAGCAGAGCCTGGAACGCTCGGTGGCGGCACAAGCGGCCCAACGTTACGAAACCGCCGAGGAATGGCTGCTGGTGCTGGAACAGGCCGACCGCCGCGAACTGAGCCTGCGCCCGCGGCCACTGCTGGAGCGCGAGCCGCTGAAGGTCTGGCAAACCCTGGCGTTGGTGTCGTTGCTGATCAATCTGCTGTTGCTGTATCTGTTATCCCTATAGGAGGCAGGTGCGCCAGTTGTGGGCATCCCGCCTTCAAATGGTGCGTAAAGGCCTTGGAGCATCCACTAAAACCCCAGTAAACCCGGCGTTGCGCGACTTGGCACAACCACTGCATTAGCTTCTGCAACACCCCCACATACAGCCCACCCTTCAACGACGAAGGTGGGGCTTTCCCGAGAGAACGGGACCAGGACAAAGGCGTCCTCGCTAGGCAACTAGCGGGACGCCTTTTTTGTTTGCGCGTGATTTGTCGAGCCACTGCGGAGAACGACATGAAGAAACTCAAACTGGTGATGATCGGCAACGGCATGGCCGGGGTTCGCACCCTTGAAGAACTGCTGAAGCTGAGCACCGAGCTGTATGACATTACGGTCTTTGGCGCCGAGCCCCATACCAACTACAACCGCATCCTGCTGTCGCCGGTGCTGGCCGGTGAGCAGACGTTCGAAGAGATCGTGCTCAACGACCTGGACTGGTACCTGCAAAACAACATCAAGCTGCTGCTCAACCGCAAGGTGGTGCAGATCGACCGGGTCAAGCGCAAAGTCATCGCCGAAGACGGCACGGAAGCCGAATACGATCGCCTGCTGATCGCCACCGGCTCGACCCCGTTTATCCTGCCGATCCCCGGCAATACCTTGCAGGGTGTCATTGGCTACCGCGATATCGCCGACACCCAGGCCATGATCGACACCGCCCGCACCCACAAGCACGCGGTGGTCATCGGTGGCGGTTTGCTGGGCCTGGAAGCGGCCAATGGCCTGATGTTGCGCGGCATGCAAGTGACCGTGGTGCATATCGGCGAATGGCTGCTGGAACGCCAGTTGGACAAGACCAGCGGCCAGTTGCTGCAAACCGAACTGGAAAGCCGGGGCCTGGTGTTTCGCCTGTGCGAACAGACCCAGGCCCTGCATGACGCCGGCAATGGTCGCGTGGGCTCGGTGCAGTTCAAAAATGGCGAGGTGATTCCGGCTGACCTGGTGGTGATGGCTGCCGGTATCCGCCCCAACACCGAGCTGGCGGAACAGTCCGGCATCCCGTGCAACCGTGGGATTCTGGTCAACGACACGATGCAAACCTACGACCCGCGCATCTATGCCATCGGCGAGTGCGCCAGCCATCGTGGGATTGCCTACGGCCTGGTGGCGCCGCTGTTCGAGCAGGCCAAGGTGTGTGCCAACCACCTGGCGCAGTTGGGCTTCGCCACTTACAAAGGCTCGGTGACCTCGACCAAGCTGAAAGTCACCGGCATCGACCTTTTTTCTGCTGGCGACTTCATGGGCGGCGAAGGCACCGAGACCATCACCCTTTCCGACCCTATCGGCGGCGTCTATAAGAAGCTGGTGATCAAGGACGACATACTGGTCGGCGCCTGCTTGTACGGCGATACCGCCGACGGCGGTTGGTATTTCCGGCAGATCCGTGAGAACCATGGCATTAGTGAGATCCGCGATCACCTGATGTTCGGCGAAAACGCCCTGGGCGATGTAGGCCACCAAGGCCAGGACAAAGCCATGAGCATGGCCGACAACGCCGAAGTCTGCGGCTGCAACGGGGTGTGCAAGGGCACCATCGTCAAGGCGATCCAGGAACAGGGCCTGTTCAGTGTCGATGAGGTGAAAAAACACACCAAGGCCGCCAGCTCCTGCGGCTCCTGTGCCGGGCTGGTGGAGCAGATCCTGATCAACACTGTGGGCGGCGCCGCCGACGTCAAACCCAAAAGCGAAAAAGCCATCTGCGGCTGCAACGACCTCAATCACGGGCAAATCCGCCAGGCCATTCGCGACCAGCACTTGCTGACCATCGCCGACACCATGAGCTACCTGAACTGGCGTACGCCCAACGGTTGCGCCACCTGCCGCCCGGCACTCAACTACTACCTGATTTCCACCTGGCCGGGCGAAGCCAAGGACGACCCGCAATCGCGCCTGATCAACGAACGGGCCCACGCCAATATTCAGAAAGACGGCACCTACTCGGTAGTCCCACGGATGTGGGGCGGTGTGACCAATCCTTCCGAGCTGCGCCGGATTGCCGATGTGGCCGACAAGTACAACGTGCCGATGGTCAAGGTCACCGGCGGCCAGCGCATCGACTTGCTGGGCATCAAGAAACAGGACCTACCCGGGGTGTGGAAAGACCTCGATATGCCGTCCGGGCATGCCTACGGCAAATCCATCCGCACCGTGAAGACCTGTGTTGGCAGCGAGTTCTGCCGGTTTGGCACGCAGAACTCCACGCAACTGGGCATTGAGCTGGAACATGACCTGTTCAATATGTGGTCGCCCCACAAGGTCAAGCTGGCGGTGTCCGGGTGCCCGCGCAATTGCTCGGAAGCAGGGATCAAGGATGTGGGCATTATCGGCGTCGACTCGGGCTGGGAGATGTACATCGGCGGCAATGGCGGGATCAAGACTGAGGTCGCGGAGTTTTTCGTCAAGCTCAAGACCGCCGAAGAAGTACGTGAGTACAACGGCGCTTTCCTACAGCTGTACCGCGAAGAAGCCTTCTACCTGGAGCGCACCGTGCACTACCTGCAACGGGTGGGCATGGACCACATCAAGAAGGCCGTGCTGGAAGACCCGGCGCGGCGCCAGGCCCTCAATGAGCGCCTGCAATTCTCCCTGTCGTTTGAACAAGACCCGTGGAAAGAGCGCCTGGAGCAGCCGCTGTTGAAGAAGGAATTCGACACCATCGCCGTCAAACAGCTGGAGGTAGTGCTATGAACTGGCTGGATATCTGCGCCCTCGAAGAAATCAACTCCCTGGGCTCGCGCATTGTCAGTGGCCCGAGAGGGGAAATCGCGATTTTTCGCACCAGTGACGATGAAGTGTTCGCCCTCGATGACCGCTGCCCGCACAAGGGCGGGCCGCTGTCCCAGGGGCTGATCTATGGCAAACGCGTGGCCTGCCCGCTGCACAACTGGCAGATCGACCTGGCGTCCGGCGAAGCCCAGGCACCGGATATCGGCTGCGCCCACCATCACCACGCCCGGGTGGAAAACGGCCGGGTGATGCTGGCCCTGCGGGACGCCGGTTGATGAACCGCCAGGTCACGGCATCGACCTGCTGCTACTGCGGGGTCGGCTGCGGCGTGCTGATCGAGCACGATGGCACGCAGATCTTCGGGGTCAGCGGCGATCCGGCACACCCGGCCAACTTCGGCAAGTTGTGCAGCAAGGGTTCCAGCCTGCACCTGACCGGCGATCTGACGGCGCGGGCGTTGTACCCGCAGCTGCGCCTGGGCAAAGAACTGGCCCGCGGCCGCACCGATTGGGACACGGCCCTGGAACACGCGGCCAATGTATTCGCCGACACCATCGCCGAGCATGGCCCCGACAGCGTGGCGTTCTATATCTCCGGGCAACTGTTGACCGAGGACTACTACAGTTTCAACAAACTCGCGCGGGCCCTGGTGGGCACCAACAATATCGACAGCAATTCCCGACTGTGCATGTCTTCGGCAGTGGTCGGCTACAAGCGCAGCCTGGGCGCCGATGCGCCGCCGTGCAGCTATGAGGACCTGGAGGCCAGCGATTGCGTGATGATCGTCGGCAGTAACATGGCCTACGCCCACCCCGTACTGTTTCGCCGGCTGGAAGAGGCCAAGGCACGCCGACCCGAGATGAAAGTGCTGGTCATCGACCCCCGGCGCACCGACACCTGCGACTTGGCGGATATGCACCTGGCAATCCTACCCGGTACTGATGTGGCGTTGTTCCATGGGATTTTGCATCTGTTGCTGTGGGAAGACTGGATCGACCGCGACTTTATCCAGGCCCATACCGAGGGTCTGGTGGAGTTGAAGCGGCTGGTCCATGACTACACGCCACAGATGGTCACGCAATTGTGTGGGATCAGTGTCGAACAACTGCGCCAGTGCGCACAGTGGGTGGGCACCTCGCCCAGCTTCCTGTCGCTGTGGTGCATGGGGTTGAACCAGTCCACCGCCGGCAGCGCTAAAAACAGTGCGCTGATCAACCTGCACCTGGCCACCGGCACCACTGGCCGCCCGGGTTGCGGGCCCTTTTCCCTGACCGGCCAGCCTAACGCCATGGGCGGCCGGGAGACCGGCAGCCTGTCGAACCTGCTGCCAGGCCATCGCGACGCCGGCAACGCTGAGCATCGCGCCGAAGTGGCCGCCTACTGGGGGGTTGAACAACTGCCCTGCAGCACCGGCTTGACCGCCATTGAACTGTTCGAGCAGGTACAGGCCGGCAAGATCAAAGCGTTGTGGATCGCTTGCACCAACCCCGCGCAATCGTTGCCAGACCAGAACAACGTGCGCCAGGCCCTGGCCGCGTGCCCGTTCGTGGTGTTGCAGGAGGCCTTCCGCACCACAGAAACCGCCGCCTTTGCCGACCTGTTGTTGCCCGCCGCCAGTTGGGGCGAGAAAGAAGGCACCGTGACCAACTCCGAACGGCGCATTTCCCACGTGCGCCAGGCCATCGCCCCACCGGGTGAAGCGCGACCAGACTGGGCGATTACCGTGGATTTCGCACAGCGCCTGGAGCGCCGCTTGCGTCCTCAAAAAACCGGCCTGTTTGCCTTTGAAACGCCCGCGCAGGTGTTTGATGAATACAAACAGCTGACCCGTGGTCAGGACCTGGACCTGTCGGGCCTCAGCCACGCCCTGCTCGACCGCATCGGCCCGCAGCAATGGCCGTTTCCCGCAAAGGCCCAGGCCGGCACGCCACGGCTGTACACCGATGGCATCTTCCCGACCGCCAGTGGTCGTGCGCAGTTTGTCGCTGATCCTTATCGCGCCGCCAAAGAGCAGCGTGACGCGCGTTTTCCACTGACCCTGATCACCGGCCGCCTGCGTGACCAATGGCATGGCATGAGCCGTACTGGCACGGCGGCGCAACTCTTTGGCCATGTCAGCGAAGCATCGCTCAGCCTGCACCCGGACGAACTGCGCCGGCACCGTTTCAAAGAAGGCGACCTGGTCAATCTCAAAAGCCGTCGCGGCAACGTGATTGTGGCGGTGACCAGTGATGACAGCGTGCGACCCGGCCAGGCGTTCCTGCCGATGCATTGGGGCGATCGCTTCCTTAAGGGTGGCGTCAATGCGCTGACCCAGCCGGCGTTCGACCCACTGTCGAAACAGCCGGAACTCAAACACAGCGGCGTACGCCTGGAAGCCGTGCAATTGCCCTGGCACTTGTTCGCGCTGATCGAGGGCGATGTGCAGCAACACTTCGAAGCCTTGCGCCCCCTTTGTGAGCAGTTTGCCTACGTCAGCCTGAGCCTGACCGGGCGTGAGCGGCCGGCCCTGCTGGTGCGGGCTGCCCATACCGAAGCACCGGATCTGCAACTGCTCAACAGCATCGACCGATTGCTGGGCCTCAATGACGGCCCGGTCATGGCCTATGACGACCCGCGCCGCTCCATTGGTAAACGGGTAAAGATCGAGAAAGGCCGGATTACCGCGATCCGCCTGGCCGGCGAAACCCTCGCCCGCCACTGGCTGCAAAGCCTGTGGCTGGAAGGCCGCGCCGACGAACAGTTACGCCGCTGGCTGCTGGCACCGCTAAGCGCGCCGCCCGGTGGTGGAACGACCAGCAACAGAATTCTCTGCAACTGCAAAAACGTCAGTGAAAGCGCGATATGCGCCGGCATCGGCCGCGGCCTGAACCTGGACGGGCTGAAACAAGCATTGGGCTGCGGCACGCAATGTGGCTCCTGCGTCCCCGAAATCAAACGGCTATTGGCAAGCACCTCGCTGCCAATCGCTATCAGTGTGTGAGGGCAATACCTATGAATGCAAAAGTCTGGCTGGTGGGCGCAGGCCCGGGTGATCCGGAGTTGTTGACCCTCAAGGCCGTACGGGCCCTGCACGAGGCCGACGTGGTGCTGATTGATGATCTGGTCAACCCGGCGGTACTTGAGCATTGCCCCGGTACGCAGGTGATTACCGTCGGCAAGCGCGGGGGGTGCCGTTCCACACCCCAGGATTTCATTCATCGCTTGATGCTGCGTTATGCGCGCCAGGGTAAATGCGTGGTGCGCCTGAAGGGCGGCGATCCGTGCATTTTCGGACGCGGCGGCGAAGAGGCCAGTTGGCTGAAGGCGCGAGGGGTCAGCGTGGAGTTGGTCAATGGCATCACGGCCGGGCTGGCGGGTGCAACAAACTGCGACATACCGCTGACACTGCGGGGAATCAGTCGTGGCGTGACGCTTGTCACTGCCCATACCCAGGACGACAGCAGCCTTAATTGGCGGGCACTGGCCGAGGGTGGCACGACACTGGTGGTCTACATGGGTGTGGCGAAGCTTGCAGAGATTGCCCAGCAGTTACTGGAAGGAGGCATGGCCGCTGATATGCCGGTGGCCATGATCGAGAACGCCTCGATGCCCCAGCAGCGCGAATGCCGCAGCTCCCTGGCGCGCATGCAGGAGGATGCCCAGGGGTTTGCCTTGAAGAGCCCAGCCATCCTGGTGATCGGCGCGGTAGCAGCCACAGCCGTGGAAGCCGCCTTGCTGGCAAGCGCCTGAGGCAAATGGCAGGCGAAAAAAAGCCCGGCCTAAGCCGGGCTTTTTTCTAGCACTCAGTAATTACTGAGCTTGAGCTTCAACCGACGCTTCTACACGACGGTTAACAGCGCGACCAGCTTCAGTTGCGTTGTCAGCAACTGGGCGGGATTCGCCGTAACCAACCGAAGTGATACGGCTAGGAGCTACGCCATCTTTAACCAGGACTTGCTTAACAGCGTCAGCACGACGCTGGGACAGCTTCTGGTTGTAGGCGTCTGGACCGACGGAGTCAGTGTGACCAGCAACTTCTACGTTGGTAGCTGGGTACTGAGCCATGAAGTCGGCCAGGTTTTTCACGTCGCCGTAGCTGTTAGGCTTAACAACGGCCTTGTCGAAGTCGAACTTCACGTCCAGCTCAACACGAACAACCTGAGCAACCGGAGCTTCTGGCTCTGGAACTGGCTCTGGAGCTGGTGCTGGGGTAGGAGCTGGAGCAGCTGCGCCAGCGTTACCGCCGAAGTTTACGCCCAGGCCGACCAGTGCGGAGTAGTCCCACTTGCCGTTGTCCAGACCGTAGTCAGCTTCAACACCGGCACGAGCGTACAGGTTGTTGGTGAAGTAGTACTTAACGCCGGTACCAACGGTAGCGAAAGTAGTCTGATCGCGACCGGTGTGGCCGTCAGCACGTACGTTGCCACGGCTCTGGTGACCGAAACCACCTTCTACGTATGGACGCAGGGAGTCGACGCCAGCTTGACCGAAGTGGTACTGAGCAACGAGGCTGCCGGTATCACCTTTGATCTTCTGGTTGCCAGTACCGTCAGTCGAACGGGTGTGGTTGGTCTTGTCGTAGGACAGGTTCAAGGACAGGTCGTCGGTCAGGAAGTAACCGATGCGAGCGCCAGGATTGAAGCCGTCTTCGATGTGCTTGACGCTATCGTTGTACTGCTTCTTGTAGAACAGCTCGCCTTCAACTGCGCCTTGGCCTTGTGCCAGAACGCCGAAAGAAGTAGCGGCAATAAGAGAACCAATGGCCAAGCCCAAGGTGTTTTTCAGTTTCATCCGTTAAATCCCCATCTGGTGATTGTAAAGCAGTCCCACATACCGGGGGACAACTCGGCGACAAGTCTAACAGAACTTGCCTACACGTAAGAGATATTTGCACCGAACTAAGTTTCAGTACTGTCCGCAAATTTCTCACGTAATTTATCAAGAGCACGTTTGTAACGCATTTTTGTAGCACTCAAACCCATATGCATAATGTCAGCAATTTCCTGAAATTCCAGTTCTGCGACAAATCGTAGCACCAGAATTTCCCGGTCAATTGGGTTCACATGCACCAACCAGCGATCAAGCCCGCCCTTCTCCTCGGGTGCCGGCGTCTTTTCTTCAGACGCCTCCTCAAGGGGGTCAAGGCTCAACGCGTCCATCAAGCGACGCTTTCGCCGTTCCTTACGATACTGCGTGATGCACTCGTTGTACGTGATGCTGTAGAGCCAGGTTTTGAACTTCGATTTACCCTCGAAGTTCTTCAGGCCATACAACACCTTGAGCATCACTTCCTGACAGACATCATCCGCATCACGATCGTTCCCTAAATACCTTGAACAAACGTTGAACAGAGTGCGTTGATACCTGCGCATCAATTCTTCGTACGCGCGTGTTACGTGAAACAGCTCCGTGTGTGCGCGCGCGACCAACTCCTCATCAGAGAGCTCACGGGGGTCATAGCGCGTGGACAGCGTTTGGGCTTTATTCAAAACAAGTCGTGCCGACAGTCAGGTCAATGTCCGCCACAGCCTGGATACCCAGGTTTGCGGCGGCGTACATTAGCAGGGTTACCGGGTTAGCGGCTATTGACCTGCTGTTCCAGCAGAACCCGATTGGACAGCGACACTAGTTCGCCATCATCGGTCAGCACCGTGGTTTTCACCGTACCGATCTCTTCAATCTGCCCTTCGACCTCGCCAACACGCACGTGTTGCCCCACCTGATACAACTCACGCACATAAATTCCCGCAAGAATCTGCCCGGCAATTCCCCGGCTTCCCAACCCCATGGCCAGCGCAACGGCCAGACCAACGGTAATCAAAACGATCACAATCACATGGTTAAGCAGGTCAGTCTTGACCTCCAGCTGGCTGATCGCCACCGAAATACTGATGATGATCACCAGGCCCTGGGCAATTCGCCCCAGGCCGCCGGCATAGTCCAGGCCTACACCCTCGGCAGCGCCGCGCACCAGCCCATTGGCCAGTTGCGCCAGCAACACACCCACCAGCAACACCAGCGCGCCGCCGAATACTTTCGGCAAATACAGCGCAAGCATGTCGAGCGTAGCTGAAACTCGCTCAAGTCCAAGTGATTGCGCCGCAGAAACCAGAAAAATCAGCAAAACAAACCAATAGACGATCTTGCCGATCAGCGTCGAGATCGGCACTTGCAGCCCGGCGCGCCCCAGCAGCTTGGTCAACCCGGTGCCAGCCATCAGGCGATCGAGGCCCAGCTTGGCGAGTAATTTGGAGAGCAGGGTGTCGAGCAGCTTGGCCACGACAAAACCCAGCAATACCAGCACCAGCGCACCAAACAGGTTGGGAATGAAATTCGCCACCTTGGTCCACAACGCAGTCATTGCAGTGACCAGACTCTGTGTCCAGAGATCAAGTTCCATATTCAATCAGCCTTATCAGCAGTGCGAGCAATAGGTTTACGACGAGAAACAGGTGATACATGGGCCGAACCATTGTTCAGCGCCATCATCAGTGCCGGCACCCAGCGGCCGAGCAGACCAAACAGGTCGCCCGCGCCTACCTGGCGATTGGCGGTTTTCAGTACGCGGCCCAGGCAAGCATCGTCGTCACGGTTGGACGGCGAAGCGTTAAGCATGTCACGCAAAGACTGTTCAAACGGATCGTGCATAGGGACCTCTCGCAAGTGAATTAAAAGACGAGGGCAAAATTCGTCGGGTCACATGACCTCTCCCAGCGTTCAGGTCACGTTCAGGTCAAACCCAGCGTAAACGTCGAAACAACCACCACTGTCCAAGGGCCACTGACACCATCAACAGGCAGGCCACCACGAATCCATAGGGACTCTCGGAGAACGGAATCCCCCCGACGTTGATCCCCAGCAAACCGGTCAGGAAACTCATCGGCAAAAAGATCCCGGTGATGATCCCGAAGCGGTACATGGTGCGGTTCATACGCACGCTCAAACGCCGATCCTCGGCCTCCAGCACCAGCCCCACGCGCTCCCGGCTCAGTTCCAGCTCTTCCAGGTAACGGGTCAGGCTGTTATTCAATTCATTCCAATAGTCGGCATCGTCATCGACAAACCAGGGCAATTTTATGCGTGTCAGTTGCGCAAAAATATCCCGCTGCGGAGCCAGAAAACGCTTGAGCGCAGCAGCACGCCGACGGATCTGCAGGACGTTGCCATGTTCCGGTGTATACCGTTCGTCGGCATCCAGTTTTTCTTCTTCAATATCGACGATTTCAGACAGGTCGCTGACCAGATCCTGCACTTTATGAGTCAGGTACTGCGCCATGTACAAGATCAGCTCGGAAGCGCTCTTGGGGCCTTTTCCATCCGCCAACTGCACCAGCAACTCGTCGGTGGCGCGCAAGGGTCGCAGACGCAAGGAGATGACCCGATCAGCCGCGGCAAAGATACGCACCGACACCATGTCTTCCGGCTCAGCCCCCGGATTGAGGTTGATCCCGCGCAGAAACAGCAGCAACTCGTCGTCTGGCAACGGCAACAGCCGCGGGCGGGTGTTCTCCTCCAGCAGCAGGTCACAGGCGAATTCGCTCAGGCCACTGGATTTGCGCAACCAGGTCTGGGTCTGGGGGTGACTGCGGTCCCAATGCAGCCACAGGCTTTCCTGGGGCTGCAGTTGCAGGTCGTCAAGCTCGGTCCGGGCAATCGAACGCGCACCACCTTTACCGTCCAGCACCAGGGCATGCACCAGCCCCCACTGCGCGTTTTCTTCCTCGAACATCCTCACCCCATCGACTACTGCGGTTATTCCGGCATTTTCAGCGGGCTGGGCGAAACAATCACGCCGTTATTGTCGGCGTAGACATATTCGCCCGGACGGAATGTCACGCCAGCAAAAGTCACGGCCCCGCCCAGGTCGCCCACACCCTGGCGATGACTCTTTTTCGGGTGGCTGGCCAGGGCCTGCACGCCCAGGTCGGTCTGCGCCAACACGTCAACGTCACGCACACAACCGTAGATCACCAAGCCTTCCCAGCCATTTTTCGCCGCTCGATCAGCAATCATGTCGCCCAGCAAGGCGCAGCGCAGCGAACCACCACCGTCGACCACCAGCACTTTGCCGGTGCCGTCCAGCTCAGCCTGTTCCTTGACCCGGGAGTTGTCTTCAAAACACTTGACGGTCACGATCTGACCGCCGAAGGAGTCCCGGCCACCAAAGTTGGCGAACATCGGCTCCAGCACCTGCACCAGGTCCGGGTAGGCGTCACACAGGTCGGGGGTAACGTAATGGTTCATCGAGAAGCTCCTGTCGGTGAAAGAAGGTGTCGAACATCCACAGCTACATCAGGAAAACGCATCGCAAGGGGCATTCTTTAAGCCCTGCCACTGCGCGGGCGACCATGATCAGACCCACCAGACCGTAACGCAATAGCCACTGCGCGACTGAATATGACCAAAACATCCCGAAGCGTCATATCTTAGCCGCAAGCCACCGCGAGTGAAACGCCCTTGGCAGAGCCTTTTCTCAGACGCTCTCGAGCACAGGCGCCTGCGAGCCGACCAAAGGTGTCAGTGGATCATTCAACCAACGCTGCACCAGTGGCCATACCTCGGCCTGGGCGGCTTTGCTGACCAGCATTTCGACATGCCCGAAATCACCGCTGAACCCCTGCTTGCGCCCCAGGCACAGGTATTGGCGGTGCTCGCTGCCGACCTGGTCAAACAGCTTGCGGCAGGCCCAGTCCGGGTCTTGATGATCGCCTGCGGCACTCACGGCCAGCAGCGGCACATCGACCTCAGCCAGGCCTTTCCACCAGTCGCGCTCAGCATCGCCAAAACGCCCGAACAAACCGTGCCAGCGCATGCTTTCCAAGGCCAGGCCGATGGGCTCATCTTCCGGCCCGCGCTTGAGCCGCGAACCGGAGAGTTGGGCAAAACGCTTCAGAATCAAGCGCCCGCCCCACTCCACCGGCGGAATTTTCAACGGCCAGTAAGTACGACTGACCTGGCAGCCAAACAGCGCCACCGACGCGACAGCCGGCGCGCCCAGATACTGGCCACCCAAGGCTGCCGCCAAGGTCGTACCACCCAGCGAGTGGCCGATCCAGTGCGGAATCTGCGCGCTTTGCTCACGCACAAAAGCGGCGATGGCTGGCAAGTCGTAACGAGCATAGTCGGCGACGCGATTCTTGGCGTAGTCGTGGTTGCGTCGGGAAAGCCCGTGGCCGCGCATCTCCGGGATCCACACATCAAAGCCCTGGCGCGCCAGGTACGCCCCCAGGCCAATACCTTTGGGCGAATACCAGAACCGCCGATTGGAAAAGCTGCCATGCACCAACACCACCGGTATGCCACGGCTTTGCGCGACATCGGCCAGGCCCAGGCGTGTCACCGCCAGTTCTACGGTGCCATCCGGACTGTTGCCAGGCTTGAGGCGATAGACATCTTCACTCAGGTCGCCACGACGCTCAGCGCTGATCAAGGCGACGGGAAACAGGTTGCTGCTGCTTTGCATAATGTTCTTGCACAAAAAAGGGCGGCGTCCGGTAGGAGTTCCGCCCTGTACAGAATGAGAAATGCCGGCCAGCCACACTGGCTGGCCGGCAAATGGCAATTACGCCGAGGCTTGACCTTCAGCCAGGAAGAACCAGGTTTCCAGCACGGAATCGGGGTTCAGCGAGACGCTTTCGATGCCCTGTTCCATCAGCCATTTGGCCAGGTCCGGGTGATCGGAAGGGCCTTGGCCGCAGATCCCGATGTACTTGCCGGCCTTGTTACAGGCCTGGATGGCGTTGGCCAGCAGCTTCTTGACCGCAGGGTTACGCTCGTCAAACAGGTGCGCGATGATCCCGGAGTCGCGATCCAGGCCCAGGGTCAACTGGGTCAGGTCATTGGAGCCGATGGAGAAACCGTCGAAGAACTCCAGGAACTCTTCGGCGAGGATTGCGTTGGAAGGCAGCTCGCACATCATGATCACGCGCAGGCCGTTTTCACCACGGGTCAGACCGTTCTCGGCCAGCAGGTCAACGACCTGGCTCGCTTCGCCCAGGGTGCGCACAAAGGGCACCATGATCTCGACGTTGGTCAGGCCCATCTCGTTGCGCACACGCTTGAGGGCGCGGCACTCAAGCTCGAAGCAATCGCGGAATGCTTCGCTGATATAACGCGAGGCGCCACGGAAGCCCAGCATCGGGTTCTCTTCTTCCGGCTCGTAAAGCTTGCCGCCGATCAGGTTCGCGTATTCGTTGGACTTGAAGTCCGACAGGCGCACGATGACTTTCTTCGGCCAGAACGCCGCCGCCAGGGTGCTGATGCCTTCCACCAGTTTCTCGACGTAGAAACCTACCGGATCGTTGTAGCCGGCAATGCGCTTGTCGACGCTGTCCTTGATTTCCACCGGCAGGCCGTCGTAGTTCAACAGGGCCTTGGGGTGCACGCCGATCATGCGGTTGATGATGAATTCCAGGCGGGCCAGGCCCACACCGGCGTTCGGCAACTGCGCAAAATCAAAGGCGCGGTCGGGGTTGCCGACGTTCATCATGATCTTGAACGGCAGGTCGGGCATGGCGTCGATGGAGTTTTGCTTGATATCGAAGCCCAGCTCACCTTCAAAGATGAAGCCGGTATCGCCTTCGGCGCAGGAAACGGTAACGCCCTGGCCGTCCTTGAGCAATTGGGTGGCGTTGCCACAACCGACAACCGCTGGGATCCCCAGTTCACGGGCGATGATCGCCGCGTGGCAGGTACGCCCGCCACGGTTGGTGACGATGGCGCTGGCGCGCTTCATCACCGGCTCCCAATCCGGGTCGGTCATGTCGGAGACCAGCACGTCACCTGGCTGGACCTTGTCCATCTCGGACACGTCCTTGATGATCCGCACCTTGCCCGCGCCGATGCGCTGGCCGATGGCACGGCCTTCCACCAGCACAGTGCCGGTTTCTTTCAACAGGTAGCGTTCCATGACATTGGCCGAAGTACGGCTTTTCACGGTTTCCGGGCGGGCCTGGACGATGTACAGCTTGCCGTCGTCGCCATCCTTGGCCCATTCGATGTCCATCGGGCACTTGTAGTGCTTCTCGATGATCATCGCCTGCTTGGCCAATTCGCTGACTTCGGCATCGCTGAGGCAGAAACGCGCACGCTCGGCCTTGTCGACATCAACGGTTTTCACCGAGCGACCGGCCTTGGCCTCGTCGCCGTAGATCATCTTGATAGCCTTGCTGCCCAGGTTGCGGCGCAGGATCGCCGGGCGGCCGGCTTCAAGGGTGTGCTTGTGCACGTAGAACTCGTCCGGGTTGACCGCGCCTTGTACGACGGTTTCGCCCAGGCCGTAGGCGCCGGTAATAAATACCACGTCACGGAAGCCCGATTCGGTGTCCAGGGTGAACATCACGCCGGCCGTCCCGGTTTCCGAACGCACCATGCGCTGCACGCCGGCAGACAGGGCCACCAGTTTGTGGTCGAAACCCTGGTGCACACGGTAGGAAATGGCGCGGTCGTTGAACAGCGAGGCAAATACTTCCTTGGCTGCACGGATGACGTTTTCCACGCCACGGATGTTCAGGAAGGTTTCCTGCTGACCGGCGAAGGAGGCGTCGGGCAAGTCTTCGGCGGTGGCCGAGGAGCGCACGGCGACAGCCATGTCCGGGTTGCCGGCCGACAGGGTGGCGAAGGCGGTGCGAATTTCTGCGTTGAGCTTCTCGGGGAACTCGGCTTCCATGATCCACTGACGGATCTGTGCGCCGGTCTTGGCCAGGGCGTTGACGTCATCGACGTCGAGCGCGTCCAGGGCAGCGTGGATCTGGTCGTTGAGGCCGCTCAGTTCGAGGAAATCGCGGTATGCCTGGGCGGTGGTGGCGAAACCACCGGGCACCGAAACACCAGCGCCCGCAAGATTACTGATCATCTCGCCGAGGGATGCGTTCTTGCCCCCCACATGCTCTACATCATGGACGCCGAGCTTATCGAGGGAAACTACGTACTCTACCAAGGTGATCTCTCCACTAACTGTGTTGGAAAAGCTCAGGGCGCCGGTGGCTCAGTAGGAGCATTTACCGGCGTTTGTGGCCTGGACCTGGAAAATAAGTGAGAATGCAGCCCACTGTGGGGCGGCAAAACCGCGCCTATCATATCCAAGATTCGTCATCAGCTTAAGGCCCAAGGCTCAAATGAAACGATCTGCTTTCTTTATCTCCGACGGCACCGGCATTACCGCCGAAACCCTGGGTCAAAGCCTGCTCGCGCAGTTCGAAAGCATCACCTTCGCCAAATTCACCCGGCCTTATATCGATAACGTGGATAAAGCGCGGGCCATGGTACAACAAATCAATCTGGCCGCCGAAAAAGACGGTATGCGCCCGATCATTTTCGACACCATCGTCAATCAGGACATCCGTGAGATCCTCGCGACCTCCAATGGTTTCATGATCGACATCTTCTCGACCTTCCTCGCGCCCCTGGAACAGGAGCTGAGTGAACATTCCTCATACTCCGTGGGCAAGTCCCATTCCATTGGCCATAACTCCAACTACATGGAGCGGATCGAGGCGGTCAACTTCGCCCTGGACAACGACGACGGCGCCCGCACCCACTACTACGACAAGGCCGACCTGATCCTGGTCGGCGTGTCGCGCTGCGGCAAGACCCCGACCTGCCTGTACATGGCCATGCAATTCGGCATCCGTGCGGCCAACTACCCGCTGACCGAAGACGATATGGAACGCCTGCAACTGCCGGCGGTGCTGCGCACCCATCAGCACAAGCTGTTTGGCCTGACCATCGACCCGGACCGGCTGACGGCGATCCGTAACGAACGCAAGCCCAACAGCCGTTATTCGAGCTATGCCCAGTGCGAGTTCGAGGTGCGGGAAGTGGAAAATCTGTTCCGCCGGGAAAACATTGCGCACATCAATTCCACGCACTTTTCGGTGGAAGAGATTTCGGCGAAGATCCTTGTGGAAAAAGGTGTTGAGCGGCGCTTCAAATAACCTGTGGCGAGCGGGCTTGCCCGCGTTGGGCTGCGAAGCAGCCCTAAATAAAGAAGAACACGGTACACCAGACACTCATCGGGGCCTGGTTTTGGGGCTGCTGCGCAGCCCAACGCGGGCAAGCCCGCTCGCCACAACATTTACAGGTGGAACCGGTCCCCCCCCTGCCCCAGCGCCGTAGCCAACGCATCAAATCCGGCCCTCAGTAACTGATCATCCTCAGACGTATTGCAGATACTCGCCCGAATAAACTGCGGCACCGCCGTCTGCCCTACGGCAAACGCTTCTGCCGTGGCGATCAGGTAATTGTTCTGCTTGAGTTCAGCCTCGATTTCCGACGCCCGCCAAGGCTCCGGGACTTCAATCCAGAAGTGCGGGCTGTTGAGGTGAGTCCGGTACTCCAGGCCGCTCAGCAGGTCTTCGACCAACGCCTTGCGGCGGCTGATTTCACTGACCTGTTGACGCAGCAGATGCTCTGCCGTGCCATTTTCAATCCACTGCGTGGCCAGCTCCAGGGTCACCGGCGTGGCCATCCAGCAGGTTGAACGCAGGGCCGCAGAAATACGGCTGACCAGCGCCGGTGGCGCATGCACATAACCCACCCGCAAGCCGGCCGACACGGCCTTGCTCAGGCTGCTGATCAGAATCGTGCGCTCCGGGGCAAAGTGACTCAGGGGTGGCGGGCGATCTTGCACCAGCACACCGTGGGCCTCGTCTTCGAGGATTAGCAGGTTGTGCTCGCGACACACCCTGACCAGTGCCTCACGGCGGGCGACCGACAACACCGCCGTCGTCGGGTTCTGGATGGTCGGCGTGCAGTACAGGGCGGCCACCCGGTGATTGCGACAGACTTCCTCCAGGGCTGCTGGCAACACGCCTTCCTCATCCATTTCCAGGCCGATCAGGCGAATGCCCAGCATCCGCGCGGCGGTGATCAGGCCGGGGTAGGTCAACTGCTCGGTCACCACCGTGTCGCCCGCGCGCACCAACGCCATCAAGGCGCACAGCAACCCATGCTGGCCTCCATTGACACAGATGACCTGCTCGGGAATCGGGTGAAAGTCGCGCTGCACCAACCATTGCGCACCTGCCGCGCGGTAGCGGGGCAAGCCGGCGTCCGGGGTGTAGGCACTGATGTCCTGCAGGAACTTGGCATTGGTGGCCAGGGTTTCAAAGCTCTGGGCCAGGAACGTGGTCTCCTGCCCAGGGATATGCATATTGCGGCTCATATCGAAGTACTGCCGCGGCTCCTCGCTGACGTTGCGAAAGCCTTCGTCACGCTGGCGCTCCATCCCACGCTTGCGCACGAATGTTCCGTCGCCCACCCGTGCCACCACCAGGCCCAGGCGTTCCAGTTCACCGTAGGCACGGCTGATGGTCCCGATGGTCACCCCCAGATTGTCGGAAAGCACCCGATGAGGGGGCAGTTTGCGCCCCGGTTCGATCAAGCCTTCGAGGATGCCCCGCTCCATGACATCTGACAGGCGCTTGTACTTCACACCCTGCCCATTGGACAGTCCCTCTCGCATGATTGACACCATGTCAATATTTGTTTTGACAGCCATCATTCGCCCTAATAGTGTGCTTTTACGGGTTCATTCACCGGGTGAAACCTCTAATTACAAGTTCAATATAGAGTTCAATTCCGGCTCAGGGAAGCAATAAACAATGCCAATGTCCGCCGTCATCGAAAATGCCGAAAAAACCAAAAACCACAAACAATGGCTGGCTGGCCTGATCACCAGTGTGATGTTTCTGATTGTCTGCCTGAGCTGGGGCACCACCTGGCTGGGGATCAAGATCGCGGTGGAAAGCGTGCCGCCACTGACCTCGGCGGGCTTGCGCTTCCTGATCGCCTTTCCGCTGTTCCTGTGCTTTGCCCTGGTGCGGCGCGAACCAATCCTGTTTCCACGGGAGAGCCGCTGGTTCTTTGTGTTCGTGACCCTGTGCTACTTCAGCGTGCCGTATTACCTGCTCAACTACGGCGAGATGCACGTCTCGTCCGGCCTGACCGCCCTGCTGTTCAGCTGCATGCCAGTGTTTATCCTGATCTTCTCGGCATTGTTCCTACGCGAGCGCATCTACTTTTCCCAGGTCATCGGGATCGGCATCGGTTTCGGCAGCCTGTACATGATCCTCAAGAGCCAGGGACTGCACCTTGACCATGCCGAGTTCTTCGGCGTACTGGCGATTCTGACCGCCGCGATCATGCATGCCTTGTGCTATGTCATTACCAAGCAAAAAGGCAGCGCCATCAGCGTGATCACCTACAACACCCTGCCCATCGGGATTGCCGGGCTGATGCTGTTCGTCGCCGGCCTCTGGTTTGAATCGCCGACCTTCGAGGCCATCACCCTGCGGTCCTGGAGCGCCCTGTTCTACCTGGGCCTGGTAGCGTCGGTGGGCGGTTTTATCGTGTACTTCATGCTGCTCAAGCGCCTGAGCCCGATCATCCTGTCGTTCGTCTTCATTATTTTCCCGGTGTTCGCCGTGATCATCGGTGCCTGGTACGAAGGCCTGGAACTGTCCCGGGACCTGATGCTGTATTCGGCGATCCTGCTGGCCGGCTTTGCAATCACCAAGCTGCCGATCGAAAAGCTGCTGGCAAAACCCAATTGACCCTTTACCCACCACGCGAGAGAAACATGGAAGTCCTCCGCCAAACCGCCCTGGAGCAGATCTACGCCCACGCCAGCAGCACCTATCCCGAAGAGTGCTGCGGCTTTGTCTTTGCCGACGGCAGCGTGTACCTGGGCAGCAATATCCAGAACGAGTTGCACCGCAAGAACCCCGAGGCCTACCCCCGCAGCGCGGCCAACGGCTACACCTTCTCGGTGACCGACACGCTGCTGATGAACAAGGCCTTTCGCACGGACAACCCGGTGGTGGTGATTTACCACTCCCACCCGGATGTCGGTGCCTACTTCAGCGACGAGGATCAGGACAAGGCCCTCTACATGGGGGAACCGATCTACCCCGTCAGTTACCTGGTGGTGGATGTCCGCCAGGGCAAGGCCCTTGGGTCGAAGCTGTTTGCCTGGGATGGCACGCACTTCGCCCTCAACCCCTTCAACGACCTGCAAACGGAGTTGTACATGAACGCTGTCTCTTTCCCCGACATCCTGGCCCGTGTGGCCAAGTTGCCAGAATCGACCCTCGAGGGTGCCGGATCGACATTGCGCGAAGTCATTGAAGGCCTATGTGCCCGCTACCCGCAGCTGCGGGCGCACCTGTTCCACGAGAACAACGGCCGGCTCAAGGAACACTTCCTGTTCACGGCCGGGGAAGAACTGATCGGCCCCGACGAGCCGCTGCCCGAAAAAGCAAAAATCGAAGTGCTGCTCGCCACCTCCGGCGGCATGGACATCGAGTCCTTGAGCAACGAGGAAGTGCAGCGCTATGTGCGCCATATCACCCTGCCCGGTGTCGGCCGCGAAGGGCAGCTGAGCCTGAAGAAAGCCAGGGTGCTGATCATCGGCACCGGCGGCCTGGGCTCACCCATCAGCCTGTACCTGGCCGCTGCCGGCATCGGCACCCTGGGGCTGGTGGACTTCGATGTGGTGGAAAGCAGCAACCTGCAACGCCAGGTGGTGCATGGCAACAGCACCCTGGGCCTGCCCAAGGTCGAATCCGCCAAGCGCCGGCTGCAGGACCTCAACGCGCACATCCGGATCAACACCTACGACACCGCGCTGAACGCCGACAATGCCCTGGAACTGGTCGGCGCCTACGATCTGGTGATCGACGGCACGGACAACTTCGAGACCCGCTACCGGGTCAATGATGCCTGCGTACAATTGGGCAAGCCGCTGGTGTATGGCGCGATCTACCGTTTCGACGGCCAGATCAGCGTGTTCAATTACCAGGGCGGGCCCTGCTACCGCTGCCTGTACCCCCACGCCCCGCCGGCGGAACTGGCGCCCAATTGCAGTGCTGGCGGGGTCATCGGTGTACTGCCCGGCGTGGTCGGGATGATCCAGGCCACCGAGGCGATCAAGCTGTTGATTGGCCTGGGCGAATCCTTATCCGGCCGGTTGATGCGCTTTGATGCCCTGGCCATGAAGTTCAGTGAAATCCGTTTCAAGCGCCGCGCCGACTGCCCGTGCTGCTCCGACCTGCGTGAAGAACATCAGCCCGCAGCCACCGTCTGTGCCGATGCCATCCGCAGCGCTCCGAGCCTGGCGGCAGAGCACTACATCAAGCCCCAGGTGCTCAAGCAGTTGCTGGAGCAGCGCAGCAGCGCCGACATCCTGCTGGATGTGCGCGACGCCAGCGAGCTGGAGGTATGCCAACTGCCCGGCGTGGTGCACATCCCCCTGGCCCAGCTCGACGAGCACCTCGACACGCTCAGCCGTGACAACACCCATTACCTGATCTGCTACGCCGGCATCCGCGCCGAGCAGGCCGCCAGCACCTTGCTGGCCGCTGGCTTTGCCAACACCCGGGTGCTTGAAGGCGGCATGAAACATTGGGTGCGCGACGTCGAACCCGACATGCCTTTGTACTGATCACAGGCCTGGGGGTACTTATCTGATGCTGCACAACTCCATACTCGACGCCATCGGCCAAACGCCCATCGTGCGCCTGGAACAATTCTCCGAAGACCTCGGCATCGAGGTCTTCGCCAAGCTTGAATCCCTGAACCCGGGCGGTAGCCACAAGGCACGGATTGCCCTGGGCATGATCCTCGACGCCGAGCGCCGGGGCATCCTGATTCGTAACTCAGGGCAAACCATCATCGAACCCAGCGGGGGCAACACCGGCATCGGCCTGGTGATGGCCGGCAATGTGCTGGGCTACAAAGTGGTGCTGGTGATTCCCGACAACTACAGCCCCGAAAAGCAAAAGCTGCTGCGCCTGTATGGGGCCAAGGTGGTGCTGTCGGACAGCCGCCTGGGCAATAACTCCCATGGCGAAAAGTGCATGGAGCTGCAGCTGGAAAACCCCAGCTTCGTCATGCTCAACCAGCAACGCAACGGCGCCAACCCCCAGACCCATCGCGACACCACCGCCCCGGAAATCATCCGCGCCTTTGGCGAGCGCCAGGTCGACTACTTCGTCAGCGGTATCGGCACCGGGGGCCATATCACCGGGATCGGTGAAACCCTCAAGGCCGCCTGGCCGCAGATCCGCGTGATGGGTGTAGAACCCGAGGAGTGCGACCTGCTCAGCGACCGCCATGCGCCACACCATATCCAGGGCCTGTCCATCGGCTTGATCCCGAGCATTCTCAACCTGAATGTGCTGGACGGCATGCTCAAGGTCTCGCGCCTCGACTGCCTGGAAATGATGAAGCGCATCATGCGTACCGACGCCATCAGCCTGGGACTGTCGTCAGCCGCCAATATGGTGGCCATCGCCAAGCTCGCCCCGGAACTGCCCACCGACACCGTCGTCCTGACCATGGTGTACGACAGCGCCGACAGTTATCTGCCCTGTTTCGAATAACGACAATTACGGGGGTGCCTTCCATGGGAGGCTTTATCGACATGCAACAGCTGCACGATGAGTTGCTGACCCACCTCATCACCACCCTGTCGCCAGCGCAGATGGCACAGTTGCAGCCACACCTGGCGGAGTTGATCCAGCCAGCGGCGCAGGAAGTGGCCGAGGACCTGATCGCCTACGCCTGGCGCGATCCGGCGTCCCGCGGCCGGGGTGAACTGATCCTGGAGTCCTACGCCTCGTTCAAGGCCGTGCTGTATTACCGGCTGGCGCATTGTGTCTGGAACCTTCCCGACCCGGCCCACGGCCAGTTCTGCGCCATTGCGCTGACTTTGAGCAACCAGGGCAAGCTCCTGTCCGGCGCCGAAATCCACCCGGCCGCCCGCATTGGCCGGCGCTTTGTGCTGGATCATGGCTTTGGCACGGTAATCGGCGAAACCTGCGAGATCGGCAATGACTGCTACATCCTGTGTGGCGTGACCCTGGGCGCCCGGGGCATCGCCAACAACCCGGACGGCAAGCGTCACCCGCGCCTGGGCAATAACGTGGAAGTCGGCGCAGGCGCCAGGGTGCTCGGGTATGTGCTGATCGGCGACAACGTGTTTATCAGCCCCTCCTGTGTCATCACCCAGGACGTGCCCGCAGGCACCAAGGTCAAGGTGGTCAACCAGATCCAGTTGCAGAAAAACGACGAATCGGACGCCAGCAACTACCTCGGAGCCTTTGCCCTCGACGAGCGCCTGCATGTGGTCGGTGAAGTCGACATCAGCCACCGGGTCACGCTGCTGGATGCCGACTTCCATCCATTGTCCGGCGTGGTGCTGGAGCCCACGGTCAAGGAGCGTCATCACCTGCAGTTTCGCCTGCGCACGCTGCAGGCCCCCACCTATCCCCCGCGCCTGCCCCTGAACCTGAAGGTGTGCGGGGCGAAGTTCGAAGTCACCCTGCTCTCCCCACCCGGGTTGAGCGCAATGGTGCGGCGCCTGCTGCAAACCAGCCCACTGATCGTTGGAGGATGAACATGTCCGTACACACTATGGAAACCCTGGCGCTGTTTGACAGCGCGCCTTACCAGAACGCCTTCAGCGCCCGCGTGATTGCCGTCAGCGAACAGGGCGTGGCCCTGGAGCACACCCTGTTCTACCCCACCGGGGGTGGCCAGCCCGGAGACACCGGTTACTTCACTCTGGCGGACGGCAGCCGAGTCAACGTGACCGGGACTGTGCGCGACCCGGTACTGCGCTCGATCATCTGGCATCAAGTGGAACACTGCCCCGAGTCATTGCGCGCAGGCGCACAGGTAGACGCCGGCCTGGACTGGGAGCGGCGCTACCAGCACATGAAGATGCACACCTGCCTGCATCTGCTGTGCTCGATCATCGACGCGCCGGTGACCGGTTGCAGCATCAGCGCCGACAAGGGCCGCCTGGATTTCGACCTACCGGAAATGACCCTGGACAAGGAGAGCATCACCCGCGACCTCAATGCCTTGATCGAGCAGGCCCATGAGGTCAAGTCGCTGTCGATGCCTGCGTCCGAATATTCCACCCTGCTGCAGATCACCCGCACCCAGGCGGTCGCGCCCCCGGTGATCCAGGGCGCGGTGCGGGTGATTGAAATTGCCGGCATTGATATCCAGCCGTGTGGCGGCACCCATGTGGTCAACACCGAAGAAATCGGCCGGGTGTTCTGCGAGAAAATCGAGAAAAAAAGCAAGCACAACCGGCGGGTGATCCTGCGGTTCGAGTGAAGCATCAAGCTGCCAACGGGAGGGGGTAAACGCCCCTATTGGCACGCTTGCCTTTACTTCGCCTGGGCTTTGATCTGGGCACTCAATTGCTGGACTTGCTGTTGCAGCTGGGTAATCACCTGGGTGAACTCAGTCATCATTTGATCTATACGTGCGCGCAGTTGCTGGTTGTCGCGCATGAGATCGTCAGCGCTGCGGTTCGCCGGTGGCGTTGGCTCATGGGTCTGAGCCGCTGCTGGAGCGTCCTCGGCACCGGGCGCTTGCTCAGCCGATGGGGGAGCCGACGGGGCATTGCCGTCAGTCTTCGGACCTGCGGCAGGGGCTTCGTTTGCGGAGGCATCTGCCCCCCCCATTTTCTGGGTCAACGCCTGGATCTGCTTTTGCAGCTTAGTCACCACCGCCGTGAACTGGGTTTGCAGGCGCTCAATCGTCTCGCGCAGTTGGTCATTTTCAGCAGTCAGCTGCTCGAGGCTACGAGGTGCCTCCGACCCCGACACCGGCGTGTTGTTGTCTGCGCGAGCACTGGCTTCAGGCGGCACTTTGCCCTGCCCTGCTTCTGCGCGGCCACTGGCATCTTGTTTCGATGGGGCGCCCCCTTTTACAGGGCTCTCCATCATGCCGGCTTGCTGCCCCAGGTTTGCTATCTGCTGTTCAAGCTCAGTGATTATCGGCGTGAAGTGGGCAACCAACTGGTTAAGACTGTCACGCAGCTGGTTGTTTTCCTGGGAGAGCTGCGCCAGTTGAGGCGAGTTAGTATTGGCACTGGATGACGGTGAATTGACCAGGCCTTTATGTGCCGCAAACTGCCCACGCTGCTGCGCAGTCATCGGTGGGCGGGGTGGAGTTGAATCTGCTTGCGCGCCGGGCGGGGCATCCGTTTCAGCACGGCCTTCGTTCTGCACGGACGCTGGTTTGGGAGGCATTTCATAGGGCTGGCTGGGTGCGTACTGCGAATGGCTTACGCTCGTCATAGTGGACCTCTCAGATTCAGGTAGTTGATTCACGGGCATTGCATCCCGGATGCCCCGGCAAAAACAGGTCATCTGGCTATCTGATTGGTCATTATCGGAATAAGGTTCCGGCGATGTCGGGCGTACGAATAGCAAAGTATGTCCACTTCACAACTCGCCGCTCGACGCCCTCATATCACCCACAAATCCACAAACCGGTTCACCGGCGTCGCTTCAAGCCGTGCCTGATCCTTGCACAGTGCAAAAATCTCGGCGCTGCGCTGCGCGGGGAAGCGTGTCCCCAGGTTGGCCTTGAACTTGTCTTCCAGCAAAGGAATGCCATCCGCCCGGCGCCGACGATGGCCAATCGGGTATTCCACCGCGACCTGCTCGGTGCTCGAGCCATCGGTGAAGAACACCTGCACCGCGTTGGCAATGGAACGCTTGTCCGCTTCCAGGTACTCGCGGCTGTAGCGTGGGTCTTCGACGATTTCCATTTTGCCGCGCAACTCATCAATGATCGGGTGCGCCGTATGGAACTCATCTTCGTACTGCTCGGCGACCAGGTTGCCAAACGCCAGGGGCACGGCTGTCATGTATTGCAGGCAATGGTCGCGGTCGGCCGCATTGGCCAGTGGGCCGACCTTGGAAATGATGCGAATGGCCGGCTCGTGGGTGGTGATCACGATGCGCTCGATCTCGTGCAAGCGGTGCCTGACCTGCGGGTGCAAGGTGACAGCAGCTTCACAGGCGGTCTGGGCGTGGAACTCTGCAGGAAAGCTGATCTTGAACAGCACGTTTTCCATCACATAAGTGCCATAGGGCTGGGGCAAACTGAATGCGCGCTTGTCCTCAGGCTTGAGGGCCAGGTCCTTGTTGGTGTGACTGAACAACACGTCGTAAAAGCCCCACTGCGGTGCGCTCAGCACGCCGGGGATGCCCATCTCGCCACGCAGAGCGATATCCGCCAGACGTACACCACGGCTGGATGCATCCCCCGCCGCCCAGGATTTGCGCGACCCGGCGTTTGGCGCATGCCGGTAGGTCCGCAAGGCCTGACCATCGACAAAGGCATGAGACAGTGCCGACAGCATCTGTTCGCGGTTGGCCCCCATCAACTTGGCACAGACCGCAGTGGAGGCCACTTTCACCAACAGCACATGGTCAAGACCGACGCGGTTGAAGGAGTTTTCCAGGGCAATCACACCCTGGATTTCGTGGGCCATGATCATCGCTTCCAGCACCGCGCGCACGGTCAACGGCGCCTCGCCATGGGCCACGCGCTTTTGCGACAGGTGATCAGCGACGGCGAGAATGCCGCCGAGGTTATCCGAAGGATGGCCCCATTCGGCGGCGAGCCAGGTGTCGTTGTAATCGAGCCAACGCACGATGCAGCCGATGTCCCACGCGGCCTTGACCGGGTCCAGGCGATAGGACGTACCCGGCACCCGCGCACCGAACGGCACCACTGTGCCTTCGACAATCGGCCCCAAATGCTTGGTGCACTCGGGAAAACGCAGGGCCAGCAGGCCACAACCGAGGGTGTCCATCAGGCAGTTGCGGGCGGTGTCCAGGGCATCCGGGGAGTCGATGCGGTAGTTGAGGACGTAATCGGCAATGTCCTGCAAAACCGGGTCGTAGTCGGGGCGGTTGTTCTGGTCGACGTTGGCGCTCATGGCAGTACTCCAAAATGGGTTGGGTGTGTTCCTTCCTCAGGCTCAGGGTGGGTGGTTTGTGGCAGGTCTGAATGCCTGCTTTCGTACATAAATCCAGAGGCCGCCGCCCCCTTGTGGGAGCGGGCTTGCCCGCGATAGCGCTGGATCAGTTGGTATCTGCGTGACTGACACGCCGCTATCGCGGGCAAGCCCGCTCCCACACAAGCCCGCTCACATATCGGGGCCGGCGCAGAGCTTTAGAATGCGTCGCCGGGCACGCGCACGTAGCCTTCCATCAAGACCCGCGCACTGCGGCTCATGATGGCTTTCTTTACCACCCATTCGCCGTTGACCTGGCTAGCTTCGGCGCCCACGCGCAAGGTGCCGGACGGATGCCCGAAGCGCACGGCGTTGCGTTCCACACCGCCCGCCGCGAGGTTGACCAGGGTTCCGGAAATCGCCGCCGCCGTGCCAATCGCCACCGCCGCCGTCCCCATCATCGCGTGGTGCAACTTGCCCATGGACAGCGCGCGCACCAGCAGATCCACATCACCGGCCTTGATCGCCTTGCCACTGGAGGCCAGGTAATCCGCAGGCTTGGCCACAAACGCCACCTTCGGCGTGTGCTGGCGCTGGGCCGCTTCGTCCAGGTGCTTGATCAGGCCCATGCGCAATGCACCATAGGCCCGTACCTGCTCGAACATGGCCAGGGCTTTGGGATCGCTATTGATCGCGCCTTGCAGCTCGGTGCCGGTGTAGCCGAGGTCTTCGGCGTTGATAAAAATCGTCGGGATCCCCGCGTTGATCAGCGTCGCCTTGAAGGTGCCGACACCCGGCACTTCCAAGTCGTCGACCAGGTTGCCGGTGGGGAACATCGAACCGCCGCTGCCCTCTTCTTCCGCTGCCGGGTCCATGAACTCCAGTTGCACTTCCGCGGCGGGGAAGGTCACACCATCCAGCTCGAAGTCGCCGGTTTCCTGCACCGCACCGTTGGTGATGGGCACATGGGCGATGATGGTCTTGCCGATATTCGCCTGCCAGACCCGCACCACGGCCACGCCGTTGTGGGGAATGCGGGCCGCATCCACCAGGCCACTGCTGATGGCAAACGAGCCGACCGCCGCTGACAGGTTGCCGCAGTTGCCGCTCCAGTCTACGAACGGCTTGTCGATGGAGACCTGGCCAAACAGGTAGTCCACGTCATGCTCGGCGCGGGTGCTCTTGGCGAGGATCACGGTTTTGCTGGTACTCGAGGTGGCACCGCCCATGCCGTCGATCTGTTTGTCATAGGGATCGGGGCTGCCAATCACCCGTAGCAGCAAGGCATCGCGCGCCGCACCCGGGACCTGGGCCGATTCGGGCAGGTCCTTGAGGTTGAAAAACACGCCCTTGCTGGTGCCGCCACGCATGTAGGTGGCGGCGATCTTGATTTGCGCTACGTGTGTCATGGTTATCCTCTTCAGGCGGTCGCCGCCGATTCCAGGAAGTCCTGGGCAAAACGCTGCAACACGCCGCCCGCCTCGTAGATCGACACTTCTTCAGCGGTGTCCAGGCGGCAGGTCACCGGCACTTCGACACGCTCGCCATTCTTGCGGTTGATCACCAGGGTCAACTGCGCACGCGGGGTGCGCTCGCCGATCACGTCATAGGTTTCACTGCCATCAATCTGCAGGGTCTTGCGGTCGGTACCCGGCAAAAATTCCAGGGGCAGCACGCCCATGCCCACCAGGTTGGTGCGATGGATGCGTTCGAAGCCTTCGGCGGCAATCGCTTCCACACCCGCCAGGCGCACGCCCTTGGCCGCCCAGTCGCGGGACGAACCCTGGCCGTAGTCGGCGCCGGCAATGATGATCAGCGGCTGCTTGCGCTCCATGTAGGTTTCGATGGCTTCCCACATCCGTGTGACCTTGCCTTCCGGCTCGATGCGCGCCAGGGAACCCTGCTTGACCTTGCCGTTTTCCTGGACCATTTCATTGAACAGCTTGGGGTTGGCAAAGGTCGCGCGCTGGGCGGTCAGGTGGTCGCCGCGGTGCGTTGCATACGAGTTGAAGTCGACTTCCGGCAGGCCCATTTTCGCCAGGTATTCGCCGGCGGCGCTGTCGAGCATGATCGCGTTGGACGGCGACAGGTGGTCAGTGGTGATGTTGTCCGGCAGCACCGCCAGCGGGCGCATGCCCTTGAGCGGACGCGCACCGGCCAGGGCGCCTTCCCAGTACGGCGGGCGGCGGATGTAGGTGCTCTGCGGACGCCAGTCGTACAGCGGCGTGACTTTCGGGCCGGTGTCCTCGTGGATCGCAAACATCGGGATGTAGACCTGGCGGAACTGCTCCGGCTTGACCGAGGCCTTGACCACCGCGTCGATTTCTTCATCGCTCGGCCAGATGTCCTGCAGGCGGATTTCCTTGCCGGTGGCGTCCAGGCCCAGCACGTCCTTCTCGATATCGAAACGGATGGTGCCGGCAATCGCATAGGCCACCACCAGCGGTGGCGAAGCCAGGAATGCCTGCTTGGCGTACGGGTGGATGCGCCCGTCGAAGTTGCGGTTACCCGAGAGCACGGCGGTGGCGTACAGGTCGCGGTCGATGATTTCTTGCTGGATCACCGGATCGAGCGCACCGGACATGCCGTTGCAAGTGGTGCAAGCGAAGGCCACGACGCCAAAACCCAGCTGCTCCAGCTCGCTGGTCAGCCCGGCTTCGTCGAGGTACATGGCCACGGTTTTCGAACCCGGCGCCAGGGACGACTTGACCCACGGCTTGCGGGCCAACCCAAGCTTGTTGGCATTGCGCGCCAGCAGGCCGGCGGCGATCACGTTGCGTGGGTTGCTGGTGTTGGTGCAACTGGTGATGGCGGCGATGATCACCGCGCCGTCGGGCATTTGCCCCGGCACGTCATCCCATTGCCCGGAAATGCCCTTGGCCGCCAAGTCGCTGGTGGCAACGCGGGCGTGCGGGTTGCTCGGGCCGGCCATATTGCGCACGACGCTGGACAGGTCGAAGCTCAGGCCACGCTCGTATTGCGCGCCCTTGAGGTCATCAGCCCACAGGCCGGTGTGCCGCGCATACTGCTCGACCAGGGCGACTTGTTCGTCTTCACGCCCGGTGAGTTTGAGATAAGCGATGGTCTGCGCGTCGATGTAGAACATCGCCGCCGTAGCGCCGTATTCCGGAGCCATGTTGGAGATGGTGGCGCGGTCGCCCAGGGTCAGGGCCGAGGCGCCTTCGCCGAAGAACTCCAGCCAGGCACCGACAACTTTCTGCTGGCGCAGGAACTCGGTCAGGGCCAGCACCATGTCGGTGGCGGTGATGCCCGGTTGCAGCTTGCCCGTCAGTTCGACGCCAACGCTTTCCGGCAGGCGCATCCACGACGCACGGCCGAGCATCACGCTCTCGGCTTCCAGGCCGCCAACGCCGATGGCGATCACGCCCAGGGCGTCGACGTGGGGGGTGTGGCTGTCGGTGCCGACGCAGGTATCCGGGAAGGCCACGCCGTCACGCACCTGGATCACCGGGGACATTTTCTCCAGGTTGATCTGGTGCATGATGCCGTTGCCTGGCGGGATCACATCGACGTTTTTGAAAGCCTTTTTGGTCCACTCGATAAAGTGGAAACGGTCTTCGTTGCGGCGGTCTTCAATGGCGCGGTTTTTCTCGAAGGCCTGCGGGTCAAAACCACCGGCCTCGACGGCCAGGGAGTGGTCGACGATCAGTTGGGTCGGCACCACCGGGTTGACCTGGGCCGGGTCGCCGCCTTGCAGGGCAATGGCGTCACGCAGACCGGCGAGGTCCACCAGGGCGGTCTGGCCGAGGATGTCATGGCACACCACCCGGGCCGGGAACCAGGGGAAGTCGAGGTCGCGCTTGCGCTCGATCAGTTGGCTCAGGGAAGCGTTGAGGGTCGCCGGGTCGCAGCGACGCACCAGGTTTTCGGCGAGCACGCGGGAGGTGTAAGGCAGCGTGGCGTAGGCACCGGGGGTGATGGCCTCGACAGCCGCACGGGCGTCGAAGTAATCCAGGCGGCTGCCGGGGAGCGGTTTGCGAAATTCAGTGTTCATCGTCAGGACTCGGTCACGGTAGTTACAAAAGGAAGACCTGTGCCGCCCCAGAATTGGAATGAGGTCAAAATGTGGGAGCGGGCTTGCTCGCGAATGTGGTGTGTCATTCAACACATTCAGTGACTGTTACCCCGTATTCGCGAGCAAGCCCGCTCCCACGCTTTTGATTCGGTTACCAATTCCGGATTGTCGGTCTCCCCACTCAGCGACGTTCGATTGGCACGAACTTGCGCTGCTCGACGCCGATGTACTCGGCGCTTGGACGGATGATGCGGTTGTTGGCGCGCTGCTCAAACACATGCGCCGCCCAGCCGGTCAGGCGTGAGCAGACGAAGATCGGGGTGAACAGCTTGGTCGGGATGCCCATGAAGTGGTACGCCGAGGCATGGTAGAAGTCGGCGTTGGGGAACAGTTTCTTCTGTTCCCACATGGTCTTGTCGATGGCTTCGGAGACCGGGAACAGCACCTTGTCGCCGACTTCATCGGCAAGTTTTTTCGACCAGCCCTTGATCACTTCATTGCGCGGGTCGTTGTCTTTATAGATCGCGTGGCCAAAGCCCATGATCTTGTCCTTGCGTTCCAGCATGCCGAGGGTGCCTTTCACGGCGTCTTCGGCCGAGGAGAAACGCTCGATCATTTCCATCGCCGCTTCGTTGGCACCGCCATGCAGCGGGCCGCGCAGGGAACCGATGGCGGCGGTGACGCAGGAATACAAGTCGGACAGGGTCGAGGCACACACACGAGCGGTGAAGGTCGAGGCGTTGAATTCGTGCTCGGCGTAGAGGATCAGCGACACGTTCATGACTTTTTCATGCAGCTCGCTCGGCTTCTTGCCATGCAGCAGGTGCAGGAAATGCCCGGCGATGCTCGGCTCGTCGGTCACGCAGTCGATGCGCTTGCCGTCGTGGCTGAAGCGGTACCAGTAGCACATGATCGCCGGGAACGCGGCCAGCAGGCGGTCAGTGACATCGCGCTGCACGCTGAAGTCTTTTTCCGGTTCGATATTGCCGAGGAACGAGCAACCGGTGCGCATCACGTCCATCGGGTGGGCGTCGGCAGGGATGCGTTCCAGCACTTCCTTGAGCGCCTGGGGCAGGTCACGCAGCTTGCTCAGCTTGGCGCTGTAGGCCGCCAGCTCGGCCTTGCTCGGCAATTCGCCGTACAACAGCAGGTAGGCGACTTCTTCAAACTGCGCGTCGGCGGCCAGTTCACGCACGTCGTAGCCGCGATAGGTCAGGCCGGCACCGGCCTGGCCCACGGTGGACAGTGCCGTCTGCCCGGCCACCTGGCCACGCAGGCCGGCGCCACTCAGTACTTTTGCTTCAGCCATGGTTCTTCTCCAATTTTGTAGTTATCTGGGAGGCGCTGCGCTTACTTCTTGGCGGCGAACAGCGCGTCGAGCTTCTGCTCGAAGGTGTGGTAGTCGATGCGATCGTAAAGCTCCATGCGGGTTTGCATGGTGTCGATCACGTTCTGTTGGGTGCCGTCGCGACGGATCGCGGTGTAGACGTTCTCGGCGGCCTTGTTCATGGCGCGGAAAGCCGACAGCGGGTACAGCACGATAGAAACATCGGCAGATTTCAACTGTTCGGTGGTGTACAGCGGGGTCGCGCCGAATTCAGTGATGTTGGCGAGGATCGGGGCTTTGACCCGTGAAGCGAACAGCTTGTACATCTCAAGCTCGGTGATGGCTTCCGGGAACACCATGTCGGCGCCGGCCTCGATGCACGCGGCAGCACGTTCCAGGGCGGACTCCAGGCCTTCCACGGCCAGGGCGTCGGTGCGCGCCATGATCACGAAGCTGTCATCGGTCCGGGCATCCACGGCGGCCTTGATACGGTCGACCATTTCCTGCTGGGACACGATCTCTTTGTTCGGGCGATGGCCGCAACGCTTGGCCCCCACCTGGTCCTCGATATGGATCGCGGCGGCGCCGAACTTGATCATCGACTTGACGGTGCGCGCCACGTTGAACGCCGAGGAGCCGAAACCGGTGTCCACGTCGACCAGCAGCGGCAGGTCGCAGACATCGGTGATACGGCGCACATCGGTCAGCACATCATCCAGGCCGGTGATGCCCAGGTCCGGCACGCCCAGGGAGCCCGCGGCGACCCCGCCACCGGACAGGTAAATGGCCTTGAAACCGGCGCGCTTGGCCAGCAACGCGTGGTTGGCATTGATCGCGCCCACCACTTGCAGGGGGTGTTCGCTGGCGACCGCATCACGGAAACGCTGGCCGGGGGTGCTGTTTTTATAGGAACTCATGACTCACCTCTCGAGGGGGCGCCGTCGGGGAAGTGACGGGCGATATTGCGTTTGGAGGCGCCGATATGGCGGCGCATCAACAACTCGGCCAGTTCACCGTCGCGATCGGCAATCGCGTCAAGAATGCGGTGATGCTCGGCAAATGCCTGGCGTGGACGATTGGGGGTGGCGGAGAACTGGATGCGGTACATGCGCACCAGTTGATACAGCTCGCCGCACAACATTTGGGTCAGGGTGCGGTTGCGCGCGCCTTGAATGATCCGGTAATGAAAGTCGAAGTCGCCTTCCTGCTGGTAGTAGCCCACACCGGCCTGGAATGCGGCATCGCGCTCGTGGGTATGCAGGACTTGGCGCAGTTCCTCGATTTCTTCGTCGGTCATGCGCTCGGCGGCCAGGCGGCAGGCCATGCCTTCGAGGGATTCGCGGATTTCGTAGAGTTCCACCAGCTCAGCCTCGCTCAGGGACACCACCCGAGCGCCGACATGGGGCACGCGCACCAGCAGGCGCTGGCCCTCCAGGCGGTGGATCGCCTCGCGCAGCGGGCCACGGCTGATGCCGTAGGTGCGCGCCAGCTCGGGCTCGGAGATCTTGCTGCCGGGGGCAATCTCGCCCTTGACGATGGCGGCCTGGATGCGACGGAAGACGTTCTCAGACATCGTTTGGGAATCGTCCTGCCCTACTACCGGAATTTCCAGCTGATCCAGCATGATTGTCGACACCTTTAAAAGCAATGTCGCAAAAACTAGCCAATCAGCCCCTGATAGTCAAAGAATAAATGCACATTGTCGACAATCGTCTAATAACCCGCCTTGCACCCTATAAGGGCATGGCCGGCTGCCAGCGCTGGCGCCAGAAAACCTTCATGTTAGAATGCCCGCCGCATTTGCCTGACATCCCCGGATGAAAAGGCGCACGAGGGAGCTTGCGCAGCAATGCCAGTCGCCTTGAATCAAACATCGCACTGCACCGCCTCAGGATCTATGAGACTCAAGCCCTTCCCCCTATTGTTTTGCCTACTGATGTTTCCGGGCCTTGGCATCGCTGCCGAGAAGACCGTCTATGGCCTCAATGAATACGCCAAGCTGGCGGGCATTGACCTGGAAGTCGCCGCCAAGCTCGACACCGGCGCCAAGACTGCGTCGTTGAGTGCCCGGGATATCAAGCGCTTCAAGCGCAACGGTGAGTCCTGGGTCCGCTTCTACCTGGCCATCGACACCGCCCATTCGCACCCCATCGAGCGCCCCCTGGCCCGCGTCAGCAAGATCAAGCGCCGCGCAGGCGACTACGACCCCGATGAGGACAAGAACTACACCGCCCGTCCGGTGATTGCCCTGGATATCTGCATGGGCACCGCTTTACGCAGCATCGAAGTGAACTTGACTGACCGCAGCGCCTTCCAATACCCGCTGCTGATCGGCTCCGAAGCCTTGAAACGCTTTGATGCGCTGGTCGACCCCAGTCTTAAATACGCAGCAGGCAAACCTGCCTGCGCCGCCGACGCTCATACCGCCGAGTAATTCCAATGCGCTCTCTTACTATGCACCTGAAGATTCTGATCGCCGTCCTGGTGGTACTGGGCATTTCGGTCACGGCCTATCAGATCCTGGTCCTCGGCATCCCGGTGACCGAGGACGCCACTGACGACCTGTGGAACATCGACGCCAAGGTCGAGTTCGTGGCCAACGCCAAGGATCCGGTCAAGGTCCAGATGTTCGTGCCGCCCCTGAGCCGCGACTTCGTCAGCCTCAATGAGAGCTTCATCTCCAACAACTATGGGGTGAGCGTCAACCGCATCGACGGCAACCGCAAGGTCACCTGGTCGGCCCGGCGCGCCAAGGGCAACCAGACCCTCTACTACCGCCTGGTGCTGACCAAGCGCTACAGCGGCGAAAAGGTCAAGGTCAAGGGCCCGACCTTCCGCGACAGCATCGCCGTGGAAGGCCCGGAAAAAATCGCCGCCGAGGCCCTGCTGGCACCGATCCGCCAGCACTCGGCCGATGTCGAGACCTTTATCAGCGAAGCCATCAAGCGCACCAACAACCTCAACGACGACAACGTCAAGCTGCTGCTGGCGGGCGATCCGTCGACGCCGCACAAGGCCAAGATCGTCGAGTTGCTGCTGTCCATCGCCCACGTGCCGGTGGAAAAGGTCCACACCATCCGCCTGGTAGCCGACCAACCGCAAACCCCGGAACTGTGGCTGCGCAGCTTCAATGGCAACGACTGGCTGTACTTCAACCCGGAAACCGGCGAACAGGGCCTGCCCTCCGATCGCCTGCTGTGGTGGACCGGCGATGAAAACCTGATCACCGTCGACGGCGGCAAGAAAGCCGCCGTGACCTTCAGCCTGAACAACAGCGAGATGAACGCGATCCGCCTGGCCAAGCTGACGGACGAGAACACCGACGCCAACTTCCTCGAATACTCGCTCTACGGCCTGCCGCTGCAAACCCAGCAGACCTTCATGATCATGGTGATGATCCCGATTGGCGTGCTGGTGATCCTGATCCTGCGTAACCTGATCGGCCTGCAGACCCTGGGTACCTTCACCCCGGTGCTGATCGCCCTGGCGTTCCGCGAGACCCAGTTGGGCTTTGGCATCGTGCTGTTTACGGTGATTACGGCGCTGGGGCTGTCCCTGCGGTCGTACCTAGAGCATTTGAAGCTGCAGATGCTGCCGAGGCTCTCGGTGGTACTGACCTTTGTCGTGGTGTTGATTGCGGCCATCAGCCTGTTCAGCCACAAGCTGGGCCTGGAGCGCGGCCTGTCGGTGGCGCTGTTCCCGATGGTGATCCTGACCATGACCATCGAACGCCTGTCCATTACCTGGGAAGAGCGCGGCGGCGGCCATGCGATGAAAGTCGCGATTGGCACCCTGTTCGCTGCCTCCCTGGCCCACCTGATCATGAGCGTGCCGGAGTTGATCTACTTCGTGTTCACCTTCCCGGCGATCCTGTTGATCCTGGTGGGCTTCATGCTGGCCATGGGTCGCTACCGTGGCTACCGCCTGACCGAGCTGGTGCGTTTCAAAGCCTTCCTCAAGGCTGATTCGTAATGTTCGGGTTCTGGAAGACCTGGAAGGCCCTGGAAGCGCGGGGCATCATGGGCATCAACCGGCGTAATGCCGACTACGTGCTCAAGTACAACAAGCGCAGCCTGTATCCGATTGTCGATGACAAAATCATCACCAAGGAACGGGCGATCCAGGCCGGCATCCATGTGCCGGAGATGTACGGGATCATTTCCACCGAGAAAGAAATCGACAAGCTCGACGAAATCATCGGTGGCCGTAGCGACTTCGTGATCAAGCCGGCCCAGGGCGCCGGCGGCGACGGCATCCTGGTGATCGCCGACCGTTTTGAAGGACGCTATCGCACGGTGTCCGGCAAGATCATCAGCCACGAGGAAATCGAGCACCAGATTTCCAGCATCCTCACCGGCCTGTATTCCCTGGGCGGTCACCGTGACCGCGCATTAATCGAATACCGGGTGGTGCCCGACCAGATCTTCAAGAGCATCAGCTACGAAGGCGTGCCGGATATCCGCATCATCGTGTTGATGGGCTACCCGGTGATGGCCATGCTGCGCTTGCCGACCCGTCAGTCCGGCGGCAAGGCCAACCTGCACCAGGGCGCGATTGGCGTGGGCGTGGACCTGGCCACCGGCCTGACCCTGCGCGGCACCTGGCTGAACAACATCATTACCAAGCACCCCGACACCACCAACGCGGTGGACGGTGTGCAACTGCCCAACTGGGACGGTTTCATGAAACTCGCCGCCGGCTGCTACGAGCTGTGCGGGCTGGGTTACATCGGTGTAGACATGGTGCTGGACCAGGAAAAAGGCCCGCTGATCCTCGAACTCAATGCCCGCCCCGGGTTGAATATCCAGATTGCCAACGATTGCGGCCTGACCTTGCGTACCCATGCCGTAGAAGCTCGACTGGAAGAGCTGAAGGCGGCGGGCGTGACAGAAACGGCGGAAGAACGGGTGAAGTTTGCCCAGGAAATGTTTGGGCATATTCCACCCGTGGAAGGCTGACAGCGCCCCGCGGCTGCGCCCTCTATCCAACCATCCCCGACATCCCCTCTAGGAGCAAATCCTACAGGGGACTACAATCCCCTCCCCGCCCCATGGCTGATTCACCCCGCATGTCGACCTGCTCTGTACATCCCCTGCCCTATCGGGCAAACCCCGCCGAGTATTTTGCGGCGATCCGCCATGCACCCGGCGCCGTGCTGCTGGACAGCGGCCGACCGGCAGCCGAGCGTGGTCGCTATGACTTGCTCAGCGCCTGGCCGGAAGCAACCCTGGCGGTATGGCCGGACGAAAGCGGTAGCGATTTCTTACAACGGCTGCGGGAAAATCTGACGATGCTGGGTGAGGCTAGCCTGCCCGCGCCCTATGAACTGCCGTTCGCCGGCGGCTTGATCGGCTACCTGAGCTACGATTTTGGCCGCCACCTGGAGCAACTGCCGCATCAGGCTATCGACGATATCGGCCTGCCCGATGCCCGTTTTGGCCTGTACGCCTGGGCACTGGTCAGCGACCATCAGGCGCGCACCAGCCAATTGGTGTTCCACCCCAAACTTCCGGAAAGCGAACGCCAGCGCCTGCTGGCCCTGTTCAGCCAACCGGCCGCCGACACCCCGGCCAGCTTCAAGCTGCATACCCGGATGACCCCAGACCTGAGCGCCGCAGCCTACGAACAGGCCCTGGCGCGGATCCAGGATTACATCCAGGCCGGCGACTGCTACCAGGTCAACTTCGCCCAACGCTTTCGCGCGGCCTGCAACGGCGATCCATGGGTCGCCTACTGCGCCTTGCGCGCCGCCTGCCCGACGCCGTTCTCGGGCTTTCAGAGCCTGCCGGATGATGGCGCGGTAGTCAGCCTGTCACCGGAGCGTTTCGTGCGGGTCAACCAGCGCCAGGTGGAAACCCGTCCGATCAAGGGCACCCGCCCCCGCGGGCTGACTCCGCAAGAGGATGCGGCCAACGCCGCCGAACTCCTGGCCAGCCCCAAGGATCGTGCAGAGAACCTGATGATCGTCGATCTGCTGCGCAATGACCTGGGCCGCACCTGCCGCACCGGCTCGGTCAAGGTCCCGGAGCTGTTCAGCCTGGAAAGCTACCCCAACGTGCATCACCTGGTCAGCAGTGTCACCGGCGAACTGGCCGACGACAAAGACGCCCTGGACCTGATCGCCGGCAGCTTCCCCGGCGGCTCGATCACCGGCGCCCCGAAGATCCGTGCGATGCAGATCATCGACGAACTGGAACCGACCCGGCGCGGCTTGTACTGCGGTTCATTGTTGTACATGGACGTGCGTGGCGAGATGGACAGCTCCATCGCCATTCGCAGCCTGCTGGTCAAGGATGGCCAGGTCTGTTGCTGGGGCGGCGGCGGGATCGTCGCCGATTCCGAGTGGCAGGCGGAGTACCAGGAGTCGATGACCAAGGTGCGGGTGTTGCTGGAAACACTGGAAGGGCTGTAAGCCAACCTCCCAGGGAAAGAGCCTGAATCAGAACCACCGTGGACAGTATCAGGGCGCAGGGATAGCGTCTGACTCTGGCATTCCACCTGGCCGTCTGTGAGGGATCACATGGGTCGACTGCTTATTGCTTCTGTCGCTTTATCGTTTGCACCGTTAAAACAAAGCCCTTTTCCTACACATCGCGCTCCCTGTGAAGAGTTACAAATCCAGGAAGCGACACCTAATTTCTCCCAAATTGGAAGGCTTGATTTATGCGACTAATCGCAAGAGCCGCCTTAAGGGAGTTCTGGGAATCATCCGGCTTACACCGACTCCCAAACACCCCTGGTTGAAGGGTATCGCCTTAGGGAGAAGTCCACCTTTTACACGCCGCAAGACCTGAAGGCGGAGCTTCGCACCGCGAGTATCCTCAAAGGTGCAAGGGTGGTGTTCAACATCGGTGGCAATAAATATCGAGTGATCATGGCGATCGACTACCCGCGGCAACTGGGTTTCATACGATTTGTAGGCACCCACGCCCAGTACGACCAGATCAACGCGGAGACTGTGTGATGAACATCAAACCTATTCGTACCCCCGAAGACCTGGCCGCTGCGCTGGCGCGCGTGGACCAACTGGGCCTGACGGCCCGTGACCTGGAACCCTTTATCGGCTCCAGCGGACGCGTGTCGGAAGTGCTGAACCACAAACGCAAATTGAGCCTGGCCATGATCAAGCGCCTGCACGAGGGTTTGCGCATTCCTTATGAGCAGTTGCTTGCGGGAGTTTGATCTTTGGCGTTTTCGAGGGCCTCATCGCAAACAAGCCCGCTCCCTCATTCGACCGTGCTCCCAAAGGATAAACGCGGCCGAATGTGGGAGCGGGCTTGCTCGCGATGAGGCAACCAGCCTCGCTCAATAACTTACAGGCTCAACGAACGGTTCGACGCCTTGATGAACTCTTTCTTCAAGTCCTCAAAAGTATGCACCGCCGGGAATTGCGGGAACTCGCGAATCACATTTTCCGGTGCATGGAACAGAATCCCACGATCCGCCTCACCCAACATGGTGGTGTCGTTGTAGGAATCGCCTGCAGCGATTACCCGGTAGTACAGGGTCTTGAAGGCCAGCACCGACTGACGCTTAGGATCTTTCTGGCGCAGTTGATAGCTCACCACCCGGTCATTTTCATCGGTGATCAAGCGGTGGCAAAGCAGGGTCGGGAAGCCCAGTTGACGCATCAACGGCTGGGAAAATTCATAGAAGGTGTCCGACAGGATCACCACCTGGAAGCGCTCGCGCAGCCAGTCGACGAACTCGATCGCACCTTCCAGCGGTTTGAGGGTGGCAATCACTTCCTGAATGTCCGACAGCTTCAAGCCGTGCTCGTCGAGAATGCGCAGGCGTTGCTTCATCAGGACGTCGTAGTCGGGAATGTCCCGGGTGGTGGCCCGCAAGGATTCAATACCGGTTTTTTCAGCGAAGGCGATCCAGATTTCCGGAACCAGCACCCCTTCCAGGTCGAGACAGGCAATTTCCACAAGACACTCCCATTTGGATTTTTTTTCAGTTGAGCGAGCAAAAGGACTGCCGAACTCTAGCGATTCGCGCTGGCCACCGCAACGCAGAGCGGATTTTGTTAACATCCCACTCCTATAGAGCGCTCAGCGCCACTGACCTGTAGGAACCGTCCTGATGAACCAAGCCTTCGACGTCGCTGAACTCGCCGCGACCTATGCCAACAAGTCCGCCCAGGACATCCTCAAGCTGGCGTTCAGCCAGTTCGGCGATGACCTGTGGATTTCCTTCAGCGGTGCCGAGGATGTGGTGCTGGTGGATATGGCCTGGAAGCTGAACAAAAACGTCAAGGTCTTCAGCCTCGACACCGGCCGCCTGCACCCGGAGACCTACCGGTTTATCGAGCAGGTGCGGGACTTCTACAAGATCGATATCGAATTGATCTCGCCGGACCAGAGCAAGCTGGAACCCTTCGTCAAGGAAAAGGGCCTGTTCAGCTTCTACAAGGACGGCCATGGCGAATGCTGCGGCGTGCGCAAGATCGAACCGCTGCGCCGCAAACTCTCCGGCGTACGTGCCTGGGCCACCGGCCAGCGCCGCGACCAGAGCCCCGGCACCCGTAGCCAGGTGGCGGCCCTGGAAGTCGATAGCGCCTTCTCCACCCCCGAGCGCACCCTCTACAAGTTCAACCCGCTGGCGCAAATGACCAGTGAAGAGATCTGGGGTTATATCCGCATGCTCGAGTTGCCGTACAACAGCCTGCATGAGCGCGGTTTTATCAGCATCGGCTGCGAACCCTGCACCCGTCCGGTATTGCCGAACCAGCACGAGCGTGAAGGCCGCTGGTGGTGGGAAGAAGCAACCCAGAAGGAATGTGGGCTGCACGCGGGAAATATCATCAGCAAGGCCTGAAGCCTGACCTGCGAAAAATCTCGCAACAAGCGCGTGTGGGAGCTGGCTGGCTTGCAATGGCATCACCTCGGTGTAATTGAATACCGGGCGCCATTGCAGGCCAGCCAGCTCCCACATTTGTTTCCAGCGACCATTAAACCTGTACACACAAACGTAACCAACAGTGCCATTTTTGTGTGCACTTTAATCATTACGCACCGAAACGTTACACCCCATTTCTGCTAACTTCCTACATTCTTGATTCCCATATCCCCGCCAAAAAATAAATTCCTGTTCAATCGGTCAATTTATATTTCTTCAAATTCAGCCGGTTACTCAATCGACCTATAAAAACGAAATTAGTGACAGTTTTGTTAGATATAAACCTGGCACACAAGTGGCTTATGGAGTTGGAGTTTTTGTATACAACTTAAACAACAACCCACATACACTTCGTGTCCGCACGCTAGCCGCGCCTAACCCTCGCGCTCGCTGCAGATGCCAGGAGCCTGCCGGCATGCCTACAAGTCTCTCAAATAACCTTGCACTGGATCTGCCCTCCTCCACAGCCAACCCCACGGCGGCAAACTCCGGCCCGCTGGTGCTGAGCCCACGCCTGCACAACAAGGACCTGGCGCCCACCAAAGTCGAAGGTCGACGCTGGGGTGGCTACAGCATCTTCGCCCTGTGGACCAACGATGTGCACAACATCGCCAACTACTCCTTTGCCATCGGCTTGTACGCCCTGGGCCTCGGTGCCTGGCAGATTCTGTTGTCGCTAGGGATTGGCGCGGCGTTGGTGTATTTCTTTATGAACCTGTCCGGCTACATGGGCCAGAAAACCGGTGTGCCGTTTCCGGTGATCAGCCGGATAAGTTTCGGTATACATGGCGCGCAAATTCCTGCGTTGATCCGCGCCGTGATTGCCATCGCCTGGTTCGGGATTCAAACCTACCTCGCATCCGTCGTCTTTCGCGTACTGCTGGTGGCGATTAATCCAGGATTTGCCGACTACGACCACAACACGATCCTCGGCCTGTCCACCTTGGGCTGGGCGTGTTTTGTGATGATCTGGTTTGTGCAACTGGTGATTCTGGCCTACGGCATGGAAATGGTCCGACGCTACGAAGGCTTTGCCGGCCCCGTTATCCTGCTGACCGTCGCGGCGCTGGCCGGCTGGATGTACTTCCAGGCCGACGGCCAAATCGCCTGGTCGATCCGCGAGCCCCTGAGCGGTGGCGAGATGTGGCGCAATATCTTTGCCGGCGGCGCCTTGTGGCTGGCGATCTACGGCACCCTGATCCTCAATTTCTGCGACTTCGCCCGCTCATCGCCTTGCCGCAAGACCATCAAGGTCGGCAACTTCTGGGGCCTGCCGGTGAACATCCTGGTGTTCGCAATCATCACCGTGCTGCTGTGCGGCGGGCAGTTCCAACTCAATGGCCAGGTAATCGAAAGCCCCACGCAGATCATCGCGGCCATTCCCAATACCTTGTTCCTGGTGCTGGGTTGCCTGGCATTCCTGATCGTCACCGTGGCAGTGAACATCATGGCCAACTTCGTTGCCCCGGCCTTTGTGCTGAGCAACCTGGCCCCCAAGTACCTGAACTTCCGGCGCGCCGGGCTGATCAGCGCGTTCCTCGCGGTGCTCATCCTGCCGTGGAACCTCTACAACAGCCCGCTGGTGATTGTGTATTTCCTCTCCGGCCTGGGCGCGCTGCTGGGCCCACTGTATGGCGTGATCATGGTGGACTACTGGCTGATCCGTAAGGGCCGGATCGACGTGCCGCAGTTGTATAGCGAAGACCCCAACGGCGCTTACTACTACAGCCACGGGGTGAACCTGCGGGCGGTGGCGGCGTTTGTCCCGGCTGCGGTGATTGCCATTGTCCTGGCGCTGTTGCCGGGGTTTGCCAGCGTCTCGCCGTTCTCCTGGCTGTTTGGCGCTGGCATTGCCGGGGTGCTGTATCTGCTGATCGCCAAGCGTCAGCCGTTTTATGCCGATATCAGCGGCGAGAGCATCGCTGTCGACAACGTCAGTCATTGATCAGGAGGTCATCCCATGCGCATTCTCGTCATCAACGTCAACACCACCGAATCCATTACCCAAGCCATTGCCCAACAGGCTCGCAGCGTGGCGGCAGCGGGCACCGAAATTGTCGGGCTGACGCCGTTTTTTGGTGCCGAATCAGTGGAAGGCAATTTCGAAAGTTATCTGGCGGCCATTGCGGTGATGGACCGAGTAATGGCCTACGATCAGCCGTTCGATGCGGTGATCCAGGCAGGTTATGGCGAACATGGCCGCGAAGGCCTGCAGGAGTTGCTGGACGTGCCAGTGGTGGATATCACCGATGCTGCCGCCAGCACCGCGATGTTCCTCGGCCATGCTTACTCAGTGGTCACCACCCTCGATCGCACGGTGCCGCTGATCGAAGACCGGCTCAAGCTCTCCGGGCTGTATGAACGCTGTGCCTCCGTACGGGCCAGCGGCATGGCGGTACTGGAGTTGGAGGAGCACCCGCTGCGGGCCATGGAAGCGATTGTGCGCCAAGCCGAACTGGCCATCAGCGAAGACAAGGCTGAAGTGATCTGCCTGGGTTGCGGCGGCATGGCCGGGCTGGATGAACAGATCCGCCAACGCACCGGCGTGCCGGTGGTGGATGGCGTGACTGCAGCGGTAACCCTGGCCGAATCCTTGGTGAGGCTGGGGTTGTCGACGTCGAAGGTGCGCACCTATGGGACACCCCGGCCAAAGAACATCATCGGTTGGCCGGGCAGGTTCGCACGCTGAATCGCCGATCTCGATCAGTTCAAGACGTCATTGAGCACTTCATAAATGATCCCGGTGGCAATCGTCACCAGGATCAGGTCGGTGCCAGCCTGTTGCCATTCGTAGCCGTCGTAATGGGGCAGCCGCCCCAACAGGCGCCCATCGAGTTTCTTGGCGATTCCAGGTGGCAGGGGTTTGCCACGGGCCAGGTTTTTCTGGATGCCCGGCGGCAGGGACGAACCACCGCGCCAGTAGTCGCGGTTGTCACCAAGGATTACCCGCACACCCCCGATATCAATTTGCGGGCCGCTGTAATGGGCGCTTGCACCCTTCTTGCCACCACCCTGGCCCTGATTACCCTGGCCGCCCCCCTTATTGCCATGGGCACTGCCTTTGTCCTTGCCGTTGCCGTTGCCGTTGCCGGGATCGGCCAGCAGCGCCGGGGAGCCTGCAATCAACGCCAGGCTGGTAAATACGAGTAAAGCGCGTGATATGGACATGATCGGTCTCGACAGTCGCAAGCCCCATTGGCCCGTATCAGCTTAGAACACTGGCGGGCAGCAAGTTCAGCAGTGAGTGCTATACCGCGCTGAACCGCTGCGCCAGGCGCTGCTCGGCAAACTGCTCGAGGATGAAATCGACAAATACCCGGGTCTTGCCCGGCAGCAACTTGTGTTCGGCGTAATACAGAGAGATGTTGCCATCATCGACGTACCAGTCCGGCAGCACCCGCACCACCGCGCCACTGTCGAGGAACGGCACGGCCATCGGCATGCTGACCAGGGCAATACCCAAACCTTGAGTGCAGGCGCAGCACGCGGCTTCGGAGTCGCCCATGGTCATGCGCGGCTTGAGCATCAACGGCCGCTGTTCGCGGGCGCGGTTGGTCAGTTGCCAGGTGCGCACGCGGCCGGTTTGCGGCGAGCGGATCAGGATCCCATTGCACAACCCCAAATCTTCGGGGACGCGTACGGGCAGGCGCTTGGCCAGGTAATCGGGCGAGGCCACCAGAATCCGGTGGGCCGGGGTCAACTTGCGGGCGACCACACCCTGGGGCAGCTCGAACCCGCCGCCAATGGCCGCGTCAAAGCCCTGGCCGATCAGGTCGACCTGGCGATTATCAAAATGCCAATCCGGACTGATATCGGGAAAGCGCCGCAGAAACTCCGCCAGCAACGGCACCACATAACGGTTGCCGAACACCGTGCCCATACTCACCTTGAGCGTGCCCACCGGCCGGCCTTCGGCGCTGGCCAGGTTGGCCACGGCATTCTGGATGGTGGTGAGGCTGGCGCTGACCTGCTCCAGAAACAGCTTGCCGGCTTCGGTCAATGTGAGGCGCCGGGTGCTGCGCTGGAACAGCCGCACCCCCAGGCGCGCTTCAAGCTTGGCCACGCTTTTGCCGACGGCGGCCGGCGTCAGGCTCAGGTGCCGGGCCGCTTCGGCAAAGCTGCCGCCTTCGGCACTGCGCACGAAGCATTCGATACTGCCGAAGCTTTCCATATCGCATCACTCTAAACTTTTGGTTTACACAGACTATAGCAATCACGGTCTACCGAGGGTTGCCCGCGAGGGCGATACTCGGCGCCAACAACAAGGCACCTGCGCCTTGCATCATTGGGAGATCGACATGACCACGCAAAACCTCAGCGGCAAAGTTGCCTTGATCCAGGGCGGTTCCCGCGGCATCGGCGCCGCCATCGTCAAGCGCCTGGCCGCGCAAGGTGCAGCCGTTGCCTTTACTTACGTCAGCTCTGCGGCCAAGGCCGAGGCCCTGCAGAACAGCGTGATCAACGACGGCGGCAAGGCCCTGGCGATTCACGCCGACAGCGCCGATGCCGTGGCCATTCGCAATGCGGTCAATGCCACTGTCGACGCGTTCGGGCGCCTGGATATCCTGGTGAACAACGCCGGGGTGCTGGCGGTCGGCCCGCTGGAGGATTTCAAACTGGAAGACTTTGACCAGACACTGGCCATCAACGTGCGCAGTGTGTTTATTGCCACCCAGGAAGCTGCCCGGCACATGGGCGAAGGGGGTCGCATCATCAATATCGGCAGCACCAACGCCGAGCGCATGCCTTTCGCCGGTGGCGGCCCCTATGCAATGAGCAAAGCCGCGCTGGTGGGTTTGACCAAAGGCCTGGCGCGCGACCTGGGGCCACGGGGGATTACCATCAACAACGTACAACCGGGCCCGGTGGACACCGATATGAACCCGGCCGACAGTGAATTTGCCGAGAGCCTGATTGGCTTTATGGCGGTGGGTCGTTATGGGCGCGTCGAGGAAGTGGCCAGCTTTGTCGCCTATCTGGTAGGGCCGGAAGCCGGTTACATCACCGGCGCCAGCCTGACCATTGATGGTGGTTTCAGCGCCTGAGCACCCTATAAGAGCCGGCTTGCCGGCTCTTGCAACGCTCAGCGCATCGGCGGCAGGCCATACGCAGCCAGATCGAACTCCGCGAGCTTGCGGATGATCTGGTCAGCGTGAGCGTACTTGCTGTCGGCCATGGCTTCGTCGGGCACCGCGATGGCAGTCATGTTCGCGGCCTTGGCAGCGGTCACGCCAAACGGTGAGTCTTCAAACACCAGGCAATCCTCGGGCGCAACGCCCAGGCGGCGGGCAGCGGTAAGGAAGATGTCCGGCGCAGGCTTGGCTGCGCCGACTTCCGGGTCGTCGGCGGTGACAATCGTACCGAACAAGCCAAACCATTCGCGGTGCAACGTGGTCTTGTGCCCAAACGAATTGCGCGACGAACTGGTGCCCACGGCTATCGGGATATTGTGCGCACTTAAATGCCGCACCAACGCCTCGGCGCCCGGCATGCCCAGCGCTTTGGGAAAACGCTCGCTCATCAACGGCTCACGGATGCGCAGGAACTCCTCAGGCGTGATCGGCAAGTCCAGTGCCTTGACCACGTACTCGGCCAGGTCCTGGGCGCCACGGCCGATGATGTGCTGCTTGATGCTCCAGTCGTAGGTACGGCCATAGCGCTCGGCGATGATCTGCGTGACTTCGGTGTAGATACCCTCGGTATCCAGCAACAACCCGTCCATATCGAAAATCACGGCCTTGATCGGGCCAACAGCAGTACGCGGTGCGTTCATCACAACAGATCCGTGGCAGATGACTAAAAGGATTCAGCACAATAACGGGGCCTCGGGCCTACAAGCAACCGCAACCGCCCGCCTCTGGTTTCAAGCGGCTCTATCCAGCACACTTGGCAGCCTCACCTGACGCGACCCCTTCTATGCTCTTGCGACTCGCTGCCGACTCCCTGGTGTTGTTTCACCTTGGCTTCATCCTGTTCGTGTTGTTCGGCGGCCTGCTTGCCCTCAAGTGGCGACCGGTCATGTGGCTGCACCTGCCCGCTGCGACCTGGGGCGTTGCCGTAGAAGTCTTCCACCTGCCCTGCCCCCTGACCCGCTGGGAAAACCTGCTGCGCCACCTCGCCGGGCAAGAGGGTTATGGCGCAGGATTTATCGAGCACTACATCATTGCCCTGATCTACCCCGCGGGGCTGACGCCACAGATCCAACTGGGCCTGGGCGCCCTGGTCTTGCTGATTAATATTGCGGTGTACGCACGCCTGATCAGGCGAGGGCCACGGGCGGGGAACTGAACGTGTTGGCCTAGCCTTTTGGCTGCGCCAGAAACTCAACAATCAATGAAGTGACCTGCTGCTGAATCACCTCACGCGGGCGGGCACCTTCGCCATCGCGGCAGATCATGCCGTCGCCTGGTGAGCTTTTTTCAATCAACGCCTCTCCACCCGGCTTGCACACGGCCATAAAGCTGAAGTGAGTGGCGTCGCTGATTTCGACATAGCGCGTCGCTGCCGCTGGCAGGCGCTTGGCCAAGTCAGCGGATTCCAACTCGGCGGGAAGCTCCGTTGAGGGCACGCCCGCAGCAATCACCAACGTCGGCACCGGCAACGCCGCCAGGCTTTGATCGGTAAAGCCACGGGACAGACCCAGGTCCAGTGAAACAATTGCAGTGACCCGCTTGTCACTCAAATCCGCTGCCAACGGCGCCTGCACTGGGTTCATCTGCTGGTAGACCGCGCAAGGGGCCAACTGCAGGTGAACCTTGCAGTCCTGGGCAAAACGCTCGGGGTCGAAACGGGCACCGGCAACTTCCAGCGCCGTCCAACCGCCCAGCGAATGACCCACCACCGCAATTCGATCGGGCTGTACCTTGCCAAATTGCTTTGGCTGCGCCAGCACCGCGTCGATAGCGCGACGAATATCCACCGGCCGCTGCCATAACTGCGCGGCGGCTTGAGCACTGCGGTCCTTACTGGTAGTGCCAGGATGATTGACCGCCGCCACGATAAACCCCCGCTGGGCCATCGCACTGGCCAACCACACCTGGTTGCCCCAACTGCCGCCGAAACCATGGGAAAGCACCACCAACGGGTACTCCCCCACCGCCGCAGGCGCATCACGCACAGCCAGGGCACTGAAAAACACCGGGTTGTCGTCGATCACTTTTGGCGTGGCAGTAGTGGAGCTGGGGTACCAGACCACCACCTCCAGCGGGCGTTCTTTGTTTGGGTCTGCCAGGGTCGAGGTTTGGAAGCCGACAGGGTTGTTAGTGGCAAGGGCCGTGGTGGTGGCGCAGGTGAGGAGCAGAGCGACTAGGGCTGCTTTCAATGGGATCTTCCTTGAGGGGAGCGAGTACACGCAGGGGTTCTGCGTGTTTCCACATTATTCCCATATTGCTGTTTTCCATGCAGCAGAAATCACAAACCCCCGTTTTTCTCTAGGAAAACTGGGGGTTGTGGCTTCAGAATGTGGCGGTGAAGAAGAGATTCGAAACTACCCGTTCGTCGTCTTCGCCCACAACTGCACATCCACGGTAAAGCGGGGCCGGAAGTCGTCGCAGATCCCGGCCCCGGCAGGCGCATCAGCGACACCAATATCTTTGGCGAGGGGACTGATATACCAGTCCTACGGGGCCTGGTTTCCATGCCCACACAAAAAGGCCCCCAGACCTGGCTTAGGTATGGGGGCCTTTTTGACATAAGCGGCGTTACTCATAACGCTTACGCCTTGCGCACCAACTGGCACTGGGTCAGCTTGCCCGGAGGATCATTGCGCGTCAGGGTCAGGCCGTCCAGCGTACCGGCCGCCTCACCGTTGTAATTGAATACGTCGCCTTCGATTGCTCCCGCTTCCCATTCGCCCTCGAAATATATGCCTTGGCGAATCTCCCCTAACTTGATGCTTTCGGGGTCATAGAGGTCATACTGGCTTTGAAGGTCGTATTGCTCACTCATAGGTAACGCTCCTTGTTATGGTGGCTCATTGTAAGCACAGCGGCCGGCGCGGCGAGGGTTCCTTTCTGTTCGTTAAGCGCCTTATTGAAAGGCTTGCCACAGTTGATAGCAGAAAATCCACATTAACAGAGAGCCCGCAGCCAAACCGCTTAGCACTGAAGGGACCAAAAAAAGCCACCATACCCTTTGCGACCGAACTTGGAATAACTGACTTGATGCGATGAACCGCTGGATAAGCTCTGGCCCACTCATGTTTTGTATCATCGCGCTCGTTCGAGACATATGGATGTTGCTCCATATCATCTTGATGACCTCCCAAGCTATAAATAACACCAGAGAAAGCACAGCAAGAAGCCCACAGAGCGCATACAAACGGGGCGGTAGCTTTGGGGAAAGCGTGGACCAAAGCCCAAAAAAACCTGCATATCCTGCTACTAAGATGAGGTTGATATAGGTTCCGGCACTAGCCATCTGCCTTTCGTGCACCTGCATCAGTGCATTAGCGCCCTTATCTCCTTCCAGATGACGCTGAAACTCTTTGAGTTCATCAATAGCTTCCGAATGCGTATTCACCACGGTTTCCACCTGCTCATTCCATCGCTGCTGATTCATCTCGTTCCGCTCCATTAGAGAGTTATTACAGCTGGGGCTCGCGGACACACATGCCGACCGGCGTCGAACCCAATATGCGCCAGATGATTTGGCGTGAAAACCACCCTAAGCTTCGGGCTCTGCACGCTCAGTTTTTCGCACCAATGAAGAGCGCCAGTCCCATGAGGCTATTTTTTGGACGCAAAAAACCACAAACCCCCGACTCTCTCTAGGAAAATCAGGGGTTTGTGTTTACTTAATGTGGCGGTGAAGGAGAGATTCGAACTCTCGATACAGTTTCCTGTATACACACTTTCCAGGCGTGCTCCTTAAGCCACTCGGACACTTCACCGTATCTCGTCAAACTGATTCAGTCTGTCGAGGCGCGCTAATGTAGTCGAAAGCTTTTCCGATGGCAAAGGTTTTTTTCAGAATTTTCATGCGCTTAGACGGTTATCTCGGCTCCCTTCTCTGCGGCGCGGGGTGAAGGGTGGCGATTGTGCCATTTTCAAGGCTTGTCGGCAGGCGTGCGCAGGGGCTGGCGAGCGCTGTCGTAGGCTGCTGCAGGCCCGGTGGTTGGGGAAAGTCTGACTGGCCAGTCAGTCATGGCGCTTTACCGGGGCGGTCATGCTGGGTAACGTCTGCGGCCTGCCCTTCTATTAAACGTATTACAAGGAATCGCGTCATGAGTGAGTTGATTGCCTACCACCTCGAAGACGGTATCGCGACCCTGACCTTGAGCAACGGTAAGGTCAATGCCATTTCCCCTGCCGTGGTCAGTGCGTTTAATGAAGCGCTGGACCAGGCCGAGAAGGATCGTGCGGTGGTGATTATCACCGGTACGCCGGGGATTCTGTCGGGTGGTTATGATTTGAAAGTGATGACGGCTGGCCCTAAAGAGGCGGTCAGCCTGGTGACGTCGGGTTCGACCCTGGCGCGCCGGCTGTTGTCGCACCCGTTCCCGGTGATTGTGGCGTGCCCTGGGCATGCGGTGGCCAAGGGGGCGTTCCTGTTGTTGTCGGCCGATTACCGGATTGGTGTCGAGGGGCCCTTTAGCATTGGCCTGAATGAAGTGATGATCGGCATGACCATGCACCATGCCGGGATTGAACTGGCGCGGGATCGCCTGCGCAAGTCGGCGTTTCATCGTTCGGTGATCAATGCCGAGATGTTCACCCCGCAGGACGCGTTGAGTGCCGGTTTCCTCGATAAGGTGGTGGCACCCGAAGAGCTGCAAGCCGCGGCCCTGGAAGCGGCGCGGCAGTTGAAGAAGATCAATATGAATGCCCACAAGCACACCAAGCTGAAGGTGCGTAAGGCCCTGCTGGAGTTGCTGGATAACGCGATCATCCAGGACCAGGAACATTTGGGCTAATCACCCACATCGGCCTCAATCAAAGCCCGTGGCGAGCGGGCTTGCCCGCGTAGGGCTGCAGAGCAGCCCCTTTAAAGCCACCGCAGTTATCCAGTCAGATCCTACAGGCAAGTTTTGGGCTGCTTCGCAGCCCTACGCGGGCAAGCCCGCTCGCCACAGGGATTCTTCTTACGGCCTAGTGTTAATCGCCTTGCAGCCGCTCTAGATGGCATCTGTCTCCATCTGCTGAAACATGTCCTTAAACATCGCCCATCTCCTACCTCTACTGGGGTAATTGCCGAATACAGTGCACGTCCGTACACTGCGCCACCTTTTGTCCCGATGGGCCGTGTCGATGCTTTATTGTTTACGCATGTTATTGATGGGCCTGCATTTTCTGATCGCCGGTGTGCTCGGGGTATTGCTGGGTGTGTGCCGGCCGTTCAACCCGGATAACAGTCGCCTGTGCGCACGCCTGTATGCCCTGCCCGCCATGTGGATCCTACGCCTGCAGGTCAAGGCACAAGTGGACTCGCTGCGCGACAAGCCGAACAGTTGCGTGATTATTGCCAATCACCAGTCCAACTATGATTTGTTCGTATTCGGCAACGTAGTGCCCTATCGCACCGTATGCATCGGTAAGAAAAGCCTGAAGTGGGTGCCACTGTTCGGCCAACTGTTCTGGCTGGCGGGCAATGTGCTGATTGACCGGGGCAATGCGCAGAAGGCGCGGCGCTCGATGTTGACCACCACCCATACCCTGCAACACGAAGAAACTTCGATCTGGGTGTTTCCGGAAGGCACGCGCAACCTGGGCGAATCGTTGTTGCCGTTCAAGAAGGGCGCGTTCCAGATGGCGATTGCCGCCGGGGTGCCGATTGTGCCGGTGTGCGTCAGTACCTATGTGACCCATATGAAGCTCAATCGCTGGAACAGTGGCGATATTTTGATCCGGTCATTAGCGCCAATTCCTACAGCAGGATTGACGATGGATGACATGCCCGAGTTGATGGAGAAATGCCGGGGGCAGATGGTCGAGTGTATTGAAGCCATGGATCAAGCACTGCAACAACCCTGAAGGCCAGCCGGCTCCTACAAGGTGGCGTTTCAGGCTAAGCTGGCCGGTTACTGCCACTTGTAAAGAAGCGATCAGCATTATGGGTAGAGTTGTTGCGGCGGCCGTCTATAGCGCCGGGAAAAAAATCCAGAATATCACCCTCGATGAAGGCGCCGCCTGGGCGGCCAAGCCCGGTCACTTTGTGTGGATCGGCCTGGAAGAGCCCGACGCCCAGGAGCTGGCCAACCTGCAACGCCAGTTCAACCTGCATGAACTGGCCATCGAAGACGCCCTGGAAAAACACAGCCGCCCCAAGCTGGAAACCTTTGGCGACGCACTGTTTATCGTGACCTACTCGCCGGTGCGCCATGAGGGCAAGCTGGAGTTTATCGAGACCCATATCTTCGCCGGCAAAGGCTATATCATCACCGCGCGCAACGGCCACTCGGCGTCCTACGGCTATGTGCGCCAGCGCTGTGAAGCGCGGCCGCTGTTGCTGGAGCACGGGGAGGATTTCGTACTCTATGCGCTGCTGGATTTTGTCACCGAAAACTACCAGCCGGTGAGCGAGGCGATTCATGCCGAGATCGACGCGCTGGAGCATAACGTGTTGTGCAACTCCCTGAATGAGCGCGATATCCAGAACCTGCATGGCCTGCGCCGCGACGTACTGCGGCTGCGCCGGCATGTGGCGCCGATGGTGGAAATCAGCGAGGAACTGCAGAAGCTGGACTTCCCGTTTATCGACAAGAACATGCGCCCGTACTTCCGCGATGTGGAGATCCACGTCACGCGGCAGATGGAAGACCTTTCGACCCTGCGCGACATCGCCAGCCAGACCATCGAGATCGGCGTACTGCTGGAAGCCTCGCGCCAGAGCGTGGTGCAGCGCAAGTTTGCAGCCTGGGCGGCGATCCTCGCCTTCCCCACGGCGGTGGCCGGGATCTACGGGATGAACTTCCAGAATATGCCGGAGCTGCAATGGCACTACGGCTACTTTGCGGTGCTGGGGTTTATCGCGACGGGGTGCACGGGGTTGTGGGCCAGCTTCAAGCGCTCGGGGTGGCTGTAGCCTGCCCACCCCGACCGCTCACAGTCAGGCGACCTGCGGCTTGTGGGCCACAAAACGCATCATCCATTCCGCCACGGTCACGCCGTGGTGGTCGCGTGCAAGGCTGGCGACACCTTGCTGATAGATCTGCTCGCCCAGGTTGAGCTGGCGGATATCGAGCAAGGCCCGGGAGTAGTCGTGGATAAATTCCGGGTGGCCCTGGAAGCACAGCACCTGGTCATTGATGTGATAGGCAGCAAACGGGCAAAAGTCGCTGGAAGCGATCACCGTGGCGTTTTCCGGCAATGCCGTGACCTGATCCTGATGACTGATCAACAGGGTCAGTTCTTCCACCACCGGGCTCATCCACGGTGCCTTGGCGGCCAATTGATAGTTGTGGGTGCCCACGCCCCAGCCCTGGCTCGCACGCTCGCTCTTGCCGCCCAGCAGCAGCGCCAGCAGTTGATGGCCGAAACAGATGCCAAGCAGCTTGTCGCCCCGCTCATAGCGGTTCAACAGGTAGGCCTTGAGGGTTTCGATCCACGGGTCGGTAGCGAAGGAGTCGGCCTTGCTGCCCGTGACCAGGTAGGCGTCGAACACTTCGCTGTCCGCCGGATAGTGACCTTCCATGACGTTGTAGACGACGAATTCGGCGGCAATCGGCTGCTGCGAAAACAGGCGCTGGAACATCTGCCCGTAACCTTGATATTGATCGACCAGTTCCGGACGCAGGATATCGGTTTCCAGAATGCAGACGCGTAGCGACATAAAAAATACCTGACACGGTGATGGGAATAACGCACACCCACCAGCCTGCCTTGAAATACCCTTTCAAGGCAAGCCCCACCCGTGCCCGGTCGGGAGGTTAGAACGTCGTGCCCTGGGCGGCTTTTTCCAGCAACAGCGCTGGCGGGCTGAAGCGCTCGCCATACTGCTCGGCCAGGTAACGCGCCCGGGCCACAAAGTCGTTCAGCCCATACTGGTTGATAAACTGCAGCGCCCCGCCGGTCCAGGCCGCAAAGCCGATACCGAAGATCGAGCCGATATTGGCATCGGCAGTGGACATCAACACGCCCTCCTCCACACACCGCACCGTTTCGATGGCCTGGATAAACAGCAGGCGGTCGCGCACGTCCTGGGCGCAAATCTGTTGGCCCGGCTTTTCAAAGCGCACCTTGAGTTCTGGCCACAGGTATTTCTGGCCACCATTGGGGTACTCGTAGAAACCACCGCCCGCCGCCTTGCCTGGGCGCTTGTACTCATTGAGCAGCAGGTCAATCACTGCAAACGCCGGATGCTCGGGAAGTGCCTTGCCTTCGGCATGCAGGTCCTTGGCTGTCTGCTGGCGGATATGGCTCATCAGGCTGAGGGAAACTTCGTCAGAGATCGCCAGCGGGCCAATCGGCATCCCGGCCTTGCGCGCCTCGGTCTCGATCATCGGCGCGGCCACGCCTTCGCCGAGCAGGGTAATGCCTTCATTGGTGAAGGTGCCGAACACCCGTGAGGTAAAGAAGCCGCGGCTGTCATTCACCACAATCGGGGTCTTCTTGATTTGCAGTACGAAATCAAAACCACGAGCCAGGGTTTCGTCGCTGGTGTTGGCGCCCTTGATGATTTCCACCAGGGGCATTTTTTCCACCGGGCTGAAGAAGTGCAGACCGATAAACTTGCCTTGATCAGGCACCGCGCTCGCCAGGCCGCTGATGGGCAAGGTGGACGTGTTGGAAGCGATCACCGCGTCAGCGCCTACCACCTGCTGGGCGGCGGCCGAGACCTTGGCCTTGAGGTCGCGGTCTTCGAATACGGCTTCGATGATCAGGTCGCAACCGGCCAGGTCGGCATCGCTATCGGTAGGATGGATCCGCGCCAGGGTGCTTTCGCGCTGCTCAGGGGTCAGTTGCCCACGGCTGACCTTCTTGTCCAGCAACGCTGCCGAATGGGCCTTGCCCTTCTCTGCCGCTGCCAGCGTGACGTCCTTGAGCACCACCTCCACGCCCGCCGATGCGCTGGTATAGGCAATCCCCGCGCCCATCATGCCGGCGCCGAGGATGCCGACCTTGCGTGTGACATACGGCGCAAATCCCCCAGGGCGTGAGCCACCGGCGTTGATTTCGTTGAGCTGGAACCAGAAGGTGCCGATCATGTTCTTCGCCACCTGGCCGGTGGTGAGTTCGGTGAAATAGCGGGTCTCGATCAGGTGTGCGGTGTCGAAGTCCACTTGGGCGCCTTCCACCGCGGCACAGAGGATTTTCTCCGGCGCGGGGAAGCAGCCATTGGTTTTGCTGCGCAGGATCGACGGCGCAATGGCGAGCATTTGCGCGACTTTCGGATTGGACGGTGTGCCACCGGGGATCTGATAACCCTTGATATCCCAAGGCTGCCTAGCCGTCGGATTGGCCAGGATCCAGGCCCGGGACTTGGCCAGCAGTTCGTCGCGATCCGCCGCCAATTCGTCGATCAAACCGGCCTGCAGAGCCTTTTGCGCGCTGATCTTCTTGCCTTCCAGCAGGTACGGCAAAGCCTTCTCCAGGCCCAGCATGCGCACCATGCGCACCACCCCGCCGCCGCCCGGCAGCAGGCCGAGGGTGACTTCCGGCAAGCCGATCTGCACGGCTGAGTGATCCAGCGCCACACGGTGCTGGCACGCCAGGCATAACTCCCAGCCACCGCCGAGGGCCGCGCCGTTGATCGCGGCCACCACCGGCTTGCCCAGGGTTTCCAGGCTGCGCAGTTGCGCCTTCAGGCCCAGGACCATGTCGTAGAACGCCTTGGCGTGGGGCTTGTCGACTTTGATCAGTTCATTGAGGTCGCCGCCGGCAAAGAAGGTTTTTTTCGCCGAGGTAATAATGACCCCGGCAATCGCGTCCTTGTCCGCGTCCAGGCGCGCGACGGTGGCGGCCATGGCCTCGCGGTAGGCCGCGTTCATGGTGTTGGCACTCTGGCCGGGCATGTCGAGGGTCAGCACCACGATCTGGTCCTGGCCTTTTTCGTAACGAATGGCGTCGGTCATGACAAATTCCTTAGGCTCAGAGGCGTTCGATAATGGTGGCGATACCCATGCCGCCGCCCACACAGAGCGTGGCCAGGCCGTAGCGCTGCTGGCGCGCCTCCAGTTCGTCGAGCAAGGTGCCGAGGATCGCGCACCCCGTGGCCCCCAGCGGGTGGCCCATGGCAATCGAGCCGCCATTGACGTTGACCCGGGCAGCGTCGATGCCCATGTCCTTGATGAACTTGAGCACCACCGAGGCAAAGGCTTCGTTGACCTCGAACAGGTCGATGTCCTCGACCCGCAGGCCGGCCTTGGCCAGGGCCTTGCGAGTGGCGGGCGCGGGGCCGGTAAGCATGATGGTCGGGTCGGTGCTGGTCACCGCCGTGGCAACGATGCGCGCACGCGCATGCAGCCCCAGTTCACGACCACGGGCCTCGGAGCCGATCAGCATCAAGGCCGCGCCATCGACAATCCCGGAGCTGTTACCCGGTGTGTGCACATGCTGGATGCGCTCGACATGGCTGTAGACCCGCAACGCCGTGGCATCAAAGCCCATCTGCCCCATCATTTCGAAGCTCGGCTTGAGCTTGCCCAAGCCCTCAAGCGTTGAGTCGCCACGGATAAATTCGTCGTGATCGAGCAACACGATCCCGTTCTGGTCCTGCACCGGGATCAGGGATTTCTTGAAGGAACCCTCTGACCAGGCCCGCGCCGCTTTCTGCTGGGAGTGTAAGGCGAAGGCATCGACATCTTCGCGGGAGAAGCCTTCCAGGGTGGCAATCAGGTCGGCGCCAATCCCCTGGGGCGTGAAGTGGCTGTGCATATTGGTCTGCGGGTCCAGCACCCAGGCACCGCCGTCACTGCCCATGGGCACGCGGGACATGGACTCGACACCGCCCACCACCACCAGGTCCTCGAAGCCAGACCGCACTTTCATCGCTCCGAGGTTGACCGCTTCCAGGCCCGACGCGCAAAAGCGGTTGACCTGCACACCGGCGACGCTGACGTCCCAGTCGGCCACCAGCGCGGCGGTCTTGGCGATGTCCGCGCCCTGATCCCCGACCGGCGTGACGCAACCGAGCACGATGTCATCCACCTGGCGCGTGTCCAGGTCGCTGCGCTGTTGCAGGGCGGTGAGCAAGCCGGCCAGCAGGTTCACCGGCTTGACGCTGTGCAAGGCGCCATCGGCCTTGCCTTTGCCCCGGGGCGTACGTATCGCATCAAAGATCAAAGCTTGGGTCATGACGTCCTCGAACCACTGTGCAATGGAGCTCTCAAGGGGAGAGCCGACCGTGCCCTTACCTTAAGCGCCGCGAGGGCAGATTCAATGACCGATGCGCTCATTGACCTTGACGACCACGCTCAGACGAACGGTAGGAGACTATCGGAAACACCGGGTTAATCGTTTTAGCTGTCTAGCCAAGGGGCTGGGGCGCAGATGGCTATATGCCTCATGCTTTTTTAAACGGCTTTCAATATAACTTGATACGAAAGCGTTCTAAGTCAAGCCCGACAAGGGCTCTAAGGTTGAATCAGTAAGAAGTGTATGACGCTGCTGCCGGGTCTTGCTGGAGCAGCTGTAAGAAAAATGCCATCTAGCCGGCTTAATGTAGCCAATGATGGTGCTTGGCTCAGGAATAACAACAAAAGGCAGTCAGCCATGTTCAAACAATCGAAAGTTCGCCAGGCGGGGCTTATTCTCTTCGCCACCACACTAATTCTGATTTTGCCCAACCTGACCAAGATCATTGGTTGAGCGGGCCGATCACACCTGAATACTCAAGCTTTTGGCAGCACCGTCCGGGAAACCGCCTAGAGCGTTCCCGTAACCGGGGCTGCCTTTTTTGCCTGCGGTTTGGTGGTGGTTGTCCGGTATCCTGAGACCCTATCGCCATTGCCGGATGGGCCCTGCCTTGAAACACCTTATCGTTCTGTTGCTGCTGATCCTGGCCTACCCCGCCAGCGCCGCCTCGTTGACCATCGAGCTAGATCACAGCCGCACCACGTGGCAAACCGCTGACCTGCTCAAGCACCCGGCTGCGCAGACCGTGCAGATCGTCGATGACGTTTCCTACAAGCGCACTATGACCTATCGCGCGGTGCCGCTGGCCGCACTCTTACCGGGCCTGCTGGCGCATAACCATGTGCAGGCGGTGGCGCTGGATGGTTTTGCCGCCGAACTGGCCGCCGCACCGCTGCTTCAGCAAAGCGGCGCCCAGGCGTGGCTGGCGGTGGAAGATCCGGTTCATCCTTGGCCGCCACTGGCCACTGGCAAACCCAGTGCTGGGCCGTTCTATCTGGTATGGACCCGGCCCCAGGCGAGCGGGATCAGCCCGGAACAATGGCCATTTCAGATCTCGACGATCAAACAGCTGAGAACCGTTGCCGAACGCTTCCCGGCGCTGCTGCCGGACCCGGCGCTGGCGGTGAATGACCCGATCAACCAGGGGTTTGCCCTGTTTCAGAAAAACTGCCTGGCCTGTCATCGTCTAAACGGCGCGGGTGACGCGCAGGTAGGGCCGGATCTGAATCTGCCCTACAGCCCGACCGAGTATTTCGGCGGCGACTTCCTCAAGCGTTATATCCGTGATCCCCAGAGCCTGAGGCATTGGCCGCAAGCCAAAATGCCAGCGTTTGCCGCCAGCGTGTTGCCGGATGCCGACCTGGAGTTGCTGGTAGGGTATTTGAAGCATATGGCCACGCGCAAAACCGACGCGCACTGATAGAGCCGGCTAGCCGGCTTCAGCAGGATGCGGCGGGGATTATTGCTGCTGCACCAGAATCACCGGGCTCGGTGCCACAAATACCCTGGCATGCATCTGCTCGTGCCCGCCGCCACGGCGCATGCCGCGCACCGGGCATGCATCGAGGTAATCCAGGCCCACTGCCAGTTTCAAATGCCGCTCCGGGCGCGCCAACTGGTTGGTCACATCGAAGCTGTACCAGGCGTCATCCAGCCAGGCTTCGGCCCAGGCGTGGCTGGCCAGGTGTTCACTGTCCTCGCTGTACAAATACCCCGACACATAACGTGTGGCGATCCCCAGGCTGCGCGCGCAGGCCAGGAAGGCGTGGGCATGATCCTGACAAACTCCGGCCCGCCCGGCGAACGCCTCGGCCGCGCTGGTCTCCACTTGGGTGGCGCCCGGCACATAGGCGATGTGCTGGTTGAGGGCGTGCATCAGGTCAATCAGGGCATTGCGATCCCGGCGCTTGCCGCAGTGCTGCTCGGCAAAGGCGCGCAGGGCCTCGTCCGGCTCGGTCAGGCGCGTGCAACGCTGGAAAGGAAATGGCGACTGGCTGTCATGCTCGGCCTCGCGCCACTCGTCGATATCCACCTGGCCCCGGGCGCCGATGATGATTGATTCATGGGGCTCATCCAGGGTCAGCACATGCAGGATATTGCCGAACGGGTCCAACTGGGCCCGTACCGGACGCGGCAGATCCAGTTGCCAACTGAGCACATGCTGACGCTCGCTGTCGTGAGGGGTCAGGCGCAGGTACTGGATGCTGGCGCGCACCTGGTCTTCATAGCGGTAGGTGGTTTCGTGGCTGATGGAAAGTCTCATGCCGCCTCCAGGTAGGAATGATGAATGGCGTTACCCAACTGGCGCACCAGGGGGATGAAGTCGGTCAGCCAGGCGTGCAGGCCTTCCTCGAGGATTTCGTCAATCGCGGTAAAGCGCAGGCGCGCGTCCATCTCGGCGGCCAGGCGCTGCGCCGGGCGGCCGTTGAGGCCGGGCAGGCTGGCGAGGATCTGGTCGATTTCTTCGCTGCACGCGCGCAAAGAGCGCGGCACATCGGCACGCAGCAGCAACAGTTCGGCCACCTGACGAGCGCCGGGGGCATCACGGTAGATTTCGGTGTAGGCCTCGAACGACGACAAGGCCCGCAATAGCGCACTCCATTGGTAGTAGGCGTGGGCGGTGCCATCAATCACCACTTCGGCCTGGTCGCCGGCCATCTCGTAGCGGGCATCCAACAGGCGCAAAGTGTTGTCCGCCCGTTCGATAAAGGTGCCCAGGCGAATAAAGCGAAAAGCGTCGTTGCGCATGATGGTGCCGTAGGTGGCGCCGCGAAACAGGTGGGAGCGTTCCTTGACCCATTCGCAGAAACGGCTCATGCCATAACGGCTCAGGCCTTCCTGGGCGATGACGCGAATATCCAGCCAGGTGGCGTTGATGTTTTCCCACATGTCGGCGGTGATTCGCCCACGCACGGCATGGGCACTGGCGCGGGCGGCACCCAGGCAACTGTAGATGCTCGCCGGATTGGCGGCGTCCAGGGCAAAGAAGTGCAACAACCGCTCGGCATGCAATTCGCCGTGACGCGCGTGATAGTCGTCCAGGGTGCCGGTGATCAGCAGGGGCATGGCCAGTTCGTGCAGGCCATCGCCGCGTCCATCCTGGGGCATCAGCGACAGCGAATAGCTGACATCCAGCATGCGCGCGAGGTTTTCCGCGCGCTCCAGATAGCGCGACATCCAATATAAATCCGAGGCAGTTCTGCTCAACATGGCTTCAATCCTCCACCACCCAGGTGTCTTTGGTGCCGCCGCCCTGGGACGAGTTGACCACCAGCGAGCCTTCACGCAGCGCGACACGGGTCAGCCCGCCCGGCACCACGCGGGTTTCCTTGCCCGACAAGACGAACGGCCGCAGGTCGATATGCCGCGGTGCGATGCCGTTTTCGACAAAGGTCGGGCACGTCGACAGGCACAGGGTCGGCTGGGCAATGTAGGCATGGGGCTTGGCCTTGATCCGTGCGCGAAAGGCTTCGATCTCGGCGGCCGTGGCGGCAGGCCCGACCAGCATGCCGTAGCCACCGGAGCCCTGGGTTTCCTTGACCACCAGCTCTGGCAAATTGGCCAGTACATGGGACAGCTCGTCAGGCTTGCGGCACTGGAACGTCGGAACGTTCTTCAGAATGGGTTCTTCATCCAGGTAAAAGCGGATCATGTCGGTGACGAAGGGATACACCGATTTGTCATCCGCCACCCCGGTGCCAATGGCATTGGCCAGCACCACATTACCCGAGCGATAGGCGGCCAGCAGGCCCGGCACGCCGAGCATCGACTCCGGGTTGAAGGCCAACGGGTCGAGGTAGGCATCGTCGAGACGCCGGTAGATCACGTCCACCGCCTTGGGCCCGTCGGTGGTGCGCATGAATACCCGGTCGTCACGCACGAACAGGTCGGCGCCCTCCACCAGTTCCACACCCATTTCCCGGGCGAGAAACGCATGTTCGAAAAACGCACTGTTGAACCGCCCTGGCGTCAGTACCACCACACTGGGGTTGTCCAGCGGGCTGGAACTTTTCAGGGTGTCGAGCAGCAGGTTGGGGTAATGGTCGATCGGCGCGATGCGTTGGGCGGCGAACAGTTCAGGGAACAGGCGCATCATCATCTTGCGGTCTTCGAGCATGTAGCTCACACCGCTGGGGGTGCGCAGGTTGTCTTCCAGCACGTAGTACGTGCCGTCGCCATCCCGTACCAGATCGACCCCAGAGACTTGGGAATAGAGACCACGGTGCAGGTCCAGGCCCTGCATCGCCAGTTGGTATTGCTCATTGGCCAACACTTGCTCGGCAGGAATAATCCCGGCCTTGATAATCCGTTGGTCGTGATACAGGTCGGCGAGGAACAGGTTCAATGCCTTGACCCGCTGAATACAGCCACGTTCGACCACCCGCCACTCACTGGCGGGAATGCTGCGCGGGATGGTATCGAAGGGAATCAGGCGCTCGGTGCCCTGTTCGTCGCCGTACAGGGTGAAGGTGATACCGGCGCGGTGAAACAGCAGATCCGCTTCACGGCGGCGCTGGGCCAGCAGTTCGGTCGGGGTTTCAGCCAGCCAGCGGGCAAACTCGCGATAGTGAGGCCGGACCTGGCCGACCTCATCGTACATTTCATCGTAATAAGTGCGGATCATGCCGAACTCCTTGTCACCCGGACGCAACGGACTGTCGCAAGGCCCGTGCCAGCGGCATAAACACTTAAGTATCAATCAGTTGGATACATTAAAAGGCTGCTACGCACCGTCCTGGTGCAGTTAACGCCCAAGCGTTGCCACGCGCGCTTCAAAGCGACGCAGGCATTGCCTATCACCAGCATAGTCAGAGTTGATTTCACTGCCCGGGAAAGCCTGCGGATAATCACCCACATTCGCTGAACAGGATTCGTCCTACAGCATCCCCACAGCACCGCCGGTAATTTGCTCGTGCAAGTACCGACCGGTTCCCCTTCTTTCCGGTCTTCCCTTTTGGCCACCCTGCTCGGGTGGCCTTTTTTTTGTGGAGGATTTTTCGCAATAAGTTCCAAGTACTTTGCCGCGCCACAAACAAAATCGGCCGACCCAAGGGTCAGCCGATACGCTGCTTTATTGATCATGCGACTACATGGGTAACCCACGAACCTCGTGCTTCACACCCCATCCTTCGATAATCCCGCCCAAGGGCTCGACTACCGCCTCAAAGTCCTGCTCGAAATCACCTATACCGTCATAGGTGGCGAACATAACTTTGCTTAATTCCAGGAACCAGGCGCCATCATCCCGCGCACTGACCTGGGCATTGATCGACTCGCCACGAAACCGACCCGCAGCCCGGCGCGCACGTTCCTCGTCCGGGAAAATGGCGTAGAACTCGATGGGGTGGAAACGTGAAAAGTCAAAGCCGCCCTCTTTCATGCGGCGTAACACGTGGGTGCTGATGTCTTCTTGATAGGCTGTGCTCATGAAACGTCCTCCTGAACCGATGGATAGACTTTCCGTGCTTCCCAGGGCCTGCGCGTGAACAGCGCAGGTAGACGGCAATGACATCACCGCAGGAAAACAAGCATGTAGCTGACAAGACCAGACCTTAGCGATTCATTCGCTGATCTCCCTTGCAGAGTAGCGCGAAGCTATCAGCTCCACCAGCAGCGCTTTAACAACGTACAGGGAATATTCAGGGGGCGGGAGAGATGTCGAGGATCTGGATACTGTTCTGATCCTTCAGGCTTTTCACCGTCGGTTCGGCGATGCGACCGTCCAGGTCATTGAGGTCCAGTTTGGCGGGGATGGGCAGTAATTTGGCGCGAATCATCTGTGCGGCGACTTCGAGGCTGGGCTTTTGCGCGCAGCTGAACTGCTCCACGGACTGCACGCCGTGATCATCAACGAAGGTAACTTGCCAGTTTTGCATCAGTGCCTCCTCGATAAAGCCCATGGATGGGCTTATACCTATCTGGACCTTGAGGGCCCGGCGATCGTTCCACTCAAGGCAGGAGGCACCTGATCGGTTGGGCTTACGGCTTCTCGGCCGCTGCCTTGAGGGCTTTCAAGGTGTTGAAGGGGGCTTCAACCACAAACTTGTTGGCCAACCAGGAAGGCACGCTGCCGCCTGGCTCGGTGTGGACCTGGTAGGTCACTTCGGTCTGGTCGGCACCTTTGGGCACCAGTTTCCAGAAGCCTTCTACCTGGGCCACACGCACATAACCCTTCTCTTCCGGCAGATAGGTGGGTACTTCCAGCAGCTTGCGGGTCACGCTGCCATCGGCAGCCTGGGTGGTGGTGATTTCCAGGATCGAGTCACGATCGGTCACCGGGAACGGCGCCTTGAACTGGGTGTAGGTCCAGCTCTTGTCGCCTTCCTTCTTGAGCAACTTCTGCGACTTGCATTCGTGAATCCACTTACAGGCACCGACGACATCGTCCTGCAGGGCCTGGACCTTGGCCAATGGCGCCTTGATCACAGTAACGCCGCGATAAGCCTTGTACTTGGAGCCAGCCACTTCACTCAAGGCAACTTTGATGCCTTCTTCATCCTTGGCAACCTGCCACTCTTCTGCCTGTGCAGCAGCCGCAAACAACACCGTAAAACCGCACAACACAGCCATTCGTTTCAGCGAACCCATTGGTGTATTCCTTATTGTTGAAGTTCTGACATTAAAGCCCACTAAGCCGCCGTCATCTGCTCCCACCAGCCGATCAACCTGATCGCTTCTTCCTGGCTACTACCACAGACCTCAAGATCTGCCGCAAAGGCACCGCACACCGCAGGCCGCTCCGGCTGGCCAAACAATTGGCACAGCTGTTCGACCGACAGATGCAGGCAGCGTTCGCCTGCGGGTTTGCCATTAGGCATACCGGGCAACGGCGAACTGATGGAGGGGGCTATACAGCAGGCGCCACAGCCTTCACGGCATTTCATGACCAACAGGTCCTCGACGACATAGTGTTGATGGCCGGGCTAGAGTACGCCCTAAAACATCCGTTTTAAAATGGTCTAACAGGGGTTTTTCGCAGAAAACAAAAGTGACCGACCAGTCTGCGACAGAAGGTCAGTGGATCAGGTCACTTTGCGAGGAAGATTAATTCTTGAATTCAAAATCCAGAGCCGCGCCTTCAACGTCGCGCCGCTCTTCATTGCGCATTTGCAACTGCATTTCATTGCTGAGCAAGCGCCCGTTGATCTGGAATGCACTGTTATCGACCGGCTTCTCATCAAACATCGGCGGCAACAACGGTACGTTTCTAGGTTGCGGCATGGTGCCAAGGGGCTGCAGATGGCGGACCATTTCCTGGGGCAGACTGAGGTCCAGTTGTGCAGGCGCCAGCTTGGTCTGGGCCACTTCACGGGCCGACTTGGATTTGCTGGCGGTAGGTGCGCGCTTTTTCACCTTGGCGGTTTTTTTAACCGGGGCGGGCTTTTTCGCCTGGACCGTTTTTTTAGCCGGGGCCGGCTTTTGTTCAGCGGCTGCCAGCACGATCGGCGCACTGGCAGGTGCTGCCAGTACAGGCGTGGCGTTGCACAGGCCCGCCAGACAGATCAACAGCGCGGCAGGAAAAATATAAGTCATATCGCCTACAGCATTAACGGCAGAAGGCCATATGCTCGCTTGTTGAGCGCAGCATGACAAGCGCGGTGATTAGCCACCTACCGTTCATGCCCGTCTTTGGCCCTTCAAAACCCGCTCGCCGCCTCCTGGCACAACTGGTTGGCCAGCATGCCCAGGGTCATCAAGGCGCGCTCGGCTTCACGGTTCCACGGGGTACCGCAATTAAGCCGGATACAGTGGTTGAACTGTTCTGTATTACTGAAGATCAGCCCCGGCGCAATGCTGATGCCCTGCTGCAGAGCGCGCACGTGCAGTTCCTGGGTGTTGACCCTGCCCGGCAGGCTGACCCACAGGATAAAACCGCCGGTCGGTCGGCTCATCTGCGTGCCTTCAGGGAAATACTGCTGCACCGCCAACTGGAAGGCGCTGAGGTTCTTGCGGTATTCCTGGCGAATGTAGCGCAGGTGCCGGTCGTAACCGCCGTTCTCCAGGTACGCCGCCACCCCCATCTGCGTGACGCTGCACGCCGAGTGGGTGCTGAACATCTGCAGGCGCTGGATCTCCTGCTGGTATTTGCCGGCAATCATCCAGCCGATGCGCACGCCGGGGGACAGGGTCTTGGAAAAACTCGAGCAGTAGATCACCCGGTCCAGGCGGTCATACGCCTTGAGGGCCTTGGTGCGCCCCAATTCGAACATCAATTCGCCGTAGATATCATCTTCAACAATCTGGATATCGAAATCCGAGGCCAGGCGCAGCAACTGTTTCTGCCGCTCTTCGGGCATGGTGCCGCCCAGGGGATTGCTCAGGCGCGTGGTCAGCACCAGGGCCTTGATCGACCATTGGTTGGCCGCCAGTTGCAGAGCCTCCAGGCTCATGCCGGTGGCCGGGTCGCTGGGGATCTCGATGACCTTGAGGCCGAGCAAGTCCGCCAGTTGCAGGAGGCCGTAATAGGTGGGGGACTCGGCGGCGATCAGGTCGCCGGGACGGGTCAGCACGCGCAAGGACATCTGCAACGCATCGACACACCCGTGGGTGATCACCACTTCGGACGGGTCGACCACCACACCGGCATCGCGCATGCGAATCGCAACCTGGCGCCGCAACGGCTCAAAGCCCGGGCTGAACATATAGCTGAACGCCCGTGGGCTCTGGAAGCGCGTGACCTTGGCCAGTTGCTGGTGCAGCGCGCGTACCGGCAGGTAATCGACACTGGGCACGGCGGCGCCGAGCGGGAACACCCCTTCACGACGGGACTCGACCAAGACCTGTTGAATGATACTGCTGCGTGTGACCAGGCCCGGGCGCTCGACCCGCGCAATATCCGGCGTCGGTGCGGTCAGGGCCGGGGTCTGGTGCACGTAATACCCGGACTGCGGCCGCGCGCGGATCAACCCCTGATCCTCAAGATTGGCGTAGGCCTGCAACACCGTGGCATGACTGACATTGAGCTGGGAGCTCATCTTGCGCACCGAAGGCACGCGCTCACCCGGTTGATAGACACCGCGCCGGATATCTTCAGCCAATTGCTGGGCGATACGTTGGTAAAGCAAGAGATTGGTCATGACGCAGCACTCGATTTCACGGGTATTTTATTTTTGTGTGAAACATACCGGCACAGTTTAGAAGTGTACGGGGACAGTTGCCACAATAGTCGAGGACGGGCGGCAGTGATAGAAAAAACTGTAGGGGTTGAGCACGCAATGGCGGGCATGAAAAACCCGATCGAGGATCGGGTTACGGGGCGAGACACACAGCCTATTCCCTGTGGGAGCTGGCTTGCCTGCAATGGCATCGCTACGGTTCAGTTGAAAGTCCGCGTCGCCTGTATCGCAGGCAAGTCGGCGCCCACAAGAACTGAGGTTCAGCGCGCGGCGCCGAGCTGGCCCTTGTCATCGGAGAAGACAATCTCCACACGCCGGTTCTGCGCCCGCCCCCGTTCGGAAGCATTCACTTCCACCGGGTACTGATCGCCATAACCTTCCACCTGGATGCGTTTGTCATCAATGCCCAGGTCAACCAGTACGTCCGCCACGGCCTGTGCCCGGTCACGGGACAGTTTGAGGTTTTCCTGCTCGCCGCCGGTACTGTCGGTATAGCCCTCGATCCGCACTACGCGCTTGGGGTTCAGTTGCAGGAATTGCACGATCTTCAGCACTGTACGGTTGGCGGAGTTTTTCAGTTCGGCCTGGCCGGTGTCGAACAGCACATCGCCCAGGGTCATCACCAGGCCACGATCGGTCTGGGTGGTGGTCAGGCTGGCGATCTGCTCTTCGAGCCACTTGCCCTGTTGTTGCACGCTCAACAATTTGGCCTCGCGCAGCGCCAGTTGCAGGCGTTGGCGCTCCAGTTCGCGTTTGGCGGCACGTTCTTCGTTGAGCACCAGTTGCGTATGTTCCCGGGCAATCGCGCTGTAGCGCTGGCTCAGGTAGGCGTAATGCACCACGTCGCCACCACTGCCCCAGTAGCTGGACAGACGGTCGGCGCGGGCCAGGGACTCACCGGCGCGGATCACGTCCTTGGGCGCGATACGCAATACATTGGAGTCTTCCTTGACCTTCTGGAAGTCGCTGCCGGCCTGTTGCAACGCAGTGTCGCTATTGGGGTGGCTGGCACAGCCGCCGAGCACCAAGCTGCTCAATAGCAGCCCACAGGTCAGACGGTTCATTGGGCATCTCCCAGCTGTTTGCGCAGGCGGGTGATACGGGTGTCGAGGACATTCAACTGTTCCTGGCTTTTTTGCGTCAGCACCCGTGCCTCTGCCAGGCGGGCATCCAGTTCGGCCTGTTCAGCCAGCATGCGGGCATCCTTGTAGGATTCATCCGCCATATCGGCCTTGGCCTGGGCCAGCTTCGTTTCGGCGAGTTTCAACTCGGGCACGTCGTCAGCAACGGCCCCCACGGCGGCGGCTTGCTCCAGGGCTTGCTGGGTCAGGCGCATTTGCTCATTCGGCGCAGGATCTGCGGCACAGCCCGCCAGCGTTACTACGGCGAGGGCGGCGAAAAGAGGTCGAATAGTCACTAAAAATCCCTACTTTGTTGGGGTACCGACGGGTTGCTGCAACTGCGTCTTCCAGCGTTCGATATTGCGCTGCAACGCGGCTTCCGTCAGACCGGACGCGGCCAATTCTGTCATCTTTTTCGCGAGCTGTCCGCGCAACCACGGATCATTGCAGGCAGAGTTGTGGGAAATCGCCAGGAACAGCCCCGGCTGATCAATCGGCAGCTCACGGGCCAGCAAGTCTTTGCTCATCCCCAGGGTCTGGGCCATGGCCATGCCGGAGTAACGTCCCGCCAGCACGTAGTCCACTTCACCCAGCAACAGTTTCTGCAAGGCCGGGGTCAGGGTTGGCACGCGTTCCAGGGTCAGGTGCTCGCTGGCAAAGGTTTCAAACTCAGGGGACAGGCGCGCCCGCTCCGAGACCGCACCTTTGTGGCCATGCAAATCGGCCGCGCTGGCGTAGACCAGGGGCGAGTCGACGCGGGTCCACACCCGGTAATCGGCCTGCATCAGCGCCGGGTGGATGTAGTCCAGGGTCTCCAGTTCGCTGACGTTCAGCGGCGCGTCGAGCAGCATGTCCATACGCCCGCTGCGCACTTCTTCAAGGGCCAGGGAACGCTTGCCGCCGTACAGCAGGTCGATTTTCAGCCCCAGTTCCTTGGCCACTTGTTGCAACACATCGGCATTCGCGCCGATCAGGTGGGTGGGGGCTTGGGGGTCACGCCACAGGTAGGGCGGCGCATCCGGGCTGCCGGTCACCACCAGGCGCTCGCATTTGCCAGCCGCGATAGACACGGTCGGCAGCAGTGACAGGCCCAGCAGTACAGTCCAGCGACGCAGTTCCATGGCGTGTTTCCCGATCAAGAGTGGCGTGCAAAAAAAAACCCGGTCATAAGACCGGGCTCTTTATAAGTGAAGCGGCTGGTTTAGACCAGCTTCTCCAACTCAGGTACAGCTTCGAACAAGTCCGCAACCAGGCCGTAATCCGCCACCTGGAAGATCGGTGCTTCTTCGTCCTTGTTGATCGCAACGATCACCTTGGAGTCTTTCATACCGGCCAAGTGCTGGATCGCGCCGGAGATACCGACCGCGATGTACAGCTGTGGCGCAACGATCTTGCCGGTCTGGCCGACCTGCATGTCGTTGGGTACGAAACCTGCGTCAACAGCCGCGCGGGAAGCGCCGACCGCAGCGCCCAGCTTGTCGGCCAGGGCGTACAGGTGTTTGAAGTTGTCACCGTTCTGCATGCCACGCCCGCCGGAAACGACGATCTTGGCAGCGGTCAGCTCAGGACGATCGGACTTGGCCAGCTCTTCGCCAACAAAGCTGGAAGTACCAGCGTCGTGCGCGGCAGCCACCGCTTCAACGGCAGCCGAACCACCTTCAGCGGCAACCGGGTCGAAACCGGTGGCACGGACGGTGATCACTTTGACCGCAGCAGTGGACTGTACGGTGGCAATGGCGTTACCGGCGTAGATCGGGCGCTTGAAGGTGTCGGCGCTTTCGACCGAAACGATCTCGGAGATCTGGTCAACGTCCAGTTGCGCAGCAACGCGCGGCAGGATGTTTTTGCCGTTGGAAGTGGCGGCAGCCAGGATGTGGCTGTAGCCAGCGCCCAGCTCTGCAACCAGAGGGGCAACGTTTTCCGGCAACTGGTGAGCGTAGGCAGCGTTGTCGGCGGCCAGTACTTTGCTCACACCGGCGATTTTCGCGGCGGCTTCAGCCACGGCACCCACATTCTGGCCAGCGACCAGCACGTGGATATCACCACCGATTTTCGCAGCGGCAGCCACGGTGTTCAGGGTGGCCGGGGCCAGCACCTTGTTATCGTGTTCGGCGATTACGAGGATAGTCATGATCAGATCACCTTCGCTTCGTTTTTCAGTTTCTCGACCAGTTCAGCCACCGACTTGACCTTGATACCCGCGCTGCGTGCAGCTGGCGCTTCGACTTTGACGGTCTTGTTGGTAGAGGCGGTGGAAACGCCCAAAGCATCCGGAGTCAGCACTTCAAGCGGCTTCTTCTTGGCTTTCATGATGTTTGGCAGGGACGCATAACGCGGCTCGTTCAAACGCAGGTCGGTGGTGACGATGGCCGGCAGTTTCAGGGAAACGGTCTGCGCGCCGCCGTCGATTTCGCGGGTCACGGCAACGCTGTCGCCACTGACTTCGACTTTCGAGGCAAAGGTACCCTGGCCGTAACCGGTCAGTGCAGCCAGCATCTGGCCAGTCTGGTTGTTGTCGCTGTCGATGGCCTGTTTGCCGAGGATCACCAGTTGCGGCTGTTCCTTGTCGACAACGGCTTTCAACAGCTTGGCCACGGCCAGCGAGGTCAGCTCTTCAGCGGATTCGACGAGAACCGCGCGATCGGCACCCAGGGCCAGGGCGGTACGCAGCTGCTCTTGAGCAGTGGTCGGACCGATGGAAACGACGACGATTTCAGTCACGACACCTTTTTCTTTCAGGCGTACGGCTTCTTCCACGGCGATTTCGCAGAAGGGGTTCATCGACATTTTGACGTTAGCCAGATCGACGCCGGAATTGTCCGCCTTGACGCGAACTTTCACGTTGTAATCGACAACGCGTTTGACAGCTACAAGAACCTTCATGGATTCCTCGTTACTCTCCGGTGAAAAGGAAGCCGCCCGGATAAACCTGGCGGTAGATGCTCAACGGCGCACAAGGGCACCTCTAAAAACGCAGGCCTTCATGACAGGTAACGTTGCACGTACTCAATAATAAAGACCGTTCGTCAGGGGTGACTGACAAGTCATTCATCGTTGCAACGTGTAAACTGCGCGCCAGCATTACGTGCGCGTCAACCTGCATGAGCAGTGCCTTGTCTTTGGACGTGGCCTTGAAACCGGCAGTCCGCCTACGAGAAGCGCAAAACCGACCGTATATTGACCGGAACACCTTTTCCGGTCAATACAGCAAAATGGTCAGATATAAGCCGCGTTGCTTTGATTTACCTAGCTCGCGGGCAATTCAAACAAACGTTTGTATTGGACGCTGAGAGTGGTGTAGATATAATGCGCCACCTAGAGAGAAAGGTGGGTCGTCCCCTGCCCTTTTGTAAGAAATTGGCGCAGAAGACGACAGATAAAACACCGAACCTCCACCCATTAGAAAAAAAACTGTTGAGCCTTGAGTAGGAGATAGCCTGTGGAACGCGAATACATGGAATTCGACGTGGTCATCGTCGGCGCAGGGCCGTCGGGCCTGTCTGCCGCCTGCCGACTGAAGCAGAAGGCCGCCGAAGCCGGTAAGGAAATCAGCGTCTGCGTGGTCGAAAAAGGCTCGGAAGTCGGCGCACATATCCTGTCCGGCGCCGTGTTTGAACCACGCGCCCTGAACGAATTGTTCCCGGACTGGAAAGAACTGGGCGCTCCACTCAACACCCCGGTGGTGCGCGACGACATCTATGTACTGCGCAGCAGCGACACCTCCACCAAGGTGCCTGACTTCTTTGTGCCCAAGACCATGCACAACGAAGGCAACTACATCATCTCCCTGGGTAACCTGTGCCGCTGGCTGGCCCAGCAGGCCGAGAACCTGGGCGTGGAAATCTACCCAGGTTTCGCGGCCCAGGAAGTACTGTTCGACGAAAACGGCGTAGTGCGCGGGATCATCACCGGCGACCTCGGCGTCGACCGTGAAGGTCATCCCAAAGAAGGCCTGTACACCCCAGGCATGGAACTGCGCGGCAAGTACACGCTGTTCGCCGAAGGCTGCCGTGGGCACCTGGGCAAGCAACTGATCCAGCGCTTCAACCTGGACAGCGATGCCGACGTACAGCACTACGGCATCGGCCTCAAGGAAATCTGGGAAATCGACCCGGCCAAGCACCAACCAGGCCTGGTGGTCCACACCGCCGGCTGGCCGCTGGACATCATGCGCAACGAGAACACCGGTGGTTCGTTCCTCTATCACCTGGAAAACAACCAGGTGGTCGTAGGCCTGATCGTCGACCTGTCCTACAGCAACACCTTCCTGTCGCCGTTCGATGAGTTCCAGCGCCTCAAGCATCACCCGGTGCTGGCCCAGTACCTGGAAGGCGGCAAGCGCATCAGCTACGGCGCCCGCGCCCTGGCCAAGGGCGGCATCAACTCGCTGCCGAAGATGGTATTCAAGGGCGGCGCCCTGATCGGTTGCGACCTGGGCACCATGAACGTGGCCAAGATCAAGGGCAGCCACACCGCCATGAAGTCCGGCATGCTCGCCGCAGACGCCGTGGCTGACCGCCTGTTCGCCGAATCCGAAGGCGGTGATGAACTGACGGCCTACGTCGACAGCTTCAAAACCAGTTGGCTCTATGAGGAACTGTTCGCCACCCGTAACTTCGGCCCGGCGATGCACAAGTTCGGCCCGATCATCGGTGCCGGCTTCAACTGGTTCGACCAGAACATCCTCGGCGGCAAAATGCCGTTCACCCTGCATGACACCAAGCCGGACTACGCCTGCCTCAAGCTGGCCAAGGACAGCCAGAAGATCGACTACCCCAAACCCGACGGCAAGCTGAGCTTCGACAAGCTGAGCTCGGTGTTCCTCTCCAGCACCAACCATGAAGAAGAACAGCCGTGCCACTTGAAACTCAAGGACCCGAGCATCCCGATCGGCACCAACCTGCCGCTCTACGATGAACCGGCGCAACGCTACTGCCCGGCTGGCGTGTACGAAGTGATCACCCAGGAAGACGGCGAGAAGCGCTTCCAGATCAACGCCCAGAACTGTGTGCACTGCAAGACCTGTGACATCAAGGACCCTTCGCAGAACATCACCTGGGTGACGCCGGAAGGCGCGGGTGGGCCGACTTACCCGAATATGTAAGCCAACTGAGGCTCCCAAATGGGAGCCTTTTTTTATGGCCGACTCGAGTCAATGTGGGCTTGCCTGCTCGCTCCCCCGCTCCGCGTGGGAACGATCATCTATGCCGCTCGCTCTTCACCCGGGTTGCGCAGGAAATAGCGCTTATATTCCCGACTGAACTGCGACGTACTCTGATACCCCACGTTATGCGCCGCCTGCGCCACACCCATGCCTTCTGCCAGTAACAACTGCTGGGCCTTGAGCAGGCGCAAGCGCTTGAGGTACTGCACCGGCGACAACAGGGTGCAGCGCTTGAAATGCTCATGAAACGTCGACGCACTCATATGCGCATAACCGGCCAGGGTCTCGATGTTCAGCGGTTCGGCGTAATGGGCATGCAGGTGATTCAATGAGGTGGCAATCCGCGAGAACTGCCCCTGCTGTTCCACCAGGGCCCGCAGCACATCGGCCTGTGGCCCGCGCAAGGCGGTGAACAGTAATTCCCGCACCCTCGCCGGTCCCATGATCCGGGCTTCCAGTGGATCGTGCAGGCACTGCAACAGCCGCTCGACGCAACCGCGCATCGCGTCATCGAGCACCACCGAGCTCATCGACTCCAAGGTCTGCGCCGCCGGCGGCGGGCCGGCCTGCATGCCCATAGCCATCACCAATTCGCCCAGCACCACCCGATCAATGCCTACGGTCACGCCATACAGCGGGGCATCGGCGGCCATGGCAAACGTCTCGCATTCGAACGGCACCGGCATCGCCTGGATCAGGTAATGCCCGGCGCCATACTCCAGGGTGCGCGGGCCCAGGTAGGCGAGCTTGCTGCCTTGGGCCACGAACATCAGGCTCGGTTCGTAGATCTGCGGCCCGCGCGCCACGTCGCAACTGGCGCGCAGCACCTGCACGCCCGCCAGGTGGGTCGGGGAGAAACCGTCGCAGGGCGTAAGCCCCTCAATCAAGGAAACCAGCGTGGCGTTGGCATCAAGATGGCGGGTCAACAACATGGCAAAAAACTTCGCGAAAAAGGGATAGGAACATCATCGCAGGTCTGGCGGCCAATGAATCCAATCCACGGGCACTCCCGGACGAATAGGCATGAGACTCGGAGCATTTGCCATGTTCGCCCACAGGGTCGACGCGCAGAATTCGCCACCTCTCCCGTCCACGCTTTTGCGAGGTTTGCACCATGTACACTGCCATCGGTTATGCCGCCCAGTCGGCCACCACTCCCCTCGCCCCCATGTCCTTCGAGCGCCGTAGCCCACGCGCCGATGACGTGGCGATCGAAATCCTGTACTGCGGCGTCTGCCACTCCGACATCCACCAGGCACGCAACGAATGGGGCATCGCCGTGTACCCATTGATGCCGGGCCACGAGATTGTCGGCAAGGTCACTGCCGTCGGCGCCAGCGTCACCGCCCATAAGGTTGGCGACCTGGTCGGCGTGGGCTGCATGGTGGATTCGTGCCGCCACTGCGAAGCGTGCAAATCGGACCTGGAGCAATACTGCCTCGAAGGCCCGACCATGACCTACGCCACCCCGGACCGGGTAGACGGCAGCAACACCATGGGCGGCTACTCCGACAGCATCGTGGTCAGCGAGCACTTTGTGGTGAAGATCCCGGCCAAGCTCGACCTGGCCAGCGCCGCGCCGATCCTCTGCGCGGGCATCACCACTTACTCGCCACTCAAGCACTACGGGGTCAAGGCCGGCGACAAGGTGGGGGTTCTCGGCATGGGCGGCCTGGGCCATATGGGCATCAAGTTCGCCAAGGCCATGGGCGCCGAAGTGACGCTGTTCACCCGCTCGGCGAACAAGGCAGAAGAAGGCCGACGCCAGGGTGCCGATCATGTGATCGTGTCCACCGATGCCGAGCAGATGAAAGCCGCCGCCGGCAGCTTCGACTTCCTGCTGGACACCATTCCGGTGCAGCACGATCTGAACCCCTACCTCGACGTCCTGCGCTTTGACGGCGTGCATATCCTGGTAGGTTTGATCGAACCGGTCGACCCGCCGGTCAATGCCGCCAAGCTGGTATTGGGCCGTAAAGTCCTGGCCGGCTCGCTGATCGGCGGCATTGCCGAAACCCAGGAAGTCCTGGATTTCTGCGCCGAGCACGGCATTACCTGCGACATCGAAATGCTCGATATCCGCCAGATCAACGAAGCCTATGCGCGCATGATTGCGGGCGACGTGAAGTACCGCTTCGTGATCGACATGGCCACCTTGAAAGCCTGATCAGGCCTTCGCGCCCAACTCCGCGGACAGCCGCGCTGCGACCTGCTTGACCAGGGGGATCAGCTCGGCCATTTTTTCCAGCGGCATGTAGGGCACCGTACTGGCGATGCTGATGCCGGCGACAATCCGCCGGCTGGCATCGCGCACCGGTGCGGCGACGCAGCGGATCGACGGTTCGTTGTCTTCCAGGTCGAATGCATAACCACCCGCCACGTATTCACGCATACGCTGCTCAAACTGCTCCCAGGATTGCTCCGGGTGCTGCGGCCAGTGCAGGTTTTTCCCGCCTACCGGCAAGCTGACCTGATACAGGCGCTGCCACTCCTCTTGCGAGTCATCGAGCAACAAGGCCTTGCCGATCCCGGTACGTGCCAGGGGCATGCGGTGACCGACCCGCGAACGCATTTCCGGACCATTGCGCCCGGGGTTCTTGTGCAGGTACAGCACATCGTCGAACTCGCGGATCGCCAGGTGGATGGTGTCGCCGGTCAGCGCCGACAGCTCGTCCAGATAGGGTATCGCCAGCGTCACCAGCGGCAGCTCGTCCCGCGCCTGGAAGCCCAGCTCGATCAGCTTCGGTCCCAACAGGTAACCGACTTGCGGCACCACTCGCAGGTAGCGCTCATCCACCAGGCAACTGGCCAGGCGGTGGGTGGTGCTGCGGGTGGTGCCGATGCGCCGGGCGATTTCCTTGAGGTCACGCGCGCCGGCCGCCACCGCCTGCACCACGCCCAGGCCGCGCAGCAGGGTCTGGGTGCCCGTGGGCGCGGGGTCTTTGGCGGGAATGGGTGGGTTTTCCTGCATGTAGGGCCTATCTAGAAATGCGAAAGCGGCGGCCATTATGGCAAATGCCAGGCCCCAAGACAGGGCCGATCTCAGCCCTGGGCAAAGTCGCGCAATGCGTCGCCTTCCATGCGGTAGCGCACCCATTCTTCCTGGGGTTGGGCACCGATGGACTTATAGAAGGCAATGGCCGGCTCGTTCCAGTCCAGCACGCTCCATTCAAAGCGCCCACAACCATTGTCATAGGCGATCTTGGCCAGGTGGCGCAGCAACTTCTTGCCCGCCCCGCCGCCGCGCTGTTCCGGGTTGATATACAAGTCTTCCAGGTACAGGCAGTTGCTGCCCAGCCAGGTGGAATAGCTAAAGAAAAACACCGCAAAACCAATCGGCAAGCCATCACGCAGGCAGATCAGGCCATGGGCGGTAGCGCCTTCGCTGAACAGGCTGCGCTCGATGTCCACCACGCTGGCGATCACTTCGTGGCGGGCTTTTTCGTACTCGGCCAGTTCAGTGATGAAGGTCAGGATCTGCGCAGCATCGCTGGGCACGGCGGGACGAATCTCGATGGTCATGAACAGGCCTGCGGCTAAAAAAGAAAGGACACATACTAAGGCCCTTTGATGACCGCTTGCAGGGTTTTATGCAGGTGATTACTCCGTCCTGTAGCAATGTTGGCACCGGTAACCACAGAACAAACCGGGCGGTAGCGCATGGTAAAAAGTCCGCCATAAATCCAACAGACGCCCAGGTTTGCCCATGCACCCCACTGCTCCGGTTGGCGGAAAGCTCTTCGCCTTGTTGTGCCTTGCCAGCTACCTGCTGTCATTGTCGTACGGTTCGACGTTTTTGTTATCGCTGCTGATTGATTCCAGAGGCGGCAACGAGCATGACGCCGGCAGCGTGATCTCCATGGCGATGCTCAGTACGTTTATCGCGGTGATTGTGTCCGGGCACCTGGCCGACGCCCTGGGTGCCGCGCGCGCGATTGCCTGCCTGGGGAGCCTGCTGGTGGCCGCCTGCCTGGGTTTTGCCCTGACGCCGGGTTTTGGCCAGGGCCTGATGCTGTTCGGCCTGGCCCTCGGGCTGGGCTGGGGCGTGTTCTATACCCTGGGCCCGATCATCGTGGCGATGCTGGTGCAGCCCAGCCAAAGAGCCAAATATTTCGCCTGGCTGTCGGGCAGCATGATGACCGGCATCGGTTCGGGCCCCTTGTTGGGACGGGCGGCCAGCGCCCTGGGCCTGCCCCTGGAAACCGCGTTTTATATCGCGGCCCTCGCAAGCCTCGTGGGCGTGCTGATCTTCTGGCGCCTGGGCAGCCATCTCCAGCAACAACCCAACTCGCTGGGCGCCGGCGCCGTCTCGAAAATCTCCTGGGCCAGCACCCGCCGTGTGCTGGGCTCCAAGGCGGTATTCGCGATCATCATGGTCGGCCTGGGCGGCTGTGTATTTGGCGGCCTGTCGAGTTTCCAGACCAGCTACGCGGCAAGCCATGGGCTGGATTATTCGCTGTTCTTTCTGGGCTTCATGGGGGCGGCAATCACCAGTCGTTTGTTGATTGCCAGCTTTGTGGTCAGGCGCGATGCGTACTGGTCGGCCTGTGTGTTGTCTGGGTTGATGGTGGTGTCGATCCTGCTGTTGAGCTTCGGCGTGCATGACAGCTTCAGCTACTTGCTGGCGGCCGCTACCTTGGGGGTCGGTTACGGCCTGACCTATTCGGTGATCAACGGCCTGGCCGCCAATGAAGCGCCGAGCGCCAGCACGTCTCAGGCCTTGCTGCTGTTCAGCCTGTCGTACTTTATAGGGGTCTTCGGCTTCCCGCTGCTGGCCGGCAAGCTGATCGTCGAGCAAGGCGTACCGACCCTACTGGCGAGCGTACTGGGCATCGCCTTGCTCAACTGGCTGATTACGCTGGCGCGCCTGATCTGGCGCCGGGTTGCCAAACACAAAATCTTACAGGTGAGCTGACACCGTTCGTCGTGATCCAGGCACCAACAATATGGGCGGGCGGACCAACCTAAGGTAAGGACTTTATTCCTATGGAGGCTCCACCATGAATACTTCCAAAGTGACTGCCCTCGCCCTCGCCGGTTTGCTGTCTGCGGTTTCCCTGGGCAGCTTCGCCGCGTCCGACCCTTCCACCGGCAAGACCGACCCGATTGGCAGCCCGCCCAACCCTGCCACCCAAGAGAGCAAAGACTCCATGGGCACCGGCCTGGATACCAATGGCGGAGCCATCATCCAGAACGGTGCCGACCCACGCACCCAAGGCAATGACGGCAACCGCCAGGGCCTGGGTACCGATGTGGAGAACGGCAAGATCGGCCCCGGCAAGAACGCCGCTCCGAGCGGCAACGATGACAACCTGCCCGGCGCACCGAAACAACCTTGACCGACAGACGAACACTACCCCACCACTGACCCTGAAGAGGTATGCATGAACGTCGATAAAAACCTGGAGAAAGAAGTCCTCACCCGCCTGCTGCACGCGCACCCGAACGGTTTGGGTAAGGAGGTGCTGGATAACTACCGGGGCGAAAAAATCGTGGCCAGCACCCTGGCCACTCTTCAGGAGCGTGGACTGATCAAGGAAGGCCACGTGACCTGCAACGAGGCCGGCGAACACGCGCTGCACCTGCCGATCAAACTGACGGCCTCTGGCGTGGACGCCGCACGCAAGCTGGAAAGCCAGCCGTAGCGGCTGTCGAGCCTGGCGAGGCTGCGCTTGAGTGCGCAGCGCTCGCCCTTTCGCCAGGCATCACCTACAGCGTTGGGCGTTGGGCAGCCACCAGCAACATCATCGGCCGCTCCAGCTCCTCCGCCAACTCAGGCCGGGCCACAAGGTCCGCGGCACTCGGGCCCCATTCTTCAATATGGCTCAGGCTCAAGCCTGCTTTGATCAACATGTTGAGCAGCGTGCCCAGGGTACGGTGCTGCTTGATCACACCCTTGGCCAGCCAGTCGGTGACCCGTGGCCCTTCCAGTTGATAACTGTCCAGCGGCCAGCTTTTACGCCCTTGCTCATCGACCTGCCAGCCCGGTTGCCGGGGCGCCATAAAGATCGGGTGCTCGATGGAGAAAACCAGCCGTCCTCCCGGCTTCAGGGCTTTATGAATACGGGCAAACAGCCCGGGTAGATCGGCGATGTAGTGAAAGGCCAGCGAGCTGTAGGCCAGGTCATAAGCCGCATCGGGCAGATCAAGCTGCTCGAGGTCGGCAATGGCATAAGTAATGGCCGAGGATGAAGTCATTTCCTTCGCCCGCGCCAGCATCTTCTGTGAGACGTCCAGCCCCAGCACCTGTTCGGCGCCCTGTTCCTGGGCCCAGCGGCTGAACCAGCCATAACCACAGCCCAGGTCCACCACCTTCAATCCCTGCATCAGCGGCAACAACGCCTGCAACGCGGGCCATTCCGGCGCACCTGCCAACCCTTGCAGGGAGCGGCCCATTTGACTGTAGCCCGCGAAAAAGGCTGGGGTATCGTAGATATTCTGCGTCACGCCGGTATCAATCCCTGGGTTCCAGGCCTATCGGAAAGAACACCCCGCCACTCCAGATGCCCAGCCAACTCTCGCCGTCGATCAGGCGCGTCACCGCCAGCTCCACCATCTGGTAGAACACGTTGCGATGAACCAGTGCTTCAAGGTTGTTGCGCACCCGCACATAGGGCGACGGTTCCTGGGTCTGCGGATCAATCACCACCCGCAACGGGTGTTCGGGGCCGGCTTCGATGACGTCTTCGACATTGGAGGTAAACCGCAGGAGTTGGCTTTCGCCCTGCCCCTCGACCTCCATCGACACCGCCACAAATGGCGCGTCATCTACCTTGATCCCCACCTTTTCCACCGGAGTGATCAAAAAGTAATCATCGCCATCGCGGCGGATGATATTAGAGAACAGCTTGACCATCGGTTTACGCCCGATGGGGGTGCCCAGGTAGTACCAGGTGCCGTCGCGGGCGATACGCATGTCGATATCGCCACAGAAATCCGGGTTCCACAGATGAACCGGAGCCGGTCCCTTGCCCTTGGGCAACTGTGCCAACAAATCATTGGCCTTGGCCGAACCCGTCATGCTGTTCTCCTTTGAATTACTGGTCGCTCATGCCCAGCAGGCTGCGGGCGTATTGCCGCAACGGTGGGCCAAGCAAATCTTCGGGTTTATTGTCGTGGAACGTCAGTAAACCGCCACGACTGCGAATCCGTGCAGTATCAATCAAATATTGGGTGCTGGTCTCGATCAACATAATCTGGATCACGCCACTGTCGACACCCAGCCGGTCCAGGGCTTCCTGGTCGGCCCATTCATCTGCATTGCCAATGCGATCATCAGCCTTGGCGAACCGCGTGTACAACAGGTAATGGGCACCTGCTTCACGGGCTTCGGCCATGGCCTGCTCCAAACCTTCCGGGGCGCGGGCGCGGCGGACCATGGGGAAGTATTCGATAAAACCGTTGAAGGCTTCTTCGGCCACCACATTGGGTCGCGGGTAGGCACTGCCCGGCGGCGTGAACGCACCCTGGGCGATAAACACAAAGGAATCGGGCTGAATGCGAACCGAGTTGGAACGACGTGTGTCGCTGTGGTCCAGCAAACCGGCATCGCTCATCTGATAGCGAGTGCCTTCGGCCATATCGCTGACTGTCATGCAGCCACCCAGCGCAAACGACGCCAGCAACAAAACCAGACTACGCATCCTATCCTCCAGAGGCCGGTGACGGAAAACCGGCGAATGGGCACGAGATGCAGATTTTGCGCCAGCTTGCCTGGCTAGCCGCCAATGATCTTCATCACCGTCGCCCCGCCCGAAAACGCCACTTCCTGCTTATCGCCCAAGGCCTTGACCAGCAAGCCCTGTAACGCCGGCAAGGCCTGATGACGCGGCTTGTCCAACAAGTCGCCGACATAGTGGCGGTTGCTCGAAGACAGACAGCCGTGCAGCCAACCTGTGGAAGACAGACGCAGGCGTGAACAGGTTCGGCAAAACGGCACGCTTTCATTGGCGATCACGCCGAAGTAGCCCTGGCCGGGAATTTCATAGCGCACGGCCGTGGCATCCACCGGGGCGTCGGCCTGCAGGTATTCGTGATGTTCGCCAATCAGGCTCAACAGTTGTTGCAGGCTGACAAATTGCTGCAGGAAGGCGTTGGAGTCGCTGGCCAGGTGGCCCATGCGCATCAACTCGATAAAACGCAATTCATAACCGCGCGCCAGGCAATACTCCAGCAGCGGCATCACCTGGTCGAGGTTCTGCCCGCGCAGCGGCACCATATTGACCTTGATCTTGATCCCCGCCGCACATGCCTGGTCCATGCCATCGAGCACCGTGGCCAGGTCGCCGCCCCGGGCAATCCCGCGAAAGGCATCGGCATCCAGGGTGTCGAGGGACACATTGATACGACGAATGCCAGCATCCACCAGCAGTGGCAACTTGCGCGCCAGTAACTGGCCATTGGTGGTCAGGCTGATATCACTCAAGCCCATCTGCCCGACGGCCTGCATAAAGGTTTCGAGCTTGGGGCTGACCAGCGGCTCGCCGCCGGTGATCCGCAGGCGATCAATGCCCGCTGCCTCGATCAGGTAGGCCACGCCACGCGCCATGGCCTCGGCCGAGAGTTCGTCCTGCGCAGCCACCAGCCGCTTGCCGTTGGGCACGCAGTAGGTACAGGCGTAATTGCAGGCTGAGGTCAGGCTGATCCGCAAATTGCGAAAACGCCTGCCTTGACGATCAACGATCATGGATCACTCCGGCAGAGGATAATTCGGGCGCGCTAAAACCTGACTCATAAATCAGATTTTAGCAAGGTCCTTGCCTGAGTATATTCCTGGGTTATCACATACGGCAGTAAATCAGCCGGCCATTGCCCGGATGAATGCCTTAGGTGGCAGGCGTCTCGGGGTTAGGCTGGTCGCTGCTGTGCTTGCGCTTGTTGCCCATGCGCACGCCGATGTCCATCAGGAATTGGAAGAAGCCTTCCTGATCTTCCAGCACATTGCTCCAGAATGGCGAGTGGTAAAGCGCCACGGCGCCATGCACCAACGCCCACGCGGCGCAGTAATGGAAGTAAGGCGGCACGTCTTCCAGCTTGCCTTCGCTGATCCGGCCTTTGATCAGCAGGGTCAGGCGTTCGAAGTTCGAGGCACGGATCTTGTGCAGTTCCTCGACCATTTCCGGCACCTGGTGGCCCTTGACCACTTTTTCTTCCAGGCGGTCAAACAGGCGGTAACGCTGCGGGTCCCGCATGCGGAACTCAAAGTACGCCCGGGACAGGGCTTCCTTGTCCTTGTCGACATCGGCCGAATGCAGCAACTCGTTCAAATCGCGCTCGTAGTCGAGCATCAGGCGCAAGTAAATCTCGGCCTTGGATTTGAAGTGCTTATAGATCGTGCCTTTGCCGATACCCACGGCATCCGCAATCATCTCGACGGTGACGCTGTCTTCACCCTGTTCGAGGAACAATTTGAGCGCGGTGTCGAGAATTTCCTGCTCACGGCGGCGAAACTCACGGACCTTACGGGGTTCTTTGTGCATAGAAAGAGGTCTGCAGAGGTCAGTATTGGAAGGGATGAGCGTGCCGATGACGGAACGTTTTACCCGGTACGAGGGATTATCCCGACTGCACGGTCGTTGGGCAACGTCTATATGAACAACCCATACACTAAACTTACAGCACGCCAACGAATCAGGCGCTATCGGTCAGAAATAAAGCATAGATTCGCACGATGTACTGCCGCCCCATGAGAACTCAAGCGAAGCGGATGTATTCCAAATCTGTTTAAAAAACGACCAGAAGCGGCTGGACTGCACGGGATACTGATCAATACTTCATCTGTCGGTGTGACATCTCCCCCAAGTGACACACCGATATGGGTACCAACGGACCGCGTATCCTTGTTTACTCCTAATGGTCTTAGCCCGGATTCACCCCCCAGAACCCGGGTTTTTTTTGCCTGGGATTCAGCGAACGTGGGCCAGCGGGAACAGACGCTTGAAGTTGGCGGTGGTCTGCTCGGCAAAACGCTCCACCGACTCGCCGCGCAGCATTGCCAGGTAATCCGCCACATCCCGCACATATTCCGGCAGGTTGGGTTTGCCGCGATGGGGGATCGGCGCCAGGTAGGGTGAGTCGGTCTCGACCAGCAAGCGATCGGCCGGCACCTGTCGCGCCACGTCCCGCAGGGCCTCGGCGTTGCGGAAGGTGACGATGCCCGACAAGGAAATATAGAACCCCAGGTCGAGGGCCGCCTTGGCCATCTCCCAGTCCTCGGTAAAACAGTGCAACACACCCGCCTGGGGCAGAGCGGCTTCGCGCAGCAAGGCCAGGGTGTCGGCGCGGGCGCCGCGGGTATGCACGATCACCGGCTTGCCGGTCTGCTGCGCCGCTTGCAGGTGCAGGCGGAACGAGGCTTGCTGCAACTCGGCGGCTTCCGGCTCGTAGTGGTAGTCCAGGCCGGTCTCGCCAATAGCCACCACCCGCGGGTGATTGAGTTCGTCCAGCAGCCACTCAAGGGCCGGGGCTTCACCGGGCTTGAGGTCCAGGGGGTGGATGCCCACCGAGCAATCCACATCGGCATAGCGTTCGGCCAGGGCCTTGACGTCGGCGGCGTTCTCGGCGCTGACGCCAATGCACAGGAAGTGCCCGACGCCACGCTGACGCGCAGCGTCGAGGGCAGCGTCCAGGGAGCCGTTGTGGGCGGCGAGGTCGAGGCGATCAAGGTGGCAATGGGAATCTACGAGCATAAGAAGTTACAACTTGCGTCACAGGAAGTGTCTGGCCGACAAAACATCCGTCGGCCCCGAAAATATCAACGTCGACCGAGCAGCCCGACCCACTGCACCAGCAGGGCCTCAAGCAGCAGCACCCGGTTCAGGTTGGCCTTGCCCAGCACCTTCTGGCGTTGGGCGAGGATCCAGTCCTGGATGTTCAATACCTTGTCCTGGGCACTTTTCTGCGCCAGGTATTGCACCACCTTGCGCATGTCCATCAAGCCCAGGCCGTTTTCGTCCTGGGTCAATTGGTAGCGCAGGATCAGGCTGGACCAGTCGCAGAACCAGTCAAACAGCAGCAACAGCGGCACGTCTTTCCAGCCTTCGGCCAACTGCGTGGCAGACTGCTCCTGCTTGAGCAGCTTCTTCACCCCGTCGACCACCAGCGCACGCTGCTCGCGTACGCCCTGGGCCTGCAGGCTGACCGCTGCCAAGGGCGAGCCGGCTGCCAGGGTCAGCAATTCGACCCGCTCCTGCTCAGTGCATTCGGGCAAGGCCTGGCCCAGCCACTGCAAGCTCATGGCCTCGCTTGGCAGTGGGCAGGCCTGTTGCACGCAGCGACTGCGAATGGTCGGCAGCAGACGACTGGACTGGTGACTCACCAGCAACAACACCGTATCGCCAGAAGGCTCCTCAAGGCTCTTGAGCAAGGCGTTGGCGGCGTTGATATTCATCGACTCCACCGGCTCGATCAATACCACCTTGCGCCCGCCCATCTGCGCGGTCTGCACCACGAAGCTCACCAGGTCGCGCACCTGGTCGACCTTGATCGCCTTGTCCGCCTCCTCCGGTTCCAGCACGTAGTTGTCCGGATGGCTGCCGGCCTTGAGTAGCAGGCACGACTTACAGTGCCCGCACGCCTCCAGCCCTGCCGGCTGCTGGCAGAGCAGGCGGGCCATCAAGCGCTCGGCCAGGGCACGCTTGCCGATGCCTACCGGCCCATGGAGCAGATAGGCATGGGCGTGCTGGGCACGCCCGGCCAATTGCTGCCAGAGGCTGTCCTGCCACGGATAGGCTTCAGCCACGGTACAGCTCCAACAGTTTGGGGAGCAGCTCATCGATGGCCCGCTGCACCTGTTCCAGGGGCTGAGCGGCATCCAGCAGGCAGTAGCGCGACGGCGCGGCTTCGGCACGCTTGAGATAGGCCGCACGCACCGCCTCGAAAAAGGCTCGGCCTTCCAGCTCGAAACGATCCAGGCGCCCACGGGCGCTGGCCCGGGCCAGGCCGATGTCTACCGGCAGGTCGAAGACCAGGGTCAAGTGCGGGCGCAGGTCGCCTTGGACGAAGGTCTCCAGGGTCGCAATGCGCTCCAGGGACAGGCCGCGGCCAGCGCCCTGATAGGCGTAGGTGGAATCGGTGAAGCGGTCGCAGATCACCACCGCGCCCCGGGCCAGCGCCGGGCGAATCACTTCGGCCAAGTGCTGGGCACGGGCGGCAAATACCAGCAACAGCTCGGTGTCCGGGTGCATGACCTCGTCGCCAGTGGCCAGCAGCACCTCACGGATCTTCTCGGCCAGGGGCGTGCCGCCAGGCTCGCGGGTCAGCAGCACCTCGATACCTTCAGCCCGCAAGCGTTCGGCCAGGTATTCACGGTTGGTACTCTTGCCAGCGCCTTCCGGGCCTTCCAGGGTAATAAACAAGCCAGTCACAGGCAGTCCTTAGTCAGAGTCATTGCGGGCTTTGCGCGGGCGCAGCGTCAGGCGCGGCAGGCTCAACGGTGGTCGGCGCGGGTGCCGGGCTGGAGCGGTAATCGGCGCGGCGCTTGAGTTGGTACTCGCGCACCGCCGCGTTATGGGCGTCCAGGCTATCGGAAAAAATATGGCTGCCATCGCCCCGGGCCACGAAATACAGGCTGCTGCCCGGTACCGGATTCAACGCGGCATGAATCGCCTCGCGGCCAACCATGGCAATCGGCGTCGGCGGCAGGCCGCTGATCATATAGGTGTTATAGGGTGTGGCTTCTTTCAGGTGCGCGCGCGTCAACTTGCCGTTGTAGCGCTCGCCCATGCCGTAGATCACCGTGGGATCGGTTTGCAGCAGCATGCCAATCTTCAGGCGCCGCACAAACACCCCGGCAATCTGCCCACGCTCTTCAGGCACGCCGGTTTCCTTCTCGACCAGAGACGCCATGATCAGCGCCTGGTAGGGGTCGGTATAGGGCGCATCCGGGGCACGTCGCTGCCATTCCTGGGCCAGTACGTCGTCCAGGCGGTTATAGGCTTTCTTCAGGAATTCGACATCGGTCATGCCGCGCACGAAACGGTAGGTATCGGGGAAGAACCGCCCTTCGGGGAACACGTCGGGATGGCCGATTTTTTCCATCACCTCAGTGTCACTCAAGCCCGACAGAGTCTGCTCGATCTTTTCATGCTTGGCCAAGGCACTGCGTACCTGGCGGAAGTTCCAGCCCTCCACCAGGGTCAGGCTGTACTGCACCACTTCGCCACGCTGCCACAGGCCAATCAGGCCCTGGGCCGTCAGGCCTGGCGTCATGCGGTATTCGCCACTGTGCAGCGGTTGGCCGTCAAGGTTGAAGCGCCAGTAGAGACGCAGCCAAAAGGCATCCTCCAGCACACCGTCACTTTCCAGACGATTGAAAGTGCCCGTAGGGGTCGCGCCAGCAGCTACATCCAGCAATTGCTCCTGGGGCAGATTCAGCGGTTGCTTCAAGGCCGAGTTCAGCTTCCAGGCGGAAAAGCCCAATAGCAAACCCGCCAGGACCAGACCGATCTCCAGCAGCAATACAATTTTACGTCTCAAATCAAACACCCAATAGCGCGCGAACAATGCCTTGCAGTTTACGGGTGAGCGGCCCGGCCGACCAGCTCATTGGCCCACATCCAAGCACCGGCCAAATGCCATATACGCTATTGCAGACAAACACTTCGTCAGCCCGTTGCAGCTGCGCAAGGCTGATATCGGTCACGGTCGTGACTAGCCCCAACGCCTCGGCACGGGCCAACAGCTCGGCCCGCATGACGCCAGCCACACCACAGCGGCTCAGGTCGGCAGTCAGCAACTGGCCGTTATCCACCAGGAACAGGTTGCTGAACACGCCTTCGATGACGCGCCCGGACATATCCAGCATCAATCCTTCCGCGTGATCGGCATCCTGCCACTCGGCGCGAGCCAGGACCTGTTCAAGGCGATTGAGGTGTTTGAGGCCGGCGAGCAAGGGTTGCTCGGACAAACGCGTGGCGCATGGGAACAGGCGTACACCTGATGAACCGTGGGCCGGGGGATAGGTAGCAGGCGGGCTGCCTTGCAGGATACGGCGCACGGGTGCGCCTGCGTTGATGCCATACCCCCGCAGGCTATCGCCCCGGGTCAGGATCAACTTGAGCACGCCGTCACCGAGGGCCGCCGCATAGGCCAGTAACTCGTCGCGGATCAGTGCCTGATCCGCAACGAGCGCCAGGCGCCTGCAACCCTCGTCGAGGCGTTGCAGGTGGCGGTCGAGCAGCACGGGCTGCCCGGCCTTGACCGCGAGGGTTTCAAACAAACCATCGCCGTAGGCCAGGCCGCGATCTTTGAGCGGCACTGCGTCCGCTGGCTGACCGTCGACCCAGCTGCGCATTACTCGGCGAACCGGCGGAACACCAGGGAACCGTTGGTACCGCCAAAGCCGAACGAGTTGGACAGCACCACGTCGATCGGCATTTTCTGCGCCTCGTGAGGTACGAAGTTCAGGTCGCAGCCTTCATCCGGCTCATCCAGGTTGATGGTCGGCGGTGCGACCTGGTCCTTGATCGCCAGCACACTGAAGATCGCCTCAACCGCGCCTGCCGCACCCAGCAGGTGACCGGTCATGGACTTGGTGGAACTGACCGCCAGCTTGTAGGCGTGCTCACCGAACACCGACTTGATGGCCTGCGCTTCCGCCAGATCGCCAGTGGGTGTCGAGGTGCCGTGGGCATTGATGTACTGCACTTGATCGCCATTGATCTTCGCATCGCGCAACGCATTGCTGATGCAGCGCGCAGCGCCTGCGCCGTCGGCGGGTGGCGACGTCATGTGATACGCGTCACCACTCATGCCAAAACCGATCAACTCGGCATAGATCGTTGCGCCACGCGCTTTGGCGTGCTCCAGCTCTTCGAGGACCAGGGCACCGGCACCGTCGGACAGTACAAAGCCATCACGGCCCTTGTCCCACGGACGACTGGCGCGGGTTGGCTCGTCATTGCGCGTCGACAGCGCACGGGACGCGCCGAAGCCGCCCATGCCCAGGCCACAGGCGGCCATTTCGGCGCCACCGGCAATCATCACGTCCGCCTCGTCATAGGCGATATTGCGCGCCGCCATGCCGATGCAGTGAGTGCCCGTGGTGCACGCCGTGGAAATGGCGTAGTTAGGCCCCTGGGCACCCAGATGGATGGACAGGAAACCGGAAATCATATTGATGATCGAGCCCGGGACGAAGAACGGTGAAATTCGACGAGGGCCGGATTCGTGCAGCGTGCGGCTGGTTTCTTCGATATTGGTCAAACCGCCAATACCCGAACCCATGGCCACGCCGATGCGCTCACGGTTGGCATCGGTGACTTCCAGGCCAGCATTACGCACTGCCTGAAAACCGGCTGCCAGGCCGTATTGAATGAACAGGTCGAGTTTGCGGGATTCCTTGATCGAGAGATATTCCTCGACATTGAAGCCCTTTACCGAGCCGCCAAAACGGGTGGAATAGGCAGAAAGGTCCGTATGCTCAATCAGACCAATACCACTGTGGCCAGCCAGAATGCCCTGCCAACTGCTCGGCACATCCGTGCCCAGTGGCGACAACATACCCATACCGGTGACTACGACGCGTCTACGCGACACAGCACTCTCCTTTTTCTTGATGACGACACTTTGCATCAAACCTAAAGAAAAAACCGCACGCCGTTATAGCAGTGCGGTTTTTCCCAACAGCAAGCGACGACTACAAATTACTTGTCGTTGTGAGCAGTAACGTAGTCGATAGCAGCTTGAACAGTAGTGATTTTTTCAGCTTCTTCGTCCGGGATTTCGGTCTCGAATTCCTCTTCCAGAGCCATCACCAGCTCAACGGTGTCAAGGGAGTCGGCACCCAGGTCTTCAACGAAGGAAGAAGTGTTTTTCACTTCATCTTCTTTAACGCCCAGTTGCTCGGCAACGATTTTCTTGACGCGCTCTTCGATGGTGCTCATACCTTGTTTTCACTCCTAATGGACAAATTCAGGCAGCTGGCCAGTGGGTAAGTGTATAGAAAGGCTTTTCAGCTTTTCAACTGAAAGCTTCACCCTCGTACCCTACCGACCACCTGTCTATAAATAGATTGCAGCTTTATAACGGATTTTAGACAGCTCGTATGACATTTTTTTGAAGCGATCCGTCACAATTTAACTCATGTACATCCCGCCGTTCACCGGGATTGTAGCCCCAGTCACGTATGCCGCACCGTCAGATGCCAGGAAAGAGACCACATTGGCGATCTCTTGAGCCTGGCCCAGACGACCCAGCGGAATTTGCGTCAGCAACGCTTCACGCTGCGCTTCTGGCAGTTCGCGGGTCATATCGGTGTCGATGAACCCTGGAGCCACCGAGTTGACCGTAATCGACCGCGAGCCGACTTCACGCGCCAGGGCACGGCTGAAACCTTCCAGGCCGGCCTTGGCAGAGGCGTAGTTTACTTGGCCTGCGTTGCCCATGGCACCCACTACGGAGCCAATATTGATAATTCGCCCCCAACGCGCCTTGGTCATGCCGCGCAAAACACCCTTGGACAGGCGAAACAGACTGTTCAGGTTGGTATCGACCACGTCGTACCACTCGTCGTCTTTCATGCGCATCATCAGGTTGTCACGGGTGATACCGGCGTTGTTCACCAGAATAGCCGGCGTACCGAATTGTGCGGTGATCTCGGCAAGCACAGCAGCCACGGACTCATCGCTGGTCACGTTGAGTTCCAGGCCGGTGCCCTGCACGCCGTTTTCCTTGAGGGTCGCGGCGATACGCTCGGCGCCCGAGGCAGAGGTGGCAGTACCAATCACTACCGCGCCCTGACGGCCCAGTTCCAGGGCAATCGCCTGGCCAATGCCACGGCTTGCGCCGGTAACCAGTGCAACTTTACCTTGCAGACTCATGCAGGCTTCTCCTTAGTTCAGGCCAGTGCGGCGCGGGCGGCTGCGAAGCCATCCGGGGTATTGAGATTGGAAGTCGACACGCCTTCGGCGCAGCGCTTGTTGAGACCGGCCAGGACTTTGCCCGGGCCACACTCAACCAGTTGGGTCGCGCCCTTGGCAGCCAGGGTCTGCACGGATTCAACCCAGCGCACCGGCTTGTACAGTTGCTCCAGCAGGTCGCGCTTGAGAGTTTCCAGGTCCGGGGCCACGTCGGCGCTGACGTTTTGCACCAGCGGGATCTGCGGTGCCTGCCAGTTGATGGCGGCGACGGACTCGGCAAAACGCTCGGCCGCCGGGCGCATCAGTTCGCAGTGGGACGGTACGCTGACCGGCAGCGGCAAGGCACGCTTGGCCCCACGGGCCTTGCAGCCTTCGATGGCACGCTCAACTGCTGCCTTGGCGCCGGCGATCACCACCTGGCCAGGGGAGTTGAAGTTGACCGCGCTGACCACTTCGCCCTGGGCCGCTTCGGCACAGGCTTCGATCACCACCGCGTCGTCCAGGCCCAGGATCGCGGCCATGCCGCCCTGCCCGGCCGGAACCGCCTCTTGCATCAGTTGGCCACGGCGCTCTACCAGCTTGACCGCTTCAGCGAGGGTCAGGCTGCCTGCCGCAACCAGGGCGCTGTACTCGCCCAGGCTGTGACCGGCAACAAAAGCCGGGCGTGCGCCGCCTTCGGCCAGCCAAACGCGCCACAGCGCGATGGACGCCGCCAGGATGGCCGGCTGGGTTTTATCGGTTTGATTGAGCAGTTCTTCCGGACCGTCCTGGGTCAATGCCCAGAGGTCGTAGCCCAAGGCCGCGGAAGCTTCCTTGAATGTTTCCAGGATCAGCGGGTATTGCGCGCCCAGCTCGGCCAACATGCCGAGGGACTGCGAACCCTGCCCTGGAAAGACGAATGCGAGGGATGTAGACATGTAACAAGCCCCTAATGATCTGGTCGTCGGTGAATTGACGCCCCACAGCTGGGAGCGCAAGAAACTGACAGATTGGATGGTCAATTGAACTGGCCGGTCACATTTAAGCATTCCCGGCCCGATTCGCCTAAGGCAACAGATCCTCAAGACGGCCATGCAAGCGTTGCGGCAGGTTCTCCTGGATCTCGATCAGCGCGCGCGCAATAGCACTCTGAAAGCCCTGGACACCTGCAGAACCGTGGCTTTTTACCACAATACCCTGCAGACCGAGGAAGCTTGCGCCGTTATGCCGCGCCGGGGCCAGGTCCGCCTGCAAGCGCCGCATCAACGGCAACGCCAAGGCACCCACCAGCCGCGAAGCCAGATTGCGCTTGAACAACGCCTCGATCCGCGCAGCAATCATCGTAGCCAGGCCTTCGCTGGACTTAAGCAGGATATTTCCGACAAACCCGTCACAAACCACCACATCGGCCTCGCCACGATATAACCCATCGCCTTCGACAAACCCGATGTAATTCAAGCCCCGCGCCTGCTGCAACAGGCTAGCGGCCAACTTGACCTGCTGGTTGCCCTTGATATCCTCGGTGCCGATGTTCAGCAAGGCCACCCGTGGCCGCACCACACCCAGCGCCTCGGCCGCGACCGAGCCCATCAGGGCAAAGTGCAGCAGGTGCTCGGCGCTGCAATCGACATTTGCCCCCAGGTCCAGCAACTGGCAATAGCCACCCTGCGTCGGAATCGCCGCGACCATCGCCGGCCGATCAATACCCGGCAGGGTTTTCAGCACATGCCGCGACAGCGCCATCAAGGCCCCGGTATTGCCAGCGCTGACACAGGCCTGGACCTTGCCATCGCGCAGCAACTCAAGCGCCACGCGCATTGACGAATCAGGTTTGCCACGCAGGGCCTGGGCCGGCTTTTCATCCATGCCGATGGTTTCGCTGGCCGGCATTATTGTCAGGCGCGCGCGATCCACAGCCGGATGACTGGCAATCAGTTCTTCAAGAAGGGAAGGTTGACCGACGAGGGTCAGGTGCAGCGAGGGCGTAGCAGACAGGCTGGCAATGCATGCCTGGACAATGCTGCGGGGACCGAAGTCCCCGCCCATTGCGTCAATCGCGATGACTTGAGCAGACAAGTGATTACTCGTCAGCGCCCTTGTCGATCACTTTACGGCCACGGTATACGCCTTCTGGCGATACGTGGTGACGCAGGTGAACTTCACCAGTGGTTTTTTCTACAGACAGAGTGCTTGCCGTCAGGGCATCGTGCGAACGACGCATGTCACGGGCAGAGCGGGATTTTTTGTTCTGCTGAACAGCCATAATTGATTAACTCCTAAACGTTTGGGTCACGCTTTAACTGCGCCAATACACTGAACGGGTTGGACCGCGTTACCTCGTCCTCGCTCGGTTCGGACTCGTCATCGAGCCCCGCCGGCTGCTGGCATTCTTCCGGATGATGAGCAGGCACAATGGGCAAGGCGAGCAAAAGCTCCTCCTCGATCAGTGCATGCAGATCCAAAGGATCTTCGCCCAGTTCCAGCACGTCATAACCTTTCGGCAACGACTGGGTATTCGCACCCTCTTTCACCACAGCATAACTGCATTCGCTGTGGATCGGCAGGGTGACCAGCTCAAGACAACGCTGGCAAACCATTTTGACCTCGGTGTCGATAAAGCTGTGGATTACCACAGATTTACGTTCATCTCGCTCAAAAACGAATTTAGCCTGCACCGTACCGACAGTGTCGGAAAGCGGGTCGCAGAGTCTCTCCAAATCGGCCAGCAACACTTCACCTTGGAGGGTGGTGCCACGATCAGCCAATTTGCGCGGGTCAACGTGAGGTGGAATCGGGTCATTCAACATAGGCGCAGCATTATAGGGATGCACCCGCCCATGTCAAAGGAAATTCAGCCCTGTGCGCCAGACTGTCCGCTCGCTAGAATCCGCGACTGCCTTGAGGAGAGCCACATGTTGCCTTTATTACTCGCTTCCAGCTCGGTTTATCGCCGGGAACTGCTGAACCGCCTGCATCTGCCGTTCATCTGCAGCTCTCCGGATATCGACGAAAGCCATCGCATAAATGAGTCCGCGATCGACCTGGTCAAGCGCCTGGCCGAAGAGAAAGCCCGCGCCCTGGCCGGCAGCCATCCAGGGCACCTGATCATCGGTTCGGACCAGGTGGCGACCCTGGACGGCCAGATCATCGGCAAGCCCCACACCTTTGAAAGGGCCCGCGAGCAATTGCTGGCGGCCAGCGGCAGACAGGTCAGCTTCCTGACCGGCCTGGCCCTGCTCAATAGCGACACCGGGCACTGCCAGGTGGACTGCATCCCCTTCACCGTCACAATGCGCCAATTGGCACCGGCACAGATCGAGCGCTACCTGCGGATCGAGCAACCCTACGATTGCGCTGGCAGCTTCAAGGCCGAGGGACTGGGGGTGAGCCTGTTTCAGAGCACCGCAGGGCCAGACGCCACCAGCCTCATCGGCCTACCGCTGATCCGCCTGGTGGATATGTTGCTGGCCGAAGGCGTGCAAATCCCCTGAGAGCCCCACAAAAAACAATGTGGGAGCCGGGCTTGCCCGCGATGACGGCCTGTCAGCAACCCATTGGTTGGCTGACCCACCGCAATCGCGGGCAAGCCCGCTCCCACATTTTGAGCTATGCCAATCGCGAGATCAGCGCAAGGCCGGCCCCTGGAAGCCCATGTACAGCGCCAGTTTCTCCGCCACACTGGCCCCCAGCTTCTTGGAGAAACGGTCGAACGGCGATTCCTGGACGGTAAAGTCCACCAACTCCTTCTCGCCAATCACATCCCGCGCCACTGAACTGGCACTGCCCAGACCATCAATCAAGCCCAGCGGCAATGCCTGCTCACCCGACCAGATCAGGCCCGAGAACAACTCCGGATGTTCTTTATCCTTGAGCCGCTCACCGCGCCCCTGCTTGACGCTGGCAATGAACTGGCGATGAGTGGTGTCGAGCACGCTCTGCCAGAACTGGGTTTCGTCAGCCTTTTGCGGCTGGAACGGGTCAAGGAACGACTTGTGCTCCCCGGAGGTGTAGGTACGACGCTCAACCCCCAGCTTCTCCATTGCCCCGACAAAACCGTAGCCGGCCGCCGTCACGCCAATGGAACCCACCAGACTGGCCTTGTCGGCGTAGATCTGGTCGGCGGCGCTGGCGATGTAATAGGCACCCGAGGCGCCCAGGTCAGAGATTACCGCGTACAGCTTGGTCTCTGGATGCAAGGCACGCAGCCGGCGAATCTCGTCATAGACGTAACCCGACTGCACCGGACTGCCGCCAGGGCTATTGATGCGCAACACCACACCCTTGACCTTGGGATCCTCGAAGGCCGTGCGCAAGCTGCTGACGATATTGTCGGCACTGGCGGACTCCTTGTCGGCAATCACCCCGCTCACCTCGATCAACGCGGTATAGCTACCACTGCGGGCGGCGCTTTTTTCCATATCGACCAAAGGACTGAACAATACCAGCATGCCAATCAGGTAGGTGAAGGTCAGGAGTTTGAAGAAGATCCCCCAGCGCCGGGCGCGGCGCTGCTCCTGGACGCCCGCCAGCAGGGTCTTTTCCAACAACTTCCAGCTTTTATCATCGCCATTGTCAGCACCGGACTTGGTCGGTGCCTTCCACTCATCGGTCATGCCATCTACCCCAGCAAAAACTTAATGGGCCTGGTTGAGCCAGGCGTGCAATTGCGAAAACCGATCAATCGTCAGTCGCGGCTCGTAAGCCTGCAAGGCTTCGGGGGACTGGGCGCCGTAGCTGACGGCGACACTGTCCATGCCGGCATTGCGCGCCATCAACAGATCGAACGAAGCATCGCCGACCATCAACGACTCACGGGCAGACACGCCGCAATGGGCCATGATCTGCTCCAGCATCAATGGATGGGGCTTGCTCGCGGTTTCATCGGCAGCGCGGGTGACGTCGAAATAGTCTTCCCAACCATTGGCCTTGAGCACCCGATCCAGGCCACGCCGGGCTTTGCCGGTGGCCACGGCCAGGTGATAGCCCTGCTCACGCAATGCCGCCAACGACTGCACCACCCCCTCAAACAAAGGCGAAGGCTCGGACTCCAGGGCAATGTAGTGATCGGCGTAATGCTCGCGAAACGCCACCAACTCACTGTCAGCGATCTGCGGGTACAAGGTGCGAATGGCTTCGGGCAATCCCAGGCCAATAATGCCCTTGACCGCCAGATCACTGCACAGCTCGAAGCCGGAACGGGTCGAGGCCACGTGCATGGACTCGACAATCCGACCAATGGAATCGCACAGGGTGCCATCCCAGTCAAAAATCAGCAGCTTGTAGTCAGGGCGCGACACTCAGGCGCTCCACGGTCTTGGCCCACATCTCATCCACAGGGGCCTGCAATTTCAATTCGCCACCATCGGGCAATGGCACCGTCAGCATGTAGGCATGCAGGAACAGGCGTTTGCCGCCAAGGTCACGAATCTCCTTGGAGAAACCCTCGTCGCCGTACTTGGTATCGCCCGCAATACAGTGACCCGCATGCAGGGTATGCACACGAATCTGGTGGGTACGCCCGGTCACCGGCTTGGCCTCGACCATGGTTGCGAAGTCACCGAAGCGCCGCAGCACCTTGAACAGGGTCAGCGCCTCCTTGCCCTCCTCGTCTACCTCGACCATGCGCTCGCCGGAGCGCAGGTTGCTCTTCTGCAACGGTGCCCGCACGCTCTTGATCGAGGACGCCCAGTTGCCACGCACCAGGGCCATATAGCGCTTGTCCACGCCATCGCCGCGCAGGGCGGTATGCAGGTGACGCAACATGCTGCGCTTCTTGGCAATCATCAACAGGCCGGAGGTGTCGCGGTCCAGGCGATGGACCAGTTCCAGCTCCTTGGCATCCGGACGCAACTGACGAAAGGCTTCGATCACCCCGAAATTCAGGCCGCTACCGCCGTGCACCGCAATGCCGCACGGCTTGTTGATCACGATCAGCTTGTTGTCTTCGAAGACAATCGACGCTTCAAGGCGCTGCAACAGGCCCTGGGCCAGCGGCACAGGCTCGTCACGCTCAGGCACGCGAACCGGCGGCACCCGGACGATATCGCCCGCCTGCAGCTTGTACTCAGGCTTGATCCGGCCCTTGTTCACCCGCACTTCGCCTTTACGCAAAATGCGATAAATCAAGGTCTTGGGCACGCCCTTGAGCCTGGCCAGAAGAAAATTGTCGATGCGTTGGCCGGCATATTCCGGCGAGACCTCAAGCAGCTGGACGCTGGGGGTCGGGGGGGTGGTAGTCGTCATGTCGGGAATGATAACAATTTTTTATGGAATTGAAGCACTTAATCATTGCTGCTATAGTCGCGAACGCCGCCAAAAGCGGCCTGGACAGAGGACTCGCGGCAAACTGCCGCCCCTGACCATCGCAATTCATCAGGACGCGAGGCCGTCCTACGGGGCTCTTGCCACACTGGAAGGCTCAAGATTGTAACAAGCGCAGGTGACATGAGGCCTGAAGCGAGTGCAAGAAACAGAGTGATTACTCGTCTCTTGCGCCGATATTTACGGCCAGTTCACAAAGTGCAGTCAGTCTTGTACCAGACCACGGCGAATGCTTCGGAAACAACGCCTGTTATTAGCCATGAGCGTGAACTCCCCATTGGAGAACACGGTAAATGCCAACCCGCTGCGGATTCTGCGCGCGGCAGCACCCGAATTATCAGGGATACGTGTAGGGTGGAGATGCACAACCGTCGGACTGTGTAGCACTAGGCTTATATTTAGACGCTTCATCTCGTCCACAGTCGCCGGTTGATTCCTCCTCCTGACTGAGTGCTTATTAAGTCACCACAGCAAGCAGGACGCGTAAGTCGCGATATCAGCCCAATTGGCCGGTATTGCTGGACACTGGAGTGGCCAACCACTCTTGACGCACCTGACACCGACCGTGAGAAGTCGTGTGTGCCGAACGCCGTTTCCGGCAGCCCGGAAACCGACGGTACAACATGAAAAGAATGCTGATTAACGCAACTCAACCCGAAGAGTTGCGTGTTGCACTGGTAGATGGCCAACGCCTCTACGACCTGGACATCGAGTCCGGTGCACGCGAGCAGAAGAAGGCCAACATCTATAAAGGCCGGATTACTCGCATCGAGCCAAGCCTTGAGGCTGCCTTTGTCGATTTTGGCTCTGAGCGCCATGGCTTCCTGCCCCTCAAAGAAATCTCCCGCGAATACTTCAAGAAAGCCCCTGAAGGCCGCGTGAACATCAAGGACGTCCTGAGCGAAGGCCAGGAAGTCATCGTCCAGGTCGAAAAAGAAGAACGTGGCAACAAGGGCGCCGCCCTGACCACCTTCATCAGCCTGGCTGGCCGTTACCTGGTCCTGATGCCGAACAACCCGCGTGCCGGCGGCATCTCCCGTCGCATCGAAGGCGAAGAGCGCAACGAACTGCGTGAAGCGCTGAACGGCTTGATCGCTCCGGCCGACATGGGCCTGATCGTGCGCACTGCCGGCCTTGGCCGCAGCAGCGAAGAAATGCAGTGGGACCTCGATTACCTGCTGCAACTGTGGACCGCTATTAAAGAAGCGTCCCTGGACCGCTCCGCGCCATTCCTGATCTATCAGGAAAGCAACGTGATCATCCGCGCCATCCGCGACTACCTGCGCCAGGACATCGGCGAAGTGCTGATCGACAGCGTTGAAGCCCAGGACGAAGCCCTGACCTTCATCCGCCAGGTGATGCCGCAGTACGCCAGCAAGATCAAGCTGTACGAAGACAGCGTACCGCTGTTCAACCGCTTCCAGATCGAAAGCCAGATCGAAACCGCCTTCCAGCGCGTGGTCGAACTGCCGTCCGGCGGCTCCATCGTGATCGATCCGACCGAAGCCCTGGTGTCCATCGACATCAACTCGGCGCGCGCCACCAAAGGCAGCGACATCGAAGAAACCGCGTTGCAGACCAACCTGGAAGCAGCCGAAGAAATCGCTCGCCAACTGCGCCTGCGTGATATCGGCGGCCTGATCGTGATCGACTTCATCGACATGACCCCGGCCAAGAACCAGCGCGCCGTGGAAGAAAAAGTCCGCGAATGCCTGGAAGCCGACCGTGCCCGCGTACAGGTTGGCCGTATCTCGCGCTTCGGCCTGCTGGAAATGTCCCGTCAGCGCCTGCGTCCATCCCTGGGCGAAAGCAGCGGCATCGTCTGCCCGCGTTGCAACGGCACCGGCATCATCCGTGACGTTGAATCGCTGTCCCTGGCGATCCTGCGCCTGATCGAAGAAGAAGCCCTGAAAGACCGCACCGCCGAAGTCCGCGCACAAGTGCCGATCCCGGTTGCAGCTTTCCTGCTCAACGAAAAACGCAACTCGATCACCAAGATCGAACTGCGCACCCGTGCCCGTATCGTGATCCTGCCGAACGATCACCTCGAGACGCCGCACTTCGAAGTCCAGCGCCTGCGTGATGACAGCCCGGAAGCCCACAGCGGCCAGTCCAGCTACGAAATCGCCGCTGCCGCTGCCGAAGTCGAAGAAGTCCAGCCAGCCGCCGCAACCCGCACCCTGGTGCGCCAGGAAGCCGCGGTCAAGACCGCACCGGCCCGTGCCAACGCACCGGTACCGACTGAAGTCGCCGCCCCGGTGGCCGCGCCTGCCGTCCTGCCGGAGCCAAGCCTGTTCAAGGGCCTGGTGAAGTCGCTGGTCAGCCTGTTCGCCACCAAGGAAGAGCCTGTTGCTCCAGCCGTGGTCGAGAAGCCAGCCGCTGAACGCCCTGCCCGCAACGAAGAGCGTCGCAACGGTCGCCAGCAGAGCCGTAACCGCAACGGTCGCCGTGACGAAGAGCGCAAGCCTCGCGAAGAACGTGCACCGCGTGAAGAACGCGCCCCCCGTGAAGAGCGCCAGCCGCGCGAAGCCCGTGAAGAAACCCCGGCCGTAGCCCGTGAAGAACGTGCTCCGCGCGAAGAGCGTGCACCACGTGAAGAACGCGCACCGCGTACCCCTCGCGCCCCGCGTGAAGATCGCAAGCCACGTGGCGAGCGTGAAGAACGTGTACGTGAACTGCGTGAACCTTTGGACGCTGCCCCAGCTGTTGCCGCCGTAGCAACTGATGCCGCGACTGAAGAACGCCCGGCCCGCCAGCCCCGTGAAGAACGCGCTCCACGCCCACCGCGTGAAGAGCGTCAACCACGCGCCGAGCAGGCTGCCGCAGCCAGCGAAGAAGAACTGCTGAACAACGACGAACAGCCACAGGAAGATGGCCAGGACAACGCCGAAGGCGATCGTCCACGCCGCCGCTCCCGTGGCCAGCGTCGCCGCAGCAACCGCCGTGAGCGTCAGCGTGACGCCAACGGCAATGTGATCGAAGGCTCGGAAGAGACCGGCGAAGCCACTGAAGAAAGCGCCAACAACGAACCGACCAGCACCGAACTGGCTGCTGGCCTGGCCGTTACCGCTGCAGTTGCCAGCTCGGTCATCAGTGCTCCTGCCGAAGCCGAAGCCAACCAGCAGGCCGAACGTGCCACCGCTGCCGTGCAGGAAACTGCCGCAGTTGAAGCACCGGTTGTCGAAGCCACCACCGTGGTCGAAGCACCTGCCGCTGTAGAAGTGGAAGTGGCACCGGTCCGCGAAGCCCAGCCTGAAGCCGAAGTTGTGGCTGCACCTGCAATCGTGGTTGAGCCCCAGCCTGTGGTCGAAGCTGTTGTCGAAGCGCCAGCCGCTGAAGCAACCCCAGAAGTGCGTGAAGTTCGCGAAGAACAGACCGCCTTCCAGTGGACTGCCGAGCCGGCCGTCGCCGCCGAAGCACCTGCCCCGGCACCGGTAGAAGAAGCTCCAGCACCGGTTGCTGAAGTGGTTATCGCCGAACCAGCGGTGGTTGCAGAACCGGTTGTGGTTGCCGAACCTGCTCCGGTGGTTGTGGAAACCCCAGTGGTTGCCGAAGTGGTCGCCCCAGTGGTTGAAGCCCCTGTCAGCGCCCTGACCGAAAACGGCCGTGCGCCTAACGACCCGCGTGAAGTGCGTCGTCGCAAGCGTGAAGCCGAGCGTCTGCAGAAAGAAGCCGAAGCAGCAGCAGCGGCGGCCCCGGCCGTCGTCGAAGCGGTTGCGCCAGCACCGACCATCGAAGCAGAAGTTGAGCACACTGCCCCAACCATCGACGAGAACCTGCGTTCCGTTGAAGAAGTGGTAGAGCACAACCCAAAAGCCCTGGAAGAAGAGCACGAGCCTAAACCCCTCGCCTGATTCCAACGGCAATTAAAAAGCCCCGCCTGAGCAATCAGGCGGGGCTTTTTTATGCGACATGTGGGAGCTGGCTTGCCTGCGATGATCGTTAACGATGACGGATAAATACCTGACACCCCGACCAGCTCTTCCAGCCCCTACCTGAATTCCAGTGATTGCGGCACGTCCACATCCCACAACACCCCAGGATCATCCACCTGCACTTCCCGCACCTCAGCCAGGGCAAACACAGCCCTGGCCCCACGATCCGCAGTCAACCCCATCAAGGCCGGCCCCAGTGCCGGGCCAAACGCAACAGGATGGCCCTGCTGACCGGCATGCACCGGCACACTGACACCCTCCACCCGCTCTATCACCCGCTCAATACTCGCCGCCTGGATAAACGGCATATCCCCCAACACCACCAGCCAACCCGCCGCCGGGCTACTGGCGGCCACGGCGGCCGCAATGCTGTCGCCCATGCCCGCCGAATCCACAAGCAGCACTTCGCAACCGTATGCCCTGGCCAGGCGAATGACCTCGCTGCGCGCAGGCGCGGTGATGACCCAGCGCCGGGTGATACAGGTCGGTAAATTGACCAACACCTGCTCGAAGACCGGCCGTGTCACTCCATCACGCCCCCTACAAGGGGCCAGCAGTTTGTCCTGGCCGGTTTGCGCGCGGAACCGGCTGCCCTGCCCCGCCGCCAGGACGATGGCGGTAATGGTGCTCGTCAACTGACCACCTCCCGCACCGGTTTTGCTTGCAACAGTTCCACACCGTTCTTGATCGCGACGATGTGCGCCATCAACGACAAGGCAATCTCTGCCGGCGTATGACTGCCGATATGAAGACCGATCGGACCATGCAGCCGCGCAATCGCCTCCGCTCCCAGCCCCAACACCGCCAGGTTCTCCCGCCGCTTGCGGCTATTGGCCCGCGAGCCCAGGGCACCAATGTAGAACGCTCGGGAGTTCAACGCGGTCAGCAGCGCCATGTCGTCCAGGCGCGGATCGTGGGTCAGGGCCACAATGGCCGTGCGCTCGTCCGTCTGGATATTGAGCACGGCCTCATCGGGCATTCCCGGCACAAAGCGCCCGTGTTGTTCTTCCCAGCCATGGACAAACTCCTGGCGTGGATCGCAGATCAGTACTTCAAAATCCAACAGCCGCGCCATTTCTGCCACATAGCGCGACAGCTGCCCCGCACCGATCAGTAACAGGCGCCAGCGCGGGCCGTAGATGGCCCGCAAGCGCTCACCATCAAAACTGACAATGTCGGACTGGCTCGCCGCGCTCAGACGCACGGTGCCCGTCGCCAAGTCCAACTCCCGGGCCACTATTTCATGAGCCTCACAACGCGCCAGCAACTCGGCGACCCAGGCAGGATCACCCACTCGCTCCTCCGTCAGGCGCAAGGTGCCGCCGCAGGGCAGGCCAAAGCGCGCCGCTTCATCCCGGGTCACGCCATAGGTCACCAGTTGCACCGGCGGCCCTTCGTCAGGCAAGCGACCATCGTAAAGCCGAGCGATCAGGTCATCTTCAATGCAGCCACCGGAAACCGAGCCGATCACCACCCCATCGCCGCGCAGGGCCAGCATCGCCCCCGGCGGCCGTGGCGCGCTGCCCCAGGTCTGGACCACGCTGTACAGCACCACCCGCTGCCCCGCGCGGCGCCACTCCAGCACGCTGCGCAGGACGTTCAGATCCACGCTGTCCATCAGGCTTTCGCCGCCTGCTGCCAGCCCTGCAGTTGATAACGCACGGGCAAGCTGCGGATACGCTTGCCGGTGGCGGCAAATATCGCGTTGCACAGCGCCGGCGCAATCGGTGGCACGCCTGGCTCACCGACGCCCCCCAGGGGCACCTCTCCTTCTGGCGTGACCAAATGTATGGCGATTTCCCGGGGGGCCAGGGACATGCGCGCTACTTCATACATATGGAAGTTGTCCTGCTGGACCTTGCCATCCTTGAAGCTGATTTCTCCCAGGACCGCATTGCCCAAGCCCATGACGCAGGCGCCCTCGAACTGTGAGCGGATGCGCTCCGGGTTGATCTGCGGTCCGCAGTCCAGCGCAATATCAGCCTTATGCACGATCAGCGTGCCATCATCCTTGACCTCCACCTCGATCACCGCCGCCACATAGGTCACAAAGCTGTAGTGCACCGCCAGCCCCAGGCCGCGCCCCTTGGGCAGCGTGCGCCCCCAGCCGGCGGCCTTGGCGGCGGTTTCCAGCACGCCGCGCATGCGCGCGGTATCAATCGGATAACGCTCGGGGGACTCGCCGTAGTTCCACTCTTCACTCAAGGTTCGCGGATCAATCTGACGATCCGGGCCCAGCAGCTTGAGTTGATATTTCAGCGGATCCTGGCCGGCCTTATGGGCCAGTTCATCGACAAAGCTCTGAATGGCAAACCCATGGGGGATGTTCGACACCGAACGGTACCAACCCACGCGGGTGTGGGCAGCCGCTTCGGGGTTTTCCAGGCGCACATTGGGAATGGCGTAAGCCATGTTGGTAAAGCCCATGCCCAACTCGAACGCCGCCTCGTGGTTCATGCCCGGCGCAAACAGCGCAGTGATGCTGGGTGCCACGGTGCGGTGCAGCCAGCCAGAGGGCAGGCCGTCCTTGTTCAGGCCGGCCTTGAGGTACTCGGCGGAGACGGTATGGAAGTAGGAGTTATGAATATCGTCTTCACGGGTCCACTGCACCCGCACGGCCTTGCCGGGGAATTCCTTGGCCAGCAGCGCAGCTTCGATGATGAAATCCGGTTTCGACTTGCGCCCAAAGCCACCGCCCAACAGGGTGACGTGGATCGTGACGTTATCGAACGGCAGGCCCAGGCGCTCGGCCACCCGTTCCCGCGTGACCTGAGGTGCCTGGCTCGGAGCCCAGGCCTCGCATCGCCCGTCTTGATAACGGGCTACGGCCACCATCGGCTCCATCGGCGACTGCGCCAGGTGTGGCAAGTAATACGTGGCTTCGAGGGTGCTGTCGGCATCGTTCAGGGCCTGCTCGATACTGCCGGTATTGCGCACCACTTTGCCGGGCTGGAGCGCCGCGGCCTCGAGGGTCTTGCGATAGTCGGTGGAGTTGTAGCCAGCATTCGCGCCGTCGTCCCAGACAATCTGCAACGCCTCACGGCCCTTGATCGCCGCCCAGGTATTGCTGGCAACCACCGCCACACCACCCAATGGCTGGAATTCCGAGGGTATGGGTCGGCTTTCGATTTGCAGGACCTTGATCACCCCGGGGACTTTCAGCGCCGCGCTGGCATCGAACGACTTGACCTTGCCGCCGTATACCTTGGGCCGCGCAATGGTCGCGAACAGCATGCCGTCAAAATGCACATCGGCGCCGTACACCGCCCGGCCGTTGACGATATCGGCACCGTCGATGGCCTTGGTGGCTTCCTTGCCGATATAGCGAAACTCCGAGGGCTGCTTGAGCCGCAGGCTGTCGCGCGCCGGCACTGCCAACGCGCTGGCGGCAGCGGCCAGGGCGCCATAGCCCAGTTCGCGGCCGCTGGGTTGGTGAATGACTTTATGCAACTGTGCACGGCATTCGCCCAGCGGGACTTTCCACTGCTCGGCAGCGGCCTGTTCCAGCATGGTCCGCACGGCGGCGCCGCAGCGGCGCATCGGTTCGAACCAATGGCGCATGCTGCGCGAACCGTCAGTATCCTGGTTGCCAAAACGCGCTTCGTCACCCGGCGCCTGCGCAACCTTCACCAGCGCCCAATCGGCCTCCAGTTCATCGGCCACCACCATGGTCAGGCTGGTGCGCACGCCCTGGCCCATCTCCGAGCGGTTGCAGATCACGGTGACGGTGCCATCGGTGGCGATGCTGACATAGACCTTGGGATCATCAACCAGGCCATTGGGCATCGCGGCCCCGCCGTATTGTTTCACTTCGTCGGCAAAGGCCTGGGGCAAGCCCCAACTGGCAGCCACCACCAGGGCGCCGGTCGCGCCGACGCCCTTGAGGAAACCGCGCCGGCTAAGGTTGCTCAGGGCGAAATTGCTCGGTAACTGGCTCATGCCTTGGCTCCCTGCAACTGAGTCGCGGCCTGGCGGATCGCCGTCTTGATGCGGTTATAGGTGCCGCAGCGGCAGATATTGCCGACCATGGCTTCTTCAATCTGTGCATCGCTGGGGTTGGGGTTGGTTTTCAGCAAGGCCGTGGCCGACATGATCTGCCCGCCCTGGCAGTAGCCGCATTGCGCCACCGCCGTATCCAGCCATGCCTGCTGCACCACCTGGCCAATCGGGTCGTTATGCAGGTTGTCGATAGTACTGACGTTCTGCCCTTTGACCGAGCCGATGGGCGTGATGCAACTGCGCGCCGGCGCACCGTCGATATGGATGGTGCAGGCGCCACACAGGCCCATGCCGCAACCGAACTTGGTGCCGTTGTAACCCGCGACATCACGGATCGCCCACAGCAGAGGCATATCCTCGGTGGCATCCAGTGGATGATCTTGACCGTTGAGTTTCAGAGTAATCATGGGCACGCCCGCATAGTGATTGGATTATGGGGTCGAGCTATCTGCCGCTTTCAAGGGAGCGGAGTCGGTACACGCAGATGGCTCAGGCTAATCGGGCTCTCTTGTGAAGACAGGTCTTCACCGGGCCTTTGATAAACAGGGTCTATCGAACAATAAACAGGCATCGTTAGCCTGCTAAGTTAACCCAGCATTAACAAAAAAGCCCTGCAATGCAGGGCTTGGTTCAACACGCTAGAAGCGTAGCTCAATAACGATTGGGCTCCATTTCCAGGTCGACCTTGAAGCGCTCGGCGATATCGCGCTGGATGCGCAGGGCCAGGCTGGAAATATCCAGGCCGGTGGCCGCGCCATAATTGACCAGCACCAGCGCCTGCAAGCGATGCACACCGGCATCCCCCTCGCGAAAGCCCTTCCAGCCGGCCTTTTCAATCAACCAGCCGGCCGCCAGTTTCACTTGGCCGTCGGCCTGGGGATAGGCCACCAGATCGGGATATTGCAGCTGCAACTGCGCCGCCAGCTCCTGGGAGACCAGTGGGTTCTTGAAGAAACTGCCGGCGTTGCCCAAGACCGCAGGATCGGGCAGCTTTTCACTGCGGATACTGCAAATGGCCCGACTGACATCGCTCGGGGTCGCCTGGGCAATGCCCTGCTCCGCCAGGCGCTGCTGCACCGGGCCATAGCCGAGTTTCAGGTGTGCGACGCGGTTCAGGGCAAAACGCACCCGCAGGATCAGCCAGCGCCCCACTTCGTGCTTGAACAGGCTGTCGCGGTAGGCGAAGTTGCATTCCTCCAGGCTGAAATCCCGCAACTCGCCCGTCTGGCGGTCGAGGGCGGTCAGCCCGGCGAAGACATCCTTGATCTCGACACCGTAGGCGCCAATGTTCTGCATCGGTGCCGCCCCGACAGTGCCGGGAATCAGGCTGAGGTTTTCCAGGCCAGAGAACCCTTGTGCAAGGGTCCATAGCACAAACGGATGCCAGGCCTCGCCCGCCTCGGCTTCCACCACCACCTGCTGGCCGTCGTCGTGCAGTACCCGGATCCCCTGGGTTGCCATGCGCAACACCAACGCCGGGATATCCTGGGTCAGCAGCAGGTTGCTGCCGCCCCCGATCACCAGCAACGGCAACTGCTGTGCGGCCGCATAGGCCAGGCCCTCGCGCACATCGGCGTCGCTATGGGCTTCGGCGAACCATTGCGCACGCACATCAATGCCAAAACTGTTAAAGGCCTTCAGGGAAACCTGGGGCTGCACATCCAGACTCATAACCGCCCCTTCAATTCGATCACCAGCAAATCACAGGCGGCCTCGATCAGGTCCAGGACCTGCTCGAAACCTTGCTCGCCGTCGTAGTACGGATCCGGCACTTCATCCACCGCCCCATCGTAGCGGCGCAGGAACAGGTCCAACTCGGCCTTGCCCTGGGCCGGTTGCATGGCCTTGAGGTTGCGCAGGTTGCTCTGGTCCATCGCCAGGATCAGGTCGTAGCGCGCAAAGTCGGCGCGCGACACCTGCTGGGCGCGCTGGGCCGACAAGTCGTAGCCACGACGCAGCGCTGCTTGCTGGCTGCGCTTGTCCGGGGCCTTGCCGATATGCCATTCACCGGTACCGGCAGACGCCACCTCGACCTGGTCCGCCAACCCGGCGGCCCGCAGTTTGTGGCGCAGCACGCCCTCGGCGGTGGGCGAGCGGCAGATATTGCCCAGGCAGACAAACAGGACTTCCATCAAGCCCCCAGCAACCGACGCACGCGCTCGAGGTCTTCCGGCGTATCGACACCGGCCGGCGGCGCTTCCATCGCATCATCGACATGAATGCGCACGCCGTGCCACAGGGCCCGCAATTGCTCCAGGGCCTCGGTGTTTTCCAGCCAGCACGGGCCCCAGTTGACGAAGTCATGCAGGAAGCCGGCGCGGTAGGCGTAAATGCCGATATGGCGGCGATACGGCACGCCCGCCGGCAACACATCACGCTGTTTGGCGAATTCGTCGCGCGCCCAGGGCAGGGTCGAACGGCTGAAGGTCAGGGCCAGGCCATTGATGTCGCTGACCACCTTGACCACGTTCGGGTTGAACAGGGTCTCGAGGTCTTCGATAGGCTCGGCCAGGGTCGCCATGCGCGCTTCGGCGTGGGCGGCCAGGTTGGCCGCGACCTGGTCGATGACACACGGCGGGATCAGCGGCTCGTCGCCTTGCACATTGACCACGATGGCGTCCGGCGCCAGGCCCAGGTGCGTGGCCACTTCGGCCAGGCGGTCGGTGCCGGAGTTGTGATCTTCACGGGTCAGTACCGCTTCGGCGCCAAAACCCTTGCAGGCCTCGATGATCCGCAGATCATCAGTGGCCACCACTACGCGTTGGGCGCTGCTTTTGCAGGCCTGTTCCCAGACCAGCTGGATCATCGGCTTGGCGCCGATCATCTGCAGCGGTTTGCCGGGCAGGCGGGTGGAGGCGTAGCGCGCGGGGATGACAACAGTGAAGGCAGTGGTCATTTATCCAGGCGCTCGTCGGTCGTCAGGGTGCGGGCTTCGCTTTCCAGCATCACCGGGATGCCGTCGCGAATCGGGTACGCCAGGCCGGCGCCCTTGCTGATCAGTTCGGTCTTGTCGGCACTGAGCTTGAGCGGGCCTTTGCAGATCGGGCAAGCGAGGATATCGAGCAGTTTGGTGTCCATGGGGGTTTCCTGGATAAAAACGTTTTAAGGCAAAAGTCGAGCGGGCAGCAGACGCATCAGTTGCGTGTCGAACCAGGCGATAAACGCCGGTGACGGTGCGGCATCGACTGCAAGGTACCACCAGTGTGCCTGGGCAAAGGCGCGGCACTTCACCGCGTCCTTTTCGGTCATGACCAGGGGCAGTGACGGCGTAAAATTCAGGACCTCGGCGCTGTAGGGCGCATGGTCGGCAAACGCATGGGGTATCGGCAGCCAGTGTAGCGTTTCGAGGGTATTGAAGAAACGTTGTGGGTTGCCGATGCCCGCGACCGCATGCACCCGTTGCCCCACGGGAAAATGGTCCAGCGGCCGCCGCTCGCCGGTCAGCAGGTTGACCAACGTGGTCGGCAGCAGACGGAAAGCAAAGCCATCCTCGCGATCAGCTCCGGCGCCGTTATATAGCAGGGCATCGACGCTGTGTAGGCGCTCGACCGGCTCGCGCAACGGCCCGGCAGGCAGGCAGCGGCGATTGCCCAGGCCGCGGGCGTTGTCGATCAGCACCAACTCAAGGTCACGGGCCAGACGGTAATGCTGCAAGCCATCGTCGGACAGGATCAGGTCCAGGGTCTCGCTGGCCAACAGGGCCTGCACCGCCCGGCTGCGATCGGGGTCGATCATCAGCGGGACGCCGCTGCGCTGCACGATCAACAAGGGCTCGTCGCCGGCCACTTGCGCGCTGTCGCTGGCCTGCACCCGCCATGGCAACTGCGCAGGCTTGGCCCCGTAGCCACGGCTGACCACACCGACCCGCAGGCCACTGCGCTGGCAATGCTCGATCAACCACAGGATCAACGGCGTCTTGCCGGTGCCACCCACAGTGATATTGCCGACCACTACTATAGGCACCGGCGCTTGGTAGATCGTGCCCTCACCCGCCAGGAACCGCTCGCGCTTGCGCCTGACCACCCGGCGATAGAGTGCCTCCAGTGGTTGCAGGAGCTTGAGCGCCGGGTGGCCGTCATACCAGGCCTTGAGCAAACGATCGGACAAGGCCATCAGGGTTGCCCCGCCGCCTCGACGGTGGTCATGCGCAAATGGCTGAAACCGAGCTTGCCGGCTGCATCCATCGCGGTGATCACAGCCTGGTGCGGGGTCTTGCCATCGGCGCTGATGGACAGCGGCATTTGCGTATCACCGCCGGACTCCTTCTGCAGCGCATCCATCACGCTGGCCACGTCGTTTTTCTCGAGTAACTGGTTGTTCACCGAAAACACCCCTTCGGCGCTGATGGTGATCTCCAGTTGCTTGAGCTGCTGGTCTTCGGCCGGCGAGCCGCTGACGGCTTCCGGCAGTTCGACCCGTAGTTGGGTTTCCCGGGTAAAGGTGGTGGTGACGACAAAAAACAACAGCAGGATGAACACCACATCAATCAACGACGCCAGGTTGATATCGACCGTTTCCCGGGGCTTGCGGCGAAATTTCACGCTTTGCCCTCGACCAGGTCGACATCACGGTCGCCCTGGACCACTTCCACCAGTTTGATGGCTTCCTGCTCCATGCCCACCACCAGCTCGTCGATGCGGCGTTGCAGGAATCGGTGGAAAAACACCGCAGGGATACCCACCATCAGGCCCGCCGCCGTGGTGATCAGGGCCTTGGAAATACCCCCGGCCAATACCGAGGCGTTGGTGGTCATACCGGACCCGGTGAAGGCACTGAAGATATCAATCATGCCCAGCACGGTACCGAGCAAGCCCAGCAATGGCGCCATTGCCGCGATGGTGCCCAGGGCATTGATGTAGCGCTCCAGTTCGTGAATTACCCGGGCGGCAGCTTCTTCAATGCACTCCTTCATGATCTCGCGACCGTGCTTGGAGTTGGCCAGGCCCGCAGCGAGGATCTCGCCCAGAGGGGAATTGGCCCGCAGTTCCTTGAGCTTTTCCTTGTCCAGTTGCTTGTCCTTGATCCAGCGCCAGACCTGCCCCAGCAGATGATCAGGGGTTACACGGCTGGCGCGCAGGGTCCACAGGCGTTCGGCAACAATGCCGAGTGCGGCGATGGAGCTCAGAATGATCGGCAACATCATCCAGCCGCCGGATTTGACCAATTCCCACACAGTGAATGTCCCCTCGAAAAAGTGCGCCACTTTAGCATATAGGCTGGCGAGGAAGGGCCTGCCGGCCGACAGCCATCATGTCGCAGGCACCGGCCTTTGGTAACTGTCGATGACAGGCGCGCGCCAGAAACGGCGCTGGCTGCGTGCCATGACCGGCGCCTCGAAAGCCCCCAGGCGCAGACGCACGGCGCCCTGTTCGGCGCTGTCATAAAGGGTGCTGCGTAAATGCTGGTAACGCGCCACCACTTGCGGGTGCGGATGACCGAAACCATTGCCTCGCCCACGGGAGATCAGCACCGCCTTGGGGGCCAGTTGCTGGACAAACGGCCAGGACGAGGAACTGCGACTGCCATGATGGGGCACTTGCAGCCAATCCGTGGCGACCGCCAGCGGCGTGGCCAGCAAGGCCCGCTCGGCCTCGCGGTCGATATCGCCGGTCAGCAGCAACCGCTCGCCATTGGCCTGGACCTGCAGCACGCACGACTTCGCGTTGCCGTTGCGGGCATCTGCCCATTGCCACAGCTGGAACACCACGCCGTCCCACTCCCACTGCTCACCGCTGACACAGGCCTGGGTGCCGAGGAACGCAGGCAACCCCTGGGTTTCCCCGCCCACCACGCGCAGGACGGGTAACCCACGGGCCACCGCCGCCGCGCCACCGGCATGATCGGCGTCGGCATGGCTGAGCAGCATCAAGTCCACCTGGCCAACCCCCAGCTTGCGCAGCGCCGGCAATACCACGCGCTCGCCAAGATCGTAATCCCCCACCCGTGGCCCGGCGTCATACAACAGCACGTGGTTGCGGGTGCGCAACACGATCGACAAGCCCTGGCCGACATCCAGTTGCTCCACCGCCACCTGGCCCAACGGGATCGACTCACGGGGCGGGAACACCGCCAGCAGCAACAGGGGCCAACCCAGCAGGCGAAAGGGAATGCCCTTGGGCATCAATAACAGCACCGCGCCCAGCAGACTGAGCAACCAGTAGCCCACAGGCACCTCGGCCGGCATCCAGGCTGGCACGTGCCCGGCCAGCCAGGCCAGGGCCTTGAACAGCCAATCCAGCGCGCCCCCCGCCAGCCACAACAGGCCACTGCCCAGCCATGGCACCGCTAGCAACAGCGTGCCCGCCAGCGCCAGCGGCAACACCAGCAGGCTGATCCACGGCACCGCAAACAGATTGGCCAGCGGCGCACTCAAGCTGATCGGCAAACCGAGGATCAGTAGCAGCGGAAACAGCCCAATCGCGATCAGCCATTGGGCACGGGTCCAGGCCTGCCACGCCCGCCAGGGCCCCAGGCGGCCGCTGAAGGCCAGCAGCAACACGGCCACGGCGGCAAATGACAGCCAGAAACCCGGTTGCAGGCTGGCCAGGGGTTCGAGGAGCAGCACCGCATTCAGGGCCAGCAGCAGTGGCCACCAGATCCCCAGGTGGCGAAACCGCAGGCGCCACAGCAACACCAGCCCCACCATCACACAGGCCCGCTGCACTGGCACGGCAAAGCCGGCGAGCAAGCCGTAGGCCAGCGCTGCGGCAAATGCCAGACCGCAGGCCCAAGGCAGCCAGGGCAAACGCCTGGGCCAGCAGCCGTAGCGGGCCAGCCCGGCCACCCAGGCATAGATCAACCCCGACAACAGGCCGATATGCTGGCCGGAAATGACCAATAGATGCACGGTGCCGGTGTCCTGCAAAATGCGCCAATCCTCGGCGGCCAAGCCGGAGCCATCGCCCAGCACCAGTGCGGCCAGCCCGGCTTCACGCCCCCGGGCGTCTACCGCCAATAGCTGCTGGCGGACCCCATCGCGCCAGGCATGTCGGGCCGGCGCCAGGCGCTGGCCATCCTTGACCGACCCCGTCGCCCCCACACGCTGGGCCAACAGCCAGGCCTCTTGATCGAAGCCCTGGAAATTCAACAGGCCGGAGGGTCGCTTGAGGGTCACGGCCAAACGCCAGCGCTCACCACTGCGCACGGGCGGGCCGCCCTGCCAGCTCACACGGATGCGCTGGGGCAGCCGGTCCTGGCGTGACCGGCTGTCGCTCAGTTCGAAGCGCACCACCCCACCACTCTGCTGCGGCAGCCCGCTGACGCGCCCTTCCAGCCAGCGGGTCTGGCCGTCCAGCGCGGGGATGAGCCGGTCGTCAAGCGCCCGTTGCGCGCTGAAACAGGCCCACGCCAGGCCCAACAGGAAAAACGCCAGCGGATAAGTACGAAACGGCAGTAGCATCAACGCCACCACCGGCAACACCAGCAACCAACCGACCGGCGGCAAGACGGGCAGCAGGCGCAACGCCAGCAGCCCCAACGCCAGCGCAAACATCCCTGTACGCATGGATCATTCCTTGAGAGTGACCCATTGAGTGTTAGCCGAGTGGTTCAGGGCGAACTATGATTTTTTGTCACAAAGTCTGAATTTCCCGTTCGTAGAATACGGGCATACTTGACCCTCGAACTGATCTGGACCCCTTATGCCACGGCACTTATTCAAACGGTACATGCCCGATCCGACCAGCATTCGGGAACACAAGTCCTTACGCTTTCTCGGCACGCTGCTCCATGATCCCAACCTCTGGCACCTCAATCGGCATTCAGTTGCCCGGGCCATGGCTGTCGGCCTGTTTGCCGCCTTCATCCCCATACCCTTGCAGATGCTGCTGGCGGCCTTCCTCGCCATTTCCGTGCGCGGCAATATGCCCATTGCCGTGAGCCTGGTGTGGCTGACCAACCCGATTACCATGCCCGTGGTGTTCTTCTGCACCTATATGACCGGCACCTGGCTGATGAACATCCCCGCCCGCACCCTGCCCGATGAACTGACCTGGGAATGGATCAGCGGGCAACTGTCGACCATGTGGCAACCGTTCCTCCTGGGCTCGGTGGTGCTGGGCCTGGTATTGGGCGCGCTGGCGTACTGCATGACCATGGTGTATTGGCGGTGGTGGGTGGGGCACCAGTGGAAAAAACGGCAGCAACGTAATCGGTAGTCGGCGAACGCCCCTGTTGTGAGCTGGTTTGTCTGCCTGACAACCCGCGGTGTCCCGGTGAGCACCGCAGCAACGGATATGGGTTCAATAAGCCCGCCATCATCCCCCTCAAGCATCTTTTGCAAGATTCCAAGCCCCTCATATGGCTACACTGCGCAGGTAGCGCAGGCCGGATGCCTGCGTAGAATCTCGACATCAGTGTGGTAGCAGGAGAGTGGCGTGCTAAGAAGAATGGGGATAAAAGGCCGCGTACTGTTGCTGACCTTGTTGCCTACCAGCCTGATGGCATTGCTCCTGGGCGGATATTTCACTTGGATGCAGCTCTCGGAGCTGCAAACCCAACTGCTCAATCGCGGCGAGATGATCGCCGAACAGCTGGCGCCGCTGGTGGCACCGGCACTGGGTAACAAGAACACCGACCTGCTGGAGCGCATCGCCACCCAGTCCCTGGAGCAAGTCGACGTGCGGGCCGTGTCTTTCCTGGCGCCCGACCGCTCGGCGCTGGCCCATGCTGGCCCGACCATGCTCAACCAGCCGCCCATCGGCAACAGCTCACACCTGCTGCAACGCACCGGCAATGACGCCACCCGCTACCTGCTGCCGGTGTTCGGCCGCCATCGCAACCTCGCCGGCGAGCTGATTCCCGACGAAGCCGATCGCCTGCTGGGCTGGGTCGAACTGGAACTGTCCCACAACGGCATGCTGCTGCGCGGCTATCGCAGCCTGTTCGCCAGCCTGCTGTTGATTGCCATCGGCCTGATCTGCACGGCGGCCCTGGCCCTGCGCATCAGCCGCACGATCAACTCGCCTATCGGCCAGATCAAACAAGCGGTGGCGCAGCTCAAGGACGGCAACCTGGAAACCCGTTTGCCGCCCCTGGGCAGCCAAGAGCTGGATCAGTTGGCGTCCGGCATCAACCGCATGGCCGAAACCCTGCAAAACGCCCAGGAAGAACTGCAACACAGCATCGACCAGGCCACCGAAGACGTGCGCCAGAACCTGGAAACCATCGAGATCCAGAACATCGAGCTGGACCTGGCCCGCAAGGAGGCCCTGGAGGCCAGCCGCATCAAGTCGGAGTTCCTGGCCAATATGAGCCATGAAATCCGCACACCGCTCAATGGCATCCTCGGTTTCACCCACCTGTTGCAGAAAAGCGAGCTGTCGCCCCGTCAGTTGGATTACCTGGGCACCATTGAAAAATCCGCCGACAACCTGCTGGGCATCATCAACGAGATTCTCGACTTCTCGAAAATCGAAGCCGGCAAGCTGGTGCTCGACAGTATCCCGTTCAACCTGCGCGACCTGTTGCAAGACACCCTGACCATCCTCGCCCCGGCCGCCCATGCCAAACAGCTGGAGCTGGTGAGCCTGGTCTACCGCGATACTCCGCTGTCCCTGGTGGGCGACCCGCTGCGTCTCAAGCAGATCCTCACCAACCTGGTCAGCAACGCCATCAAATTCACCCGCGAAGGCACCATCGTCGCCCGGGCCATGCTCGAAGACGAGCAGGAAGACAGCGTGCAACTGCGCATCAGCGTGCAGGACACCGGCATCGGCCTGTCGAACCAGGATGTGCGCGCCCTGTTCCAGGCCTTCAGCCAGGCGGATAACTCCTTGTCCCGTCAGCCCGGTGGCACCGGGTTGGGGCTGGTGATTTCCAAGCGCCTGATCGAGCAGATGGGCGGCGAAATCGGCGTCGACAGCACGCCAGGCGAGGGTTCGGAGTTCTGGATCAGCCTCAACCTGCCAAAAACCCGCGACGATATCGAAGACTTGCCCGCCCCACCGCTGTTGGGCCGGCGTGTGGCGGTGCTGGAGAACCACGAACTGGCGCGCCAGGCCCTGCAACACCAGTTGGAAGACTGCGGCCTGGAGGTCACGCCGTTCAACAGCCTGGAGAACCTGACCAACGGCATCACCAGCGCACACCAGACCGAGCAGGCCATCGACCTCGCGGTACTGGGCATCACCGCCAACGATATTCCGCCGGAGCGCCTCAACCAACACCTGTGGGACCTTGAGCACCTGGGCTGCAAAGTGCTGGTGCTGTGCCCGACCACCGAGCAGATGCTGTTCAACCTGTCGGTGCCCAACCCCAATAGCCAGTTGCAGGCCAAGCCGGCCTGCACCCGTAAATTGCGCCGGGCGCTGTCCGACCTGATCAGCCCGCGCCCCTTGCGCAGTGAACCGGGCGAGCCGTTGTCCAGCCGTGCGCCACGGGTGCTGTGTGTCGACGACAACCCGGCCAACCTGCTGCTGGTACAGACCCTGCTCGAAGACATGGGCGCCAAGGTCCAGGCCGTGGAAAGCGGCTATAGCGCCATCGAAGCGGTGAAGAAAGAAGCCTTCGACCTGGTACTCATGGACGTGCAGATGCCCGGCATGGACGGGCGCCAGAGCACCGAGGCGATTCGTCAGTGGGAAAGCGAGCGCCATGGCACGCCACTGCCTATCGTCGCCCTGACGGCCCACGCCATGGCCAATGAAAAACGCGCCCTGCTGCAAAGCGGCATGGATGACTACCTGACCAAGCCCATCAGCGAGCGGCAACTGGCCCAGGTGGTGCTGAAATGGACCGGCCTGGCCTTGCGCAATCAAGGCCCGGAACGCGCAGTCGAAGGCCACGGCCCCGCCGCGCAACTGCCGGTACTCGACCATGAGGAGGGCTTGCGCCTGGCGGCCGGCAAGGCGGACTTGGCCGCCGATATGCTGGCCATGTTGCTGGCGTCCCTGGAAGCTGACCGTGAGGCCGTCTGCGTCGCCCGCGAAGCCAACGACAACAATGCCCTGATCGAACGGGTCCACCGCCTGCACGGCGCCACCCGCTACTGCGGCGTGCCGCAATTGCGCGCAGCCTGCCAACGCGCCGAAACCTTGCTCAAGCAGGATGACGCCAAGGCCATGGCTGCCCTGGATGAACTGGACATGGCCATCGCCCGCCTTGCCAGCGAGGCCCGGGTCAACGCCTGATGCAGAGCAACACGCCCAACGCCCATGACGGGCAACATCTCCTGTGGGCGCCGGTAAGCCGGCACCCACAGGTTTTGTGTCACCACACGCTATTTTGCAGGGAGCCCCTTGATGCGCATCATCCTCTTCAGCAGCCAGACCTACGACCGCGACAGCTTTCTCGCCGAACCCTTGCCCGCGGGCATGGAGTTGCAGTTCCAACCGGCACGCCTGAACCTCGACACCGTGGCCCTGGCCGATAAGCACGAAGTGGTCTGTGCCTTTATCAACGACGACCTCAGCGCCCCGGTGCTCGAACACCTCGCGGCCGGCGGCACACAACTGATTGCCCTGCGCTCGGCCGGCTACAACCATGTGGACCTGGCCGCCGCCAAGCGCCTGGGCCTGACCATCGTGCGGGTGCCCGCGTACTCGCCCCATGCAGTGGCCGAACATGCCGTGGCCCTGGTGCTGGCCCTCAACCGCCGCCTGCACCGCGCCTACAACCGTACCCGCGACGGCGACTTCAGCCTGCACGGCCTGACCGGCTTCGACCTGGTGGGCAAGACCGTGGGTGTGGTGGGGACCGGGCAGATCGGCGCGACCTTTGCCAAGATCATGGCCGGCTTTGGCTGCAGCTTGCTGGCATACGATCCCTACCCCAATCCGCAGGTCGAAGCCCTTGGCGCGCGCTATGTCAGCCTGCCCCAGTTGTTGGCCGAGGCACAGATCATCAGCCTGCACTGTCCGCTGACCGCCGACAGCAAGCACCTGATCAATGCGCAATCCCTGGCCCATATGCAGCCGGGAGCGATGCTGATCAACACCGGGCGCGGCGGCCTGGTGGACACCCCTGCATTGATCGAAGCGCTCAAGGATGGACAGCTGGGCTACCTGGGCCTGGATGTGTACGAGGAAGAAGCCCAGCTGTTTTTTGAAGACCGCTCCGACCTGCCCTTGCAGGACGATGTGCTGGCACGCCTGCTGACCTTCCCCAACGTGATCATTACCGCGCACCAGGCATTCCTCACACGCGAGGCCCTGGCGGCGATTGCCGGGACCACCCTGGCCAATATCCAGGCCTGGGCCAACGGCCAGGCGCAAAACCTGGTACAGGGATGATCAACGGTCATCTACCGCGCGCATGGTGAACAGGCGAGCGTGATAGGATGCCGCGCCTATTTGGAGGATCCATGGCCGAACACGATTTCCGCTTCAGTTTGCTGAGCCCACAACACACCCTGATCGAATGCCGCGCCCTGGTGCCCGGTCGTTATCAAGTCACCGGCAATGGTGGCTCGATCAAGCATGGCGACGTGCTGATCGTCACTTTGCGCGGCAGCAAGACCCTGTCGATGCGCCTGACCGTCGAAGGCGATGCGCGCTACTCCATCCGCCCGGCCGGGCAATGGGTTGCCATGGCGCAAGGGCCGAAGTTCGGCGAGCTGGAGATTCACACCTGGAAGGTCAATTGCGACAGCTGCGACGCCGTGCTGGAGTTTGAGTTCGCGGTGGAAACCAAGTTGACCAAGGAACCGTTGCAACCGGCCGCCACTGCACGCATTGCCGAGTTGGGCTGGGCCACCGTCGGCGACAAGCACCGTTGCCCGAAATGCCAGCAGGCCGCGCCATGAAGAGCCTGCTGATGATCGCAGTGCTGGGCGCAGGCCTTGCCGGCTGCGCCAGCGACGAGGTCAAGCTCAAGCAGGATCACAGCTACATCGTGGAGTGGATCGGCGAACGGCCCCTGATGGATTACGCCCACCTGACCGTGACCCTCGGTGCCGATGGCCGGGCCTATGGCAATGGCGGCTGCAACCACTGGTTCGCGCCGTACAGCCTAGAGGGTGACAAAATCAGCTTCGGCAAGATCGGCAGCACCCGCAAGCTGTGTGCCGAAGCCCTGATGGAGCAGGAACAGCGCTTCTTCAAGGCCCTGGAAACCGTGCAGCGCTGGGACATCTCGCCCATCGAGCAGACCCGTTTCTGGCCTGCCGAGGGCAAGCCACTGCGTTTGTGGCTGGAAGAAGGCTGATCCGTTGACGATTGCGGTGTGCCGGGCATACCGCAATCGCCAGCAAGCAACCGTTTAGCCGCGCAGTTCCTTGAGCTTGGCCAATACCCCCGCCGCCGTCTGCTCGCCCAACATCTGCGCCCGCACCTTGCCCTTGTCATCAATGATGTAGGTCACCGGCAACGCTTCGCTGCGCGGGATATCAAAAATCGCCTCGGGGTTCTGTGCCAGTACCGTGAACTTGATGCCCAGCTTCTCGCTGGCGCTCTTGAGCTCTTCGCCCTGCACATTATCGAAGTTGACGCCGAACACGCTTACCGGCTGGCCCTTGAGCTGCTCGGCCAGGGCGTTGAGCTCGGGGATTTCGATGCGGCACGGGCCACACCATTCGGCCCAGTAATTGATCACCAACCATTGTTTGTCGACGCGCTCGGACGCGACTTTCTGGCCGTATTGGTCAACGCCATAATCATTGCCGCAGCCGCTGAGCAGGAGTGTGGTGATAACTGCCAGTGCGCCTATCAGTCGCCGTGTCATGGGGTAATCCTTAGCAAAAATGAACGTGGGCTGCGGCCGATCGCCTCTTACGGTTTAAGGACACGCCGCAGCGCAGGTAGAATACCCGCCACCTTACGCAAGATGCGACCCGCACATGACCGATCTGACGCTTTATCACAACCCGCGCTGCTCGAAATCCCGCGGTGCGCTCGAACTGCTGCAGGCCCGTGGCCTCACGCCGAACGTGGTGCGCTACCTGGAAACCCCGCTGGACACCACGCAGCTTGAAACCCTGCTCGGCAAGCTGGGGATCAGCGCCCGGCAATTGCTGCGCACCGGCGAAGACGAATACAAGACCCTCAACCTGGCCGACGCCAGTCTCAGCGAGGCGCAATTGATTGCCGCCATCGCCGCCCATCCCAAGCTGATGGAACGGCCGATCCTGGCCACTGCCGACAAGGCCGTGATTGGCCGGCCGCCGGAAAACATCCTGGAGCTTCTGCCGTGAGCCCGCCCTACATCCTGGTGCTGTATTACAGCCGCAACGGCTCGGTCAGTGAAATGGCCCGGCAGATTGCCCGAGGCATCGAGCAAGGCGGCCTGGAAGCGCGCCTGCGCACCGTGCCGGCGATCTCCAGCGAGTGCGAAGCCGTCGCCCCGAGCATCCCGGCCGAAGGCGCGCTGTATGCCAGCCTCGACGACCTGAAGAACTGTTCGGGCCTGGCCCTGGGCAGCCCGACGCGCTTTGGCAACATGGCCGCCCCCTTGAAGTACTTTCTCGACGGCACCAGCAACCTGTGGCTGACCGGCGCCCTCGTCGGCAAGCCGGCCGGGGTCTTCACCTCGACCGCCAGCCTGCACGGCGGCCAGGAAACCACCTTGATGTCGATGCTGCTGCCGTTGCTGCACCACGGCATGCTGATCACCGGCCTGCCCTACAGCGAACAGGCCCTGCTCGACACCCAGGGCGGCGGTACGCCCTACGGCGCCAGCCACCATTCCGGCGCCGATGGCAAACGTGCCCTGGACCCCCATGAAATCGCCCTGTGCCGTGCCCTGGGCCTGCGCCTGGCGAAGACTGCGGCGAAACTGGAGAGTGGCCGTGGCCAAGAAGCCTAAAGTCCTGCCGGCCCAGGCCTGGCTGGAGCCCCGGGTCAAAGTGGCACGGGCCTTGAGCCTGCTGGCGTTTTTCGGCCTGGTGGGGTTGCTCTGCGTGTATTACCTGCTGATCGCCGACCTGCATGGCGCACGGCCCTGGGTCATCCTGCTGATCGAACTGGTGCCGTTGCTGATCCTCGCGCCGGGCATGCTGATGGGCAGTGCGCGCGGGCATTCGTGGATGTGCTTTGTGGTGAACCTGTATTTCATCAAAGGCGCCCTGGCGGCCTATGACCCGAACCGCCAGTGGTTTGGCGTGCTGGAGATGCTGGCAAGCCTGGCGGTGTTCTGCACGGCGCTGCTGTATGTGCGCTGGCGGTTCCAGCTGAATCGGCGGTTGGCGGGGGAAGGTCAGCCAGCCTGAGGATTATGTGGGGCCGATCAGGCCCCATCGCGGTCTCAATGGTTGACGGTAAACGCCAGCATCATCGACAACTGGCACATCGGCCGCCCGCTCTCGGCATGCCACTGGTTGAACGCCGCCTGCACCGTCGCCAGGTCCCGCAGGCTGGTGGGGGCCTTGTCGACAATCTCCTGCGCATTCAATGCCGCAACCACGTCATAACTCGGTACAAACGTGTCCTTGCCGACCATGCGCAAGAAGCGCGGTGCCGACAGCCCGCCCAACTGGTGGCCGTGCTTGCTCAGGTATTTCCACAAGCCGACGATGTCGGTCACCGGCCAGTCGGCGATCAATGCCGCGAAGCTGCCCTTTTCCTGCTCGACGTCGAGAATCATCTGCGCGTTGCGCGGCACGCTCTTGAGCTTGCCCAGGTGGCGGATGATCCGCGTGTCCTGCATCAGGCGCTCAAGGTGCTCGGCGCCCATCAGCACGACTTTCTCGGGATCGAAGCCAAAGAACACCTGCTCGAACGCCGGCCATTTGGCGTCCACCACACTGTGCTTGAGCCCGGCGCGGAACACCCGCAGCGACAGGGTCGACAGGTAGCGGTCGTCGCTGATCTGGCGCAGTTGCGCCGGGGTCTTGGGCGCGGGCAGGTGGGCTTCCAGCTCAGCTGCCGAACCAAAACGGTTCAGACAGTATTCGTGCAGCCATTTGTAATCGCGCATGCCCTCTCCTACGGGTTGAAATGAAAACGGCGCCCATCAGCGCCGTCTGTCAGAGCCTGGAAAAGGCTCAGAGGTTCACAATGTTGACGAAGCGCGAAGCCGCGGTTTCGTCGATGCGCAGGCTGGTGAAGTCAAACAGGTTGCGGTCGGCCAACTGCGAGGGGATCACGTTCTGCAGGCTGCGGAAGATGCTTTCGGTACGCCCCGGCGTCTTGCGCTCCCACTCCTGGAGCATGTCCTTGACCACCTGGCGCTGCAGGTTCTCCTGGGAGCCGCAGAGGTTGCAGGGGATGATCGGGAATTGCTTGAAATCGGAGTAGGCCTGGATGTCCTTCTCGTTGCAATACGCCAGCGGGCGGATCACCACGTTGCGCCCGTCGTCGGCGCGCAGCTTGGGCGGCATGGCCTTGAGGGAGCCGTTGAAGAACATATTGAGGAAGAAGGTCTCGACGATGTCATCGCGGTGATGACCCAGGGCCATCTTGGTCGCACCGATTTCATCGGCAAAGGTGTACAGCGTGCCACGGCGCAGGCGCGAACACAGCGAGCAGGTGGTCTTGCCTTCCGGAATCAGCTCCTTGACCACCGAATAGGTGTCTTTCTCGACGATGTGGTACTCGATGCCCAGGGTCTTGAGGTAGGCCGGCAGCACGTCCTCGGGGAACCCGGGCTGCTTCTGGTCCATGTTGACCGCCACTATGTCGAATTTGATCGGCGCGACCTTTTGCAGGTGCAGCAGCACGTCCAGCATGGTGTAGCTGTCTTTGCCGCCGGACAGGCAGACCATGACCTTGTCGCCCTCTTCGATCATGTTGAAGTCAGCGACAGCCTCACCGGCCAGGCGCCGCAGGCGTTTTTGCAGTTTGTTCTGATTGACGGTAAGGGTGCCCATGGCGCTTGGATCCGCGAAAAGGTGTGGGACGAAAAGCCGAGTATTTTAACGATATGAACGACCGAGTTCCAATGTGGGAGGGGCTTGCGCCCGATGGCGGTAGGTCAGTCGACAAATGCATGGCTGACCCACCGCCATCGCAGGCAAGCCAGCTCCCACAGGGGGCTGCATTCCACGTCACAGACCCAGGCGCGATTAAGCCCAGTGTTTACAGCGCAATTTGCTCTAAAGCACCACACTTTTTCCGGTCATGACTTCCTATACTGCGACATAAGGTCGCACACATATCCAGACCTTTCAGGCCACTTGGCCGGCGGGCGCTCCGCTTGGGGGGCGATGGCAATAACGACAGGAGTGACTGGCATGATCCATCACGTCGTGGGGCTTTTCACCCATCCCGACCAGGAATGGCGGGAAATTCGTGGCGATAAAGAAGAAAGCATCGGCCACATGTACCTCACCCATACGCTGATTCTCGCGGCGATCCCCGCCGTATCAGCCTTTATCGGCACCACCCAGGTCGGCTGGGTCATCGGCAATCGCTCCCCGGTCATGCTGACCCAGGAAAGTGCGCTGTGGATGACCATCATGTCCTACCTGGCGATGCTCGGCGGCGTTGCGGTAATGGGCGCCTTCATCCATTGGATGGCGCGCACCTATGACGCCAACCCCAGCATGGCGCGCTGCGTGGCGTTCGCTACCTATACCGCCACGCCCCTGTTTATCGGCGGGCTGGCAGCGCTGTATCCGCATATGTGGCTGGGCATGGTCGTCGGTACGGCCGCCATCTGCTACACGGTGTACCTGCTCTATGTGGGGCTGCCGACCTTCATGAGCATCGACCCCGATGAAGGCTTCCTGTTTTCCAGCTCGGTGCTGGCGGTAGGCCTGGTGGTCCTGGTGGCGATCATGGCGTTTACCGTGATTGTCTGGGGCCTGGGCGTCGGTCCTATCTACACCAACTAGCCGTCTTTTCAGCGCAGGAACAGCCACCGCAAGGTGGCTTTTGCGTTATGCATGACCATTCGGCGCCTGACCGATTCGGAAACACCCCTGGATGCGGCATACTGGACATCTCTGGAGATATGTACAGCATGCCCGAGCAACTCAATACCCGCGTCGAAGATTGTTTCCTGCAAGCCGAATCCTTTTTCAAACGAAGCTTCAAACGCCCCCAGGTCAGCCTCAAGCTGCGTGGGCAGAAAGCCGGTGTCGCGCATTTGCACGAGAACCTGCTGCGCTTCAATCCCCAGTTGTACCGGGAAAACAGCCAACATTTCCTCAAACAGACGGTGGCCCACGAAGTGGCGCACCTGATCGCCCACCAATTGTTCGGCGAGCGCATCCAGCCCCATGGCGAGGAATGGCAGTTGATCATGCGCGGGGTCTACGAACTGCCGCCCGATCGCTGCCATACCTATGAGATTCAGCGTCGGCGGGTGACCCGCTATATCTATCGGTGCCCGTGTGCCGACAGCGACTTCCCGTTCTCGGCCCAGCGCCATGGGTTGGTGAATCAGGGGCGGCGGTATTTGTGCCGCAAGTGTCGGGGGACGTTGGTGTTTACCGGGGAGACTCGGGTGGAGTGAGGTTTTTTTTGGGGGGGTCACTGGCCCCATCGCGGCATAGGTATCTACGCAACTCTTTCGTGGTTCTTGGGGTTGTGTGCATATCCGTTGCTGCGGTAACGGCGGCTATTGGTTCCGCCCTTACGGCGGGTCACTTTTGGAAAAGAGCCCCAAAAGTAACCAAAAGGGCTCTTGCCCCACCACTCGGCACCTCGCCTAGGCTCGGTGTGCCCGTCATCCGACATTGATTTGGGGGGCCGCCGCGATGGGCCATCCATGGCCCAGCGCGGCTAAACCGGCGTCCTGCCGGTTTACCCCCCAAATCAAAATCGGATGACGGCCAGCGTGGTTTAACGGGGCGCCTAAGATCAAAATCACAAGCAAAGCGAGGCGGCCTGACAGCCGACCTGATCGTCGAGGCGTGCGCATACACCTGTGGGAGCTGGCTTGCCTGCGATGACGGTGTATCAGCCAATATATTTATCGACTGATACACCGTCATCGCAGGCAAGCCAGCTCCCACAGGGGGGAAGGCAGCTTCGCGCTCTGGCTTTGCTGTTGCTGTTGCTGTTGCTCTGCTGTTGCTCTGCTTTTGATCTGGCTTTTGATCTCAGGCGCCCCGTTAAACCACGATGGCCGCAGGCAGGTATTGCGCAGTGGGCACCCCGGCATGGATGCCGGGGTAGCCGCGACACGGCCAGGGATGGCCGATCGCGGCGGGCCCACGGAGCAATGCCTGACTGCGGGCATGCCGAGCCTAGGCGAGGCACCGAGTGGTGGGGCAAGAGCCCTTTTGGTTACTTTTGGGGCTCTTTTCCAAAAGTGACCCGCCGTAAGGGCGGAACCCTAAGCCGCCGTGACCGCAGCAACGGATATGTACACAAACCCAATAAGCACTAGATAAAAGAGTTGTGTAGATACCCATGCCCATCGCGGGCAAGCCCGCGATGGGGCCCGAACAGCCACTACCCCACCACCTTGGCCCCCCGCAGCTCGGCTATCCGCTGAGTACTGAAACCCAACTCCCCCAGCACCTGATCACTGTGCGCCCCCACCGCAGCACCGATATGCCTCGGCTCCGGCACCCCTTCGGAAAACTTCAGCGGGCAGGCCATCTGCGCCTGGAACGAGCCATCCCCGCGGGGCACCTGGCTCACCAGCTCGCGGGCCTGCAACTGCGGGTGCTGCAGGGCTTCGCCCAGACTGAGCACCGGCTCGACGCAAGCATCGACCCCGGCAAACAACGCACACAGCTCCTCGAAGCTGTGCCGCTCAAACTCCACTTGCAGCGCCTGCTTGAGGGCCTTTTGCTGTTCGGGCTTGGGCGACAAGCCCTGGGCCGCCAGCTCCGGGCGCCCCAGCGCAGTACACAATTGCTGCATAAACCCCGGCTCCAGGCTACCCACCGACAGCCAGCGCCCGTCCCGCGAGCGGTAGTAATCGTAGAAGCTGCCGCCATTGAGCACCTGGTCTTCGCGCCCAGGCTCCACGCCACACGCCAGGTAGGCCGCGCCGGCCATGGCGTTGAGGCTGAAGGCGCAGTCGGTCATGCTCACATCCAGGTACTGCCCCAGCCCACTGTGCTGACGCGCAATCACCGCCGCGAGCAGGCCGACCACGGCATGCAACGAGCCGCCGCCCACATCCGCCAATTGCACGCCCAGGGGCACTGGGCCACTGTCCTGGCGCCCGGTGTAGCTGGCGACGCCGGACAAGGCCAGGTAATTGATGTCATGCCCGGCGCGGTCCTTGTAGGGGCCGGTCTGGCCATAGCCGGTGATGGACACATAGATCAGCTTCGGGTTGATCGCCTTCAACGCTTCATACCCCAACCCCAGGCGCTCCATGACCCCTGGGCGGAACTGTTCCAGCACCATGTCGTACTCCGCCACCAGTTGCCGCACGATATCCAGCGCCTCGGGCTGCTTGAGGTCCAGGGCCAGGCTGCGCTTGTTGCGGTTGAGGTAGGCATGGCTGGCCGACACGCCACGGTCGTGGGGCGGCAACACCCGCAGCAGGTCCATGCGCGTGGGGGATTCGATGCGCAGCACCTCGGCGCCCATGTCTGCCAACAGCAGCGAAGCAAAAGGCCCCGGCAGCAAGGTCGAGAAATCCAGCACTTTGAGGGACGCCAAGGGGCCTGACATGGGAGCTCCGATTCCGATTCGATGGAACACAGAGTAGGCAACCTTGCGCGGCAGCGGCAATCACCGTAAGCATCATCGGCAGTGACCGTTGTGCTCGTGCGCCCATAAAAAAACCCATCCGAAGATGGGTTTTTCAGTGCTGCGTCAGCGTTTACTTAAGCGCTGGTGCCGGGCCTTCGGCCACGCCCAGGTCATCCAGTTCGCGGGTTTCGGAGATACCGGTACCGCCGGAAGCCAGCTCGCTTTGCAGCTTGTCGGTGTCCAGTTCCTTGACCCACTTGGCCACAACGATGGTCGCTACGGCGTTACCGACCAGGTTGGTCAGGGCACGGGCTTCGGACATGAAGCGGTCGATACCGAGGATCAGCGCCAGACCGGCAACCGGCAAGTGGCCAACCGCCGACAGGGTTGCGGCCAGTACGATGAAACCACTACCGGTCACGCCAGCAGCGCCTTTGGAGGACAGCAGCAGCACCAGCAGCAGGGTGATCTGGTGGGTGATGTCCATGTGGGTGTCAGTCGCCTGGGCGATGAACACGGCAGCCATGGTCAGGTAGATCGAAGTACCGTCGAGGTTGAAGGAGTAGCCAGTCGGGATAACCAGGCCCACCACCGACTTCTTCGCACCCAGGCGTTCCATCTTGATCAGCATGCGTGGCAGTGCGGACTCGGAGGAGGAAGTCCCGAGTACGATCAGCAGCTCTTCACGGATGTAGCGCACCAGCTTCAGGACGCTGAAGCCGTGGGCGCGGCAGATGCCACCCAGGACTACCAGCACGAACAGGATGCAGGTGATGTAGAAGCAGATCATCAACTGGCCCAGTTGCACCAGCGAGCCAACACCGTAGGCACCGATGGTGAACGCCATGGCGCCCAGAGCACCGATCGGCGCGAGCTTCATGATCATGTTGATGATGTTGAACATCACGTGGGCGAAGCGATCAATGAAGTCCAGCACTGGCTTGCCGTAGGCACCCAGGCGATGCAGGGCGAAACCGAAGATCACCGAGAACATCAGCACTTGCAGGATATCGCCGTTGGCGAAGGCGCCGACGATGGTGTTGGGGATCACGTTGAGGATAAAGCCGACGATGCTCTGGTCTTTACCGGCAGTGACGTAGGCTGCGACTTTCGAAGCGTCCAGGGTCGCAACGTCGATGTGCATGCCAGCGCCTGGCTGCACCACGTTGACCACCACCAGGCCGATCAGCAGGGCGATGGTGGAGACGATTTCGAAGTACAGCAGCGCGTAGCCGCCGGTCTTGCCCACCGACTTCATGCTCTGCATGCCGGCGATGCCGCTGACAACGGTACAGAAGATGATCGGGGCGATGACCATTTTGATCAGCTTGATAAAGCCGTCACCCAATGGCTTGAGGGCCACACCGGTCTGCGGGTAGAAGTGACCGAGCAGGATACCGATAACGATGGCAACGATTACCTGGAAATACAGGGTTTTGTAGAACGGCTGACGAGTCGTCATTGCAAAGTTTCCTCAAGAGTCCCGTGGGGCAAATATCCGCCATTGCCCACGACACTTGAATTGCGAACCCTCCTGCACTGGAGGGATTTGTTTTGGCGAGCTGCTGGCTGGCAGGTCTGTATTCCTTATCGCAAACGGCGTGCCACTTTCCGCAAAAGCCCTGGAGCCCACATACCATGGGCCTGTCGGCTGTGCACCGGCAGCATTCTTGGTTGAGTCAGGTGGCGGATATCCGCCCATCATTCCAATCTCGTCCTACAATTTGGCGGATATCCGCCTTGTCCGCCCCAGGCGCGATGGCTACCATCGGCCACTCAATGGACGAGGCCCCTGCATGCGCGAACGCACCATCGCCAGTCATTACGCCCGCGCTGCCCTGGGCGGCGCGCGCCGGGCCGGCTACGATTACTCGAGCCTGTTGCAGCAGTTGGGGATTGCCCCGGAACTGCTGGCAGAACCCCGCGCGCGCATCGCGCCAGAGCAATTCACGCAGCTGTTGCAGCGGTTGTGGCAGGCGCTGGATGACGAGTACCTGGGCTTTGCCGATGGACCGAGCAAGCGCGGGACTTTCGCCATGATGTGCCACGCATTGATTCATTGCCGCACCCTGGAGAAGGCGCTGGAGCGCGGATTGTTGTTCTACAGCCTGTTCCCCCAGGGGCCGCGCTGGCGGTTGAGCCGTGAAGGCGATATGGCACGCCTGAGCCTGGATGACTCGCACCTGTGGGATCCGGATCACTTTTTGAGCGAGTCCCTGCTGGTGATCTGGCATCGCCTCGGCAGTTGGCTGATTGGCCAGCGTATCCGCCTCGAGCAAGCGACCTTCAGCTACCCGATGCCGGCCCATGCCAGCGAATACGACCTGCTGTTCCCTTGCCCCCTGGTGTTCAGCGCGGCCAGCAGCAGCCTGGTGTTCCCCACTCGCTACCTGAACCTGCCGCTGTTGCAGGATGAGCGCACCCTCAAGCACTTCCTCGAACGCTCCCCCGCCGACCTGCTGTCCCGGCCAGACGAAGGCGACAGCCTGAGCAGCCAGCTACGTCGCCTGCTAAGCCGCGACCGCACACCCTGGCCAGACCTGGAAGCCGTGGCGCAGCACCTGCACATCAGCCCGCAGACCCTGCGCCGGCATTTACGGGAGGAAGGCACCAGTTTCCAGGCACTCAAGGATGAATTGCGCCGCGATATTGCGATTTTTCATCTGGGGCGGGCGGATTTGTCGTTGCAGGAAATTGCCGAGCAACTGGGGTTTTCCGAGCCGTCGGCGTTTCATCGGGCGTTCAAGAAGTGGACGGGGGTGACGCCGGGGGCTTATCGGGCGCAGGAGAGTTGAAGATGCAGTGTTTGGTCGGGCGTCATCGCAGGCAAGCCAGCTCCTACATTTTGATGTGTGAACACAGTTAAATGCGGGAGCTGGCTTGCCTGCGATGGGGCCGGCGAATCAATAAAGGTCACAGCGCCGGAAAATGAATCCTGAACGCCGCCCCCCCTAAAGGCGAGTCCCCCAAGGTCAACCGCGCGCCATAGCTTTCAATAATGTCCTTGACCACTGCCAACCCGATCCCCTGCCCTGGATGCTGGCGATCCAGGCGTTCGCCGCGCTGCAGGATCCGTGCGCGCTGGTCGGGTGGCACGCCGGGGCCATCGTCTTCGATGCACAAGCGCACGCCATCGGCACTTTCATCCAGGGTCACGCGCACCTCGCTCAGGCACAGGCGATAGGCGTTTTCCAGCAGGTTGCCGAGCAATTCCAGCAAAGCGCCCTGCTCGATGGGCACATCGCATTGCTCCGGCAACGCAAAAGACACCAGCACCCGCTTGTCGCGGTAGACCTTGTCCAGGGTGTCGCACAGGCTCTGCAGCACGGGGCGCAGGCGCACCTGGTGACGCACCAGGCCGCTTTTGCGCAGGCTGGCACGCTGTAACTGGTAGCTGATCTGTTGGCTCATGCGCTCGATCTGCGACTGCAGCACCCGCGCCTGCTCAAGGTCCTGGGGGCGCTGGGCCATGTCTTCACTCACGCCCTGCAATACCGCCAGCGGGGTTTTCAGGCTGTGGGCCAGGTCATCCAGGGAGTCGCGGTAACGGGTGCGCTGCTCGCGCTCGCTGTGCAGCAGGCGGTTGAGGGAACCGGTCAGGCGCAGCAGCTCCCGTGGGTGTTGCTCGCTGAGGCTTTCGCGGGTGCCGCCTTCGATTTCATCCAACTCCTGGCTGAGCCGGCGCAAGGCTTGCAAGCCCCAGGTCAGGCCGATCCACAACAGGCTCAACAACACCAGCAAGGCGGCGCCGAAGCCCAGGTAGAGGTTTTCCCGCAACCCTTCAAGGGTCACCTGGTATTCGCGCACCGGTTGCAGGGCGACGATACTGAACGCCGCGCTCTTGCCCCCCAGCAGCTTGACCTCGACGTCATACACGAAGAATTCCTGGCCGTTGGCCTCGCGAATCTTCGCAAACTCGTTACCGCGCCCGTCGTAGCGCGGGCGGTAGTTGATGTTTTCTTCCCTGGTGGCCCGCGAACGCCAGACCAGATGGCCTTCGCGGTCATAGATGTAGCCCAGCAGGCGACTATCGGTCAGGTTGAAGCGCTCATCGGGCAACTGTGCCGGCATCAGCAAGCGGTTGTTATCGACCCGCGCGGCAGAAATCAGCGTGGTCACATCCGACGCCAGCCGCTGCTCGATGGAATCCTGCAACGCCAGGCTGAACGCGCCCTGCATCGCCGGCAACAGCCCCAGCATGAACAACACGGCCAGGGTGGTGGCCGCCAGCATCAGGCGCACACGGAGCGAACGGATCAACGGCAGCGCTCGTTAAACAGGTAGCCCAGGCCGCGCACGGTGTCGATGGGCTTGAACCCGGCCGGGGCCTCGAGCTTGCGACGCAGGCGGCCGACCAGCACTTCGATCACATTCGGATCGCGCTCGTCGTCATCGGGATAGAGCTGTTCCATCAACCGATCCTTGGCCACCACTTGTTGGTGGTGGCGCATCAGGTATTCGAGGATCCGGTACTCATAGGCCGTCAGCGCCAGGGGCTGCTCGTCGAGGGACGCCTGCTTGCGGTTGAGGTCCAGCAGCAACGGGCCGGCGACGATGGTCGATTGGGTAAAACCGCTGGAGCGGCGCAGCAGTGCGTTCATCCGCGCTTCCAGCTCCTCGAACTGGAACGGCTTGACCACATAGTCGTCAGCCCCGGCGGCCAGGCCTTCGACCTTGTCCTGCCAGTTGCCGCGTGCCGTGAGGATCAGGATCGGGAAGGTCTTGGCCTGGGCCCGCAGTTGACGGATCAGGTCCAGGCCGCCCATGCCTGGCAGGCCCAGGTCGATGATCGCCAGGTCATGATTGAATTGCCCAGTCTGGTACAGCGCTTCTTCGGCGTTAGCCACGGCTTCGACCACGTGGCCGCTGTCGCCAAGACGGGTCAACAGGTGATGGCGCAACAACGCCTCATCTTCGACAACCAGCAATTTCATAACACTCTCCAAGGCCAATCCACTGTCCTGCAGGGCAACATGATAGCGGCCCTGAAGGTATGCTTGCGCAGTTTACGGCCGTTGAACTGAACACAGTCTGAACCGGCGGGCTACCCAGGTATGTGCCGCCCCGTGCAGAATAGCCGGCATGAACCCGATACCCGCCTGCTGCACCCCACTTGATGACCATTGGCCGCTGCCCGACACGTTGCCCGGCACGGTGTTCCTGAGCACCCGCTTCGAGCCTAAACTGCTTGAGGCCGGCGACTTCCAGCGCTGCGCTGTGCCGCCACCGGCCAGTATCCAGCGCTCGGTGGCCAAGCGCCAGGCCGAGTTTCTCGCCGGCAGACTGTGTGCCCGCGCCGCCTTGCAACAGCTCGAAGGCCTGGACTGCATCCCCGCCATCGGCGAGGACCGCGCCCCGGTATGGCCAGGCCATATCAGCGGTTCGATCACCCACAGCACCGGGCATGCCGCGGCCATCGTCGGGCATAAGTCGCAATGGCGCGGGCTGGGCATGGACCTGGAAAACCTGCTGTCCCTTGAACGGGCCGAGCGCCTGGCCGGGGAAATCCTCACCCCGGATGAACTGCAACGCATGGCCGCCGGGCCACGAGAGCAGATTGCGCAATGGGTGACGCTGACGTTTTCGGCCAAGGAGAGCCTGTTCAAGGCGCTCTACCCGATCGTACAGAAGCGCTTCTATTTTGAGCATGCCGAGGTGCTGGAGTGGTCTGAAGCGGGCTCGCTGCGCCTGCGGTTGCTGACGGACCTGTCCAGTGAGTGGTGTTATGGCAAGGAGCTGGAGGCGCAGTTTGTGGTGCACGAGGGGCAGTTGTTGAGTTTGGTGGCTATCGGCGCCTGATAGATAGCTACCGCAGGCTCAAGTTTTGTCCTGGTCCCGAGGCCAACTCAGGCTGAAGCAGGCGCCCCCCAGGTTGTTGCTCTTGCTGATCAACGCCCGCCCGCCGTGCCAGTAGATAATCCGCCGCACAATCGACAAGCCCAGGCCATGCCCGCCCGAGGCGCGGGTGCGGCTGTCATCCAGGCGCAGGAATGGGGTAAAGATCCGTTCCCAGGCACTTTCCGGAACTCCCGGGCCATCGTCTTCGACGTCGATACGGCATCGCACCTGGCCCACCTGGTAGCTGATCAGTACCCGCGACTGGGCATGGCGCATGGCATTGCTCACCAGGTTTTGCAGGGCGCGGTGCAGGTAGCGCGGCTCGGCATCGACCCAGGCAGCGTCCAGATGGGCCGATGACAGGCACACCCCCCGCGCCACTTCGATCCCCGGCCGCAGCGGCGCCAGTTCCTCGATCACCTGATCGAGCAAGGCACTCAGGTCGACCCGCTGGAAACTCAGGGCCGGCGAGCCCTGCTCCAGGCGCGCATAGGTCAGCATCTCATCCACCAGGCCGTCGAGGTCCTGGATATCGCTGTCCATGCCTTCCATATATTTACGCCGGGCTTCGGGCGTGGCGGCGTCGCCGATCATCTCCAGGCCAAAACGCAGGCGCGCCACCGGCGTACGCAGTTCATGGGACACCGCGCGCACCAGTTCGCGCTGGATCGCCAGCAGGCGCTGCAAGTGCTCGGCCATGCCATTGAAGGCCGCCGCCAGACGCCCTACCGAGTCGGCCCCGCGCGCCGGCACCCGGGCTTCCAGGTTGCCTTTGGCGATGCGCGTGGCGGCCGCTTCCAAGCCACGCAGGCGGCGCTCCAGTTGGCGCACCAGCAAGTACACGATCAGGCCGATCAGGGTCAGGCCGATCAGGGCAATCAGCACCAGCCATTGCGCCGGATAAGGGTTCATCTGGTACAGCGGGCCGATTTCCAGGACCCATGGCGTGCCGACCATGCCGGCAAACACGCGGATCGAGTCGCCCCCCTTGCCCAGGGCCATCACCGTGTCGCCTTCGGCCACGCGACGCCGCTGGTCCTCGTCCATGTCGGCTTCGTCCAGCTTCAGCAGGTGCATCTCAAAGCCGAAGCCCTTGGCCTCTTTCAAGTCAGCCAAGCGTTGCGGCTGCTCGGCCACCGGAAACCGCACCAGTTCGTCGGCCAGCAAATAAATGGTGGCCCGGGCCAATTGCTCGCTGATCTGCTGCACTTCGCCGCTGAGCAGCAGTTCCTCTTTCTCACTGACCAGGCGCAAGACCCGCGCCGCATGGGGTCCGGTCTGCTCCACCAGGACCTGGCCGCGTTGCAGGCGATTGCGCTGGCTCAGGTCCAGGCGGGCATCCGCCACCGCCTGCAATTGCAAGGGAATCCCCAACAACCGCTCCCACACCGCCAGGGCGCGCTGGCGCTCGATACTGCTCATCGGTTGCAGGTTATCGCCCATCAGGGCAAAGGTGCCGTGGGCCAGGCGTTCGCGATACTGGCCGCTGCGCACCTCATTGAGCAGGTGCAGGGCCAGGACGCCGAGCAGCGCCACCAGGATCAGCGCCGCGCACATGCCGCCGTAGATGCGCAGGAAGATCGAGTTCACGGCAGCATATCGGCAGCAGCTTCGGGGACGAACAGGTAGCCTTTGCTGCGAATGGTCTTGATCAGGCGCGGGTGGATGGGGTCGTCGCCGATTTTCGGGCGGATCCGCGAGATGCGCACGTCAATGGAGCGGTCCTGGCCGTCGTAGCCGATGCCGCGCAGGGCGGTGAAGATTTCTTCGCGGGACAGGATACGTCCGGCATTGGCCACCAATAACCACAGCAGGTCGAATTCGGCGCTGGTCAGCTCGATGCCGCCGTCGTGCAGCCAGGCTTCGCGCAGGGCGTTGTCCACTACCAGCGGGCCGAACTGCAGGCGCCGCTGCTTTTCCGGGACGGCGGGCTCGGGGCTTTCGCTGCGCCGCAGCAAGGCCTGGATCCGCGCCAGCAGCAGGCGCGGGCGCACCGGCTTGCACACATAGTCGTCGGCGCCCATGTCCAGGCCCAGGACCTGGTCCATGTCGTCGGTTCGCGCGGTGAGCATCAGGATCACCCCGTCGTAGCGCTCGCGCACCTTGCGGCAGATGCTCAGGCCGTCTTCGCCGGGCAGCATCAGGTCGAGGATCACCAGGTCCGGCTGCTCGGCAATGATCCGCGCCACCGCCTGGGCCCCGTCGCCCTCTATCGAGACCCGCAGGCCGTGGCTTTCCAGGTAGTCACGGGTCAACTCAGCCAGACGCTGGTCGTCCTCGACAATCAATACCTGCCAGGCTTCTTGCTCCACGGGTGGTCCTCGTTTTTATAAGCGATCTGTCAGGACTGCGCAGGTTCAAATGTGGCAGCGGGCAAGCCAGCTCCCCTATTTTGATCTTCGCCAGCCGTACCTAATTTGTCATGCACAAAGGGCATAATCGTGTAGGAATGAAGGCCGATTGTAGCCATGGCCCCGCCCTCAAACACAAGCCAGGAAATGCATTCGGTGATCGCCTTTTTTTGTGATAGGGTTCGCGCCCGCAAAAATCCAAGCGGGTGTTTTCGGCTTGGCATATTCGGTGACAAACGGCGCGATGCAGCAGTACTGCGGCCTACACGGCGGTTCCACCTTTCATACACATTTTACCCACAGCGTTATCCACAGGTAGTGCGTTGCTAAGCCTTCCAAAACGCATTATCTTGTACCTCGTCGCTAAAAAAACCCTACATGTAGGGTTTCAAGCGAAAAGACCAAACACAAATCAGACAAGAAACTCAAGCCCTTTCTTGCTCCTGTTTGGTGGAACTTAAACCTTTTTCGAAAGCCCAAACCGCGCACGCGGATGGCTGCTGTTTTCCAACCCCGAATGGGAGAAAGCGGTACGGGTGTTGCAATACAAACAACACCCACTCAGGAATACGGCAAAGAGCTTAAGGCTCGGAACCGAAGACTTCGGCATGGAAGCGGCGCGAACAGCTCCCTTCCTCCTGTCCCGAGGTTGTTATGCCAGGCCAAGGCCTGTTGTAAGTGCTTCAGGACGGAACGGTGGGCACCGTGATGGTGCCCAAATAAATATAGAATGTGGAGACACCCCCCCATGCAAACCGACACAACTCGCGAGAACCCGCAAGGCTCCGTGCCGCAGGCCGCTGATTCGAATATGGATCTGTCCGCCACCGCGCCCGGCCAATTGCGCGTGATCAAGCGTAACGGCACTGTCGTTCCTTATACCGATGACAAAATCACCGTCGCCATCACCAAAGCGTTTCTTGCAGTTGAAGGCGGCACCGCTGCCGCTTCGTCGCGTATCCACGACACCGTTGCCCGCCTGACCGAACAAGTCACCGCGACCTTCAAGCGTCGCATGCCCTCGGGCGGCACCATCCACATCGAAGAAATCCAGGACCAGGTCGAACTGGCCCTGATGCGTGCCGGCGAGCAGAAAGTGGCCCGCGACTACGTGATCTACCGTGATTCGCGCGCCAAGGAACGTGCCGTACACGCGCCGTCCGCCGAAGCCGTGCAAGCTCACCCGTCGATCCGCATCACCCTGGCTGATGGTTCGTTCGCGCCGCTGGACCTGGGCCGCCTGAACACCATCATCACCGAAGCCTGCGAAGGCCTGGAAGAAGTCGACGGCGACCTGATCCAGCGTGAAACCCTGAAGAACCTGTACGACGGCGTGGCCCTGACCGACGTCAACACCGCCCTGGTGATGACCGCCCGTACCCTGGTCGAGCGTGAGCCGAACTACTCGTTCGTCACCGCCCGCCTGCTGATGGACACCCTGCGTGCCGAAGGCCTGGGTTTCCTGAAAGTCGCCGAGAGCGCGACCCACCACGAAATGGCCGACCTGTACGCCAAGGCCCTGCCTGCCTACATCGCCAAGGGTATCGAGTTCGAATTGCTCAACCCGATCCTGGCCACCTTCGACCTGGAAAAACTCGGCAAGGCGATCAACCACGAGCGTGACCAGCAGTTCACCTACCTGGGCCTGCAAACCCTGTACGACCGTTACTTCATCCACAAGGACGGGATCCGCTTCGAACTGCCGCAAGTGTTCTTCATGCGCGTGGCCATGGGCCTGGCGATCGAAGAGAAGAACAAAGAAGACCGTGCCATCGAGTTCTACAACCTGTTGTCGTCCTTCGACTACATGTCGTCGACCCCGACCCTGTTCAACGCCGGTACCCTGCGTCCACAGCTGTCGAGCTGCTACCTGACCACCGTGCCGGATGACCTGTCGGGCATCTACCACGCGATCCACGACAACGCCATGCTGTCCAAATTCGCTGGCGGCCTGGGCAACGACTGGACGCCGGTGCGTGCACTGGGTTCGTACATCAAGGGCACCAACGGCAAGTCCCAGGGCGTCGTGCCGTTCCTCAAGGTAGTGAACGACACCGCCGTCGCAGTGAACCAGGGCGGCAAGCGCAAAGGCGCGGTATGTGCCTACCTGGAAACCTGGCACATGGACATTGAAGAGTTCATCGAGCTGCGCAAGAACACCGGTGATGATCGTCGTCGTACCCACGACATGAACACCGCCAACTGGATCCCTGACCTGTTCATGAAGCGCGTCTTCGATGACGGCCCGTGGACCCTGTTCTCGCCATCCGAAGTGCCGGACCTGCACGACCTGACCGGCAAGGCCTTCGAAGAGCGTTACGAGTACTACGAAGCCCTGTCCCAGTACCCAGGCAAGATCAAGCTGTTCAAGACCATCCAGGCCAAAGACCTGTGGCGCAAGATGCTGTCGATGCTGTTCGAAACCGGCCACCCATGGTTGACCTTCAAAGACCCGTGCAACCTGCGCAGCCCGCAGCAGCACGTGGGCGTGGTCCACAGCTCGAACCTGTGCACCGAGATCACCCTGAACACCAACAAGGACGAGATCGCCGTCTGCAACCTGGGCTCGATCAACCTGCCGAACCACATCGTCAACGGCAAGCTGGACACCGCCAAGCTGGAACGCACCGTCAACACCGCCGTACGCATGCTCGATAACGTGATCGACATCAACTACTACTCGGTGCCACAGGCGCAGAACTCCAACTTCAAGCATCGTCCGGTCGGCCTGGGCATCATGGGCTTCCAGGACGCTTTGTACCTGCAGCACATTCCTTACGGTTCGGATGCTGCGGTCGAGTTCGCCGACAAGTCCATGGAAGCGGTCAGCTACTACGCGATCCAGGCTTCCTGCGACCTGGCCGACGAGCGCGGCGCCTACGAGACGTTCCAGGGTTCGCTGTGGTCCAAGGGCATCCTGCCGCTGGACTCGCAACAGATCCTGATCGAGCAGCGTGGCCAGAAGTACATCGACGTTGACCTGAACGAATCCCTGGACTGGGCACCGGTACGTGCCCGTGTGCAGAAAGGCATTCGTAACTCCAACATCATGGCCATCGCACCGACCGCGACCATCGCCAACATCACCGGCGTATCGCAGTCGATCGAACCGACCTACCAGAACCTGTATGTGAAATCGAACCTGTCGGGCGAATTCACCGTGATCAACCCGTACCTCGTCCGCGACCTGAAAGCCCGCGGCCTGTGGGACTCGGTAATGATCAACGACCTGAAGTACTACGACGGTTCCGTGCAGCAGATCGAGCGCATCCCGCAAGAACTCAAAGAGCTCTACGCGACCGCCTTCGAAGTGGACACCAAGTGGATCGTTGACGCCGCCAGCCGTCGTCAGAAGTGGATCGACCAGGCCCAGTCCCTGAACCTGTACATCGCCGGCGCTTCGGGCAAGAAACTCGACGTGACCTACCGCATGGCTTGGTACCGTGGCCTGAAAACCACTTACTACCTCCGTGCCCTGGCCGCGACCAGCACCGAGAAGTCGACCATCAACACCGGCAAGCTGAACGCTGTATCCAGCGGCAACCACGGTGACGATTCGGTACTCGCTGCTCCAGCCGGCCCGGCACCAGTGCCAAAGGCCTGCGCGATTGACGAGCCGGATTGCGAAGCTTGCCAATAAGCTGAGCCTGCCCTGGGTTTAAATCCCTAGGCTGAAAAGCCCTCGATATGCCCAGTGGTGTATCGGGGGCTTTTTTTGCCTGGCAAAAAACCCGGCCCAGGCTAGATCAACACAGTCGCCAGGCCCGACTGAGGTACACCGCCTCGCCGCCCCCACAACTCGATGCGGCCATCAATCACGGCCATTGAGTGGCCGTTGTATTCCACGGTTCCCACCTTGCTGTTTCTCAAGTCGGCATCGGTCGCCGGCCGGTAAAGCCCCTTCAGGCCCAAACGATCCAGCCCCTCGCGGGAGTATTCACCATCGTTGAGGCTGTCCATCGCAGCCGTGAAACTGCGTCCGGCCGTGCCGTCGTTGTTTTCCATCTGCGCGCGCTTGGCACTCGCGGCATACAGGAAGTTGGCATCGGTCAACATCTGAGGGTCGTCACCCTTGAAACGAGCGTGTGTGGCCGCCTGCTTCAATTCGTCCTTGGTAAAAGATACCTTGACCCCATCGCGCATGGTCACTTCATAGCCGTTGGCCGTCTCCTTCACCTCCTTGAAGATGTCCGTAGGTTTCTGGCCATACCGCATCATGGCGGCTTTTATCGCCGAAACGGTAATGCAGTTGCCATCATCGCCCTGGCTGAAGCCGCTCCAGATATTGCTCGGCTTTTTCCCGGGGTTACTATTGTCCGGTTTGTAGCTGTAATACTTTGAGCCTTCGGTAATCGGCTTATTGCTCATGGACTCGGTGGGGCCAAACCCACCCGGACTCACTCTACCGCCACCCCCGCCGCCACCTCTTGGTGATGGCGGGGTCGGTGGCGCTACATCCTCGGGAAACCATTCCTCCAGCAACCGCTTGAGAAACTCAAGAAACTTGTCATCAGCGTCTTTGATCTCACTGTTGAGAATTTCCTTGAATTTCTCGTCACCCAGCTTCTCGCGCAGCGCATTCAACTTGTCGCGTAGATCCTGAACCGTCTGGGTCCTGGCGCCTTGCTCAGCATCGAACATCTGGCGCAGCGACGTCGTGACCGTAGACTCTGCGCTTACGGACTGGGCAGGCGATGGCACGTTTGATGCTGCAGGTACAAACATTGCGCGCCCAGCACCTGGCGCAGACACCCCTGAACTCCACATTCTCAGCCCCCATGATTGATGAGCCCGCAGGGCTCTGGACCAATCAGTGGCAAGGCAGAAGCGACGTGTTCCTTCCTAAGGATTTCACCGCGTTACCTGACGCGTCGCGGGGGATTTTCCAACGCCCACAAAAAAGCCCCTCTTCCGAGGGGCTTCTTGTCGAGCGCTAGCGCATCACGTCATCTGAATGATGGTCTGCATGATGGTGCTCTGGGTGGAGATCGTCTTGGCGTTCGCCTGGTAGTTGCTCTGGGCCTTGATCAGGTCCACCAGCTCATTGGTCAGGTTGACGTTGGAGTTCTCCAGGGAGTTGGCCACGATCGAGCCCAAGGTCCCGGATTCTGGTGCATCGTAGCCAGGCTGGCCCGAGGCAAAGGTTTCTTTCCAGGTGGTGCCACCGGCAGGCTGCAGGCCTTGCTCATTGTTGAAGCTGGCCAGGGAGATCTGGCCGATGGCCTTGCTCTGCTGGTTGCTGAAGGTGGCGAACAGCACACCGCTGCCGTCGATTTTCAGCCCTGTGATTTCGCCAGTGGCATAGCCATCAGTGATCGGCGGGTTCCGGTAGCTGGCCGAGTTGTACTGAGTGATATCGGACATGTTGATCGCGATACCGCCCGGGTTGGCTGCAGCCCCGTTGTCAGGGTTCCACACGCCATTATCCATGACGCCCGGCTTCCAGTTGCTGATGGTCAGGGTGGTGTTGGATACGGTGCTTGGCGGAGTGACGATCCCCTTCAGCGTGCCTGATGTATCAAATGTCACCGTGGAGGCTACCGGCGCAACCGCACCTGTACCCTTGACCGGCGTACCGTCAGGATTGCGTCCGTCGATCAGGGTGTAGGACTTCCAGGTATTGGAGCCGGTTTTCACCATGTACTGCACCATCTCATGGGCATTGCCTTGAGTGTCATACAAAGTGGTGCCGTACTGCTCGGTAAACGAGCTCGCTACAGTCGGGTCAAACGGGCTGGTCGTCTGGTCGATCACCGGCTTGGAGGAGTTCAGGTTGCTGCTGGAGTCAACCTTGGTCGACGCTTTGGGCGGCAAGTTGGACAGGTTGATCCGCAGGTCGGTCAGGCCGCTCTTGGAGATTTTTCCATCTTCATCGGCAGCATAGCCCTGCAGGCGCGAGGTGCCGGTGTTGTTGGTGATGTAGCCGTCCTTGTTCGCCTGGAACGAGCCATTACGGGTGTACTCCAGCGAACCGTCGCTGCCCTTCTGCACGAAGAAGCCGCCGCCCCGGATGCCCATATCCAACACGCCGCCGCTGCCGTTGATTTCACCCTGGGTGAATTGCTGGGAGACCGCCGCCAGGTTAACGCCGGTGCCGATGGTTTTATTGCCGGTGCCCAGGCGGGACGCGGCATAAATGTCGCCGAATTCTGCGCGGGACGACTTGAAACCGGTGGTCGCGACGTTGGCGATGTTGTTGCCGGTCACGTCCAGTTGTTTGTTGGCCGCATAGAGGCCGCTAAGGCCGATATTAAAAGACATGTTTCTCTCCTCTTGCCGTATTTAGCCGGCTCTATGTACCGATAGTCTGAATTTGCGACAGCTTGATGCTGCCCATGCCGCCAGAAAGATTGAGCAGCATTTCGCCGCCGGTCTGGCTCAAGGTCACGCTGGTGACCGTGGCCGGCAGCGAGGTTTTCAGGGCGACCGGATCACCGGCGTCATTCTTGGTGCTGGCGGCGAAGGTGTAGGTGCCAGAATCAAGCTGCTCGCCCGCTTCGTTTTTACCGTCCCAGATAAAGTCCGACTTGCCGGCGCTCTGGGCACCCAGATCGATGGTCTTGACCAGCTTGCCGTCCTTGTCGGTGACCTTGACGGTGACGTTGCCCACCGACGAACCCACGGCGACCGAGCCGGTGAAGCTCTTGCTGGTGTCGACCATGGCCTTGTTGGTTTCGATAATTACCGAACGCCCGACCAGTGACGAGGCTTGCAGTGCCTGCGACGACTTGTAGTTGCCGGTGATGGTGTTCACCGAGTCGTTCAAGGTGTTGATGCCTTCCAGGCTGCTGAACTGCGCCAATTGGGCCACGAACGCGCCGTTGTCCTGGGGCGACAGCGGGTTCTGGTTCTTCAACTGGGTAACCAGCAGTTGCAGGAACGCATCCTTGCCCAAGGACTGATTGCCCGAGGCCGCCTTGGCCGTATCGGCCAGGTTGCCCTGGGTGGACTTGGCATCCTTGACCTTGGAGTCGAACAGACTCTGGATCGTCGAATTACTCGACACATCGTTAGTGACAGACATGCTTTAGCGCCCCTTATCACTGACCGAGGGTCAGGACCTTCTGCATCATGGCTTTGGCGGTGTTCATCATTTCCGCGTTGGTCTGGAACGAGCGACTGGCGGAAATCATGTCAGCCATTTCCTCGACCACGTTGACGTTGGGGTAATACACGTAACCCTTTTCGTTCGCGGCAGGATGATTGGGCTCGTAGCGCGCGTCGAGGTTGCTCTGGTCTTCGACCACCCCCAGCACCTGGACGCCCTGGCCAGCGGCATCCTGGCTCTGGAACAACGAATCGCTGCCGCCGTTCTGACCGGCCTGGAACATGGTGGCGAACACTGGGTGCCGGGCGCGGTAGGTCTGGTCGATGCTCGACGACACCGTTTCGGCGTTGGCAATGTTACTGGCGACCGTGTTCAGACGCGTGGTCTGGGCGCTCATGCCACTACCGGCAATATTGAAAACACTGGATAGAGACATGGCTTATTCTCCGCGCAGGGCTGACATCAGCCCTTTGAATTTGCTGTTGAGCAGGGTGAAGCTGGCCTGGAAGTTCACCGAGTTCTCGGCGTAGTTCGATTGTTCCAGCTGCGCGTCGACCGTGTTCTGGTCGATCGACGGCTGCATCGGCGTGCGATACATCAGCGACTCATCGCCACTGCTCAAGCCCTGCGCTTCGATATGACGGTTATTGGTCATGTTCAAGGCGAAGGAGCCGTTCTTGGTCTTGTCGCTCTGTGCGGCGAGCACGGCGGCAAAGTCCAGGTCCCGAGCCTTGTAGTTCGGGGTATCGGCGTTGGCGATGTTGTTAGCCAGGACTTCGGCACGCTGGGCGCGGAAGCCCAGGGCCTGTTCGTGGATACCGAGCGCTTTATCGAAGCTGATGCTCATGGCGGAAACCTTTAGGGGCTGACCTGCTTTTCTGTAACAGGGTTATAGCAAGCGCCATGCCAGGTTTTTCAGACCCCATAAATCAAGGGCTTAGGGAGATATTGCCGGTGGCAATGCCGGAAAAGCGGCAACGCTTGACCGCGAAACGTCAGGAAAGCGGCAATGGGTGTTGCCGTTTTGTGCCGGGGAGATAATCGATGGCGTTGCCGCCAGCGATGACTGCCGGGGACCTTTGGTTGACGATGAGCAACCAAAGGTCTTTTCTTGCAAGGTTTCCACTGCCGGCATCACTTGCCTTGAAGGCGCCATCAAGTCAAAAGGATTACGTTTTCCTTAAATACGACGCCGTTCCCGGTCATGGTTCCCCTCTGGACCCGGCCGCCCTTGCTCCCCCAGTGCTCCTCTACTCCTCCAACCACCACCATCGAATGGGCCGTACCGGGCCCCGCGACGTCCTTCTCTATGATGCCCAACCGGCCATTCTGCAGATCGCTTACGGTCCCCTGCCGAATATGATCCTTCATGCCTAGCCGGATAAAGGCGTCCTTGGTGTGCTCACCATTGCCAAGAGAGTCCAGGGCCTTGGAAAAGTCATATTTCGAATTTTCATGGTTGGCTTCCTGTGCTTTCTTGGCACTGGTGGCATAGGCCAGGACTGCGGTCTTTTTCATCACAGGATCATTACCTTTAAAGCCGGCATGACGCTCTGCCGCCTCCATCTCCTGGCGAGTCAAATTCACCTCACTCCCGTCCTTCAACGTGATGTGGTAGCCATTCTTGGTTTCCTTCACATCCTTGAAGAGGTCGGTCTCCTTCTTGCCATAGCGCTCCATCATTGCCTTGATGGCTGAAACCGTGGCGCAGTTACCATTTCGCCCTTGAAAAAACCCTGCAAAAACATCCCCGGTATCTTTCCCGGCCTTGAGTCCGGCACGGACTGAATCGCCCCCTCCAAAAGAAGAGAAATCGTTTGTCGGCATAGAGTCACTGGAGGCAAAAGAGTCGTAGCTAAAAGCCTGTCTCGAAACCCCACTATTGACCGGGGAAAAGCTGATGCTCGGCGCCCCGGACGCCTGAGTGCCAGGCATAGGGCTGGAACCTGCCCACCCCCTTGCCGCCCCTGCGGGGGGATCCTGCACACGCCGCGATTCAATAGCCGGATCGAACGCAAAACGTGCACCTCCCGGACGATGCTCTGTCGAAATGTTTCCCATACCCTCCTCCTTCCGGTGAACGTGGCGATAAAGACTTCGCGCCCTCGTCAACACGGTTTACGTTTTGAACGAACGGAACTTGCCCACCCATCCGTGGCGAGCTGAGAAACATAAGTTCCAGAGGGGGGAACATCCCGCGCAAAAAAAAGGGAGACCCTTGCGGGTCTCCCTTGTTTGCACGGCTTGCCGCGTCCTGAAGAACGGGCTCAAGCCATCACTTGGCCTGGTAGATAATACCGGGGCTGCACTGCACCATCTGGTAATGATCCGGCAAGCCGTTGAGCGCCTCGGAAGCACCGAGAAACAGATAGCCACCACGCTTGAGCGTGCCATGGATGCGCAACAGGATGTCCTTCTTCACTTCAGCCGAGAAGTAGATCAAGACGTTGCGGCAAAACACGATGTCGAACTTGCCCAGGCTGGCGTAGCTGTCCAGCAGGTTGAACGAGCGGAACTCCACCCGGCTCTTGATCGGCGCCTTGACCGCCCAGCGCCCGGCCCCCTTGGGGTCGAAATAACGCTGCAGGCGCTCCGGTGACAGACCGCGGCCCAGGGCCAGGCTGTCGTATTCGCCCGTCTTGCAGTTGGTCAGCATGGTGCCCGACAGGTCAGTGGCGACAATTTGCACCCCTGCCTTCAACTGGCCCATGTTGGTCCGCTCGAACTCATCAATGGACATCGACAGCGAATACGGTTCCTGCCCCGACGAACACGCCGCCGACCAGATGCGCAGGCGCTGGCCAGGGCTGGCCTTGATCGCCTCGGGCAATACCTTGTTCTTGAGCACCTCGAAGGGATAGGTATCGCGAAACCATAAGGTTTCGTTAGTGGTCATGGCATCGACCACCATCTCCTTGAGCCCGCTGCGCGGTTGGCCCTGGATGCGCTGCACCAGCTCGCCCAGGGACTTGATGCCCTGCTGTTCCATCAATTTGTTGAGACGGCTTGATACCAGGTATTGCTTGTTTTCACCAAGCAATATGCCACAGGCTTTTTCCAGGAATACCCGGAACTGTTCGAAATCCAAATTACCCGTAGACAATGAAACCGCCTCTTAACTCGTGTGACCGCCAGGGAGAAAGCCCCTAGCCGTGATCTGCAGATTTGATCCGGTCGACTACCCGGGATGCCAGGTCATCAGGACGGAATTTGGCCAGGAAGTCATCGGCACCGACCTTCTTGACCATCGCCTGATTGAATACACCGGACAATGAAGTATGCAGGATGATATGCAATTTTTGCATGCGTGGGTCGTTGCGTATCTCGGCCGTGAGGGTATAGCCGTCCATTTCCGGCATCTCGATGTCGGAAATCATCATCAGGAATTCTTCTTCCGGCTTCTTGCCTTCGTCCACCAGCTTACGCAGATAATCCAGCGCCTGGCGGCCATCATTGAGCGCCACCACTTCGACACCCACGGTCTGCAGGCAACGGGACACCTGCTTGCGCGCCACCGAGGAGTCATCCACCGTCAACACCCGCAGGGACACGGCCTTTTGCTGGGTCTGCTCATCCACGACCCCCACCGAAATCTGCTCCGACGTCGGCGCCACTTCCGCGAGGATTTTCTCGACGTCGATGATTTCCACCAACTGGTTATCGACCCGCGTCACTGCCGTGAGGTAGTGATCGCGCCCGGTGCCCTTGGGTGGTGGATGGATCTCTTCCCAGTTCATGTTGACGATGCGTTCCACCGAGCGCACCAGGAAACCCTGGGTCTTGGTGTTGTACTCGGTGATGATCACAAACGGGCTCTCACGATCCTGCAAGCCGGAAGAGCCGGTGGCCATCGCCAGGTCAAGAATCGGAATCGTCGCACCCCGGATGTTGGCCACGCCACACACCACCGGGTTGGACTTGGGCATTATGGTGAGCTTGGGACATTGCAGCACCTCCCGCACTTTAAAGACGTTAATGCCATAGAGCTGCTTGCCATCGAGACGAAACAGCAACAACTCCAGGCGATTCTGCCCTACCAGCTGTGTGCGCTGGTTCACTGAATCCATTACACCCGCCATGCCCAGACTCCTACGCTACAAAACTTACGGGTACGACGCGTACCCAACACAAAACGGCACGCGCTTTGCTATTTATTGGCCATGGACATCAAAACGACAGTTTCCCGACGCCTTCGCTCGCCACAGTACCGCAGATTGCTCTGCGCCTGGACGGCGTTGTTTGCCTTGGGCACCGGCTTTGCAGCCCGTGCCGACAACGTCACCTTGCCTGATCTACTTATCGGCGTCACTCAAGGCTTTCTTGAGTTCACTGTAGAAGATTATCTGGCGACCACACAGACACCGGGCCGTTATGAAATCCAGGTCAACCAGTTGGACCCGCGTTTGCGCATGCCCATGTGTGACAAGGAATTGACAGGCTCCCTGGAAAGCCCCGCCCAGCCCATTGGCCGCGTGACCGTGCGCGTGCGCTGCGACGGCAGTTCGCCCTGGACCGTGTTCGTGCCGGCCCAGGTCCGCCTGTTTCGCGACGTGGTCACCGTCACCCGCCCGCTCAAGCGCACCGGCATCATCGGTTTTGAAGACGTGGCCCTGCGCGAACGGGACATCAGCCAGATCAGCCAGGGTTACCTCACCTCCGTGGACCAGGCCGTCGGGCAGAAACTGACCCGACCAATGGTCACCGACCAGGTCATCACCCTGGTTCACCTGGAACAGGCAGAAGTGGTGCGCAAGGGCGACCAAGTGGTGATATCCGCCAGCAGCGGCGGGCTGAACGTGAAAATGCCGGGGGAAGCCCTGGCCAATGGCGGGATGAGCGAGCAGATTCGCGTGAAGAACCTCAACTCCAAGCGCGTGATCAAGGCCCGGGTAACAGCCCCTGGCCAAGTGGAGGTGGCGCTATAGATCACTGGCGTGGGACGCTGGCTTTTCCTACACTGTGCGCATGATCTGGCGGTGTACAGGTTTGTTGTCGATCGCGCCTAAAGTTTGTCCGGGTATGGCCGAAAACATGGCAAGCGTCCAAATACCCAGAGGTTTTTTAACATGGTCATTGATTTCAGCCGATTGAACAGCGCCCAGGCAACGCCCGGCGGCACGCGTACCAACGCGGCCAAGGACAGCGTTGAAGCCAAGGCCCCGGCACAGCCTGCCAAGGCAGAACAGACCGCTTCGACCCAGAGTGGCGAATCGGTGCATTTGAGCAACGAGGCTCAACAGTTGCAGAAGATCACAGACTCGCTGCGCGATCAGCCGGTGGTCAATAAAGCCCGTGTGGCCGAATTGAAGCAGGCGATTGCCGATGGCAGCTATCAGATCGACAACGACCGTTTAGCCGGCAAAATCATCAAAGCCGAGCGCTAGGCCAAGGCCTGCGCCAGGCTTTTGGACGCTTAAACCCCAAGGCCAGCCATGCACGACGAAAATCTGCTGCAACTGATCAATGAAGACCTGGCTCCGGCGCAACAGCTGCTGGAGCTGCTTCAAGACGAATTCGTGGCCCTGTGCGGCCGCGATATGCGCGTGCTGGAAGACATCCTGGCACGCAAGCAATCGCTGATCATCCTGCTTGAACAACACGGCCAGAAACGCAGCCAGATCCTGCTCAGCCTGGGCCTGCCCGCTGATCACAGCGGCCTGGAACAGCTCGCCAGCCATTCATCGGTCGGTGACCAGTTGCTGGCTCAGAGCGCAGCGCTCAATCAGTTGTTGATCAGCTGCCAGGAGGCCAATGTGCTCAATGGCCAGTCGATCCAACTGCAGCAAGCCACCACCGCCAACCAGTTGCGCATCCTCCACGGTGGCGAACCTCCAGCACTGTATAACGCCCAGGGCTCCACCTCACGGCTGGTCAAGCCCAGCACCCTCAGCCAAGCCTGACGCCGGTTTATCGCGCGCCCTATCAAGGCGCGCCACATACTGGCAAAATGCCGGTTCTTGCGTGTAGTCGTATTTTGTCTGGAGATGGAAGAACCGTGTTCAACACCCTCAACGCGGAAGATGCTCCGCAGCCACCCAAGGTCCTCACCACCCCTCTGGAAATTGCCGGCACCCTGCGGCTGCTGCAAGAGAGCCACGACCCGCTGATCATCACCTTCCACGAACGCAACCAGCGCTTCCAGAGCTACCTGGTGGATGTCGACAAGGACAGCAAGACCCTGAGCCTGGACGAAATGATCCCGCCCGAAGGTGAACGCTATCTGGAAAATGGCGAAGCATTTCGCATCGAAGGTTTCCACGAAGGCGTGCGCGTGGCCTGGGAGAGCAATGGCAGCCTGACCATCGGCACAAAAGACGGCCACCGCATCTACAAGGGCAGCCTGCCTGAAGAAGTGGTGTACCATCAGCGCCGCAATGCCTTTCGTGCGGCATTGAAACTGGCGCAACTGGTGAATATCGAATTGGGCGGCGAGAAACTCAAGGCGCCTCTCAGCGGCAAGTTGCTGGATATCTCCGCCACCGGCTGCAAGCTGCGCTTTGAAGGTGATATCTCCGAGCGTCTGCAATTGGGCCAGGTTTACGACCGCTTTATCGCCGCCCTGCCCTTCGGCAGCATGACCACGGCGGTGGAGTTGCGTTACCTGCACTTTGAAGAAAGGATCAACACCACCTTTGCCGGTGTGCGCTTCCACAACATGAGCGGCCTGGTGCAGCGTCAGGTTGAGCGTTTTGTCTATCAACTGCAGCGCGAGGCGCGCCGGTTCGATAAAGACGACGATATGTAAGCGCCGAACCACAGGCACAAAAAACGGGCAGTTCCTTGGGGAACTGCCCGTTTTTCGTTTCAGGGACGGGCCCGGCTCAGGTCATGCGGGTGGTCTTCCGGGTCCGGATGCTCCGGCGGCTCGAGCTCAGGTTGTGGCTCCACGTCAGGTTCGGCTTCGGGCGCAGGTTCCGGCGCGGTGGTTTGCATCTGGTCCTGCACCACTTGCTCATCCACACGCGGATCGAGGGCAGCCACCAGGGGCGAGCTGGACATGCTGTCGGGCATCGCCACGTGATGCAGCGGCGCATCGTCCACCTGATGCAGATTGGTCACTGCCTTGGGGCGGATGCGCCAGACCAGGATCAAGGCGCACAAGCTGAAGAACGCATACAGCATCTGGTTGCCGAACAGCTTCATGACCACGCCTGCCAGCAACGGCCCGACACTGGCGCCCACCCCGTAGGTCACCAGCAACATCGCCGTGAGCGAGACCCGGCGATCACCTTCGACATGGTCATTGGAAAATGCCACGGCCAGCGGATACAGGCAGAACTGCACCAGCGAGCACAGGAAGCCGGCTATAAACAGCACTTCCAACGGCACCTGGGTCATGATCGCCAGCGGCAATGCCGCCACCGCCAGGCACAGGGCGAAGCAGCGGATCAGCAGCGCACGGTCATAACGATCCGACAGCCAGCCCAACGGCCACTGCACCAGCAGGCCGGCAAAAATGCAGCTACCCATGAACAGACCGACCTGCTCGGTGCTCAACCCCTGCTGGGCCGCATACAGCGGCGCCAGACCGTAGAAGGAGCCGACGATCAGGCCGGCACCCAACACCGTACTCAGGGACTGCGGCACGCGCTTGATAAAGAAGCGTGGCTCCATGGGCGCCGGATGCAAGGGCGCCGGGTGAATACGCCGAGTCATGGCCACCGGCACCAGGCACAGGGCGAAACACAGCGCCACCAACATCAGCAGCTCCAGCCCCAATTGGGGGTGCATGACCAGAATCAGCTGGCCCAGCACCAGGCCCAGGTAGGAGGCGATCATATAACCGCTGAACACCACGCCCCGCTGCTTGGCGTCGGCCTGCTCGTTGAGCCAGCTCTCGATGACCATGTACTGGCACATCATGCCGAGGCCGACGATTATCCGCAGCACGATCCAGGCCGGCAGCCAATCCACCAGGCCATGGCCCAACACCGCCGCACCGACAATCCCGGCACACGTGGCGTAGGCCCGGATATGCCCGACCCGGGCGATCAGGCGATGCCCGATCTTGCCCCCCAGCACCAGGCCAAAATAGTTGGCCGCCATCAGCGCACCGACCCACAGGCTGTCGACGTTATCCGCCGCCAGGCGCAAGGCCAGGTAAGTACTGAGCAGGCCGGAGCCGATCAGCATCATCAAGGAGGCGAAATAAAGGGCTCGAAAAGATTTCCAGATTTGGCGCATCGGCGTTCCGAGCGGCTCCTTGCAGTGGGTGTCAGGCTATTTACACGATAGCCTGAAGGCGAAGCGTCGTTAAGCCCAGGCACCTTAGGCACCCGGGAATATTTTGATCCGACAAGCGGGACAACTTCGGGTTTATCGAAGCATGAAGCCTTCGATGAACTCGACACCCAACAGTTCCGTCTTCTGTGAGTTACGTGTCAGACGCACTCAGACCGGGGGCAAGGTACAAGGTCTGCACAATATATCGCGCCCACCAGCCAGACGGCACTGGCCAAACGGCTAACGAGGCCCTGCTTCTGGAAAAAAACCGAGCGTCAGCGGCTGGCTGCGTCAACCGCTTGGCCAGTCTGGAGCCTGCCGTAAAGCGGCAAGGACTGTTTGCTATCAGCCCGATGTGTTCGAAGGGTGGTCGGTGGCGCTGAGTTCGACGCTATCGCGATACTCCGGCACCGAGACCGACCAGCCCAGCTCCAGGCTGATACGTCGGCGCAGCACATCCGAGGCATTGGGTTCGCCGTGCACCACATAGGTGTGTTTCGGTGGCCGCTTGAACCCGCGAAGCCATTGCATGATTTCATCGGCATCCGCATGTGCCGACAGGGACTGCATCGGCACCACCTCGGCCCTGATGGGCACCTCCTTGCCATGAATACGCACGGAAGGAGCCCCCGCGACAATTTGCGCACCACGGGTGCCGCCCGCCTGGAAGCCAGGAACCAGCAACGTATTGATCGGGTTGGGGGCCAACGCCTTGAGGTGGTGGATCACCCGTCCCCCGGTAGCCATGCCGCTGGCAGCGATAATCACCGCCGGCGTGCGTTGCTGGTCCAGGCGGATCGAATCTTCGGTAGTGCGCACAAACTTCGCGACGTGGCACATGCCTTCGCACTCCTGCGCGGTCAAACGGTGTTCGCTGCGAAAACGCTGGTACAACGTGGTGACGTCGGTGGCCATGGGGCTATTGAGATAGATCGGCACATCGGGAATCAAGTGTTGCTGCTTGAGCCGATACAAGTGGTACATCAGCAACTGCGCCCGACCGACGGCGAAGGAAGGTACCAGGGTAATGCCATGGCGCAGCGCGGTGCGGGTGATGACGTCGGCCAATTGTTCCTCTGGCAGCTCGGCCGGGTGCTTGCGGTCACCGTAGGTCGACTCCACCAACAGGTAGTCCGCCTGCTCGATGGTCTCCGGAGCGAACATCAGGGGGTCGTCGGGTCGCCCCAAGTCTCCCGAGCACACAAGCGTAACGCCATCGGCGACCACCTCGACCGTGGCCGCGCCCAATATATGCCCGGCGCCGCGCAGTTGGAGGGTCATGCCGGTGACGATCTCAATCGTATGATGCAGCTCGATCGGCCGTAACAGCTTCAGCGCTCGCTCGGCGTCCTGTTCGGTATACAGCGGCGCCGCCGGGCTGTGCTTGGAAAAGCCATGCCGATTGGCAAACTCAGCCTCTTCTTCCTGGAGGCGACCACTGTCTAGCAGCAGAATCTTCAGCAGGTCACAGGTCGCAGGCGTGGCATAGACCGGCCCGCGATAGCCATTGCGTACCAGGACCGGTAGATAGCCACTGTGATCCAGGTGGGCATGGGTAAGCACAATCGCATCGAGTTCACCGATCGGAAACGGCAGCGCATCCCAATTGTGCAGCCGCAGCTGTTTATAGCCCTGGAAAAGGCCGCAGTCGATCAGTACATGATGGTCGTGGTGCTGCAGCAGGTATTTACTGCCGGTGACCGTGCCCGCAGCACCGAGAAATGTCATATGCATAGCCGTTTCCATGAATACTCAAGGGAAGTGCCATTGATCGCTCTTAATGACGCAGGTGCAGTTGATTTCAATCAACTGCCTGGGTGGCGGGCCGCCAATTCCGCAAATGGCTGGTCCGCCCAGGGCCGCCGCGTAATCCACCTCAGTCATCCGAAAATCAAGGATGCCAACACAAGTAGCTGATCCAGATCAGCGCCCGAAGCCCTCAACGACGTAGAAAGGAAGCACCGCGAGATTTATCTGCGCGCGCCGGCCTTTCACATCAGATGGAGGTTCACCCATGCCCACCTTCAAAGACCACAATGATCGGGCGGCGGCAGTTTATGCCACCGTCACCGCAGAACACTGGATCGAAGCGCTCAGGGACGGTCGCCACGTACTGATACGGCCGCTCGAGGAAAAGGATCGCGAGCGTGAGTATGCGTTTATCAAACGCTTGTCCCCCGAATCGAGACATATGCGCTTCCTGGCGCAGATCAACGAGCCCAGTGACAGCCTGCTCAATACGTTGATGGACACCGATAACCAACATCGAGTGGCCTATATCGCGCTGGCGCACGAAAACGGTCATCTGATCGAGATCGGCATCAGCCGTTACGCCGCTACCGGCAAGGATGACTGTGAGTGCGCAGTGACAGTAGCCGATGAATGGGCGCACCTGGGCCTGGGCACTCTACTGATGAAACATTTGATCAACGCCGCCAGCAAGAATGGCTACCGCCGGATGTATTCGGTGGATGCCGCCAGCAATATCCCCATGCGTAACCTGGTCAGAGCACTGGGCTTCGAGTCATGCATTGATCCCCGTGACTCCCACCAAGTGATCCATAGCCGGCATCTGTAGAGCCACGGCCCCGCGCTGCTGCGCTCAACGCTCCAGCGCGGGGCCGTGGCCTGCTCAGGATTGCAATACCCGCCCGGGCTTGATTGCCAGCACACTGCAGGGCGCCCGCTGCAGGAGTTGTTCAGCGGTGGTCCCGAGCAACTTGTTCAACCCCTTGTGCTGAACCGTGCCCATCACAATGATGTCCGTGCGATGCTCGGCAGCGAACTCACAAATACTCAACACCGGGTTGCCCTCAATGAAGTGGCGATACTCCGGCGGTACACCATGGCGTTCAGCCATGGCGGCAAACACTTCCCGCTGAGTCGTGCCCAGCGCCTCATAAATCCCAGTGGCCAGGGGCAAGGCACCAAAGCCCATGTCCTGAACGTAAATCGCCGCCCAGTCATACACATGCATCAACTCAAGGTGGGCATCGCATTCGTTGGCCAGCTTTACCGCTGCGTTGATGATCTGGTCGTTGAACACATTGTCCTGCTCCTCGTCGCGCAGCACATCGACGATGGCCAGGATATTGCGCGGCCGAGGGTTGAGCGCGTTGGTCACCAAATGCACAGGTACCGGACAATCGCGCAGTAACTGCCAGTCCAGTGGTGCGAAAAAGATCCGCTGCAAGGCTGATTCTTCCTGCGCATCCTTGATGATCAACGCCAGTGGCATCTCACTGACAAAGTGCATGATTTCTTCGTAAGGGTGTTGCACCCACACCACTTCGCTGGTGACCTGCACCCCGTGCTGGCTGATCAACCCCGCCTGCTCCGTGAGCCACTGCCTGTGGTTTTGCAAATAACCGTCACGGGCCCGGTTCATTTGTTCAGGGGCGAACAGGCCGGCCACCGCCAAGGCCTGCAAGTAGTCAAATGCGACAATGTGCAAAGGCATTTGCATCGCCTTGGCCAACGCGCCGGCCCGCTCGAACGCGGGTGTACGGGTCAGGGTTGAGGGGGCAATTAACAGTAAACGCTGAGCCTGCGACATGAGACACCTCGGCACGTGGCCTTTTGGTTGCTGACACCTATAGAGTGAACGCACCCGACTCAGCCAACTTGATCTTCATCAGGTACCAGGTTGAATGTGATTCAAAGAAGCAAGATCCCGGCCCACATGGCCAGCGTCAGCAAGACCTGACCCGGGATAACGTAAGCGGCGAACCGTCGCCCGCCGCTGATCCACGCCACCAGGCATTTGCTCAGCGTGTTACTGCTGACTGCAATCAGTATAGGAATGGTGGTGGCGCTAAGTGGCAACTGACCGGACTTGGCCAATGTCGCAATTGATGCTGTCGAGGAATGGGCATCGGCGAAGCCGGACAGGGTCGCCGTGAGCATGACTCCGGTTTCACCGAAGTGATTGAGCATCACCGACGACAGGAAAGTGATGCCGGTCATGGTCAATGAGACCACCAGCGCCAGCTTGAGATTGAACGCGCCACCGACCTTGATCGGTTGCCCCACGCCATTCGCGGGCCGGGGAAACATCAAGCACAGTCCATACAGCGCTGTGGCAGCGGCGCCGCACAACAGCGGTCCCCAGATATGACGTAACAGACTGCTGTCGACCGCCCCCATGATCAGCCCGACTTGGGTGACAGTCGCCAGGTTGGAGAAGATCGCGGCGGCACTCAAGACCTTGATGTTGTCCGGCTCCCTGGCGGCGATATGCCCCATGGCGGCAATGGTCACGGTGCTGGAGGCAAATCCGGAAGCAATGGCACTGATTGCATACCCATACCGGGTGCCCAGGGTGCGCACAGCAATATGCCCCACCGCCCCCACTACCATGAGCAATACCGTGAGCGTGCAAATGGTGCGCAGGTTGATCGCGGCGTAGGCGCCGATAAAGCGGTCAGGGACCAGCGGCAGCACCACCAGCGCGGCAGTCGCCAGTACCAGGCCGTCGCGCACCTCCACATCAGTCAGTTGGTTACGGGCAAAGTAGTGCAGCTTCTGTCGATAGGTCAGCAGGCCCGCGATCACCACGGCGATGGCGATGGCCAGTTCGGGCGATGTACTGCACATCGCACCCAGCAGCAAAACCGTGATCAATGCCACTTCACTGGTGACGCCCGGGTCATCGCTCAGGCTGCGCCAGTACGCCACGGTGACCAGCAACCCAAGGGTTATCGCCACGATCCCGACCAGCAGACCGGCGCCGACCTGCATCGCCACATAACCCAACAGCGCGGTGATCGCAAACGTGCGCAGTCCTGCACAGGCGCGGCCTTGTCCCTGCCCTTTGTGCCGCTCGCGCTCCAGCCCAATGAGCATACCGATCCCCAGTGCGGTTGCCGCGCCTGCCATGCCGAGGGTTTCATTCATGGTTTTGTCATCGATGCTGGCCTTGCCTTGCGACCCACTCGTGACTCCACGAGGTCGGCCGAACCGTTGCAACCATGTCGCCGGGCTATCGGGCTGCGTGGGCCGCTCGCCGGACAGGGGGCGGATCGACATTGATCGGCCAGGCATGCGGCGCGTCTATACGCGTCAGGAGTCGCCTGACGAATGCCTGCGCACCTTCCAGGGTTTTGAATTCCACTGCGACACCTTCCATGTGCACAACCCAGCATGCGGTTGCCTGCTCCTGCGTGATATCAATTAACATTGACGACCTCCAGACCCCCTCTAACCCCATCTTCACGGCGTAATCGCGACCTTCATCACACCATCCTGCTGGTGAGCAAACAGCTCATAGGCCGCTTCAATGTCGTCGAGCTTGAAACGATGGGTTACCAGGGGCGACAGGTCCACACCGCCGCTGTTAACCACCGCCATCAGCCGGCGCATACGCTCTTTGCCGCCGGGGCACAGGGTCGTGACAATGCTGTAGTCCCCGAGCCCGGCGGCGAAGGCATCCAGGGGTATGCGCAAGTCACTGGAATAAACGCCGAGACTGGATAACCGACCACCGGGGCGCAAGACCCGCAAAGCGGACTCGAACGTGCCTTGCGTGCCCAATGCCTCGATGGACACATCCACCCCACGGCCATCGGTCAAGGCCATGATTTGCTCGACGACATTACCGTCCTTGAAGTTGACCACATGGGTCGCCCCCAGACGCCGCGCAACACTCATTCGCGCGGGCACGGCATCGACGCCAATGATGGTAGTCGCGCCCTTGAGACGCGCGCCGGCCACTGCACAGAGGCCGATTGGCCCGAGGGCGAACACCGCAACGGTATCGCCGATGCTGACCTCGGCGCGCTCTGCCCCGGAAAAACCGGTGGACATAATGTCCGGGCACATCAACACCTGCTCATCGCTGAGGCCGTCCGGAATCGGGCACAAATTGGCGGTGGCATCTGGCACCAGCACGTACTCCGCCTGGCAACCGTCAATACTATTGCCGAACTTCCAGCCACCCGTGGCGCGAAAACCGTGGCGGGTGTCCGGGCCATCCTGCGAAGCACAGCCACAGAGGCAAGCGTAACTTTGCCCGCTGGGGGTGATGGCACCGGCAATGACCCGCTGCCCTTCGACAAAGCCGCGCACCTGCGAGCCCAACTGTTCAATGACCCCTACGGGCTCATGCCCCACCGTCAGCCCTTTGGCCACCGGATACTCACCGCGCAAGATGTGCACGTCGGTACCGCAGAGGGTCGTCGTGGTAATACGGATCAAAGCATCCAGGGGCCCCACAGTGGGGATGGGTTTGTCTTCCAGGACGATCCGGTTCTTTTCAACGAAAACAGCCGCTTTCATGGTCGCCATGGTGATCCTCCGCCACTGTGGGTGCGCCAGGTTCGGCACGCCTATAAGACTGCGCCGAGGAAACACTGGAAAGATTGATAATGGTCAACAATTTCGTCGCTGACCGACCGCACGTCGGGTTGCCACCCGATTGCCCCCTGGGTTTGACAAAGATCAACCCGGCCTCCCGCAGTCCGCCACACTCTAATTGCGAGGTTTCAGGTTCCAATAGCTGCGCGGCGATTGGGGCGGGCACCTGCGCATTTACCTACGGGAGAGATGTCATGTCTGATCAATCACGCTTCATGTTGGTCGTCCCACCCTTGATGGAGAACAGCCCCGCTTTCGACCGAGCCGCCGCCCTGGCCAAGGCTGCGGATGCGGCATTGCACATCGTGGCATTTGACTATCTCGAGGGGCTGGCAACGGCCGGGCTGGTCAACGAGCAAGCGCTGGAGCAAATGCGCATCGGCTATGTCGAACGCCATCGCCAATGGTTGGAAGACCAGGCCCGCCCGTTGCGCAGAATCGGGGTGCATGTCACCACTGAAGTGGTCTGGGTGAACGACCCCTTGCAGGAAATCCTCATCCACCTCAAAGAACAACCCATGGCGGTGTTGATCAAGGCGCTGGAGCATGAATCGCTGCTTTCACGCCTGATGTTTACGCCATTGGATGTCCACCTGTTGCGCGAATGCCCGGTACCTTTGCATTTCGTCAGCCATATGCACCACGCCCTGCCCCGCAAGATCATCGCTGCAGTAGACCCTTTTCATCGCGACGGGCAATACAAAGATTTCAACGACACCATTGTGCAAGAGGCCGCGAAACTAGCGAGCATCTGTCACGCAGAACTAGACGTCATTTATGCCCACGACCTTTCAGCTATCAGTGCCGATGAATTCGGTTTCGAAAATGGCGCAAGCTTCTTCTCCTCCAGCAAAGCCCGGACACTGTTTGACGCCCAGGCCGATGCCTTCCACGAACTGGCGGAGCGCAACGGTATTCCACCGGAGCGCCAGCACATGATCATGGGCAACCCCGCCAAGGTGCTTGCCAGCTACGCGAGTGCCTATGAAACCGATGTGATTGTGATGGGCCGAATAGGCCATCGGGCCATGGACCGATTAATCGGCAGCACGGTGGAACACCTGCTGTACAAGATGCCCTGCAGCGCTTGGGTGATTTCTCCGCAGGAGTTGATTTGAAGGCAGGGTGGGATGTGGGGCTGGCGGGGCTGGGCGGGAGAGAAAAATGGGGGCCCCGCCCTAGCGCTCGGCCTGGACGTTCGGGAAATGGAGATAAGCCCCTAATGTTAATGGCTTCAGGCCATCGCCATGCGACTCAACATTCGTACGTATGAAGGCTGGCTGTATTTGGCGGTGGTGCTGGATCTGTTTTCTCGTCAGGTCGTTGGCTGGTCAATGAAGGCGCAGATGACCATTGATTTGGCCATTGATGCGTTATTAATGGCGGTTTGGAGGCGAAAACCGAAACAAGAGGTGATGGTTCACTCCGACCAGGGCGCCCAGTACAGCAGCTCCGATTGGCGCAGTTTTTTGAAAGCGAACAATTTGGTTGCCAGCATGAGCCGCCGAGGCAATTGTCTTGACAACGCCGTGGCTGAGAGCTTTTTCCAGCTTCTGAAACGGGAACGAATCAAGCGGAAAATCTACACCTCGCGGCAAGATGCTCGTAGTGATGTGTTCGATTACATCGAGATGTTCTACAACCCAAAACGCCGCTATGGTTTCAACAATCAGCTGTCACCGGTAGAGTTTGAAAAACGTTACGCAATGAGCTTGCAAGGTGTCTAGAGAATCCGGGGCGATTCACTGAATAATGGCTACCACCTGATAGCCACCGCAGGTAATAGGTATCCAGATCGTACTCTGGACTAGCCTAGGACTGATTTTCGGCAAGGTTGCCGAGTTGGCCCTGTACCCCTCTCGCAGCGCTGTAGGCGTCTAAATTGCGTTATCGCAACATAACGGAGCGGTTTGTGGCCACTCCGTTTACGCAGGAAAACGCTCGTCGCTCAAACTGCGCCATGCGCGGCCAAGTTGCGATACTGCCCTTTGAAATACAGCAATGGCTGTGCAATGTCAGCCTTTTGCAGATCCAAAGCTTTCACCTCACCAATCACTATCACGTGATCTCCTGCGACGTGCTCATCGTGGATTTCACAGTCGAGCCAGTGCAGGCTGTCGGCAATGACGGGATTACCTAGCGGCGACTCCTGCCATTCGATTCCATGCCACTTATCCGTGCCTCGGCGAGCGAACTGGTTGGAAATCCCAACCTGTTCAACGGAAAGAATATTGACTGCGAATCGACCTGCCTCACGAATCTTCGGATAGCTGGCCGAACTGCGCATGACGCTGAACGAAACCAGTGGCGGGTTCATCGATACGCTATAAAACGACTGGCAAGTAAAGCCAATCGGCTCATCACCGGTGTGCGATGTAATCACCGTGATACCGGAAGCGTAGTGCCCGAGCGCCTCACGAAAGCTCAGGGGCTCGATGGAAGTAGCAGTGGTAGTGGCAGTGAGTGACATCGCGGTTCCTAGTTCGACAGCTCTTTTCGAATGATCTCTGCGCCTGCGCTCAACGCATTCAACTTGCCCCTTGCCACCTGGCGAGGCAACGGAGCCATGCCGCAATTGGTGCAAGGATAGAGCTTGTCGGCATCTACGAACTGAAGTGCCTTGCGTAGGGTATTGGCGACTTCCTCGGGCGTCTCGATGGCATGGTTTGCCACATCAATGGCGCCCACCATCACTTTTTTACCCCGGATGAGTTCGATCAGATCCATCGGGACGTGAGAGTTGTGACACTCCAGCGAGACGATATCGATGCTGGATTTCTGCAACTTGGGGAACGCTTCTTCATACTGGCGCCATTCCGAACCCAGCGTCTTCTTCCAGTCGGTGTTGGCCTTGATGCCGTAGCCGTAGCAAATATGCACGGCGGTTTCGCACTTAAGCCCTTCGATTGCTCGCTCCAAAGTGGCTACACCCCAGTCATTCACCTCGTCAAAAAACACGTTGAATGCAGGCTCATCGAACTGGATGATATCTACCCCCGCAGCCTCCAGCTCTCTAGCCTCCTGATTGAGAATCTTCGCAAATTCCCAAGCCAGTTTTTCACGGCTTTTGTAGTGAGCATCGTAGAGGGTGTCGATCATCGTCATTGGGCCAGGTAGGGCCCACTTGATCGGTTGCTTCGTCTGCTGGCGCAAAAATTTGGCGTCTTCCACAAACACCGGCTTTTTCCGAGCAACAGCACCTACTACCGTCGGCACGCTGGCATCGTAGCGATCCCTAATTCGGACTGTTTCACGATTTTCAAAATCGACGCCGTCGAGGTGCTCGATGAAGGTCGTCACAAAGTGCTGACGGGTCTGTTCGCCATCGCTGACGATATCGATACCGGCCAACTGCTGCTCCTGCAACGAGAGGCGCAGGGCGTCCTGTTTACCCTCAACCAGTTCTTCATCCTGCAATTTCCAGGGTGACCAGAGCGTTTCAGGTTGTGCAAGCCAGGAAGGTTTAGGCAAGCTACCAGCGGTCGAAGTAGGCAACAGTTTTTTCATTAAAAAAGACCTTGATTTGAAATTAATTAAAGCGCGCAGCGAGCAGACCATTGATCAAGAATGGCCTGATAGGGCTTGATGAATTGCTCTTCGGCAAACTTCCCCTGTTCAGTAGCCAGTCGGCTACGCTCTTCTCGATCATAAACAATTCGAGTCAATGAATAGTCCTGATGCTTCAAACTAGGCTGATAGGACTTTCCAGCTGCGGAGTTTGCATTGTAAATCTCAGGACGGTAGATTTTCTGGAACGTATCCATTGTGCTAATGGTGCCAATCAACTCAAGATCGGTGTAATCACCGAGCAAATCCCCTGAGAAGTAGAAAGCCAGTGGCGCAGCACTGTTCGGCGGCATGAAATAGCGAACCTTCAAGCCCATTTTCTTGAAATACTCATCTGTCAAAGAGTACGCATCTTGCTGGTACTCAAAGCCCAAGACAGGGTGCTGGTTCTCGGTTCGCAGGTATGTCCGGGCACTTGATACGCTCAGGCAGATGACAGGTGGCTTGTCGAAGTGCTCTTTGTAAGCGTTTGAGTTGACGAAGCACTTGAATAGTTTGCCGTGCAAATCGCCAAAGTCATCTGGGATGCTGAATTCCGACTGGTTCTTGTTGTGCTCTAGCAGCCGTACACTGAAGTCATAGTCTCGCACGTAGGATGAGAAATTATTTCCTACAATGCCACTTATACGTTCATTGGTTTCTCGATCAACAATCGTTGTCTTCAAAATCTCAATAAAAGGAATAGCGTGGCCGCGACCTTCAGCATCAATTTTCACTTCAGCGGAGATAATATTCAACTCGACCGTGTAACGATCACCCGTAGGATTATTTTCGTGCGCCAACGCATTAAAGCGATTATCAATCATCTTAAAAGTGTTGCGCAGATTTTGCTGACGACTCTCTCCTCTCGCCAGATTGGCAAAGTTGGTCGTAATGCGTGTATTTTCTGAGGGAAAGTAGTTCTCATCAAAACAAATGCTCTTGATAGCAAATGTGAATTCGTTGTTCATCGTGACCTGCACCTGTATTTGGACAAACCTGAAATGGCGCCTTGCCTCTTTCAGCTTTGGTCAACATTTTTTTCCTTCATTTGACGGCCTGTAGATCGACCACCGTGAAGAGCTGCAGGTATTTTAAGCAAGGAGGCTATATGAACAAAAACGAATTGATTTCAAAAGAACATTAGCCAGGCTCATGATCGCGGGCAGGCTCCGGAACGAGGTTATTGGAGAGGCCCCTGTCATTCACCCGGTGTCCATTTGGATCGAGCAACCGCTGAAATCCTTTTTTTGATACGCGTGAAAAACGTCGCTACGTACCAGAATGTCCGTGCTCGCACGTAAAAATACTCGTGCTCGGAGATGGTTAATCGTACGCGCCAGCCAATCACCTATCTCGGGGAAAATGACGCTGCCTGTGGCGAAATAGCGCACGCATGAAACTTTTACATTGCTCCTTAATTCCGGCTAAATAACCGCCCCTCTACGCTGACCTTGAACATGTCCTCGTTGAAACGCATAAGCCCTTGGATCGCCTGCCTGGCCGTGTTGCTAAACATGTTTGCCATGCCGTTGAGCCGCGCTATGCAGACGCCGGATGTTCAGCTCATGCTTTGGGGTGGATTCTGCTCGGGAGGCAGTTCTCAAGCTTTACCTCCAGGGTTCAAGAAAACAATCGACGCTGTCCAGCAAGCCCCTTCAAAAACGGTTATGCAGCACGGTGATTGCTGCTGTGGCCATGCTGGAATGGCGGCGCTTCCTTCCAACTACTACCGACACTTTTTACCGCAATACACATCCGACACTTCCCTCGAAAATCCTGAACTGCCGAAGCTCCATCCCAGGATTCGGTGGCCAAGTCTAAGTCCACGCGCCTCTCCCTTCGCATGATCATAACGCCGCGACATTGTCCGGCGCTGCCTCTTTAAACTTGTTAGCGGCCTCGATGGACGCTAAACGCCTTGAAGTTTCTTGATCATCAGGAAGTGCGTGCTATGCCTGCTTCACTTACTTTGCGTCATGCAAAGCGTCTGTCTGTGTCCCGTTCCCTGTGGCCGTTGATGTCGGTTGGCCTATTCGCAATGAACCCTTTGTGCTCGGCTCTGGCCGACGTCGGTAAAGTCGAAGACTCGACTCTGACTCTGGGCACCGTGAACGTTCAGGGCACAGCCAGCGGCCCCCTGAGTACCAGCAGTGTACTCAGCTCGGTGGATATCCTCGGGGGGGATATCCTCGAAAAGATGCCAGTCAATTACAGCTGGGAGTTGTTCAGCCGAGCTCCTGGGGTGATGCTCACGGAGTTCAACCAGGGCACGACCTCAGGAAAAATTTCCTTCCGTGGCTTTAACGGCGAAGGCGAAGTGAACGCCGTAAAACTGTTGATTGACGGGATTCCTAGCAACAGCAACGACGGCAACATGCCGTTCATGGACATGATTTTCCCCATGGAGCTGGACAGCATCGAGGTTGTCCGAGGCACCAGTGATGCGCGCTATGGTTTGAACAACATCGCGGGTAACGTCAACATGCTGACCCGCACCGGTGGTGACTACGCCAAGGCGCGGATTCGTTACGGCAGTTTCAACACTCAGGAAACCCAGCTCGCCAAGGGCATCGAAAGCAGCAACTGGACTCAGAACTACTTCTTTGCCTATCAAAAATCCGATGGCTACAGGGATCATTCCCAAGCAGACAGATTTTCGATGTCTGGTAAGTGGTTTTACACACCGGATGACGACAGCTACCGAATCGGTCTGATCGCCCGTCACTACGAAGCAGAGGCTCAGGAGCCTGGCTATTTGACCGAAGGTGATGCCCGCCATCACCCAACCATGACCAACAGTTTCAACGCCACCGACAAGGGCACTCGGCGTATGAATCAGGTCAGTCTGCATTTCGATACAGACGTGGCTGAGAATCTCGCATGGTCGGCGAAGACCTACGTCAATACCTTCGATGATCGACGCTGGACGCAATATTGGCGCACTAGCTCCCAACAGGAGCGTGATGCCTATGAAACCCAATATGGCGCCCTCACATCCCTGACATGGCGACCGGAGGTCAGTTGGCTGTATGACTTCGCCTTGGAAGGTGGTGCAGACGTACAGCAGCAGCAAAACAAAAGTGAGCGCTATCGCACCAAAGACCGTGCTCGCCTGGCAACTACCCGCGATCAGCAGTTCGACTTCGACACCTACGGCGCTTACGTCCAGGCTGAGATCAAACCTTTCGAGTCGCTGAAGATCGTACCGGCGTATCGGGTCGATAAAATCCAGGGTGATTTCACCAACGAAATGACCGGCCTGGATTACGACATCAACGATTATGGCCTGATCAAACAACCTAAACTCAGCGTGGTCTATTCGCCCTGGGACGTGGCCAGTTTTTATGCCAACTGGGGCCGTACCTTCCAAGTTGGCACCGGCGCGGCAGCCTACAAAATCCCGCCAAGAGATACCGATCTGGCACCTTCAATCAATGAAGGCTGGGAAACAGGCATCAAGTTCACCCCTGCGGACTGGATTGATGGTCGCGTCGCATACTGGCAGCAAGAAGCCTCGGGTGAAGTCAGTCGCCGCCTCAACGACCCGAGCGGCGAGTCGGACAACGTCGGTGAAACGCGACGGTGGGGTTATGACTTGCAGATGAACCTACACCCAAACGAACGCACTGAAATATGGATGGCCTACTCTTGGCAGTATTCGAAAATACTCCAACCAAGCGCCACTTTGCCCAACAGTAAAGGCCAGGAAATCGACCATATCCCCCATCACCTTTACAACGCTGGGGTCAGCTATGAAGCGACACCCGCCTTGCAGCTGACGGCCTGGATGAATGGCCAGACTAACTACTACCTGGAGCGAGAAAACACCAAAGGGACGTATGGCGGATACGTTCTGATGAACCTCGGCGCGACCTACAAAGTGACCGAGTCAGTGAGCGTCGATCTACAGTTGAAAAACCTCACCAACCGCTATTATGAATACGTTTGGTATGACCCTGATGGTGCCCAAGCATCCCTGCACTCACCAGGTGATGGGCGTGCTTTGTACGCCGGGCTTACCCTGGACTTCTGATGTGGATAGCCGCTGGGGCCCATCTGGCCTCAGCGCTACAGAGTACGAATTCGCAGCAAACCTTTACTCGTCGTTAACCAGAGGTAATAAAGATGCCAGCTCATTTTGCGAAAAAAATCCTGACCTCCGTGGCGTTGCTTGCATCTCTTGCAACCGCCACTTCAGTGTTTGCCCATGCCCACCTTAAGAGTGAAACACCGGCTGCTGATAGCACGGTAAGTGCACCGCAGGAGCTGCGTCTGGTGTTCTCTGAGGGTGTCGAAGCCAAGTTCACCAAAGTCACCATCACTGGCGATGGCTCCGCAGTTGCTATCAAAAGCATCGATACCGCTCCAGGCGACCAGAAGACATTGATCGTCACACCTGAGAAACCGCTGGCAGCCGGCAAGTACAAGGTTGAATGGCATGCCGTTTCGGTTGATACCCACAAAAGTGATGGCGACTACGGTTTCACCGTGGGCAAGTGATCTGGATCGGTAAGCTCGACTGAAGTTAACGAGGCCCACGCTGTGGGCCTTTTCTTTGAGGCGCTTTCAAAGAAAAGCTGGAGATGAGTCTGCTGGAGAATCAGTAAACAAGGAGCACAGATATCGGATGCGGGAGTGAGCTACATAGAGAAAAGAAAAGTGCCACGGCCCTCTCAGGCCATGGCACTCAGTGACACGACGTTAACCCTGCCAAGAGAAATCACCGCGTCGGCCTTAAATGTAGCATGCATCCACTGACACACGGGGCTGCGACAACCTGCCACAGGTGACACTCGCCCCCCTCAAGCGAGCAACGGTTCATTAGCTAGGTCGCCAGGTGCGGCGGACTGTCGCATTTGGGGTCTCGATACGCCCTCACTAAACTCAAAATGCCCTGCTGATGTGCTTTCTGCCAAACGGCAAATGCGTCGGCAATGCTCATGTGCCACGGATGGACTCTGTCATTCCGAAGGCGCCGCCTGATTATAAAAATATCCCATGAGGTCAGACCGTGAAGAAAGTATTGGCAGCTGCCTGTTTACTCGCATTCTCTACTGCTTATGCCGCCCAGGAGCCTGAAGCGGTATTCAACCGCGCCTGCACCATGTGTCATAGCGGCCAGTTACCTATGGCACCAAAAAAAGGTGATCAAGCGGCATGGAAACCTCGTCTTGAGCAGGGCACCGATGTATTAGTCAAACACGTGACCGAAGGCTTTAATGCAATGCCGGCGCGGGGCCTGTGCATGGACTGTAGCGCCGAAGACTACAAGGCCGTGATTGCGTGGATGTCGAAGTAAGGGTGGCGGTAGGGAGGCAGCTTGCTGCCCCCCACCAGCTCATATCCGTAAGTGCGGAACTACCGCATACCCCGCACCACAAAACTTAGCCTTTCGCCGCGCTGGCGAGCGCCTCTGCCTTCTTCGTAAAGTCCACTGCCATCTGGATCATGGCTGCCTTTACCTTCGGCGGAGCGGTCTTCATTGACCCTGCATTGAACGGCGGATCGGGATCGTACTCACTCATTAACTGTGTACATTCGGCATAGGTCTGGTCGCGCAGCTCCGCGACCATAGCCAAGCCGAAATCAAGACCCGCTGTTACACCTGCCCCCGTCACTCTATTGCGGTCGCGCACCACCCGAGCCTCGGTGGGGATTGCTCCAAACCCGGCTAATGCCTCGCGGCATGACCAGTGAGAGGTTGCCTTGTAGCCTTTTAACAGTCCCGCCGCGCCGAGGATTAGCGAGCCAGAGCAGACACTGGTGACATATTTTGCACGTGACCCGCGATCAGCCATGAAGGCCAGAGTCTCGGGGTCAGAGGCCGCTGCCAGGGTGCCGTCCGTGCCGCCTGGTGTGAAAAGCACAGTCAGGTCGCGAGGACAGGTGTCGAAGGTGGCGGTCGGTATAATCGTTAAGCCAGCATCGCTGGTTACCGGATCAAGCGACTTGGCAACAATATGAATCGTGGCCCCCATGAGCGAACCAAACATGCAGTGCGGGCCAATCAGATCCATTACTGTCATGCCTGGGTAGATCAACATTGCGATTTGCTCGTCTCCCATCCAAGGCACTTTGCCCATGTCGGGGCCCATGTCAGAAATGTTGTGTTCTTGCGTGGTTTTGTCAGCAGCCGAAGCCTTGAAGTGAACGCTTGCCGCCAAGGGAGCTAGGAGTGCGCCAATCACTAAGTTACGACGTTGGTTATCAATCATGATGGTGTCCTCAGAAGCTGGCTGTCAGCGTCAGGTAAGCCGAACGTGGTTGAGTAGGTAATACCAGGGGAGACCCCAAATATTGATAGGTCTCAAAGACTTTGCGGCCTGTCAGGTTTACCGCCGAAACTGAGATCGTGTATCGGTCGAAGTCGTAGGAAGTCTGCGCATCCAGCAGTGCATAGCCTGGTGCGGATACCGTATTGGGCAGGGTTAACTCACGGGAACTAAGTGCTGTGATACCAGCACCGAAGCCCAGCCCCTTCGCGGCGCCATCGAGTATTCGATAACGGGCTGCGAGGCGACCGCTGTGCCGTGGTACTCGAGGCAATCCGTCACCGACCGGAATCGAGCTGTCCTCTGTGACTTCTGCCTGGGTATAGGCATAGTTGGCCAGCAACGAAAGAGCGGGGATCGGTTCCCAGACTAGATCCGCTTCTACCCCGCGAGCGCGTTGTTCGCCGCTCTGCACCGAATAACCCAGAATCGAGTAGTTAGGGTCAGGATCGGGAGTGGACACATTACGGCGCGTCTGTTCGAACACCGCGAGCGTGCCGGAAATGCCAAGATCGTTGAAAGCCAGCTTAACGCCCGCCTCATAGTTGCGAGAGAGCTCAGGCTTGGGAGTCTCGCGACCAGTGAAGTTGAACGCCCCCCTGAAACCGGTGGAATACGCCGCGTAGAGCGCAAGACTTTCGGTCAGGTCATAGGTGATGCCAAACCGTGGCGTAACACGGTGATAGGAAGTATCAACGCCCTGCTCTTGCTGCTTGAGATCAAGCTGGGTCAGTCGCAACGACCCCAAAAGATGGAAGCGGCCATAGGTTGCTTGATCTTGAACATAAAGAGCCTTTGTTTCGTAACGGTTGGTCTGGGACACCATTATTTCGGGTGTCGCGCCGTAGGAAATCCCATATGCCGGATTGGCAAGGTCAAGCTCACCGATGAGCTCCGCGCCGGACATGGCCGAGGTGAAATCGGTACGGTCGTAGCTGGCTCCTACCAGTAGTTCGTGGTTGCCGCCCAGCGCTTCGATTCTGGATGCCAGGTTGGTATCGAGGGTGTTTTCCCGGATGTTCGTGGGCAGGTAAAGCTTGAATATCGGGTAGACCGTTGGCGTCGCAGGACTTGGGCCGAGAAGCTCCGGATAAACAAAACTGCCATAGTCGCGAACCTTACCCTCGTAATACTGAGCGGTGACGGTCATTCGCGTGTCGTCGCTAAGCTCATGCGTGAGCTGGGCAGTCGTTGTTCGATTCTCGATGGTGGTGTGAGGCTGTCCACTTGTAGCCCCTGGGAATGCATTGCGATCAATCTGCCCGCTTAATGCTTGGGCGGCTGGTAGGCCGGAATATTCGAGCTGGCTGCGATCCTCGTACTGACCACGCAGCAATAGCTCGGTCTCTGGCGAGAGCTGGAACGCAATGCTTGGTTGTATCGACCATTGATGGCCATTGACGTGATCAATCCAGCTGTCGTTTTCCTGATAGTCAGCGGATATTCGTGCGGCGACCTTGTCGCCGATGGGTGTATTGAGATCCATCGAAGGATTCACCGTGCCGAAGCTGCCGGTGCGCATCGACAGTAAGGCACTGGGCTCAGCTTCAGGGCGCTTGGAAATCACGTTGATCAAGCCACCTAGTGGCGCGCCAATTCCGCCGCCGTAAAGCGCTGATGTCGGGCCTTTGAGTACCTCGACGCGTTCGGTGCCAATGAGGCTGGCTGGGTCAATACTGGCCGCCGTACCTCCGAATGCAGGTAGCCCATTCATGTAAATTTCCGCCGGGAATCCGCGTACGATAGGCTGGGCGAACAGTGCCTCTTGAGGCTTTGTCGCTCTGACTCCTGAGACGTTAACCAGCGCATCAGTAAGCGAATGGCTGTCCTGCTCTTTGATCATCGATTGAGTGACGACCTGTACCGACTGCGGGACGTCGATCATCGGTGTGTCGGTGCGCGTGGCTGAAGCAGAGCTTGGTGCGGTATAGCCTTCGCGCTCTCCAGAAACTTTTATAGGCTCCAACGTCCAGGTCTGTAACCGTTTGGTTGTTTGTGGTGCATCCCCGGTGCCGTCCTGCGGCTGTGCAGCTTGGGCGATTACTGGTAATGCCAGCCCCAGAACCATGTAGGAGGCAAGGCGCCAACGCAAACGCGACAGGTCAATGTGAAGCAGCGGCTCGTTCTTGGTCGGGTACATGGGATCTTCCGATGAAAGTCAGGTGTTGGCTGAACGTTCATGACGATTAGGCAACACGGCCCACAAGAGCCCGTTGACGCAGTTCGGCAATGCGTTTTCAGCAAAAAGTAGCGGTGACGTTCAAAGGTTGAACCGGTGGCGCTCGGCTCCGAGCACCAGGAAACACTGGTGGCTCTGCTGGCTGTGCGATGGGGCGAGCATAAAGATGGCGTAGCGGTGGAGCATTAAGCCGGAAGCTGGGCAGATTCGACTCGATGAGTGCAGGGTGTTGGAACAGCAGTGAGCAGTACCCACACTTTTCCCACACGATCAGGTCATGGTGTTTGTCAGTAGAGCCGTGATGAGTCATCTGACTCATGCCAGGCATGTCGTGGCATTCCATGTCTGACATACCCATTTGCTGACTTTGGCCATGGGCAAGGCTGATCCCCTGACTGATCAGCGGGCCGGCAAAAATCATCAGCATGGCGAACAGACTCAGCCATGCTCCGATGATGTAGCGCTTATGCACTAGCAGGACTTCTGCTTATCACGGACAGCCTTCAAAGGCTGGGCCTGTGGCTCGTATCCGGGGATAGGCAACCAGCGGCGAAAGCCAGCGCCTCCCTTTCCTGTAAGAGGGCACCAGGCGAAGTCCCAAGGCGTCGGGGGAAATTCCTCTTTTTCAGGGTCAACGCCGGCGACAGAACGGGGGGCTACCTTCCAGTCAAACACCCTCATAGGCGAACCCTGCCAAGCCAAGACCAGCCCGCGAGCTTGGCTATCGTCAGTATTTATCCAACGAGCCGCCGCCGCAGTCATGAAGGAGTCGATGTGTTCCTCGTGTATTTGCTTCTGGTAGGTCGAGTTGAGTAACCAGCGACAAACACTCAGGTAGTAAGTCCAGTTCAGAGGTGGATGATTGCGGTATGCCCAGGTCATGAAACTTCGAAATATGTTCAAGCCGTCCGGTGGATCTAACTTGAGCAACCCAGGACACACATCGAACAACGTATGCCAGTAAGGCAGCAACCGGGCATCCAAGTGAACAAAACAGCGTGCATTACTGGGGTAGTCAGGAAACGGCAACAGGAAGTCGCCACGACTGCTCACACGCGACGCCTTACTGACCAGCCGCGAAGCCCCTGAAGGAATGGCTACAGAGCGCATACCAACCTCCGTGCCACAACCGCTTGCGACTTACGGAATGCAGTAATACAGACAGTGATCCTTTCGGAAAAACTAAACCTGGAACTTGGATGATCAATAACAAGAGACATACGGATGTCCTTCCCGAGACGGTTGAACGGCGTCCACCCTTGGTCGCATCAGCGACAGCCGGCGTAAAACGGACGACGAAAAAACAAGCGATGGCGGGCAAATCAAGCCGGCCACTCACAGGCGTCAAATCTGAGGGGAAGCGCGAGGGTTGGCCGAGGGCCAAGAGTATCGAGGAGGTGCCTTGCAGCGCAGCTCGCGGCTGGACTGCGGCTTTTGTCTGATTCGCAGCAGCCAGGTCAGGCAAAATAGAAAGGCGATGCTCAATGTCACCGCTGAACAGATAGGGCAGGACAGACTACCGGCCCAGCCACCAGTTGACTGGTCAGTGAAGTCCGTTTTCTGAATCGGGCTCTTGCTGCCCAGTGCAGAGCAAAACTGACCGCCGACTCCATTGAGTTCGAGCCCGCTCATCTGCCCATGTCCCAAACCGCAGGCAAACACGTTGAACAGGACGCAGAAATATAGCGTCCAGGCAACGAGCGAGCGGTTTGATAGGGACAATTTCATGGCAGCGACATTAACACCCAAGCAAGCGGGGTTGAAGATCGAAAGATGTCGTTCAAACCCACCGCCCAGAAATACCTAGACGATGGGGCACGGGGAAATTATGCGACTTTCAGTGATTTCACACAGGTGAAGCGCTCGACAAAGGTGTTGTCGGCATAGCGCTTAAGCGTCCTCGCAACCAGGCAGGTGAACAGCGGCTCGCACAACACCAGTGGCAAGTACGAAACGGCGAACAGCGCCCAGTTACTCAGAGGGGTTGGCTCCTCGCCCATGGACAACCAGAAACCCACCATCGCTACCACACCGGTGTAATACAGCGCATCGAACTTGACCACTTCAGCCCAACGAATGCTGCGTCCGGCAACGTCGAAAAAGCGGCGTCCCAGCAAGCCGTGGGCGGCAATCAGCGGCAACATCAAAGACAACGAGTTGACCCCTAGGTGCACTAGATCCTGCGGTTCGAACAACAATCCTTGCAACAACAGGCCAATGGCAAAACCAAACAGCGTGGGGATAAAGCCGAAGATGACGTAGACGGCGGAAGCACCGACGAAATGCAATTCAGAAGCGCCGACCGGCAAATGGAATACTTCCATGAACACCGAGAAAAACGCGGCGGCGAGTATCGTCTTAATCAGGTTATCGGGGCGTAACAGCTTCGGCGAAAACGCCGCCAGCGTAGCGATTGCAGCGGCGTTGGCGTACAGCACTTTGGCGGCATTGAGCACGCCGGGTTCGATATGCATCAGTTCTCCCTCCGAGGGATGCGGGTCTGAAAACTGCCGGGATACTCGGCAGCACTTGTGGCAGGTCTCCTGGCTCACAGCTCAACACCCTCCCGCGCCTTCCCAGCCGTTATAGGCCAGTGGCATAGACGAAAGAGCTAACCGTTCACAGTTGCGGGGGCAGCGCAGGAATGGCCAAAGGGCGTACCTGCTTCCCTATTGCTTCACCAAAAGGTGAAACCACAAAGCGTCAACAGATTAAGGGTTTTGCACGGTCTGCGCACGAGGCGAGTAGTCTTTCCGACAAGGTTCCACGGAACAACATGCGACAGTCTGCCTCAGGCGACTCGATAGACATGTTTTATCGGACTTAGGGTAATGCCTGCGCCAGACTGTCGCAGGTTATCAAAGGTGACAGGTGTCGTTAGACTTTTTGCCCCTCCACGAGTCGGTCAGAACAAATGCTCAGTAGGCATGATTGGGTTTCACCTGACGCACTTCCGACAGTAGCTCAAATACGCTCGGACGGTTCGTCTGGAACTAGAAATGCTTCTGCGTTAAACCTCAACCAAATACATGGTCGTTACGTGGCACGCCCAAAAGTCGGGTGCTAGAGTCATTTCCATGAATAGAACTCGAACAGACCGCTCGTTGATTGCTTGGACGCTCTATGCCTGCGTCCTGTTCAATCTATTGGCTTGCGGTATTGCTCACGGACAGATGAGTGGCTTGGCCCTCAATGGCGCGGGAGGGCAATTCTGCTCAGTATCTAATGTGGGTGTTGCGGATGTCGGGGGGGATTTGGTTGCCCAGTCCAAGAGTAATTGGGCCAGCAACTTCAGTTGCCCGATGTGCTCCTCAATCACCTTAAACCTCGTGTTCCTGTTCTGCCTTGCTTGGCTTGCGCGAACCAACCAGCTTCTGCGAAGACCCGTTGAAACCCGCAGTAAGGCTCCTCCTCGCTACTCTTGGCCATCGGCCAACCCTCGCGCCTCTCCCTTGTACTAAATAGCCACGGTCATCAGCGCTCAATTATTGCCAGCTCGATCTCTGGGATCCTTTTATCACCAAGAGATCCATCGTTGGTGAGCGTCCGATACCGAGATCTGAATCACGTACTGGTGTGATCAGGTATGCCCCGTGCTGGCTATTTCATTTGTGATGCAGCAAGTCCCTGCCGTGCATGGGGATGCACCGCAGGCGAGAAAACTTTGGCATTGAAAACGTAGGCACACACTCCATCAGTGAGCAGGGCCTCGTCGATAACAAGGAGCACAAGGGATGATGCAAAAGGCTATTTGGTACGGTGTTTCGATTTCACTGTTGGGCGCCACTGCAGCTGCACAGGCGGATAATCAACCTGTGGAGTTGCCTGAAACGACGGTGATTGGCTCTTCTGTAATCGACCAGAACAAGGTCGACTCCTTCGGTAGCCTGACCACCGTGGTGGGGCAGGATCAGATCCGCGACCTCAACGCGCTAGATCTATCGTCCGCGCTGCGCCGTACTCCGGGGGTGACCGTTTCACGATTCAACCCAGTGGGGTCGTTTGGTGGGGCTGAAGGTGGTGCGGTGTATATCCGTGGTATGGGCGCCAGCCGGCCAGGCAGTGAGATCAAGACGTACATCGATGGCGTGCCTTTTTACATGGGCGTTTGGGGGCACCCTTTACTGGATTTGCTACCGATCAATGCCATGCAAAGCATCAACGTCTACAAAGGCCCGCAACCGCAAAAATTCGGCAACACCTTTGCCGCAATTGATTTGACTCCTCGTACTGCTGAAGTGGGCGATAACCAGCATGGCGAATTGCAGGTAACCGGTGGCAGTTTCCACACTGCGACCGATCAAGCCTCCCTTATTGGCCGCAGCGGCGATTGGGACTACCTGCTAGCGCAAGGAGCCGCTCACTCCGATGGCGACCGTCCGGATGGCGATGGCCGTTTGAACAACGGCCTGGCGCGCATAGGTTATCGTTTAAACGATAACTGGAGTGCTGGCCTGTTGCTGTTGCATGCCAACAACCAAGCCTCAGACCCTGGACAGAAAGGTCTGCCAGAGACCAAGACCGGTGAGTTCAACACTCGCGGCACCTTGGCTTCGCTCTCACTTAACCACGACTACGACTGGGGCAACGGTAGCATCAAGCTTTACCACAACGAAGGTCGAGGCAGCGCGCTTGATCAACCAGGGCTCGATGGTGACACCATCAGTGACTTCACCTTGCAAGGCCTGCGCTGGGAAGAAAGTCTGCGCCCTTGGCAAAAGGGCGAAGTCGCGCTGGGCATGGACATCGATGAAAGCAAAGGCGACGTGACTTACAAACGTATAGCGCCGGCACCGCGTGCCGACTTCGACGCGCCAACCTTGCGAGTGATCTCGCCACACATTGCTGTCAGTCATGCATTCGAACTCAACGACAGCTGGACACTAACGCCTTCTGCCGGCGTGCGTACCTACGACCACAACGTCTTCGAAAGCGCGACAGCGCCTCATGCTGGTGTGCTGTTGTCCACTTCCAATGTCGAGTTCCGGGCCAACCTGTCTCGAGGCATCAATTATCCAGGGCTCGAGGCTTCAGTTCTCTCGAACCTAATCCCGGCGCTCGGCGAAAGCTGGAAAGATCTCAAGCCCGAGAAGCTTGATCACCAGGAGCTGGGGGTCAAGTTCAACCCTATCGAGAGTGCAACCCTGGATCTGGCCATCTTCAAGGACAAGTACAAAGATCGCTATTTGTTCGCGTTCCCTCCTGCCGTTTCACAGCCCTCATTTACCAACTTGGGTGATTACGAAATCAAGGGCGCCGAGGCCACTTGGCAGCAGCACTGGAACGATAGCTGGAGCAGCTTCGTCGGCTTCACCTGGCTGGATCCGTCGCTGAAAACTCTGCCTTACGCACCGAAACAGTCTTTGTCGTTAGGCACAGCCTACGAAACCGGCCCTTGGCGTTTCAGCGCTGATGCCCAGTATCAGAAAGACATGTACGTGCTAGCGGAAGAGCGTACCGCAGGGGCCGCGAACTTCGCACAGGTGGACAGCTTCACTGTCGTAAACCTGAGGGTGGGTCATGCGGTTCCGGCGCTGGGTAAAGTCGGTGAGGTTTTTGTGGCGGTAGAAAACCTATTCGACCGCAACTATGAGTATCGCACCGGTTATCCAATGCCTGGAACCTCGGCGCAGCTCGGCGTGAAAATGGGCTTCTAAACGACCCCGATGGAACTCGGCTGCCGAGTGATCGACGGCAGCCTCAACTCAAGGACACACACCATGAAATTCGCACCGCTATTTCTAATCTTGATGACACTTGTCACGGGGGCTTTCGCTGACACTGCATCGGATCAACAAAATATCCAACACCTGATGCGCCATACTTGGGAGCGTCCGGATGCTCCGCTTGATGTCGGCCCAATTACGGTCGAAGGTGATCACGCTGTCGCCGGTTGGACACAAGGCGAGCGCGGAGGTCGCGCACTGCTAGGAAAAAACGATAAAGGCTGGCGGGTCGTGCTGTGTGCAGGCGACGCGTTACTGGATCCAACCACCCTGCGCAGCGCCGGATTGGCCCCAGACGCAGCCGTACATATGAGCCAATCCGTGACACAGGCAGAAAGCGCTGTATCGCCGAATCGAGTGAAGCAGTTCGCTCTGTTCAAAGGAGTCGTGAACGTAAGCCAGGAGCACTCTTCAGCGGCTCATTGAGCTGAATCGATTAGATGCATTCAGCATTGCAGACCCCGACTGACCTCTCGTTCAGTCGGGAAATATCGATCAGTCATTTTGATGCCATACGTTAATTTTAAGATGATGCGTCCATACAGTTGACTGGACTACTGGACGATCCAAAAGGCATTAATCCATGAGCGTTTTGTTGACTCGCCGCAAGGTGGTTGCAGGTATGGGGCTGCTTGGTCTGGGCATCCTGACCGGCTGCGATTCCCGAGGGGAGTTGTCGTACAAATACGGCAAGGATCTGAGCAATCAGATCCTCGGTCGCACGTTTAAGTTGAAAGACACTGACGGCGACGTGAGAACGCTCTCGAGCTATCGAGGCATGATGCCGATGGTGTTCTTCGGATTTACCCAATGCCCCGCGATCTGCCCCACCGCTCTGGCCCGTGCAGTAAAAATCAAAAACCTAATGGGCAAGGATGGTGACCGCCTCCAGGTCATTTTCATCACGCTGGATCCGGAGCGGGATACGCCTTCGGTACTCGATGCATACGTCAAAACCTTTGACCCGTCATTTGTCGCGCTTTACGGAACACTGGAAGAAACGGCTGCTACGGCCAAGGAGTTCGGCGTGTTCTACGAAAAAGTCCCCAGCGGATCAACTTATACGTTGTCCCATACCGCAACGAGCTATGTTTATGACTCCAGGGGAACGCTACGCCTTGGTTTGTCTCATTCGCTTTCTGCACAAGAGTGTGCGGAAGATTTGCTTACCGTCATGGAGGTCTGCTAATGAACTCAATTAATAATCAAACCAGTATCACCCAGCGCGTCAGACAGGTCGTACTTGGGCTATCCCTTCTGGGCCTGGCTTGTCAGGTATCAGCCCAGACGCAGGTAGATGACGCGTGGGTTCGCGCAACAGTCGCAGGCCAACAAGCGACCGGCGCGTTTATGACTATCACGGCAAGCAGCGACAGCAAGCTGATCAGTGCGCAGTCGCCGGTGGCTAAAACCGTGCAAGTTCACCAGTCAACCATGAAGAACGACGTGATGAGCATGACGCCGGTAGAATTCGTCGCCTTACCTGCTGGTAAAGCCGTCACTCTGGATCCCCACAACTATCACATAATGCTTATTGACCTGGTTCAGCAGGTCAAAGAGGGCGACAAGGTGCCGCTGACGTTGACGGTCGAGAATGCCAAAGGCGAGAAGGAGTCGATCAAGGTTGAAGCAACAGCGCGGGCTCTGAATATGCCTGATCACAGCAAAATGAATTAATCGGAACGAATAGTAAAATCTCAGGTATGCCGACCTGTTCAGATATCTACTCGATTTATCAAAAAAAACAGTTGATCGCTACTGAGATACAAAAGGGCCCTTGAGGGCCCTTTTGGTGTACTCACAAAAATCACTTGTTCAGCCAAGACTCAACAGTCGCGGCGCCGTGCTTCGATTTCCAATCTTTAAGCGTTTTGTGGTTGCCACCTTTGGTTTCTACGACTTCGCCGGTGTGCGGATTTTTGTAAACCTTCAACTGGCGCGGCTTGCGACTGCCGGTTTTGGACTCGGCTACTGGAGCCCGTCGACCGGCTTGCGGATCAAGCAGGTTGATCACGTCCTTGAGGCTGTAGCCGTATTTTGCGAGCAAATCGCGCAGTTTGGTTTCGAATTCGATTTCTTTCTTGAGGCCAGCATCGCCCTTGAGAGCTTCAAGAGCTTGGAGTTGTTCGGCTAGGTGTTTTTCAAGCTGGCGGAATTCTGCGAGTTTGGACATGGGAACTCTCTACGTGGTTAGTCCCCTAACGTTACACAAAAAATAAAGTTTGAAAAGTCGGGAGCCTCTCGAAATAAGAAGACTGATTCCAATCCCGTACCGAGCACGCTAGCCGGAGCAACCACTGCCGTCAGTGAACGACTAGCCACAAGCGCTGTGGTTTTGATCGTGGTTCAAACTCTATTGGAAATTAAATATTAACTGAACCAAAGTGGCGCTACCGCGCATCTGAGCTAAGCTAACACTCACTACAAATTACAAATTACAAATTACAAATTATCAATTACCAGCGCCTAGCTCACGTTACTCATTCGCATTTTATCTTTTTAGCTGCCTCATTGAAGATGACGCCATGAGAAGACCAAGCAAATCACATCGAAAAAATCAGGAGCTTAGTATGGGGAAAAATCTTAACGTACTTGATGAGAGTTTCACAACACAAAAATCCGCACACGCTTTCTTTTATAGCATCCGCGACAAATACTATGCATCAAAACAAAAAATCACTGCTTCTAGAGAGTTTGATCTTTTGAGCGACCTTTACTCAAGGTACTGCCTGTATACAAATCACCAAACCCCAGGTCAGGCTATAAGTTTCTATGTTCGAGACGTTCACCGAGGACTAGGAAAATACGGCGGCACAACGCAGGGGTTCGTTGCAGAATTTGCGAATGGGGAAGAGATAGAGTTTTCAGCAGAAAAAGCGATAATTTCCCTAGGCAATCATGAGGCGCAGCTTAAAAAATCAACTGGCTGAACTTTAGAAACTAAGGAAAATAGACATGGCAACAGCAAAAAGGATTAGAACAATCGGCTCAGTTGCTAACGAGCTTACGAAAAAGTCGAGAGAAGCAGCTCTTGCATCAGTTCAAATCTTCAATAATCCAGCATTGATTTTCAAATCGGAAATATTTATCGTTTTGATGATGATATCTTGGACGTATCTACTACATGCATATTACAGAAAAAAAGGTTTTGAGTACCGTTACTTTCGAATGGAAGGGGCGAGAAAGCGATATGACAAAACAGCAAAAGGCGCTGTAAAACATTGGGAACTTGAAAAATGCCTAAATCACCCTGAATCCCCCGTAGATGCGAGTGCTGCGAATAATCTTCGTTTTTTAATCGGACTCAGGCACGAAATTGAGCATCAAATGACAACTCGAATTGATCAATTTCTAAGTGCTCGATTTCAAGCATGCTGCCTGAACTACAATGAGCTAATCAAACGATTATTTGGGCAAGACTCCGGCATTGATAAACATTTAAGTTTTAGCCTACAATTCTCCTCTCTAAACAAAGACCAGGTGGACAAGCTCTCTCAAGCAGAAGGCTTGCCTGAAAATATACGAGCCTACATAACAGCGTTCGATTTAAGCCTCACAGACGAGGAGTTTAATGACCCAAAATTTTCTTATCGCGTATTTTTTATTCCAAAAACCGCTAATCATAAGGGTCAAGCTGATCAAGTAATTGAATTTATTAAACCCGGCTCTGAAATGGCTGAAGGGGTCAATACAAAATATATTCAAATAAAAGAAACTGAACGCCCTAAGCATCTACCATCAAAAATCGTAAGCTTAGTCAAGGAAGCTGGATATAAAAGATTTAGCATGCGAGATCACACTGTATTATGGCAAACCTGGGATGCAAAAAATCCTGGCAAAGGTCTGGGCGTTCATATCGGAACCACCTGGTACTGGTACGAGACATGGCTTGAAAAAGTAATAAAGGAATGTGAAAGCCAAGGAAGATGGTTCCGCTAGAAGTATTTATAATGACACTCGGCACGAAGATCAATTGTAAAAAATATGCATTGACTGCAACTTGTTTCTCGCAGAAAAATTACACCAATGATGTAAATTGCATTACAAATAAATAACTACTTAACATTTTTAATACGCCGCCCAAGGCCTGTCAACTCAAGTAGCAAAGTTCTGACTCATCATCTCCCTGAGCATTTCCCAATCTGGATCGGTAGGAACGGAGGCCAAACGCAGCGCCCCCCACCCCTTGGTGTTGCCTTGGTTAAGACTCAGATCAAAAGGCGTCATTGCAACACGCGTGGTACTGGATAGTGCTGCCCCCGCGATAAGCGCAAAAAATCCCGCAGGCTGGCACGTCCGTTTAGGCGTTGAAATGTTGCGATTACGTACCTTGAGTTCTCCGTCGTCATTACCCAAAACCTCCCCTCCCGTTCAACCTTCCGCACATCTGAAGTCCGGATTAGGTGACCATCACCTAACCGACCGTACTGGTCTCTACGCTTGTGGCCAAAAACAACACCGATACCTGCGCGCGACCTGATGGAAACACCGCAAAGGTAAGCGGTCACCGGCACATCAAATCCTTGCTCCTGGGCTTTAATGATTCGTTTGAGATCGAAATCGGTGTGGCGTTTTCCGTGGAAATTTACATCTATGGTGTCGAGCATCACTGCGCTCCGGCGCTATTCCGCAAGTCGTTATCAGGAATTCCGCACGGAACCAGACGCGTTGGTATCGTGCAGGATTGTTGGTAGTCTCAATGTCCCTGAATCATGTTCGAGAGAAATACGGGCCTCAGGTTTTCCAGCGCTTCAACCTTGAAGTCTCGCTGGTGTGAGGTGTGATACACCGCCCCTTTAGCCACTTCCAGCAAGCAAACCTCAGAACCAGATCTGTCCTCACCTACGGTTACTCTGGTTAACCGCTCCATCTGCCAGCCACCGGACTTATTCATCCAAGAGGGCGTCACAGCCATAATGTCGGTGATAGCTAAATCCGCACCTTGGCTTACCAACATTTTTTGAAGCTGGTAGGTGTCGTCAATCATCACCGCGCATTCGCTGAGCCGACCCTGGTTTTCGACGCTAAGGGTTAAGTGATACCAAGGCGTTCGGAGCAGCCTTGAGACTCCGCGCCAATGGGACACGCCCTCCCCGAACATTCCTGGGAGGCCTATCAGGTCGTTGTCTAAGGTTCTGAACATGTGTCGCCTCAAGCTGCTGGAGCACGTCAGTTGCCCAGCAGAACCGATGGGTAATCAGAAAAGGGAAAATATTGCTTCGATAGAAGCAGACTTACGATGGCCTGGCCCGAGCAACACGTAGACCGTGTTGCGTGTTTCGAATAAGTAGCCTTCTTTGAAAGCGGTGCCCATGCTTGAGCGCACCCAATGGCCTGGCTCGAAACGCCTCTGCTCGTCATCCACAACTTTGTGGGCAAACATGAAGATTGGTTGGCAGCCTGCGGCGACTACTTTGGCTCGCTCGGCGTCGCTGACGATGGCGTCTAGGATTGTCCACTCCTCGACGGCGCAGAGGGGCATCCATTTGTAGCGCTTTCTGGCTGCAGCCATAACGGCTTCGAGACCGTGCTCAAAACCCATCAGGCTGACTCCGGGATCGCCCAACACACCGTCTTCGATGATCCCATCCACGGCCCAACCCCTCTCTGTCAATATTCAATTATTAGCGGCTGAGGCGTAATACCGCCACGCAGACAAATATATCTGTTTGTGTGGCGGCAGGCAAATGCGACATACCGTCTCTTTTTATTGGGATAGTGAAATGTCGCTGCGGAAATCTTATGCAGCAGTAGTTCAACTGCTTCGCACTCGGAAAGGCTTGTCTCAAGCAAAACTCGCGGGCTCGCTCACACAGGCCCACGTAAGCGAGCTAGAGCTCGGTAGAAGCTCAGCGACCATCGAAATGAGTGCCCGTCTTGCCTCGGCGCTGAAAGTAGAACCAATAACTTTGCTGGCACTCGCTGCTGCCTCCCATGAGAGGTGCACAGTGCGGGAAGCTCTCCTGGCTGCGCTGGCCGAAGCAGAAGGCTTAGGGCTAGCGGATGCCCTACTCCCCTCAGAGCCACAAGCCTTGGCGGCCCCTAGCGTCGTGGAAGCCAGGAAGAAATGGTTGGCGGTGCAGGAGCTGAAGAAGCGTGGGCTCAGCCAGTCCCAAGCGGCGAAAGAGCTCGGACTGCCAGAGAGCACCTTAAGGCGGCTGTGGCATCAAAACATTACCAACTGACGGAAGAAGACTGCGCTCTATCAATCGCCAGCATCGCTAAGAAGCCTATTCCTAAACGACGGAAGGGAAACTTCCTCCGACGGCAACCTTGTGGTGCCTCGGCTCAAACACCCTAAAGACCGTCTTCTAGTTGATCGAGCTTTCTGATGGGAACGGTAGCGACTGAAGAAGGACGCATCGTGTGCGCAGTCGCGTAGCTTGTTGCCAGATGAGTAGCAAAAGACTTGGGAAGGGAGGAAATGCGGATGATGTGTCCCCTGCTGGAATCGAACCAGCATCTAGCCCTTAGGAGGGGCTCGTTCTATCCGTTGAACTAAGAGGACATTGAGCGTCGGCATCTTACGCAAAAACAGCGGGTTATGAAAGTTCGATCCTGAGATCCGACCACGATTCAGGTGCATTGAATATGCAGTAAAAAGGACGCTGACTGGCGCGCAGCCCTTACTAGGCGAACCTTTTCAATATGCAGTTAAACCAATGTCGGATAAGAACGGCCAACCTTCCCCTTAGGAGGGGGATGCTCTATCCAATTGAGCTACTGGGACTAATGACAGGCGCTGGGCCAGATGGCGTTGCGACGGACGGCGTGCATGTTAACGGTCAGGGTGGGTTTTGTCATGTCGTCCGTCAGCTTTTTAGGCGTAAGCCTTTATCCCACCCAACCGGCGATAAGCCGTTGCCCACAGGCCTGCCGACCCCATCGTGCAAAATGCATTGGCACGAAATGCCATCATTGCATATTGCAATGAGCCATACTTTTGAGATCAACTTAAGTTATTGTTTTAAAAGGATTTAAATCAAAATAATAGCTGGCATGATGAGTGCACTCTTTGTACTTATAAAACTGTCCTGCACGTGAACACGGGGAAACACCCATGAACAGCACCCTTCTGCTTCTGAACGCCCTGGCCTTGGCCGTACTGGTGACATTCCACTTCCAGGCCGGCAACGACAGCGATTCAGCGCAGATCAGCCAAGCGGGCAGCCACCACGCTCAACAACGACCTCAACTGGCCCTGATGACAGGCGATGGACAATCATCGGTGCACCTGGCACAGGGCGCACAGGCCGCGAGCTCTTCTGAACACCTGATTTTCTAAGTGAGCCCATCATGACCAAGTCAGTCTGGCTATTTCTGATCCTGGCCATTGCCACGGGTATTCTGGGACTCAACCTTCCGTCGAATGACTGGCAAGCCCTTTGCCTGGGCGCCTGCGCCCTATTCACAGTCGCGCTGGTGATCGCCATGGTCGTCGGGCGTCGCTTCAAGTTCGACCCGATCCTGCGCTGACCCTGCCTGTGACGAGAGATTGACACCGTCTCAATCCTGCTCGCCTGACCGCCCTACCTTATGTCGCCCCGGCTCGCAAATCGGCCATTTGCCACTAGTCTTAAAATTAAGGGCAAAAGGCCACATTGCTATAGGATATGCGCCCGAAAACCCCATCTTAGCGAGAGCCTGCGGCCCGGTTCTTGCGCAGAAAAGTTTTCCAACCAGTCCGCAAATTTGAAAATGAGTACTGGCACAAAGCCTGTAGGAAGCTCAATATTTGTCACAGAATTGACGCCAAGGAACCGGCAAAACTGAGGCATGATGCGGCCTCTTTGCAATTCGGGTTGAACATTTGTCCGCAAGCCTTGTCCTAACACACATGTTGCGGCCAATTCCAAAAACCGCTCCCCTGAACTAACCGGTTAAATATATGCGCCCATTGAAACAGGCAATTTATTCCAGCCGTACGGCTGACAAGTTCGTCGTACGTCTGCCAGACGGAATGCGGGAACGCATTGCCGAGGTGGCTCGCAATCATCATCGCAGCATGAACTCTGAAATCATCGCGCGCATGGAGCAAAGCCTTATTCAGGAAGGCGCGTTGGGTGATGAGCCGAGCATGCGTATGGACAGCCCGGAGCTGTCACTGCACGAACGCGAGCTGCTACAGCGGTTTCGCCAACTGTCCCACCGTCAGCAAAATGCGCTTGTGTCGCTGATTGCCCATGACGTTGAGGCAGCCGCAGAAGCCGAATAATCGGCAACTGAAAGCTGAGGCCAGCCTTGCGCTGGCTTTTTTTTGCCCGGGATTTTTACTTTTGTGCAGGAGCCGGCGTGCCGGCTCCCAGTAGGTTCAAAGCAGGAAGATCGTCGCCAGGCCCAGGAAGATGAAGAAGCCGCCACTGTCGGTCATGGCCGTGATCATCACACTGGCACCCATCGCTGGATCGCGCCCAAGGCGCGCCAGGGTCATGGGGATCAATACCCCCATCAGTGCCGCCAGCAATAGGTTAAGGGTCATGGCCGCGGTCATGACCACGCCCAGGGACCAACTGCCATACAGCAGGTAGGCCACCACGCCGATCACGCCACCCCATACCAGACCATTGATCAGGCCCACAGCCAGCTCCTTGCGCATCAGGCGCGAGGTGTTGCCGGTGCTTACCTGATCCAGGGCCATCGCCCGCACGATCATGGTGATGGTCTGGTTACCCGAGTTACCCCCAATACCGGCGACGATCGGCATCAGTGCCGCCAACGCCACCAACTTCTCGATGGAGCCCTCGAACAGACCAATCACCCGCGAGGCAATGAACGCAGTGACCAGGTTGACCGCCAGCCACGCCCAACGGTTGCTCAGGGAGCGCCAGACTGACGCAAAAATATCTTCCTCTTCACGCAGACCCGCCATGTTGAGGACTTCGTTTTCGCTTTCCTCACGGATCAGGTCGACCATCTCGTCGATGGTCAAACGGCCGATCAACTTGCCGTTCTTGTCGACCACCGGGGCCGAGATCAAGTCATAACGCTCGAATGCCTGGGCGGCATCGTAGGCGTCTTCATCAGGATGAAAGCTCACCGGGTCACTGGCCATGACCTCAGCCACTTGTTTGTCCGGGTCATTGACCAGCAGGCGCTTGATCGGCAGCACGCCCTTGAGGATGCCGTCGTAGTCCACCACAAACAGCTTGTCGGTATGCCCTGGCAGCTCCTTGAGACGCCGCAGGTAACGCAAGACCACTTCCAGGCTGACATCCTCTCGGATGGTGACCATTTCGAAGTCCATCAATGCGCCGACCTGTTCCTCGTCATAGGACAACGCGGAGCGCACACGCTCACGCTGTTGACCATCGAGGGTCTCCATCAGCTCATGGACAACATCACGGGGCAGTTCAGGGGCCAGGTCGGCCAGTTCGTCAGCGTCCATCTCCTTGGCGGCGGCCAGGAGCTCGTGATCGTCCATGTCGGCGATCAGGGTTTCACGAACCGAATCGGATACTTCGAGGAGGATGTCGCCATCGCGATCCGCCTTGACCAACTGCCAAAGCGTCAGACGGTCGTCCAGCGGCAGAGCTTCAAGGATGTAGGCAACGTCGGCAGAGTGCAGGTCATCGAGCTTGCGCTGCAACTCGACGAGATTCTGCCGATGGACCAGGTTCTCGACCCGGTCTTGATGAGGGCCTTCCTGGCGATGGGTCAGATCTTCGACCACACGCTGGCGCTGCAGCAGCTCAACGACTTGAGCCAGGCGATCCTGCAGGCTTTCTTGTGTTTTCTTTACTTCTACTTCGGTCATAGGCGAACTCCACTCCCAGCAGCGGGGCACGCCGGAAGGATCAATCAGTCAATTCATGATTGGTAAAACGGGGTACTGAGTAACTACTGGGTAAGTCCATGGAGGTATTCCACAAGCCCCGGCGGGGCTGACGGGCGCAATGATACACCGCCCGGCCGTTTTAAACGTTAAAAAACTGGAAAGAACAAGCGCTTGCGCAACAAAGCTGAGTGTTGGCCACACGTATGAAACTGCGACGACGCTGACAGAAAAGAAAACACATGACCGAGAGAAAAACATGCAGGCCGCAGACGATTCCTACACAAGCACACCCCCACGGGAAAATAAAAACCCCAGACGGCAAAAAGCCCGCACTAGGCGGGCTTTTTGTTTGTATGGTGCACTCGACAGGATTCGAACCTGTGACCGCTCGGTTCGTAGCCGAGTACTCTATCCAGCTGAGCTACGAGTGCAGATTGTGGTTTTATACCAGATCACAACTGGTTGAAGCCAAGTTATCTGCATTGCTGCAACTAACTCTTAAATGGTGCACTCGACAGGATTCGAACCTGTGACCGCTCGGTTCGTAGCCGAGTACTCTATCCAGCTGAGCTACGAGTGCATTTGTTGCCGCGCATTATAGGCCGTTCAATCTCTATGTAAAGCTATTTTTTCGTTTAGTTTCAAGCACTTAGCGAAAAAACCAGATTGCAACGTACTAAGCAAATAATGGCGGAGAACGGGGGATTCGAACCCCCGACACCCTTTTGAGGTGTACTCCCTTAGCAGGGGAGCGCCTTCGGCCACTCGGCCAGCTCTCCGCAACACGGGGCGTATATTAACCAGCTTCATCCCCGTTTGCAAACATAAAAAACGATAAAAATTAATGGCTTGGTTCGTCGTCCTTCTCTTTCTTGATCCGCAGGTAGATTTCCTCACGGTGGACGGCCACCTCTTTGGGGGCATTAACCCCAATCCGCACTTGATTGCCTTTGACGCCGAGCACGGTCACGGTGATTTCGCCATCACCAATAATCAGGCTTTCTGCGCATCGACGAGTCAGAATCAGCATACCTTTCTCCTCACGCATTTCATTTCGGGAACAACAGTCTGCAAAAAAAGGCCCTGGGCCTATGACCAAACGGCCATGGACCTGCACGCCTTAGTATTGTCGAGCACGGGCAAAAGAACAGGCTTGCGCCCTCACCCGACAAAAAAGAAAGGCGCGGATCAACCGCGCCTTCCTGGCAACGCGTTACTCGCCCTGTCGGGCCGGCGCGTCTAGTTCGAAAGCGGTGTGCAGTGCACGCACAGCCAGTTCCAGGTACTTCTCTTCGATCACCACCGATACCTTGATCTCCGACGTGGAGATCATCTGGATATTGATGGTTTCCTTGGCCAGGGATTCGAACATGCGGCTGGCAACACCCGCATGGGAGCGCATGCCCACACCGACGATCGAGACCTTGGCGATCTTGGTGTCGCCGACCACTTCACGAGCACCGATTTCCTTGGCAGTGTTCTGCAGGATACGTTCGGCCGCATCGTACTCGTTGCGGTGCACAGTGAAGGTGAAGTCGGTGGTGTTATCGTGCGCAACGTTCTGCACGATCATGTCGACTTCAATGTTCGCGCCGCTGATAGGCCCGAGAATCTTGAATGCCACGCCCGGGGTGTCTGGCACGCCACGGATGGTCAGCTTGGCTTCATCGCGATTAAAAGCGATGCCGGAAATGATCGGCTGTTCCATGGATTCCTCTTCATCAATAGTAATGAGGGTGCCCGGACCCTCTTTAAAGCTGTGCAATACGCGCAGCGGTACGTTGTACTTGCCAGCGAACTCCACCGCACGGATCTGCAGCACCTTGGACCCGAGGCTGGCCATTTCCAGCATCTCTTCGAAGGTGATCTTGTCCAGGCGCTGGGCCACGGACACGACGCGCGGGTCGGTGGTGTAGACGCCGTCCACATCGGTATAGATCTGGCATTCGTCAGCCTTCAAGGCTGCCGCCAGCGCCACACCGGTGGTGTCGGAACCGCCACGGCCCAGGGTCGTGATATTGCCGTGCTCGTCGACGCCCTGGAAACCGGCGACAACCACCACGCGACCGGCCTTCAGGTCACCACGAATCTTCTGGTCGTCGATCTGCAGGATGCGCGCCTTGGTATGCGCGCTGTCCGTCAGGATCCGTACCTGGGTGCCCGTGTAGGACACCGCCGGCACGCCACGCTTGTTCAGCGCCATGGCCAGCAGGGCAATGGTCACCTGCTCACCGGTGGACACGATCACATCCAGCTCACGCGCCAGCGGCGCCTGATCGCCACTGATTTGCTTGGCCAGGTCGATCAGGCGATTGGTCTCGCCGCTCATGGCCGACAGCACCACCACCAGGTCGTCGCCGGCATCGCGGAATTTCTTAACCTTGTCGGCGACCTGCTCGATTCTTTCGACAGAGCCGACCGAGGTGCCTCCAAATTTCTGTACGATCAAAGCCATTTCTAAGCCGCCTCAGCCCGTAAAGGAGCGCCCAATAAACAAATCTTCCAGCAGCTAAGCGAGCCCATGACTAGACCATGGGCTCATTAACAGCGCCTTAAATACCGGCCTCGACAAACGGCACGGTCAGGGCCAGGGCCGCGTCCAGGGCTCCGGCGTCTACACCACCGCCTTGTGCCATGTCCGGACGACCACCGCCCTTCCCGCCCACTGCCGCGGCGGCTTGCTTCATCAAATCACCGGCTTTGAGTTGGCCAGTCAGGTCTTTGGTTACACCGGCAACCAGTACGACCTTTTCCTCATGGACACTGCCGAGCAGGATCACTGCGCGGCCGAGCTTGTTCTTCAACTGATCGACCAAGGCCAACAGCGCCTTGCCATCTTGACCGTCCAGGCGTGCAGTCAGAACCTTCACGCCCTTGATGTCCAGGGCCGAGGCCGACAAATCGTCGCCCGCGGCGCTGGCCGCCTTGGCTTGCAACTGCTCCAGCTGTTTTTCCAGCTGGCGGTTGCGCTCCAGTACGGCAGAGAGTTTGTCGATCAGGTTGTCACGGCTGCCCTTGACCAGGGTCGCCGCTTCCTTGAGTTGTTCTTCGGCCGCATTCAGGTAGGCCAGGGCCGCAGCACCGGTCACTGCCTCGATACGCCGTACACCGGAAGCCACACCGCCTTCGCTGGTGATTTTCAGCAGGCCGATGTCGCCGGTGCGCGCGGCGTGGATACCGCCACACAGCTCCACGGAGAAGCTGCCGCCCATGCTCAGCACGCGCACTTCGTCGCCGTACTTCTCGCCAAACAGCGCCATGGCGCCTTTTTTCTTGGCGGTTTCAATATCGGTTTCTTCAGTTTCTACCGGGGTGTTCTTGCGAATCTCGGCGTTGACGATATCTTCCAGTGCCTTCAATTGCTCAGGCTTGATCGCTTCAAAATGGCTGAAGTCGAAGCGCAGGCGCTGGCTGTCGACCAACGAACCCTTCTGCTGGACGTGCTCGCCCAATACCTGGCGCAGCGCGGCGTGCAGCAAGTGGGTGGCCGAATGGTTCAAGGCGGTTGCATGCCGCACCTCAGCATCAACCTGAGTTTCTACCGGAGCGCCGACCGTCAGGTTACCCAGCACCAACACACCGTGATGCAGGAAAGCACCGCCGGTCTTGGTGGTGTCGCGCACGTCGAAACGACCGGATGTCGAACGCAAGAAACCACAGTCACCGACCTGGCCGCCGGATTCGGCGTAGAACGGCGTCTGATCGAGCACCACGACCGCCTCTTCGCCTTCGCTCAAGACATCGACCGACTTGCCATCTTTATAGATAGCCACGATCTTGGCCGAGCCGACGGTGGCGTGATAGCCGGTGAACTCGGTCGCCACGTCAACCTTGACCAGGGTGTTGTAGTCCAGGCCAAAAGAGCTCGCGGAACGAGCGCGTACACGCTGGGCTTCCATCTCACGCTCGAAACCAACCTCATCGACCGTCAGTTCACGCTCGCGGGCGATGTCGGCCGTCAGGTCCATCGGGAAGCCATAGGTGTCATACAGCTTGAACACCACATCACCCGGCACCACGGTACCTTTGAGCTCAGCCAGGTCCTGTTCCAGGATCTTCAGGCCGTGCTCCAGGGTCTTGGAGAACTGCTCTTCTTCAGCCTTGAGCACGCGCTCGATGTTGGCTTGCTGCTGCTTGAGTTCCGGGAAGGCTTCGCCCATCTCGGCCACCAGCGCGGCAACGATTTTGTAGAAGAAGCTACCCGTGGCGCCCAACTTGTTACCGTGGCGGCAGGCACGACGGATGATGCGGCGCAGCACATAGCCACGGCCTTCGTTGGAAGGCAGCACGCCGTCGGCAATCAGGAAACCGCAAGAACGGATATGGTCCGACACCACTTTGAGCGAAGACTGGTTGTCGTTGGCGCAGCCAATGGCCGCGGCCGACGCGCTCAGCAGGTTCTTGAACAGGTCGATTTCGTAGTTGGAATGAACGTGCTGCATCACCGCGCTGATCCGCTCCAGGCCCATACCGGTATCGACCGACGGCGCAGGCAGCGGATGCAACACGCCATCGGCGGTGCGGTTGAACTGCATGAACACGTTGTTCCAGATCTCGATGTAACGGTCACCGTCTTCTTCCGGCGAGCCCGGCGGGCCACCCCAGATGTCGGCGCCATGATCGTAGAAAATCTCGGTGCACGGGCCGCACGGGCCGGTATCGCCCATGGTCCAGAAGTTGTCGGAGGCGTAAGGCGCGCCCTTGTTGTCGCCGATGCGAATCATGCGTTCGACCGGCACACCGATCTGCTGGGTCCAGATGTCGTAGGCTTCGTCATCGGTGGCGTAGACGGTGACCCAGAGTTTTTCCTTCGGCAGCTTCAGCACGCCAGTGAGGAAGGTCCAGGCGAAGTTGATCGCGTCTTGCTTGAAATAATCGCCAAAGCTGAAGTTGCCGAGCATTTCGAAAAAGGTGTGGTGACGGGCGGTGTAGCCAACATTCTCCAGGTCGCTGTTCTTGCCGCCGGCGCGCACGCACTTCTGGCTGCTGGTGGCGCGGGTGTAGGCGCGCTTTTCCTGGCCCAGGAAGCAGTCCTTGAACTGGTTCATCCCCGCGTTAGTGAACAGCAGGGTAGGGTCATTGCCTGGGATCAAGGAGCTGGAGGCGACACGGGTGTGACCTTGCTCTTCGAAGAAGCGAAGGAAGGCTTCACGGATTTCTGCGCTTTTCATTAGGTTCTTCCACGGAGGCTGCGGCCAAAGGCCAGTGCTAAACGTCATCAGACGGAGCGACGGCAAAGGGCCGCATTATATCGGCCCTTTGCCCGTGGTACAGCGTGTTTATACGATAGAAACAGTCAATTAGACGGTCTGCACGGTCATTTCCGGGAAAACTCGACAAATGTCGCCAGCACTTGCTCGATCTGCGCCCGGCTGACGTCCAGGTGCGTGACCATGCGCAGGCGCGGCGCGGCGCTCAACTTGATCCCACGGGCCTCGGCAAACGCCTTCAGGGCCTGGGCCTGCTCGCCGATCTGCACGTAGACCATATTGGTCTGCACCGGCTCCACGCTGTAGCCGGCCTTGCGCAGCTCGTCGCCCAGCCAGTGGGCATTGGCATGGTCGTCGGCCAGGCGCGCCACCTGATGGTCCAGGGCATACAGCCCGGCCGCCGCCAGGGAGCCGGCCTGGCGCATGCCGCCGCCGACCATCTTGCGCAAACGACGGGCCTTGGCGATCAACGCACTGGAGCCACACAGCACCGAGCCAACCGGCGCGCCAAGGCCCTTGGACAGGCACACCGAAACCGAATCGAAATGCTGGGTAATCTCCCGGGCATCCACGCCCAGCTTGACGGCCGCGTTGTACAGGCGCGCGCCGTCCAGGTGCAGGGCTAGGCCGTGCTCACGGGTAAATGCGCGGGCAGCGGCCAGGTAGCTGATGGGCAAGACTTTGCCCTGCATGGTGTTTTCCAGGGCCAACAGCCGGGTGCGGGCGAAGTGGAAGTCGTCCGGTTTGATCGCCTCTGCGACCTGGGCCAGGTCCAGCGAACCGTCGGCCTGGACTTCCAGGGGCTGCGGCTGGATCGAACCCAGCACCGCCGCGCCGCCGCCTTCGTATTTGTAGGTGTGGGCCTGCTGGCCGACGATATATTCCTCGCCCCGCTCGCAGTGGGCCATCAGCGCCAACAGGTTGCTCATGGTGCCGGTAGGCACGAACAGCGCCGCAGCGAAGCCCAGGCGCTTGGCCAGTTCGGCCTCCAGCAGGTTGACGCTGGGGTCTTCACCGTAGACATCATCGCCGCTGGGGGCGTCGGCCATGGCAGCTCGCATGCCAGGGGTGGGTTGGGTCACGGTGTCACTACGAAGATCAATAACCGACATCAAATCTGCCTCTGCGAGTGGGGAATCCCCTGTTGTAACCGATTACTGCGGGCATCACCGGCAAATATCAAGCCGGCTCCTGGATGGAGCTGCCAGCAAACCTGTCGATAGTCGATATTAACAAGCACCCTATGCAGTTTTTCGAAATGTATGGTAAAAACTCTCCGCCGCCAGGGTTCTGGCGGCAACGTTCTCAGGGCGGGGTGCAATTCCCCACCGGCGGTAATTGCGCGCAATGCGCATAGCCCGCGAGCGCTTGGCGCCTCGAACTGCTCACGCAGGACGGCGGCAAGGTCAGCAGACCCGGTGTGATCCCGGGGCCGACGGTCATAGTCCGGATGAAGAGAGAACGGGATTGGCGCCTAAGGGCCGAACGCTGATGGCATGCCTGCATGCCCCAGCCGCTCGCACCCTTAAATCCCATTCGATTCATAACGCCCTGTTTTTTTCATAAACAGGAGTCAGAACATGCAACCCACCGCAATCGACAGCAAGAGCAAAAACCACCACGGTGAGCGCGTCGCGTTTATCCAGGCTTGCTGGCACAAAGATATTGTTGATCAAAGCCGTAAAGGCTTCCTCGCCGAAATGCTCGTCCAGGGCTACCAGGAGTCGGATATCGACTTCTTTGAAGTCGGCGGCGCCTTTGAAATGCCCCTGCACGCCAAGCTGCTGGCCAAGTCCGGCCGTTACGCCGGCATCGTCGCTGCCGCCCTGGTGGTGGACGGCGGGATCTATCGCCATGAGTTCGTCGCGCAATCGGTGGTCAGCGGCCTGATGCAGGTGCAGTTGGAAACCGAAGTGCCGGTGTTCTCGGTGTCCCTCACGCCGCATCATTTCCACGCGGGCAGCGAGCACCACAACTTCTTCTTTGAGCACTTTGTGCACAAGGGCAAGGAAGCCGCGCAGACCTGCGCCGACACCCTGCACAAGATCCGCGCGATCCGTCGCAATGAGCCGCGTGCTGTAGCGGTTTAAGCGACACTGCAAAGCAAATGTGGGAGCGGGCTTGCTCGCGAAAGCGCTGGATCAGTCACACAGGTATTGACTGACACTCCGCCTTCGCGAGCAAGCCCGCTCCCACATTCGACCGAGTCAGTCTCGGGGTTCAGGCCAGGCCAACATCTGTGGTCGGCACAATCAATATCCCCGCCCGCAAGCCATTCTTGACCTTCGGGTTGGGGAAGATGATGCGCGCACCCTCCTCCTCGATCACCCAGCGGGTCTTGGCGATGTCTTCGGCCAGCAGATAGCCCTTCTCCAGCTCTGAAAAGTTCTCCACGTCCGCCGGCAAATGCAGAGTGAAGGCGTCACTGTGTTTGATGATTTCCCGCGCCACGCTGAACAACTTCAGGCCGTCCAGGCCCTCGGTGGCCGGCTCGTTACCTTCGATGATCTGCTTGAGGCGGGTTTCCAGGCGCGACACATCCACCCCCTGGTTCTGCCCAAATGGCCGGGCCTTGCCCAGCTCCAGGGTGAACGACTCGGCGCCCAGTTGCTCGTAGGTAAACGCGGTGAAGGTGATGGAGGTCTTGTTCTGCAACAGCACCGCCTCCATGCCAGCCGCACGTAAACGGGCCAGTTCGGCACGTGAGTGCTGACGGCCTTCTTTGAAGGGGTACAGGGCGAACTGTTCGATCTTCGAGCCACGGATGGCCGTGTGCAGGTCGTAGTGCAAGCGGCTACGGCCGGGCACGCTGAAGAAGGTGCGGGCCAACTGCTCGAGCTCGGCGGCACGCATGGCTTCAGGGCCGATGCTTTGTTCGTGACGGCCGTTGAACAGCCGGTTGACGTCCTGCTCGAGATAACGCTCGCCGCGGCGTATGGCCTCGGGGTTGCCGAACAGGAACAGAATACGGGTGCGAGGCTTGATCTCCCCACGGGCGATGCCATGCAACAAGCGGTCGGCCAATTCGATCGGCGCGGTTTCGTTGCCATGGATACCGGACGACAACAGCACATCGGCGCCGTTGTCCCGGGCTTCGGGAGGCCGCACTTCAAGGGCGCCCTCACTGAGCCAGCGCATCTGCACGCCGTCGACAGTCAGTTGAATTTTTTGCGCCGGTTCACGACCGGCGAGGGTCAGTTCAAGCAGTTTGCCGAGGGCGAGCATAGAGCAGCTTCCTTAGTGGTTGCAGCCTGGGCCGTGGACGTGATCGTCGTCATCACCTTCAACGTCGGCCGGTTCCATTTCCAGTTGCAGGCTCATCAGGTTGGTCGCCAGGGGGCGCATCAGCAGGTTGGCGTATTCGGCATCACCCTCTTCCACGTCCACGCCGATCAGCAGTTGGCCACGGCCGTCGTGCTGGATCCAGATTTCCTTGCCCTGCCACACCACGGCGAGGCGGGTGCAGGAGGTTTCCAGCTGGGTGCCGTCGGTGTCTTCAAGGATCAGCTTCAGGGTATCGGTGGTCATAAGTAAGTCTCAGCCGTGGGGCTTTAATTGATCTGGAAAGGATAAACCGAGCCCAGTTTAAGGATTTGCGTCAGTTCATCCAATGCCGTGCGACATTCGAGCAGCAACTGCGGGTCAGCCAGGTCGGTTTCGCGCAGGCTGTCGCGGTAGTGCTTGCCGACCCATTGGGTCAACGTTTCATACAGCGGTGCCGTCATGATAACCCCTGGGTTGACCGCCGCCAGTTCAGCCTCCTTCAGCGCCACGCGCAAACGCAGGCAGGCCGGGCCGCCGCCGTTCTGCATGCTCTGCTTGAGGTCGAAGACTTTCACTTCGCCGATCGGCCCACCGGAACGGGTCAGGCTTTGCAGGTAGTGCCAGACGCGCTCGTTGTTGTGGCACTCTTCGGGCACGATCAACAGCATCGAACCGTCGGCGCGGCTCAACAACTGGCTGTTGAACAGGTAGGAGCGCACAGCGTCTTCGACGCTGACCAGGGCGCGGGGCACGCAGATCGCCTGGAAGTTGCCGCCAACCTTGCCCAGCTTGGCCTGCAGCTCAGCCAGCATTTGCTCGGTATTGAGGAACGCATCCTCGTGATAGAACAGCACTTCGCCGTTGCCCACCGCGATCACATCGTTGTGGAACACACCGGCATCAATCACGGCCGGGTTCTGCTGGCCGTAGACCACACCGTCATCCTGCAGGCCATGCAAACGGGCAACCGCCTGGGACGCTTCGAGGGTCTGGCGCGCCGGGTACTTTTGCGGCGCCGGGTAACGGGTGTCGAACGCACTGCGCCCAAACACGAAAAACTCCACGCCCGCCTCACCATATTCGCGGCAGAAACGCGTGTGGTTAGCCGCGCCTTCGTCACCGAACTGCGCCACGGCCGGCAACGCGGCGTGGTGGGCGAAGTGCTTCTGGTCAGCAAACATCGCCCCCAGCACGCGGCTGGTGGTCGGGTGTTCGATGCTGCGGTGGTATTTGCAGTTGAGGTTGGCGGCGGTGAAATGCACGCGGCCGTCGGCCGTGTCGGCGCTCGGGCTGACCGTGGCGGCGTTGGCCACCCACATGCTCGATGCGGAACAACTGGCCACCAGTAACGGCATGGCCTGCTTGGCCGCCTGCTGGATCACCTGGGCGTCGCTACCGGTAAAGCCAAGGCGGCGCAATGCGCCCACATCCGGGCGTTCCTGGGGGGCGAGCACGCCTTGCACAAAGCCCATGTCCATCAGGGCTTTCATTTTCGCCAGGCCCTGCAACGCCGCTTCCTTGGGGTTGGAAGATTGCTGGCTGTTGCTCTGGGACGCGACGTTGCCGTAGGACAAACCGCCGTAGTTATGGGTCGGCCCCACGAGACCGTCAAAATTGACTTCACAGGATTTCATCGGCGAGGCTCCACGAACATCTGTTTTTATAGGCATCAAAGGTCTTCAACACACCACAAATCTGTCTCTGCAAACCCGATCAACTGTAGGCGCCGGCGAGTGTAGGAGCTGGCTTGCCTGCGATGGCATCCCCCTCAATCTGACTGAAAGATCGAAGTGTCCGCATCGCAGGCAAGCCAGCTCCCACACACGCTAGCTGCCACATTTAGATCAGCGTCACACCCGGAGTCAGCGCGGCCGGCAAGACCAGGCTCGGGGTTTCCAGGGACGCCACCGGGTACGCGCAATAATCCGCCGCGTAATACGCACTGGCGCGATGATTGCCCGATGCCCCTACCCCGCCAAAGGGCGCGGTGCTGGCGGCGCCGGTCAGTTGCTTGTTCCAGTTGACGATACCGGCCCGGCTCTCCAACCAGAACTGCTGGTAACGCGCCTCGGAGTCCGACAACAGACCGGCGGCCAGGCCGTACTGGGTGTTGTTGGCTTCACTGATCGCCGCTTCAAAATCCGTATAGCGAATGACTTGCAGCAACGGGCCGAACAGCTCTTCGTCCTCGCGCTCGGTCACGGCCGTGACGTCGATGATGCCCGGCGTCAGCAAGGCTGCCTGCGCCTGGGGCTGAGTCATTTCCAGCAGCGCCACGGCGCCGTTGGCCAGCATCAGTTCCTGGGCCTCCATCAAGGCCTTGGCCGCCGCCAGGGAGATCACCGAGCCCATGAACGGCGGCGGTTGCTGGTCGTAGGCACCGACGGCAATGGTCGCGCTGACCGCCACCAGGCGCGCCAGCAGTGCATCGCCCCAGGCGCCTTCCGGTACCAGCAGGCGCCGGGCGCAGGTGCAGCGCTGGCCGGCGGAAATAAAGGCCGACTGGATGATGGTATAGACCGCAGCGTCCACATCGGCCACCTGGTCCACCACCAGCGGGTTGTTGCCGCCCATTTCCAGCGCGAGGATCTTGTCCGGGCGCCCGGCGAATTGCTGGTGCAGATGGTTGCCGGTACGGCTGGAGCCAGTGAAGAACAACCCGTCGATACCTGGATTTGAAGCCAGGGCAATCCCGGTCTCGCGCGCGCCTTGCAGCAGGTTCAACACGCCCGCTGGCAGGCCGGCTTCGACCCAGCACTGTACCGTCAGCTCGGCCACTTTAGGGGTCAGCTCGCTCGGTTTGAACAACACGGTATTGCCCGCGAGCAAGGCCGGGACGATATGCCCATTAGGCAAGTGACCTGGGAAGTTGTAAGGGCCGAACACGGCGACCACACCGTGAGGCTTGTGGCGCAATACAGCGGTGGCGTCGCCCAGGGGTCCGCTCTTCTCGCCGGTACGTTCGCGGTAGCTTTGCACCGAGATCGCGATTTTATTGGCCATGCTGGTGACTTCGGTGGCCGATTCCCACAGAGGCTTGCCGGTTTCCTCGCCAATGCAGCGGGCGATTTCATCGGCACGGCTTTTCAGGGTGGCGGCAAAGGTTTCCAGCACACTGATGCGCTCTTGCAGCGGACGCTTGGCCCAGGCCGGGAACGCTTGGCGTGCGGCCTGCACCGCAGATTCGACCTGCTCGACGCTGGCGCCATTGCCGGCCCAGACCACTTGCTGGGTCACCGGGTTCAGCGACTCAAAGCGTTCACCCTGGCCAGCCAGCCAGCTCCCTGCGATATACAACGCATTCATTATTTCGACTCCCGGGCAGCAGACAACGGTACCGCACGCACTTGATCACCAGCCACCAGTTGCAGGCGCTTGGCGGTCAGCGGATCGACCACCAGCGTGCCGGCAGCCAGGCGCGCCGGTGCGGCGGTGATGCGGCACTCTTCACGTTTACGGTTATGCATCAGGAACGGCGTGGCGTCGTCCCCCGGCGTGCCAATGGCCAGTACCAGCGCCTGGCTGTCGCGCACCGCGCGGATCTTGCTGGTCTCACACTCCACCGCCGGACCTGCGTCGAAGATATCGACGTAACCCTGGTAGCTGAAGCCTTCGCTCTTGAGCATGCTCAAGGCCGGCTCGGTGTCGGGATGAACCTTGCCGATCACGTTGCGGGCGTCCTCGGACAAAAAGCAGGTGTACAGCGGGAACTTGGGCATCAGTTCGGCGATAAACGCCTTGTTGCCCACGCCGGTGAGGTAGTCGGCCTGGCTGAACTCCATCTTGAAGAAGTGCCGGCCCAGGCTTTCCCAGAACGGCGAACGCCCGGCGTCATTGGACACCCCGCGCATCTCGGCGATGATCTTGTTGCCAAACAGCTGCGGGAACTCGGCGATAAACAGCATCCGCGCCTTGGCCAGCATGCGACCGTTGAGGCCGTTGCGGTAATCGGCATGCAGGAACAGCGAGCACAGCTCGGAGTTGCCCGTCAGGTCGTTGGCCAGGAACAGCGTAGGAATCTCGCGGTAGATATTCAGCTCCTGAGAGGCGCTGACCGTCAGGCCGACCCGGAAGTTGTACCACGGCTCGCGCAGGCCGACGGCGCCGGCAATCGCGGAAATCCCCACCACGCGGCCTTCGTCGTTCTCCAGCACAAACAGGTAGTCGGCATCCCCGCGCCCGGCTTCGCCGCGAAAGGTTTTTTCAGCCCAGCCCACCCGGTGGGTCAGGCGCTCTTCGTTGGCCGGCAAGGTGGTGAGACCGGTGCCAGTGCTGCGCGCCAATTCAATCAGGGCCGGTAAATCGCTGCTGCGTACGGGACGAACGATCATGCTATCTCCTCAAACGGGCCGCTGGCTGCAGCCACCCGCGAAACTCTGCTTTTAAACCGCGACCAGACGCACGCTGGCGCCTTCGCCGACGCCCAGGGCTTCGGCCGCTTCCAGGTCCAGGGTCACGGGCTTGCCCGGCGCGTAGTCCAGTTCGAGCATGACCGCGCGGTAATCCTGCAACTGCGCGTTGCTCACCAGGTACTGGCGGCCGACGCCCTTGACCATCTCGCCGATCTTCACCGGCACCACGCGGCTCTGGGCGATCGAACGAATGCCCGAGACCCGCGCATGCAGGGTCGGGCCACCGTCGAAGATGTCGATGTAATGGTCGGTTTCAAAGCCTTCGCGCATCAGGATGTCGAAGGTGATCTGCGCACGCGGGTGTACCTGGCCCATGGCTTCCTGGGCTTCATCCGGCAACAGCGGCACGTAGATTGGGTAGTGCGGCATCAGTTCGGCGAGGAAGGTGCGGCTCTTCAACCCGCACAGGCGCTCGGCGGCAGCATAGTTGAGGTCGAAGAAGTTGCGGCCGATGGCGTCCCAGAACGGCGAGTCACCGTTCTCATCGCTGTAGCCGACAATCTCGGTCACCACTGAATCGGCAAACCGCTCCGGGTGGCTGGCGACAAACAACAGGCGGCCACGGGAGTTGAGTTCCGACCAGGCCGACCCCACCAGCTCCGGCACCACGTAGAAGCTGGTCAGCAAGCTGTTGCCGGTCAGGTCGTGGCACTGGGACAGGACGTGAATCTTGTTGTGGATCTTCAGTTCACGGGAGGCGTGGACGAAGGTCTCGTTGCGAAAGCTGTAGAACGGCTCGGAATAACCGGCCGAGGCGACGATGGCCGAACAGCCCACCAGCTTGCCGGCAACGGTGTCTTCGAGAACAAAGAAATAGCTTTCTTCGCCGTTGAAACTCACTTCGGCGGCGAAAGACGCTTCGCTGGCGGCGATTTTGTCGCTCAGGCGTTCAACGTCATCCGGCAGGGAGGTGACACCAATCGGGCTGTCCGCAGCCAGACGCTGTACCTCGCCCAGATCAGCCATTTGCGCGGGGCGCATCACCAGCATGGTGTCACTCCTTAACTCGAAAACTTCATAAAAAAATGCCGGACACCGAACCTGGAATCACCCAGGTTCCAATGTGGGAGCGGGCTTGCCCGCGATTGCGGTGGGCCAGTCACAACAACGTCGACTGACAGATCGCTATCGCGGGCAAGCCCGCTCCCACATTTGATCCGGTTCGTTAGATAAATGTGTATCTATCAGGCTTGCGTCAGTGTTTTTACAGCACGCTCAAAACGATCCAGCCCTTCGGTGATATCCGCATCTTCCACCACCAGGCTCGGCGCAAAGCGCACCACGTCCGGGCCGGCTTGCAGAATCATCAGGTTCTCTTTCTCGGCCGCGTTGAACACGTCCTTGGCCTTGCCTTTGAAGGCATCGCTCAATACGCAACCGAGCAGCAGGCCCATGCCACGCACCTGGGTGAAGATCCCGTACTTCTGGCCGATCTGCTCCAGGCGGGCCTTGAACAGGTCGTGCTTGGCATTCACGCCGGCCAGCACCTCAGGGGTGTTGATCACGTCGATCACCGCTTCCGCCACCGCGCATGCCAGCGGGTTGCCGCCGTAGGTGGTGCCGTGGGTGCCGACCACCAGGTGCTTGGCCAGGTCTTCACGGGTCAGCATCGCGGCAATCGGGAAACCGCCGCCCAGGCTCTTGGCGCTGGTAAGGATGTCAGGCACTACGCCGTAGTGCTGGTAGGCAAACAGATGGCCGCTACGGCCCATACCGGTCTGCACTTCGTCGAACACCAGCAGTGCATTGTTGGCGTCACACAGGTCGCGGGCACCTTGCAGGTAGGCCAGCTCGGCCGGCAGCACGCCGCCTTCACCCTGGATCGGCTCCAGCACCACGGCGCAGGTCTTGTCCGACACCGCGGCTTTCAGCGCGTCCAGGTCGTTATAAGGAACGTGGGTGATGCCGGTGATTTTAGGACCGAAACCATCGGAGTACTTCGACTGGCCACCGACGTTGACGGTAAACAGGGTGCGGCCGTGGAAGCTGTTCAGTGCGGCGATGATCTCGTATTTCTCGCTGCCGAAACGGTCGAACGCCACGCGACGGGCCAGCTTGAAGGCGGCCTCGTTGGCTTCGGCGCCGGAGTTGCAGAAGAACACACGCTCGGCAAAGGTGGCGTCGATCAGCTTATGGGCCAGGCGCAGGGCCGGCTCATTGGTGAACACGTTAGAGACGTGCCACAGCTTGTTGGCCTGTTCAGTCAGTGCACCGACCAGCGCCGGGTGGGCATGGCCCAGTACGTTCACTGCGATGCCGCCGGCAAAGTCGATCAGCTCGCGACCCGACTGGTCCCACACACGGGAACCTTCGCCACGCACAGGGATAAAGGCGGCAGGGGCATAGTTGGGCACCATGACCTGGTCGAAATCGGCACGTTGCACCGGGGCTTGCTCAACGGACATCGGAGTCTCCTGAAGAGGAACGCCTGCCTGAAACTGGCGGGCGATGCAGGGATTGTAAGGACAGTTTTCAGCGCGGCCTTGCCGCCAAGCGACAACTTCTTATAGCGCCAACCCCCGTTTTACGCGGGTTTACGCCAATGCGACAAATAGCTTCGCAATGGCGCAGTTTAAACAGAAGACAGGCGGTTGCGGCAGTGCCGTGGGAATTTTGCTCAGTTGCATGCGCCGGACAAGACGCTGCTCAGCCGCGCTCGGACGGCACCGACGACAACTCGAACGGGCTGCTGCTGCGACGCTGGTTGCGGTCTTCACGCGGGGTGGCGCCGAAGAAGTTGCGGTAGGCGCTGGAGAAGTGCGGCCCCGAGGAGAAGCCGCAAGACAGGCCGATCTGGATGATCGACTTGCTGGTTTGCATCAACATCTGGCGCGCCTTGTTCAGGCGCAGTTCCAGGTAGTACTGGCTGGGAACGCGGTTGAGGTATTGCTTGAAGATCCGTTCCAGTTGTCGTCGCGACACGCACACATGCTGGGCGATTTCGTCGGTGGTCAGCGGTTCTTCGATATTGGCCTCCATCAGCAACACCGCCTGGGTCAGCTTCGGATGGCTGGAGCCCAGGCGGTTTTGCAGAGGGATGCGCTGGCGCTCGCCGCCTTCACGGATGCGCTCCACCACCAGTTCTTCGGAGACCGCGCCCGCCAGTTCGGCGCCGTGGTCACGGGCCAGCACTGCCAGCATCAGGTCGAGGACCGACATGCCGCCACAGGCGCTCAGGCGATCGCGGTCCCAATCGAACAAATGACTGGTGGCAATGACCTTGGGAAAACGCTCGGCAAAGTCGTCCTGCCAGCGCCAGTGCACGGCAGCACGATAGCCATCGAGCAACCCCAGTTGCGCCAGGGGATACACCCCTGCCGACAAGCCACCGATCACGCAGCCGGCGCGTACCAGCTGCTTGAGCGCAGAGCCCAGTTGCGAGGCGATCACCGTCGGCGGCTCATCGGCCAGCAGGAACAGCTTCTGGAAACCTTCCAGCTTGCCGGCCCAGGGTTCGCCGGGCAATTTCCACTCACCCTCGACCGGCGGCTCGGCCTGCAGGAATGACACCTCGTAGACCACATCCGGATGCACCCGCTGGGCAACGCGCAAGGCCTCCTCAGCCAGCGCAAGCGTCAGGGCTTTAGTGCTGGGCCAAATCAGGAAACCGATGCGATGGGCTGTCATGGAATGCTATCCGAAACGAAAAACGGGAGTAGAGGCATGGGCCAATGCTAGCCCGTAAGTAAACACAAAACTCAACACAAACAGAGATCTGATGTGGGAGCTGGCTTGCCTGCGACAGCAGGCGGGCCAGTCACCTCGCCATCGCAGGCAAGCCCGCCCCCACAGGGAATCGAGGCCAACCTCAAGGCTGCGAAGCATGCACTATTTCAGTGCATAAACGCAGCCCTGTTTACTTCAAGCTGCCGGACAAGAACTGCTGCAACCGCTCGGACTGCGGGTTGACCAGCACTTCACGCGGGTTGCCGCGCTCTTCGACAATGCCTTTGTGCAGGAACACCAACTGGTTCGACACTTCACGGGCAAAGCCCATTTCGTGAGTCACCACCACCATGGTCCGGCCTTCCAGGGCCAGGTCCTGCATGACTTTCAAGACTTCGCCGACCAGCTCCGGGTCGAGAGCCGAGGTCGGCTCGTCAAACAGCATCACCTCAGGCTCCATCGCCAGCGCCCGGGCAATTGCCACGCGCTGCTGCTCGCCACCGGACATATGGCCGGGGAAGGCGTCCTTGCGGTGGGCCACGCCCACTTTAGCCAGGTAGTGCTCGGCCTTTTCGCGGGCGTCTTTTTTCGACATGCCCAGCACGTGTACCGGGGCTTCCATGACGTTTTCCAGGGCGGTCATGTGCGACCACAGGTTGAAATGCTGGAACACCATGGACAGGCGCGAACGCATGCGCTGCAACTGCTTGGGGTCGGCGGCCTTCATCGCGCCGTCCTTGTTGGCCACCAGCTTCAGCTCTTCGTTATTGAGCAGGATCTTGCCGGCGTGAGGCTGCTCCAGCAGGTTGATGCAGCGCAAAAAGGTACTTTTGCCCGAGCCACTGGACCCGATGATGCTGATCACATCACCGGCCGCGGCGGCCAGGGACACGCCTTTGAGCACTTCATGACTGCCATAGCGTTTATGCAGGTCTTGGACTTCAAGTTTGTACATGCGGTCGGTTCTCACAAAAACAGTTGGTCAGTCGTTGAGCAAGCGCCCGTGACGCAGCGCTTCGCGCCCCGCCACCTTGGCCAGCCAGAAACCCGCTTGGGCATAACGTAGCCGTTCAACGGCAAACAACACCCCCGACGTACCGGCACAGACAATGCTGACGCGGTCGGCCAAAGGATCAATCACTTCAAAAATCGGTTCGCCGGTTTCCACCCAATCACCGGCTTTACGCAGGTAACTGATCACCCCGGCGTGGGGTGCGAACAGCAATTCGGTGCCTTCAAAGGGCACCCCTTCACACGGCTCATGTTGCGGCGCCGGCCACTCACCCTTGATCAGGCCCTGCTCGGCGAGGAACGCGAGGATGCCTTCGGCGTGAAAAATCGCCTCATCCCGACCGGTGTCGGCCTGACCGCCCAGCTCCAGGGTGGTTGCCAGGCAGGCCAGAGGGATCTGCGCCTCGGGGAACGCCCGCGACAAACGCAGCCACGGTAACGAGCAGGCTTCATCAAACGAGCTGCCGCCGGAGTCTTCCGCCAACAGACCGACCTTCACATTCAAATGCGCCGACAACGAACGCCACTGCGGCCAGTGCTGGGGCAGCGCGTACATGTGCAGCGCAGCTTCGGCATCGCAGTGCAGGTCGAGGACCACATCGGCGGTGCAGGCATGGCTCAGCAAGACCCGCTGCATGCCTTGCAACTGGCTGCTCGGCTCGGGCAATGCATTGAGCGCATCGCTCATCGCCTGGCGGATCATGCGCACGTTGGCGTGGGGATCGTCGCCCAGCCGGCCTTCCAGCAGGGCCGCCACCGGCGCGCTCAACTCGACGAAATCACGGTTGAAGTTCTTGCCGCTGCCAATCTCGAAACGCCCCTGGTGGCTGCCTTGCAGCAATTGGCCCAGGCCCATCGGGTTGGCCACCGGCACCAGTTCGATCACCCCATTGAGCGCGCCCTGCTGCTCCAGCTCAAGCAGGCGCTTTTTCAGCTCCCAGGCCGCGCGCATCCCCGGCAACTCATCGGCGTGCAGGCTGGCCTGCAGATACGCCTTGCGCTCGCCGTGGCCGAAGCGGAACACCGTCAGTTGGCGCTCGCAGCCCAGGTGCCCCCAGGGCAATACGTGGTCGATGCGTTCCATATCAGTGCTTCCGTGGAGCCAGGTAGCTCAACCAGCGACGCTCGGCCAGCTTGAACAGGCGCACCAGGATGAACGTCAGGCTCAGGTAGAACAGGCCCGCGGTGATATAGGCTTCGAACGGCAGGTAGTACTGGGCGTTCACCGTGCGCGCGGCACCGGTGATGTCGATCAGGGTAACGATGGAGGCCAGGCTGGTGGTCTGCAACATCATGATCACTTCATTGCTGTACTGCGGCAGTGCCCGGCGCAGGGCCGAGGGCAGCAGGATGCGGCGGTACAGCTTGTAGCGCGACATGCCCATGGCCTTGGCGGCTTCGATCTCGCCATGGGGCGTGGCCTTGAGGCTGCCGGCGATGATTTCTGCGGTGTAGGCACTGGTATTGATGGCAAAGGCCAGGCAGGCGCAGAAGGTTGCGCTGGACAGCCACGGCCAGAGGAAGCTCTCGCGTACCGCTTCGAACTGGGCCAGGCCGTAGTAGATCAGGAACAGCTGCACCAGCATCGGTGTGCCGCGGATCACATAGGTGTAGAGCCAGGCCGCGCCATTGACCAGCGGCTGCTTGGACACCCGCATCAGGCCCAGGGGCACGGCGGCGAGCAGGCCGAAGAACAGCGAGATCAGCAGCAGTTTGAGGGTGGTCAGCAAGCCGCCAAGGTACAGCGGCATGGCCTCCCAGATGACGTTGTAGTCGAAGATCATAGATCAGCCGCCTTTACGCCTACCGAGTAGCGCTTCTCAAGGTAACGCAGGGCCAGCAACGAGACGCTGGTGATCACCAGGTACATCGCCGCCACCGCGAGGAAGAAGGTAAAAGGTTCGCGGGTGGCATCCGCCGCCTGCTTGGCCTTGAACATCATGTCTTGCAGGCCCACCACCGAAATCAGCGCAGTGGCCTTGGTCAATACCAGCCAGTTGTTGGTAAAGCCGGGGATTGCCAGCCGGATCATCTGCGGCACCATCACCCGGAAAAACACCTGGAACGGGCTCATGCCATAGGCCATGCCCGCCTCGGCCTGCCCCTTGGGGATGGCCATGAAGGCGCCACGGAAGGTTTCCGAGAGGTAGGCGCCAAAGATGAAACCCAGGGTGCCGATACCGGCGGCCAAGGGGTTCAAGTCAATATAGTCGTCGTAGCCCAGTAGCGGCGCGACGCGGTTGAGCAGGTCCTGACCACCGTAGAAAATCAGCAGGATCAGCACCAGGTCGGGGATCCCGCGGATCACCGTGGAATACAGGTCGCCCAGCCACGCCAGCCAGCGGACCGGCGACAGGCGTAGTGCAACCCCAATCAGACCCAGAACAATGGCCAAGGCCATGGACGACAAGGCGAGCTGAAGCGTCAACCATGCGCCATCGAGGATAACGGCCCCGTAGCCTTTCAACATGATTCAGGTCCTCGAAAAGGCGGATGAAAAAATGGCGCAAACTTCAGAGACCCTGGTGCTTGCGCCATTCTGGACAGACAACTGCGAAGGTTTACTTGGCGTCAGCGCCGTAAATATCGAAGTTGAAATACTTTTTCTCGATTTCTTTGTACTTGCCATTGGCGCGGATCGCAGCGATGGCCGCATTGATGCGCTCCAGGTTGGCCTTGTCGCCTTTACGCACTGCGATGCCGATGCCGTCGCCGAAGTACTTGGCGTCGGTGAACGCAGGACCTACGAACGCGTAGCCTTTGCCCGCGTCGGTCTTCAGGAAACCGTCTTCGAGCAGGGTCGCATCAGCCACGGTGCCATCAAGGCGACCGGCAGCCACGTCCAGGTAGATTTCGTTCTGGGTGCTGTAAGGAACGATGGTCGCACCTTTAGGCGCCAGGACTTCCTTGGCGAAACGGTCGTGGATCGAACCGCGCTGTACGCCGATCTTCTTGTCCTTGAGCTCAACCAGGCTGTCGCTGAGAGCAACGCCGTCCTTCATCACCAGGCGCGCCGGGGTCAGGTAGTAGCGGTTGGTGAAGTCCACGGACTTCTTGCGGTCATCAGTGATGGACATGGACGACAGAATCGCGTCGATCTTGCGGACTTTGAGCGCCGGGATCAGGCCGTCGAATTCCTGCTCGACCCAAGTGCACTTGACCTTCATCTCTTCGCACAGGGCATTGCCGATGTCGTAGTCGAAACCTACGATGTTGCCGTCCGGCGCCTTCGAGGCAAACGGAGGGTAGGCTGCTTCGATACCAATTTTCAGCGGCTTCTCTTCAGCGAAGGCTTGCATGGACAGCACGGACAGCGCCAGGGCGCCCAACAGCACGAGTTTCTTCATCTTGGGACTCCATCGGTATAGGACAAAAACAGCAGTATGAGCCATGGCCCACGATGCGACTGAGTGAAACCGAATAGCGGTGCTGCGTCCTACACCAGTTCAACACGGCGACGACGAGCGAGTGATCGGCATTCTAACGACAGGCCGGAAGCCGATATTTCCTCAATGCGACAACAATTTACAGAAGCACCGAGAAAGCGACTCCAACACATTGACAACCCCTGAAATTTATGCAGAGGCAAAAGATACTAAACCTATTAACGCTGCAAATTGCGGGCCTATTATTCGCAAACCCTTCTATCCCGGCAAGTGTAGCGTTTGATCTTATTTTGCCGGGCGTCTAAAACGGGCATTTTCGAGGCGCTGATGTAGCACTTTGCCTCATGTTTGGGCGCAAGGTTACACATTTGCACCGCTGGGTAACATTCAGAAATGCCCTACGAGATAAACCGATATTTATTGGCTTGCTGCTGAGAGCAGTCTGTCAGCCGCCAACTGCCACATTGCTGGTACTTCAAAGTGAATTCCCACAAAAAAGCCCCACCCGGCTTACACCGAATGGGGCTTGGTCCCATCAACCCGCTTACGCGGCGTTCATGGTCTTGTGGGTATCAATCAAATGCTGCACCACGCTTGGATCGGCCAGGGTGGAGATATCGCCCAGCCCGTCATACTCGGCCGTGGCAATCTTGCGCAGGATACGGCGCATGATTTTCCCCGAACGGGTCTTCGGCAGACCCGGTGCCCACTGGATCACGTCCGGCGAAGCGATCGGGCCGATCTCTTTGCGCACCCAGTTCTTCAGCTCCAGGCGCAACGCTTCGGTCGGCTCCTCGCCGTTTTTCAGGGTGACATACACATAGATGCCTTGGCCCTTGATGTCGTGAGGTACGCCAACCACTGCTGCTTCCGTGACTTTCGGGTGAGCAACCATGGCGCTTTCGATCTCGGCGGTGCCCATGCGGTGCCCGGAAACGTTGAGCACGTCATCCACGCGGCCGGTGATCCACCAGTAGCCGTCTTCATCGCGACGCGCGCCGTCGCCGGTGAAGTACATGCCACGGAAGGTCTTGAAGTAAGTGTCGACAAAACGGTCATGGTCGCCGTACAGGGTACGCGCCTGGCCTGGCCACGAATCGAGGATCACCAGGTTGCCTTCGGCGGCGCCCTCGATGATGTTGCCCAGGTTGTCCACCAACGCCGGCACCACACCAAAGAATGGGCGTGCCGCCGAACCCGGCTTGAGCGCGTGAGCGCCCGGCAATGGGCTCATCAGGGTCGCGCCGGTTTCGGTCTGCCACCAGGTATCGACAATCGGGCAACGGGATTGGCCGACGTTCTTGTAGTACCAGTCCCACGCTTCCGGGTTGATCGGCTCACCCACCGAACCCAACAGGCGCAGGCTGCTGCCGTCAGTGCCTTCGCAGGCGGCGGTGCCGGAAGCCATCATTGCGCGGATCGCCGTCGGCGCAGTGTAGAGGATATTGACCTTGTGCTTGTCGACGATTTTCCCGACCCGGGTGATATCCGGGTAGTTAGGCACGCCTTCGAACAGCAGCGTGGTCGCGCCATTGGCCAGCGGGCCGTAGACAATATAAGTGTGGCCAGTGACCCAACCGACGTCAGCGGTGCACCAGTAGACTTCACCCGGGCGGTAGTCGAACACACGCTCGTGGGTCAGGGCCGCGTACAACAGGTAGCCGCCAGTGGTGTGCTGCACGCCCTTGGGCTTGCCGGTGGAGCCGGAGGTGTAAAGGATGAACAGCGCTTCTTCGGCACCCATCTCTTTTGGCGCGCAGACAGTGCCCGCCACTTTCATCAGGTCTTCGTACCAGATGTCGCGATGCTGGTTCCACTTGATCTGGCCATTGGTGCGCTTGCACACGATGACTTTCTGGATGCTGCTGGTTTCCGGGTTGGTCAGCGCGTCGTCGACGTTGGCCTTGAGCGGCACCTTCTTGCCGGCACGGATGCCTTCGTCAGCGGTGATCACCACTTTGGATTTGCAGTCGATGATGCGACCGGCCAGGGCCTCAGGCGAGAAACCGCCAAACACCACCGAGTGGATCGCACCGATGCGGGTACAGGCCAGCATGGCGACCACGGCTTCGGGAATCATCGGCATATAGATGGTCACCACGTCGCCGCGGTGCACATCCTGGCCACGCAGGGCGTTGGCGAACTTGCAGACTTGTTCATGCAGTTCGCGATAGGTGATGGTACGGCTCTCGGAAGGGTCGTCGCCTTCCCAGATGATCGCCGCGTGGTCGCCACGCTCGGCGAGGTGACGGTCCAGGCAGTTGTAGGAAACGTTGAGGGTGCCGTCTGCGAACCATTTGATATCGACATGGTGGTCGTCGAACGAGGTTTGCTTGACCGTGGTGAAAGGCTTGATCCAGTCAAGACGCTTGGCTTGCTCGCGCCAGAAGCCGTCGGGGTTGACCACCGACTGCTGGTACATGGCCTTGTAGGTCGCCTCGTCGGTCAGCGTATTGGCTGCTACTTCGGGGCGAACGGGGTACAGGGAAGCCGCACTCATCTTTCTTACCTCGGTGACAATAGTTGTTGTTGTATGCCCCTGTTTTAGCCGGGGTAGGCCTATAGAACCATTCGACGATGGTAGTAACAAGCCCCTACAAATTACCCTGATATCCCCTTGCAATGCTCTGGCTCGGGGCTTGTGGCGCTTTTCTCAGCCGCTAAAAAAACCTCTGTGGTGGATTGTTACGAAAACCGCCAAAAGTGTTTATCAAAAGCACGGGTATATGAATGCAACCCAGGCGCCTAAAATCAGCCTCGCCAACAAGGCACCGTGATTAACCAAGTTGCAGCCCCCACGAAGGCACGTTAATCCGAACTCACTACTCAAGTTACACACGCGGCCTCACAAGGGCCCCGTGACCCCCTTCGACTGTAAAAAGGTAAATTGGAAATGAAAGCTTTATTAGTTATGGCCCTTGCCAGCCTGTGCGCCACCGCCGCCCTGGCCGACGAGATCCCGACTGACGTAGCCAGCCAGCACACCGCCATTGTTGAGGAATACACCTACTCCACCGATCTGGATATCGCCAAAGTGGTGTCCATGAGCGCCATCCCGAATGTCTGCGAAGTTGTTCCAGCGCGCATGGAATATGAAGACCACCAGGGCCAGCGTCATATTCTTAATTACAAAGTCATGGGTAATGGTTGCTCTAACGGTTAATAACTTAGTTAGTTAGAACTTAACCTGGCAATGTTCGCCGCAAGGAATTGTCCTTGCGGCAAAGAATCACCCGCAAAATCCTCGCCTTGCCCCCTGCTTCAAAAATCCCTCACCGCCCGTCAAAAAAATCCTACCCCGGCAAACCCTTGTAAACCCGTGCCCCGGCCGGAAATACCCTCATTTTGCCCCTCGACTGAGGCTATCCGCCGCAACACAAAGGCAAATTTTTCCCTATAATGCGCGGGTAAATCGGGCCTGCAATATCCCTTTACATGGGGTAACGAGCCAGACCTGAGGCCCCGCAGGAGTACGACACTGTCGCTCCGCCCCTCAGGCCTCAAGCAGAACACCCGTAGCCCTATTCCGTTTAGTGCCTGCGCGAGCTGTTGCAACAAACGATTCCTTAAAGATCCACCGCGGCCCTTGGGCCGTGTGAACACCCAACCATCCGGTTTCACACGGGCACCATTGGCCCACACGCAGGAGACGACACGTCATGCTGAGCTGGGACGAATTCGACAAAGAAGAAGAAGGCGAAGTAGCCGCTAAAGGCGCCAACGCCGGCCACGCCACCGAAGCCAACATGGACCGCCTCGACGGCGCCGGCGCTGCCGCCGCCATCGAAGCCCGCGCCGTCACCGCCAACGACTCCGCCGCCATCGTGCGCGCCAAGGCGGCCCTGGACAAACTCGACGTTGCCGAAGGCCTCGCTGAACTCGAAGGCGCTTCCGCCCGTGTCGCCGTTGACGAAAAGCGCATGATCAACTGCCGCGCCGACCTCAACCAACTCGTACCCTTCAAGTACGACTGGGCCTGGCAGAAGTACCTCGACGGCTGCGCCAACCACTGGATGCCGCAAGAGGTCAACATGACCGCCGACATCGCCCTGTGGAAAAACCCCGAAGGCCTGACCGACGACGAACGTCGCATCGTCATGCGCAACCTGGGCT